>CBINGC010000050.1:0-25596 GCA_966250105.1 uncultured Sphingopyxis sp. | reverse complement strand
CACCGCCCCTCGCAATTCGGCGCCACATCGCCTATATCGCTCTTATGTACGACTATGTCTCCGTAACCACCGCCGACGCGGCGACCCCGACCCCCGTCCGCGACGGCACGATCAAGCTGCACGACGAGGCAGGCTTTGCCGGGATGCGCAAGGCGGGGCGACTGTCGGCCGAAATCCTCGACGCGCTCGTCCCCTTCGTCCAGCCGGGCGTCACGACCGCCGCGATCGACGACCTTGTCCGCACCATGATGTTAGAGGGCGGCGGCATCCCCGCGACGCTTGGCTATCGCGGTTTCACGCATAGCTGCTGCACCAGCATCAACCATGTCGTCTGCCACGGCATTCCCGACGACAAGCCGGTGCGCGAGGGCGATATCGTCAACATCGACGTCACCAGCATCGTCGACGGCTGGCACGGCGACACCAGCCGCATGTATCTGGTCGGCGACGTGCCGATCAAGGCGAAGCGCCTCGTCGAAGTTACCTATGAATGTCTGATGCTCGGCATCGAGCAGGCGAAGCCCGGCAACCGCATGGGCGACGTCGCGCATGCGATCCAGACTCATGCTGAAAAGCATCGCTATTCGGTCGTCCGCGATTTCTGCGGTCATGGGCTGGGGCAGATGTTCCACGACGCGCCCGAAGTGGTCCACGCCGGCCGCCCCGGCACCGGACCCGAACTCAAGCCCGGCATGTTCTTCACGATCGAGCCGATGATCAACACCGGCAAATATGCGGTGAAGATGCTCAACGACGGGTGGACCGCGGTCACTCGCGACCGCTCGCTCTCGGCGCAGTTCGAGCACAGTATCGGGATCACCGAAACCGGCTGCGAAATCTTCACCGCCAGCCCCAAGGGCCTGAACGCGCCGCCTTGGGCCTGATCGGCACGACATATCATATTTCGTCATCCCGGACTTGATCCGGGATCCATGACTTCAACGCGGCGCCGGCCTTCGTGGACCCGGATCAAGTCCGGGGTGACGAACGGGCGCCCCCTCCCCCACCCCCATTTTCCCGCTTGCACCCGTGCGCCTTCGCGCGCAGTCTTGACGTTAACGTCAACGATAGGCGTACAGGGAGAGGGATATGGCGAAACGGGTCTGGACGGCCGCGCTGCTGGGCTGCGCGGCACTGGCATTGGCTTCATGCAACGCATCAAAGAATGAGAGCATCTGGGGCGGCGGGGCCCTAGACGAGGCAGAGAAAGCCAGCGAGACCCTGCTCAAGACCGGCGGCAATGGCGATGATTGGGGCGCGATCGGCTACAGTTATGACGAACAGCGCTTCAGCCCGCTCACCGACATCAATGACAAGAATGTCGGTCAGCTCGGCATCGCCTGGACCGCCGACCTCGACGATGCGCGCGGGCAGGAAGCGACGCCCGTCGTCGTCGACGGCGTCATGTATGTGACCCACGCCTGGTCGAAAGTCAGCGCGTGGGATGCCGCGACGGGCAAGTCGCTCTGGAAGTTCGACCCCGAGGTTCCCGGCGAGCGCGCGGTTTCGGCCTGCTGCGACGTCGTCAACCGCGGTGTCGCCGTCTGGGGCGACAAGCTCTTCGTCGGCGCGCTCGACGGCCGCCTGATCGCGCTCGACCGCAAGACCGGCAAGGAGCTGTGGTCGACGCAGACCTTCGACACATCCAGGCCCTATACGATCACCGGCGCACCGCGCGTCGTGAAGGACATGGTGCTGATCGGCAACGGCGGCGCCGAATTCGGGGTGCGCGGCTATGTCACCGCTTATGACGCCGACACCGGCAAGGAGCGCTGGCGCTTCTACACCGCGCCGAATCCGGCCAAGGCAAAGGATGGTGCGGCGTCGGACGAGATTTTTGCGAGCAAGGGCAATGCGACCTGGTCCGACAAGGGCGAGTGGCAGAGCTCGGGCGGCGGCGGCACCGTGTGGGACGCGATCGTCTATGACAAGGACCTCGACCAGATCTATTTGGGTGTCGGCAACGGCAACCCTTGGAACCACGGCACGCGCTCGAACGGCGAGGGTGACAACTGGTTCCTCTCCTCGATCGTCGCGCTCGACGCCACCACCGGCAAGTATAAGTGGCATTATCAAGAAACGCCCGCCGAAACTTGGGACTATACCGCGACCCAGCCGATCATCCTCGCCGAGCAGGCGGTGAACGGCAAGCCGACCAAGGTGCTGTACCATGCGCCCAAGAACGGCTTCTTTTTCACCATTGACCGCTCGAACGGCAAGCTGATCGACGCCAAGCCCTTCGTCGACGGGATCAACTGGGCCACCGGCTACGACCTTGCGACCGGCCGCCCGATCGAGAATCCCGAGGCGCGCTTCTACAAGACCGGCAAGCCTTTCATCGCGATCCCCGGCGCTTTGGGTGCGCATAACTGGCACCCGATGAGCTTCAACCCCGCGACCGGCCTCGTCTATATCCCCGCGCAGCAGATCCCGCAGGCCTATCTTCAGGACATGAACGAACTCGACCGGCGCAAGGTCGTCGGCTTCAACGTCGGCACTTCTCTGACGGGCACGATGATGCCCGACGACAAGGCGGCCTACCGCGCCGCGGTCGCCGCGACGACCGGCCGCCTCGTCGCCTTCGACCCGCGCACCGGCAAGGTCGCGTGGGCGGTCGACTATCCCGCCGCATGGAACGGCGGCACGATGACCACCGCGGGCAATCTCGTCTTCCAGGGCACGAGCACCGGCCGTTTCCGCGCCTATGCCGCCGATACGGGCAAGCAGCTGCTCGACCTCGACATGCAGTCGGGCATCGTCAGCGCGCCCTCGACCTTCCGTGCCGGCGGCGTCCAATATGTCGCCTTCCAGACGAGCAAGGGCGGCGCCTTCCCGCTCGTCGCGGGGGTCGCGGGCGGCGTGACGCGCAAGGTGCCGAATATTCCGCGCCTCGTCGTGATGAAGATCGGCGGCACGGTGAAGCTCCCCGCTCCGCCCGCCTCAACCGCGCTCGCGTGGAACCCGCCACCGCAATTCGGCACGCCCGCACAGGTCGCCGCGGGCAAGGCGCATTTCGGGCGCTATTGCATCGTCTGTCACGGCGACAGCGCGATCGGCAACGGCTTCACCCCAGACCTGCGCGTCTCTGGCACGCTCGCTAACGCCGATGCGTGGAAATCGGTCATTATCGACGGCGCGCTCAAGGACCGCGGCATGGTCAGCTTCGCCAAGGTGCTGAGCCCCGCCGATGCCGAGGCGCTCCGCGCCTACGTCATCGAGCGATCGAACTGGACCAAGGCCAATCTGCCCGACGCGTCGGCGCCGGTGGGACGCTGACTGCCCAATTTTTAGGCATCTGAATGACGCCGTTGCCCACCCGTTGGGCAGCGGCATTCTGGCGTTTCAAATTTCTCCCCCGAACCCCGTGATTCGCCAATTGGCACGGCTCTTGATTGGTGCAAGATGGCGGGACACCGCACCGACTCGACGGCGAACCGGACCAGCACAGCTGATCCGGCTCGATGCGCAAGGGCGGCGGCCAGCCCAAAGGGGGACGATAAGCGTGAAGAAGATTGAGGCGATCATCAAGCCGTTCAAGCTCGACGAAGTGAAGGAAGCGCTGCACGAAGTCGGTGTCAGCGGCATCACCGTTACCGAGGCCAAGGGTTTCGGCCGGCAAAAGGGTCACACCGAACTTTATCGCGGCGCCGAATATGTCGTCGACTTTCTGCCCAAGGTGAAGCTCGAGGTCATCGTCGAGGACGGCATGGCCGAACGCGTCGTGGAGGCGATCGCCGCCGCCGCGCAGACCGGCCGCATCGGCGACGGCAAGATTTTCGTCATTCCGGTCGAAACCGCACTGCGCATCCGCACCGGCGAACGCAACGAGGACGCGCTTTAACCGCTCGCATTTCGAAAACCCGACAACCCCCGGCACGCCGGACCATTTCGCAAGAAGGAAGCATAGACGATGGCTACGAAGCCCAAGGATATCATCGCGCGGATCAAGGAAAACGACATCGAGTGGGTCGACCTGCGCTTCACCGACCCCAAGGGCAAGTGGCAGCACCTGACCATGGTCGCCTCGATCCTCGGCGAAGATGAGCTCGAAGACGGGCTGATGTTCGACGGTTCGTCGATCGAAGGCTGGAAGGCGATCAACGAAAGCGACATGATCCTGAAGCCCGATCTCGACGCCGTTTATGACGATCCCTTCTCGGCCACCCCGATGCTCGTGATCTTCTGCGACATCGTCGAGCCGTCGACCGGCGAGGGCTATGCCCGCGACCCGCGCACGACTGCAAAGCGCGCCGAAGCCTATGTCGCCTCGACCGGCGTCGGCGACACCGTCTATGTCGGCCCCGAAGCCGAATTCTTCATGTTCGACGATGTCCGCTTCGAAACCGGCTACAACAAGTCGGGCTTCGAGATCGACGATATCGAACTGCCGACCAACACCGGCCGCAGCTATGAAGGCGGCAACCTCGCCCACCGTCCGCGCGCCAAGGGCGGCTATTTCCCCGTCGCTCCCGTCGACAGCGCCGTCGACATCCGCGCCGAGATGGTCTCGACGATGCTCGAAATGGGCCTGCCCTGCGACAAGCATCACCATGAAGTCGCCGCCGCGCAGCACGAACTCGGCCTGACCTTCGGTACGCTGACCGAAACCGCCGACCGCATGCAAATCTACAAATATGTCGTGCATCAGGTCGCGCACGCATACGGCAAGACCGCGACCTTCATGCCGAAGCCGATCAAGGACGACAATGGCAGCGGCATGCACACCCACATCTCGATCTGGGAAAAGGGCAAGCCGCTCTTCGCCGGCAACGGCTATGCCGGCCTCAGCGACATGTGCCTCTACTTCATCGGCGGCGTCGTCAAGCACGCCAAGGCATTGAACGCGTTCACCAACCCGACGACGAACAGCTACAAGCGCCTCGTCCCCGGCTTCGAAGCGCCGGTGCTGCTCGCTTACTCGAGCCGCAACCGTTCGGCCTCGTGCCGCATCCCCTATGGTGCGGGCGCCAAGTCGAAGCGCGTCGAGTTCCGTTTCCCCGACGCGATGGCGAACCCCTATCTCTGCTATTCGGCGCTGCTGATGGCGGGCCTCGACGGCATTCAGAACAAGATTCACCCCGGCGACGCGATGGACAAGAACCTCTATGACCTGCCGCCCGAGGAGCTGAGCGAAGTCCCGACCGTGTGCGGTTCGCTTCGCGAAGCGCTCGACAGCCTGATGGCCGACCACGACTTCCTTCTGAAGGGCGACGTGTTCAGCAAGGACCAGATCGAAGCCTATGTCGAACTGAAGTGGGACGAGGTCTACCGGTTCGAACAGACGCCGAGCCCGGTCGAGTTCGATATGTACTACAGCGCCTGATTATTCGGGGGCATTGTAGCGGGGCGTCCGGTTCGGGGGAACCGGGCGCCCCTTTTCGTTAGCGATCATGCCGGTTGCGGATTGGCTTGGGAGATCCGTTATAGGCCGAAACTAGCCGTCGCCCCCGCGAAGGCGGGGCGACGAGTCAGGAATCCACCCAAAGCCGCAGTCTCTCTACACCCGCTAAGCGTCTATTGCGGCGTCATCATGCCGCGCCGCGCCACGACGATGAAGGTGGCGAGCAGGAAGATGCCGAACGCCGCCGACACCAGGTCGAGCGGGTGCGGGCCGGCGACGAGCCCCGCTGCAGCAGCGCCGCCCCAGACGACGCAGAGGGCGAGCAAGATATTGCCGGCGAGCGCCGACGCATCGATCGTCAGCTGCCGCCACAACTCGTCGAACCGCCGCCACATCGGCAGCGTGATCGCGGTGCCGATGGCGAGCAATGCCAGCAAAAACCAGAAGGCTATCGGCGCGGTCACGGGCGCGTTTGCGCCGTCGACCGTCGCATAAGCGAGAAGTGCCAGCGCCGCACCGATCAGGATGCAGCTCAATGCGCTGCTGCCCATATTCGCCCGTTCCTCGACGATTTCCTCGGCATCGGCGACGTTGAGTATGCGCTGGCCAAATGCGCGCGGTGCCAGCACACCCAGACCGACGAACAGCCCCATCAGAACGTAAATCAGGCCGATACCGACCAATATGATTTGCGACGACTGCCAGTCGAGCACCTCGCCCTCGAGCAACCACATAGCGGCAAGCATGCCCCCGGCGCCGGCGAGCGCGCCGATCAGGGCCTGAAGCGCCATCTTGCGCCACGATGGGGCACGAACGTCTGTCGTCATGTCATTCCTCCGGGATCCAGTGATCGATGAACAGCTCGCGCACTTCGAGCCCGAACAGCCGGGCCATGCGCAACGCGAGCGGCAGGCTGGGGTCATATTTGTCGGTTTCGACCGCGTTGATCGTCTGGCGCGACACGCCGAGCCGGCGGGCCAGTTCGCCCTGACTCCACCCCGCGCCTTCGCGATGTTCGCGTACCCGATTTTCCAACGCCTGGCCCCTTACTTGTAAAGAACTCTTTACATCTCTTGAAGACGCCTGTCAAATACTCTTTACACCCGTCAAAACCCTCGCTCGACGATTTCGAAGAGGCGAAAGACGCCGCCTGATCGGGCACCCACGATATGCGGTGAATCGCCGCGCTTGCGGAGCCTTTCGGCGAATGGCAAGTTACGGCTATGGGTGGGCTCGATCGCGAAAGGCTGCTGGCCATGCGGATGTTGCTCGTCGCCCCCCTTGCTCTCGCTCCCCTGCTCCTCGCCTCCTGCGGCGGCGGAGGAAGCGGCGGCGGAGGCGGCAACCCGCCGACCGCGAACGCCCCGCCCGCTTTCACTTCGGTCCAGACCGCCAGCGTCGCCGAAAACGCATCGGCCGCCTATCAGGCAACCGCGAGTGATCCCGATGGCGACGCGCTGACCTTCGCGATCGACGGCGGCGCCGACGCCGCGCTCTTCTCGATCACCCCGGCGGGCGCGCTGCGCTTCGACGCCGCGCCCGATTACGACCTGCCGGGGGATGCCGACAGCGACAATGTGTACACCGTCCAGCTCCGCGTCAGCGACGCCAGCGCAAGCGCGACGCAGGCGGTCAATATCACCGTCACCAACAGCCGCGAGGGTATCGCGGTCGCGCGCGTCGGCACGGGTTTCGACCAGCCCCTGTACGTGGCGCCGATTCCCGGCGACAGCCGCGTCTATGTCGTCGAGAAGGGCGGCAACGTCTATCGCTTCGACCCCGCGAACGGCAGCCGCACGCTCGTCCTCGACATCACCGACATTTCGACCGACGGCGAGCGCGGGCTGCTCGGCCTCGCACCCTATCCCGACCATGCCGCGTCGCAGCGACTGTTCGTGGTCGCGACCGCTACGAACGGTGCGGTGCAGGTCCGCCGCTACACGTTGGGGCAACCCGATTCCTCGACGGCCTACGACACCGTGCTCAGCATCCCACATGCCGAAAACAACAATCACAACGGCGGCTGGATCGGTTATGGTCCCGACGGCCATGTCTATGTCGCGGTGGGCGACGGTGGCGGGTCGGGCGATCCGGGCAACAATGCGCAGAACCGCAGTTCGCGGCTCGGCAAGATATTGCGCTTCGCGGTCGGCGCAGACGGCAACAGCTATTCGCCGGCGCCGGGCAATCCCTTCCTCGCGGGCGGCGGCGATCCCTATGTTTACGCCTTGGGCCTGCGCAACCCCTTCCGCGCCTCCTTCTCGGGCTCGACGCTGATCATCGGCGATGTCGGGCAAGGCGCGATCGAAGAGGTGGATGTCGTGACGACGAGCCAGCCCGGCCTCAATTTCGGCTGGCCGTTTCGCGAGGGCACGCAAAGCTATAGCGGCACCGCGCCGGGCGGACTGACCGGTCCAGTGCTCGAATATGGCCATGGCACCGGCCCGCGGCAGGGGCGAACCGTCACCGGCGGCCATGTTTACCGCGGCCCGGTCGCGTCGCTACGGGACCAATATGTCTTTGCCGATTTCATCTCGGGCAATATCTGGACGGTTCCCTTTTCCAGCCTCGTTCCCGGCCAAACGCTCGCTTCCTCGCGTTTCGCGCGGCGGAACGAGGATTTTGCGCCCGATGCGGGAACGCTGAGCCAGATCGCGTCTTTCGGCGAGGACAGCGCGGGCAATCTGTTCCTCGTCAGCCTCGGCGGCGACATTTTCATGGTGCGCCAAGGAACTTGAGTGGGGCGCCGCGGCTTTTCCAAGCGGGGGGCATAACCCGCAAAGGAGCCATCATGGCCGCCCCCCTCACCGCCACCGCCATCAACTGTTCGCTATCGACCGGCGGGCGCGAAAGCTCGACCGACGCGATGCTCGCGTTACTGACCGAGCATTTCGAGGCTGCGGGCGTGAAGGTCGAAGGCCCGATCCCGATTGCCGCGCACGACGTCAAATGGGGCGTATCCTCGGACGAAGGCGAAGGCGACGACTGGCCGCAGATCCGCGAGCGCATCCTCGCGTCGGACATCTTGATTTTCGGAACCCCGATCTGGATGGGACAGGCGTCGAGCGTCGCGAAGCTCGTGATGGAGCGAATGGACGCCTTTTTGTCGGAGACCGACGACAAGGGCCGGATGCCGAGCTACTCCAAAGTCGCGGTCGCCGCGATCGTCGGCAACGAGGATGGCGCGCACAATGTCTCGTCGCAAATCTTTCAGGCGCTGAATGACGTCGGCTGGACGATCCCCGCGGTCGCCGCCTGCTATTGGGTCGGCGAGGCGATGGGGTCGACCGACTTCAAGGATTTGAAGGAAACCCCGAAGAAAGTCACCGAAACCGCTAAGATGGTCGCCGCCAACGCCGCGCATCTGGCGCGGTTGCTCAAGGATGCGCCTTATCCCGGTTGATCGCTTGCGCGGGGGTGGCAAGCAGGGCAGACTTCCTTCGTCGCCCCCCGCGAAGGCCGGGGCCGCTAGAGAGGTAGCGCGAGGTTGCCAGCGGCCCCCGCCTTCGCGGGGGCGACGATTTTGGATCGCCCGGAGTCCCCCCATGAAATCATTGCCCTTTGCCGCGCTCATCGCCTTCCAACTCGCCCTCGTGCCCACCGCGCAGGCGAAGCTCAGCCAAGCCGAAAGCGGCATGGCCAAGACAGTCGAGGCCGAACAGGCGCGCACTCTCGCGCTGCTCGAAAAACTCGTCAACCAGAACAGCGGCTCGCTCAACCTCGAAGGGGTCGAAAAGGTCGGGCAAATGATGCGCGCCGAACTCGAACCGCTGGGTTTCAAGGTCGAATGGAAGCCGATGCGCGATACCGGCCGCGCCGGCCATCTGATCGCGACGCATGTCGGTAAGCCCGATGCCAAGCGTCTGCTTCTGATCGCGCATCTCGACACGGTGTTCGAGCCTGACTCGCCCTTCCAGCGCTTCGAGCGCATGGGCGACAAGGCCAAGGGCCCGGGCGTCGGCGACGACAAGGGCGGAATGGTCGTCGTCGTGGCGGCGCTACGCGCGATGGATAAGGCGGGGACGCTGGACGGTGCCAATATCGAATTCCACATGACCGGCGACGAGGAAGATACGGGGCATCCGCAAGCGGCCGCGCGCGCCGACCTGATTGCCGCGGGCAAGCGCGTCGACGTCGCGCTGGGGTTCGAAGGGCTGGTCCGCGATGGCGGCGCCGACATGAGCTCGATCGCGCGGCGCTCCTCCGAAAGCTGGCAGGTCACCGCGACCGGCAAGACGGGGCACAGCTCGGGCATTTTCAGCGCCGATGCCGGCGACGGTGCGATCTATGAACTCGCGCGGATCATCCACCGCTTTCGCACCGAACTGCCCGAACAGAACCTGACCTTCAACGTCGGGTTGATCGCGGGCGGTGAGCAGGTGTCGCTCGATGAAGGCAAGATTCGCGCGAGCGCGAACGGCAAGACCAATATCATCGCCGCGACCGCGATCGCGCGCGGCGACCTGCGCACGCTGTCGGCCGAACAGGCGGCGCGCGTGAAGGCGAAGATGGCGGCGATCGTCGCCGATCATGCCGCTGGCACCGGCGCGACCCTCGCCTTCGACCCCGGCGGCTATCCAGCGATGGCACCGACCGACGGCAATCGCGCGCTGCTGACCCGGCTCAACGCCGTCAACCGCGACCTCGGCCTTGCCGAAATGGCCGCGCTCGATCCCTTGAAGCGCGGCGCCGCCGACATCAGCTTCGTCGCGCCGCACGTCGACAGCCTCGCGGGGCTCGGCGCCTATTCGACCGGCGACCACGGCCCCGAGGAGACGGTCGATATCCCGAGCATCACGCGCCAGGCGACACGCGCCGCCATATTGATGTCGCGGCTCGCGGCCGAAAAACGCTGACCCGCCAGTTTTGGCAGTTGGCCGCGCTTGATTCATCGGGCACAGTGATTAGGTAGCAATCCGAGACGGAATTGACCGCCGATGGGAGACAGGACATGAGCACCGAAACGCATCTCAAGCAGAATTACATCGGCGGCCGCTGGGTCGACTCGAAGGGTGGCAAGCTCCACGACGTGATCAATCCTGCGACCGAGGAAGCGGCGTCGACCGTCGTGCTCGGTACTGCCGCCGACGTCGACGACGCGGTCGCCGCGGCGAAGGAAGCGTTCAAGAGCTTCTCGCAGACGACGCGCGAGGAGCGTCTCGAGCTTTTGAACCGCATCGTCGAGGAATATAAGAAGCGCGCGGGCGACCTCGCGAAATCGATGGCGAGCGAAATGGGCGCGCCGGTCAGCTTCGCGGGCACCGCACAGGTCGGCGCCGGCATCGGCGGCTTCCTCGGCACGATCGCCGCGCTCAAGGATTTCAGCTTCACCGAAAAATATGCCGCGGGGATGATCGCTTATGAGCCGATCGGCGTCGTCGGCATGATCACACCGTGGAACTGGCCGCTCAATCAGATCGCGCTCAAGGTCGCGCCCGCACTCGCCGCGGGTAACACGATGATCCTGAAGCCGTCCGAAGAATGCCCCGGCAACGCAGTGATCTTCGCGGAGATCCTCGAAGCCGCGGGCGTCCCCGCCGGCGTCTTCAACCTCGTGCAGGGCGACGGCCCGACCGTCGGCAACGCGATCAGCGCGCATCCGGGGATCGAAATGGTGAGCTTCACCGGCTCGACGCGCGCCGGCATCCTCGTCGCCAAGGCGGCGGCCGACACGGTCAAGCGCGTCCATCAGGAACTGGGCGGCAAGTCGCCGAACATCGTCCTGCCCGACGCCGATTTCGCCGCAGTGCTGCCGCCGACGGTGCAGGGCGTGCTCGTCAACACCGGCCAGAGCTGCATCGCGCCGACGCGCATCCTCGTCCAGAAAGAGCGCGAGGCCGAAGCCGTCGGCGTCATCAAGGCGATGTTCGACGGCACTTCTGTCGGCGATCCGCAGAGCGAGGGCGGCCATATCGGCCCCGTCGTCAACAAGGCGCAGTTCGACAAGATCCAGGGCCTGATCCAGTCGGCGATCGACGAGGGCGCGACGCTCGAGACCGGCGGCACCGGCCTGCCGGCGGGCGTCAACCGCGGCTATTACATCAAGCCGACGGTCTTCTCGGGCGTGACGCGCGATATGCGCATCGCCAACGAGGAAATCTTCGGCCCCGTCGCGACGATCATGGCCTATGGCGACCTCGACGAAGCGGTCGATATCGCTAACGACACCGAATATGGCCTGTCGGCGGTGATCTCGGGCGACCCTGCGAAGGCCGCCGATGTGGCACCGAAGCTGCGTGCCGGCATGGTCGCGGTCAACGCCTGGGGCCCCGGCCCCGGCGCGGCGTTCGGCGGCTATAAGGCGTCGGGCAACGGCCGCGAAGGCGGGGTGTTCGGCCTCAAGGATTTCATGGAAGTGAAGTCGATCAGCGGCATTCCGGCGTAAGCCCAAGATCCTCCCCATCGCGAAGCGTTAGGGGAGGGGGACCGCCGCGAAGCGGTGGTGGAGGGGTTTCGACGCCAGCGCCAAAACCCCTCCGTCAGCGCTGCGCCTCCGGCGCAGGTTATCCTGAGCGCCTGCAAGGCAGCCGAAGGGCGCTGCCACCTCCCCTTGGCTTCGCCATGGGGAGGATCTTTGCCCCTCCCGTTTACGGGAGGGGTTTTGATTTGGGCGCACTGCGATTAAGCGCACCTCCATGACCACCCGCTCGCCGCTCGCTCCCGCCGCCTTCCCCGCCCTGCCCGACATCGCCGGAGTGACGCGCCGCGTCGCGCGCGCGCGGTACAAGGAATGGGACCGCTGTGACCTCACCTATGTCGAGCTCGCGCCCGGCACGACCGTCGCGGGCGTCTTCACACGCAACGTCTGCTGCTCGTCCGAAGTCGAACTCGGCCGCGAACAGATCAAGGGCGGCCTGGGCCGCGCGCTGATCGTCAACGCGGGTAACAGCAACGCTTTCACCGGCTATCGCGGGCGCGAAGCGGTCGAGCAGATCATGGAACAGGTTGCCGGACACCTCGGCTGTGACGCCAGCGAAGTCTTCGTCAGCTCGACCGGCGTCATCGGCGTGCCTTTGCCCAAGGACAAGGCACGCGCCGGAGTCGAAGCGGCGCTCACCGCCGCGCCCTGCTCGTGGGAGGCGGCCGCCGAAACGATCGGCACCACCGACACCTTCGCCAAGGGATCGGGCGCCAGTGCGGTGATCGGCGGTAAAACCGTCCATGTCGCGGGTATCGTCAAGGGATCGGGGATGATCGCCCCCGACATGGCGACGATGCTCGGCTATATCTTCACCGATGCCGCGGTCGCACCCGCGCTGTTGCAGGACATGCTGAGCGAAGCGACCGGCGGCAGCTTCAACAGCATCACCGTCGACAGCGACACCTCGACCAGCGATACGGTGTTGCTGTTCGCCACCGGACAGGCGGAGGGCGCCACGCTCAACACCCGCGACGATCCGGGCGCCGACGCGCTCTACGCCGCGATCCGCGAGGTCGCGCTCGACCTCGCGCAGCAAGTCGTCCGCGACGGCGAAGGCGCATCCAAATTCATCGAAATTCAGGTGACCGGTGCGACCAGCGATGACAGCGCCAAGCGCGTCGCCCTCGCGATCGCCAATTCGCCGCTGGTGAAGACCGCGATCGCGGGCGAGGACGCCAATTGGGGGCGCGTCGTGATGGCGGTGGGCAAGGCCGGCGAACCCGCCGACCGCGACCGCCTCGCGATCCGCTTCGGCGATTTTTGGGTCGCCAAGGACGGCCTGCCCGTCGATGGCTATGACGAAGCGCCCGTCGCGGCGCATCTCAAGGGCCAGGACATCCGCGTCGGCGCCGACCTCGGGCTAGGCGAAGGCCGCGCGACCGTCTGGACCTGCGACCTGACGCACGGCTATATAAGCATCAACGCCGACTATCGAAGCTGATGATTATCGTAACGGCGAGCCAGGACAGTGTGCACTGTCATCGCCGGATACTGTAGCATGATCATCATGGCCGGGAGTCCGCATTTGATCGGTTGCGGATATTCTTCTCACCTCCCGCTTGCGGGAAGGGCAATCAAGCGCTGCACCTAAACGCCATCCGGTAGCCGACGCCAGCGTTCGGAAACCTCGACAGTCTCCCAAAGCCCTGGGCCGACGAACAGAAGCGCGCTGCCGGCACTCCCGCAAATGAAAGTCGCGGCGGCGAGCAGCATCGTGAAGGAAGTCGCGTCGCGTGCGGTTGTCGTCAGTGCAAGATGGTGCAACCGGAAAGCCGCGGACCAGCCGATGGCGAAAAGCACAATACCCCCGATACGCAAGCCAAGGTTCGCGGCAAGCGTTTCCTGCCATCTCTTCATGGACACCTCCAAAGGAAGGCTATCCAACTAGCGAGGGCTGCGTAGTAATTCGAGATCGGGAAACTTCAGGCCGCGTTGAGATTGCGTATGATTGGCTATCGGGCTTCCAAATCGAATCTCACACGGGTCCGGATCGATTGATCGTTCGCCATCCCGCGAATGTAGATAGCCGGGCCATTTCGATTTCCAGAGGAGCGCGAACCTCATGCCGCGCCAACTTCGATTGCCTCTGCGACATCGGGCTCCCTCACCCGCCAGAACGCTCGGTCCCGAGCCGCAAGCGATAGCCGATGCCGAGTTCGTTGCAGATGATCTGCGGCTGCTGCGGGTCGGCTTCCAGCTTCTGACGCAGCGTGCGGATCAGCACGCGTAGATATTCGACATGCTGCTGATGCTCGTGCGGCCAGACCTCGGCCATGATCTGCTTGTGCGTGATGACGCGCCCCGGAAAGCGGGCAAGCTGCGCGAGCACTGCATATTCCTTGGGCGTCAGATGAACCTCTTCGCCGCCCTTCGTCACGATTCGGGCGACCAGATCGAGTTTGACGTCCCCGACCGTCACCGCAAGATTGCCGCCGTCGCGTGTCAGGCGATTGCGCAAGGCGACACGCACCCGCGCGAGCAGTTCGTCAGTATCGAACGGCTTGGTCAGATAGTCGTCGGCGCCAAGGTCGAGTGCCGCGACCTTTTCCTCGGTAGCGTCGCGCGCCGATACGACGATCAGCGTCGTGTCGGACTGTTGCTTGAAGAGCGGCACCAGTTCGAGCCCGTCGCGATCGGGAAGCCCGAGGTCGAGTAACACGATATCGGGCCGCTCCTCGCGCAAGCGTTCGGTCGCCTCGCGCGCATTCGCCGCTTCGATGATCGCATAGTCGGCACGCTCCAGCGCCGCGCGGATCAGGCGTCGGATAGGAAGTTCGTCGTCGACGATCAGAACCTTGTGGCGCACTTTCATGAAATGTCCTTGTCGATCGGATCGGTCATGATCAGCCCCTCGGGAATGCGGATCGTGAAGCGCGCGCCATGCGGCTCGCTGTTGTTTCCAGCCTCGACGGTCAACCCCATCGCCTCGGCAAAACCCTTGACGATCGCGAGGCCGAGGCCAGTGCCATGCTTCACCCGGTCGCTCCCCTCGAGCCGCGTGAAGGTTTCGAAGACGCGCGTCTCGTTACCCGGCGCGATGCCGGGTCCCTGATCGATCACCGAGAGCAGGATCGCATCGGCGGTGCGGCTGGCACGAATGGCGATCGGCGTGCCGGGATCCGCATAGCGCCCGGCATTGTCGAGCAGGTTGATCAGACAGTGATGCAGCAGCACCGGGTCGAGCCGGACGAGCGGAATGCTGGGGGCGATGTCGATCAGGACCTCGTGCCCGGCAAGCGAGGCGCGAGTGTCATGCGCGGCGCTTGCGGCGGCATCGAACAATTCGGTCGCTTCGGCCTTCATCGGAAGGGCGCCCGCCTCGACCCGCACCATGTCGAGGAGATTCGAGACGAAGCGGTTGAGGCGCAGCGCTTCGGTCTCGATCGTTTCGGCCATGTTGGCCGAGGGATGGCGCCGCATCTCCTGCGCCGCGGACAATATCGTGGTGAGCGGCGTGCGGAGGTCGTGGCTCACCGACGACAACAGCGCCGAACGGAGCCGATCGCGCTCATCGACCTGCCGCGCGTGAAGCGATGCCTCCTCCAATTCCATGCGGTCGAGCGCGATCGAGGCCTGGTCGAGCAGGCTCATCAGCAGCGGCACCCGATCGGAACGCACCGGCTCGCGCGCATCGTCGCGCGTCAGCCCGAGAACGCCGAGCACGCCGCGCGTCGTGCGTAGCGGATGGAACAGCCAGTCCGACGCTGTCAGCGTCGCCGAGCCGCGCCCGGCGGGCTGTGCATTGTCGATCGCCCATTGCGCGGCGGCACGCTCGATCTGTTCGAGCCGGTCCTCGGGCGGCACCGCGGCGCGCAACACCGGCCCGTCGGCGGACGGCAGCAGCAGCACCGCACGAACGTCGAGCAGGCGCCCGACCTCTGCACAGATGGCCTGCATCAACGCATCCTGGTCGGGCGCCGCCGTCAATTGCCGCGAGAAGCTGGCGAGCGCGGCATTCTGACGCGCGCTCGATTGTGCCAGGTCCGCCTGCGCCCGCACGCGGGCAGCGAACTGGCTGGTGACGATGGCGACGCCCAGCAGCACGAGGATGCTGATCACATTCTCGGGATTGTTGACGGTCAGCGTCCCGGTCGGTGGCAGGAAGAAGAAATTATACGCAAGGCTCGATGCCACCCCCGCGAACAGTCCCGCGCGGAGGCCAAAGGTCGCGGCGGCGAACATCACCGGGATCAGGAACAGCAGCGAAATATTGCTGAGATCGATGACCTCGATCAGCAGACGGCCGAGGGCTGCCATCGCCGCCACCATGGCCAGCGACCAGATATAGTGCGACCGCTTGCCCCAGCGTCCGGGCTGCGGCGCCATGAGACCGCGCTGCCCCGCCTGCTTGCCGGCCTCGCCCGGCAGGACGTGCACCGCAACATCGTCGATCGTCCGGACCAGCTGGTCGACGACCGACCCGTGCCGCATTTCGAACCACCAGGGCCGGCTCGATTTGCCGATCACGATCTGGGTGGCGCGGGCGTCGCGCGCGAAATTCTGCAGCCCCTCGACGACGCTTGCCGCAGGCACCGTGGCGGTCGAGGCGCCCAGCCGCGAGGCGAGCGCGAGCGTGTCGGCAAGCTGTCGGCGGTCCGCGTCGGACATCGCCCGGCTACGCCGCGTCTCGATATAGACCGCCGTCCAAGGCGCCTTCAGCGCATCGGCAAGACGTTTGCCTGCCCGGACGAGTTCGGCCGCCACGGGAAGCTCGCTGACCGCGACGACAATGCGCTCGCCCACCGCAAAGCTACCCGCCAGCGCGTGACTCCGCACATGATCGAGCATTTGCGCATCGACCGCCTGCGCCGCGCGGCGGAGCGCGAGCTCGCGCAGCGCCGTGAGGTTGGATTTGGAGAAGAAGTGCGTCAGCGCCCGCGACGCTTCCTGCGGGATATAGACTTTGCCGTCGCGCAGCCGCTCTATCAGTTCGTCGGGCGGGATATCAACGACCTCGATCTCGGCCGTTTCGAGAATCGAGTCGGGAACAGTCTCGCGCACGCGCACGCGCGTGAACGAGGCCACAACGTCGTTGAGGCTTTCGACATGCTGGATGTTGAGCGTCGAATAGACGTCGATCCCGGCGTCGAGCAGTTCTTCGACATCCTGATAGCGCTTGGGATGGCGGCTGCCCGGCGCGTTGCTGTGCGCAAGCTCATCGACCAGAACGAGGCTGGGCCGCCGTTCGAGGATCGCGTCGATATCCATTTCGCCGAGGCTGTGGCCCTGATGATCGATCATGCGGCGTGCGATGATCTCATGCCCATGGACCAGCGCTTCGGTATCGCGCCGACCATGCGTCTCGACCACCCCGATCACCACATCGACCCCGGCGTCGCGGCGCTCGCGGCCGTCGGTCAGCATTTCCCACGTCTTGCCGACGCCGGGGGCGGCGCCGAGAAAGACCTTGAGACGGCCGCGGCCTTCCTGCGCCGCCTGACGCAGAAAGGCCTCCGGGGATGGTCGATCGCTCGCTGTCACGCGGCAGGTTTAGCTCCAAACGCATCGAGTCGTCGATTGAGCATGAACAGATTGACGCGCGGCTCGCCTAGAAAACCTAATATCTGCCGCTCAACGGCCTGTTGGACCAATTTGCGCACCGCCACGGGGTCAAGCGAACGCACCCGCGCCACCCGGTCGACCTGGTAAAGAGCCGCCTCGGGACTGATATGAGGGTCGAGCCCCGAGGCGGAGGTCGTCACCAGGTCAGGCGGGACGTTCGGCCCTGGCGCCGTTTCGGAAAGTCTGGCGACATCGGCCTTCACACGGTCTGCCAGCACCCGTGAGGCCGGACCGAGGTTCGATCCCGAAGAGGCGAGCCCATCGTAGCCGTCCCCCGCGGCCGAGGGCCGCGTGTTGAAATAGCGCTCCGAACTGAAAGCCTGCCCGACCACGGTCGAGCCAACGACGATGCCCTCGTCGCGCACGAGGCTGCCGTTAGCCTGATCGGGAAACAGCGCTTGTCCGACGCCGGTGATCGCCAGCGGATAGGCAATCCCGAGCAGCGCGGCGAAAAGCAATGTCATGACGAGCGCGGGGCGCAGCGAGCTGATGAGATCCTTGTTCATGTCCATTCCTCAGGCAAGACCGAGGCCGCCGACGGCCAGATCGATGAGCTTGATACCGATGAAGGGCGCGACGAGGCCGCCAAGGCCATAGACGGCGAGGTTGCGCGCGAGCAGCGGCCCGGCCCCCATCGGGCGATAGGTCACGCCCCTCAGCGCCAGCGGTACGAGCAGCGGAATGATCAGCGCGTTGAAGATGATCGCCGACAGGATAGCACTTTCAGGACTGCTCAGCCCCATGACGTTGAGCACCCCGAGCCCCGGATAGAGCACGACGAACATCGCCGGGATGATCGCGAAATATTTGGCGACGTCGTTGGCGACCGAAAAGGTCGTGAGCGCGCCGCGCGTCATCAGGAGCTGTTTTCCGAGCCCGACGACTTCGATCAGCTTGGTCGGGTCGCTGTCGAGGTCGACCATATTGCCCGCCTCGCGCGCAGCCTGCGTGCCGGTATTCATCGCGACCCCGACGTCGGCCTGCGCCAGTGCGGGCGCGTCGTTGGTGCCGTCGCCGCACATCGCGACGAGCCGCCCGCCCGCCTGTTCCTTGCGGATCAGCTCCAATTTGTCCTCGGGCGTCGCCTGCGCGAGGAAATCATCAACCCCGGCCTCGGCCGCGATGGCGGACGCGGTCAGCGGATTGTCGCCGGTGATCATCACCGTGCGGATACCCATCGCGCGGAGCTCGCCGAAGCGTTCGCGGATGCCCGCCTTGACGATGTCCTTCAGAAAGATCGCCCCGAGCAACTCACCGTCCTTCGCCACGGCCAGCGGCGTGCCCCCGGCGCGCGCGATCTCGTCGGTGACGCGGCGAAGCTCGGTCGCCGCTGCGGTCGCTCCCACGCCCGGATTGGCCCTCAGCACCGAATCGACCGCGCCCTTCTGAATTACGCTCTCGCCGAGCTTGATCCCCGAGATGCGCGTCTGGGCGGTGAAGGGGATGATCTCTGCACCCGCGGGCATCCCGGCGGTCCGACCAAAGCCTTCCCGCGCCAGTACCACGATCGAACGACCTTCCGGCGTTTCGTCGGCGAGGCTGGCAAGCAGCGCCGCGTCGGCCAGCTGCGCCGCCGAATGGCCGTCCACGGCACGAAACTCGGTCGCTTGTCGATCGCCGACGGTGATCGTGCCGGTCTTGTCGAGCAGCAGCACATCGACGTCGCCCGCCGCCTCGACCGCGCGGCCCGACTTGGCAAGCACGTTGAAACGCACGAGCCGGTCCATGCCCGCGATGCCGATCGCCGAGAGCAAGGCCGCGATCGTCGTCGGGATCAGCGTGATGAGCAACGCCGCGAGGATCGCCACCGGAATGCCGCCACCCGCATAGCTCGCAAAGGCGGGGATCGTGCCCACCGCGATCAGGAAGATGATCGTCAGGCCGACGAGTAGCAGAGTCAGCGCGATCTCGTTCGGCGTCTTCTGCCGTTCGGCGCCTTCGACGAGCGCGATCATCCGGTCGAGAAAGCCCTGCCCAGGATGGACCGTCACCCGCACCCGTATTTCGTCGGAAATGACGCGCGTGCCCGCAGTGACCGCGCTGCGATCGCCGCCCGCCTCTCGGATCACGGGCGCGCTTTCGCCGGTGATTGCAGCTTCGTTGACCGACGCGACGCCCGCGACGACTTCGCCATCGGCGGGGATGAGATCGCCGGTCTCGGCGAGCACCACATCGCCGACCTTGAGCTGGCTGGCGCGGACATCCTCCCACGCCCCGCCCTCACCCTTCAGCCGCTTGGCCGTCAGCTCGGCCTTCGTCGCGCGGAGCGAAGCCGCCTGTGCCTTGCCGCGCCCCTCGGCGAGCGCCTCGGCAAAGGTGCCGAACAGCACCGTCAGCCACAACCAGATGACGAGCTGGAGCTTGAAGCCTATCGCAAGGCCATCCTGCCCGACGACGAGAAGCACCGTCAGCAACGCCGCGACGACCGCGGTGGTGAACATCACCGGGTTGCGGACCAGTTCGCGGGGATTAAGTTTGCGGAAGGCGCCGCCGATCGCCGGGACGATCAGGTCGGCGGTGAACAGGGACTGGGTTTCGGACCGAGCCATTTGCGATAATCCTTAGAAGAGCTGGCCATGGATCATCGCGAGATGATCGGCGATCGGACCGAGTGCGAGGCTGGGCAGGAAGGTCAGGCCGCCGACGATCAGCACGATGCCGACCAGCAGACCCGTCCACAGCGGCCCGGTGGTCGGGAAGCTGCCCGCCGTTTCCGACGTATATTTCTTCGCCGCGAGGCCGCCGGCGATCGCCAGCATCGGAATGATGACGAAAAAACGGCCGATCCACATCGCGACGCCGAGCATGCCATTATAGAAGGGCGTGTTGGCGCTGAGCCCCGCAAAGGCGGACCCGTTGTTCGCGGCCGCGCTGGTAAAGGCGTAGAGGATTTCTGAAAATCCGTGCGGCCCCTTGTTGAGCGGCCCCGCGAGCCCCGCCTCGGTCACCGACGCGATGGCGGTGAAGCCGAGGATGACGAGGGGCAGCACAGCGATGGCGAGCACCGCGAGCTTGACCTCGCGCGCCTCGATCTTCTTGCCGACATATTCGGGGGTACGCCCGACCATCAGCCCGGCCACGAAAATGGCGAGGATCGCAAATAGCAGGAAGCCATAGATGCCCGCGCCGACGCCGCCGATGACCACTTCGCCAAGCTGCATGTTGAACAGCGGGATCATACCGCCGATCGCGGTGAAGCTGTCGTGCATCGCGTTGACCGCGCCGCAGGAGGCCGCCGTCGTGACGACCGCGAACAGCGCCGATTGGGCAATACCGAAGCGGACTTCCTTGCCCTCCATATTGCCGCCCATGACGCCGAAACTGTGGAGGACCGGATTGCCGGCGGCTTCCTGCCAATAGGTGATCGCGGCTCCGGCGAGGAATAGCGTCATCATCGCGGCAAGGATCGCCCAGCCCTGACGCGGGTTGCCGACCGTCTTGCCAAAGGTCCAGGTCAACCCGGCACCGATCGCGAAGATCGACAGCATCTGGACGAAATTGGTGAGCGCGGTCGGATTCTCGAACGGGTGCGCGCTGTTGGCGTTGAAGAAGCCTCCGCCATTGGTGCCGAGCAGTTTGATCGCTTCTTGGCTTGCGACGGGGCCGAGCGCCAATGTTTGCTTCACGCCTTCGAGCGTCGTCACGTCGACCGAACCGGCGAACGTCTGCGGGACCCCGCTGGCGATGTAAAAGATCGCGAGGACCACGCAAAGGGGCAGCAGCAGATAGAGCGTCACGCGCGTCACATCGGCCCAGAAGTTGCCGATCGTCCTCGTCTCACGCCGCGCGAAACCGCGGAACAGCGCGAAAGCGAGCGCAGTGCCGGTCGCCGCCGACAGGAAATTGTGGATGGTAAGCGCCAGCATCTGGCTCAAATTCGACATCGTCGATTCGCCGCCATAGCTCTGCCAGTTGGTATTCGCGGTAAAGCTGATCGCGGTGTTGAACGCCAAGTCTGCGCTCGTGCCGTCATATCCCAGCGGATTGAGTGGCAGCCCGCCCTGCAGTCGCAATATGGCATAGCTGAAGAGCAGCAGCGCAACGTTGAAGATCAGCATATGGACCGCATAGCGGCGCCAGCCCTGCTCCTCGGCCGGGTCGATGCCCGACAGGCGATAAAAGCCCATTTCGATCGGGCCGAGCACCCGGTGCAGCGGTGTTCGCCGTCCTTCGTAAAGCGCGAAGAGCCACAGGCCCATCGGCTTTGCGAGCAACAGCAACAGGCCGATGAAGCTGGCGATCAGCAGCCATCCTTGAATGGTCATCGCACCCCTCCCCTAAAAGCGTTCGGGCCGCGCAAGCACGGCGACGAGATAAAGGAGAAGGCCGAACGCGGTGAGGCCCGCGAGCCACAGGTCGAGAGACATGGGCATCGATCCCTATGCGTCGTCGCACAGCCGCGCATAGCCGAGGCTCGCGGCGAGGAGAGCGAGGATGGTGCCGATCCAGATCAGATCCTGCATGGGTATAGCTCCGGCAGAACGCAGGCCGCGGGGCGCGACGAGTCGTCTGCAGGAGGCTCAAATAGGCGGGAGCAGCGTTTGAATGCGAGAGCGCGAAATCTTGTCCCGCATAGTATTTGCGTATGATATTCTGATTTCGCGGCTCTTGGACGAAAGCGGCCGTGGCCCGACGCAAGCCTCATTGTCCCCGCCCCGCCGCGCGGCTAAAGCAACGCGCGTGACCGCGCTTTCCCTCCGCATCGCCGCTTTTGCCGAACGCTGGCCCAAGCTCCTCGCCCTGCTGCTCGGTGCCGTTTCGGCGACAGGGTTCGCGCCGCTGCACCTCTGGCCGCTGACGCTGCTGGCGCTCGCGGGCTGGATGGCGCTGGTTGCGCGAGCTCCGCGCGGCTGGCGCGCCGCCGGCATCGGCTGGGCGTTCGGGGTCGGCCATTTCGCGATCGGCCTCAACTGGATCGCGACCGCCTTCACCTATCAGGCCGCAATGCCCGCATGGCTGGGGTGGATCGCCGTCGTGCTACTGTCGCTCTATCTGGCGATCTATCCGGCGCTGACGGCTTGGAGCGCGTGGCTGGTGAAACTCAGGGGCGACACGCATTTTGCGGCGCCGTCCTATCTGCTGGCGTTCGCCGGGCTCTGGATTCTCACCGAATGGCTTCGCAGCTGGATCTTCACCGGCTTCGCATGGAATCCCCTAGGCGTGATCGCCGTCCCGCACGCTGCCGAGCCCGCGCGCTGGATCGGGACCTATGGCATGAGCGGGATCGTCTTCCTGCTCGCGGGGGTCCTGATCCTGACATGGTTTCGCCGCCGCGTCGCCGCGACCGCTCTATTCGGCAGCGTGCTGGCCCTTTGGGGCGCCGCCTTTGTGTCCCAAATGGGCAGCAACGTCGATGGCGCCATCCACTCCAAGGGCGTCGCCGCAATCCCCATCACCGTCGTCCAGCCCAATGTCGGGCAGGAAGATAAATGGGAGGGCAGCAAGGCGGACGCCAATTTCGCCAAGCTCGCGCGGCTGACGACGCCGAAGGGAGACACCCCGCGGCTGATCCTGTGGCCCGAGGCCGCAGTGCCCGACTATCTCGAACGCGGCTATCCTTCGGTCTATTATGATCGCTCGCCCGCCGAGGCGCGAGCACGGATCGTCCGGTTGATGAACCCCGACGACGTCATGCTGCTCGGCGCGCTCAAGCTCGAACTCGACCAGTCGGGTGAGGTTGTCGGCGCGCGCAACGCGGTGATGACCGTCCACGCCGACGGCACGCTCGGTCCGCGCTACGACAAGGCGCACCTGGTGCCCTATGGCGAATATCTGCCGATGCGACCGATCCTGTCGGCACTCGGCCTGTCGCGACTCGCGCCGGGGGACATCGATTTCTGGCCGGGACCCGGCCCGCGCACACTCGACCTCGGCGCCTTCGGCCGAATCGGCCTGCAAATCTGTTACGAGATCATTTTCTCGGGTCAGGTCGTCGATCGCGAGCATCGGCCCGACTTCATCTTCAACCCGTCGAACGACGCCTGGTTCGGCAGCTGGGGCCCGCCGCAGCATCTCGCCCAGGCGCGCCTCCGCGCGATCGAGGAAGGCCTGCCGGTGATCCGTGCGACGCCGACGGGGATCAGTGCGGTAATTGACGCCGACGGCCGCATTCTCGATTCGCTGCCGATGCACGAGGCGGGGCGCATCGACATGGTGGTGCCACCCGCGCACGCACCCACGCTCTTTGCGCGCTTCGGCAACGGTCTGCCCGTCGGTTTCGCGTTGCTGTTGCTCGCGCTGGCCATTGCGTTCCGGCGCTCGGGGCGCTAACAGCGCGCGGACATAAAGCATCCTTTATATTCGATTTCGAGAAGGCTTTCCCATGCGCAATAGCTTCCTTTTCACCTCCGAGAGCGTGTCGGAGGGGCATCCCGACAAGGTTGCCGACCAGATTTCGGATTCGATCGTCGATCTGTTCCTGTCGAAGGATCCGGAGGCGCGCGTGGCGTGCGAAACGTTGACGACGACGCAGCTCGTCGTGCTCGCGGGCGAGATTCGCTGCAAGGGCGTGTTCGAGAATGACGCTTGGGCCCCGGGCGCGCTCGAAGAGATCGAGGCGACGGTTCGCAATACGGTGCGCGAGATCGGTTACGAGCAATCGGGCTTTCACTGGCAGAGCTTCCGCTTCGAGAATAATCTCCACGGCCAGTCGGCGCATATCGCGCAGGGCGTCGATGAAAGCGGCGACAAGGATGAAGGCGCCGGCGATCAGGGGATCATGTTCGGCTATGCGTCGGACGAGACCCCCGACCTGATGCCCGCGACGCTCGATTACAGCCACAAGATCCTCGAGCGCATGGCGGCCGACCGCAAAGCGGGCACGGCGCCCTTCCTCGAGCCCGACACCAAGAGCCAGGTGACGCTGCGCTATGCCAATGAGCGGCCGGTCGAGGCGACCGCGATCGTCGTGTCGACGCAGCATGCGCCGGGCTATTATTTCCACAACGGCGAAGGCGACGAGGCCAAATATACGGAGCTACGCAAATATGTGCTCGGCGTAATCGCCGACGTGCTGCCCGCCGAACTGCTGACCGCCAACACCGTCTATCACATCAACCCCACCGGCCGTTTCGAGATCGGCGGGCCCGACGGCGACGCGGGGCTGACGGGGCGCAAGATCATCGTCGACACCTATGGCGGCGCGAGCCCGCATGGCGGCGGCGCGTTCAGCGGCAAGGACCCGACCAAGGTCGATCGCTCGGCGGCGTATATCACGCGCTATCTCGCGAAGAATATCGTCGCCGCGGGGCTCGCGCGCCGCTGCACGATCCAGCTCAGCTACGCGATCGGTGTCGCCGAGCCGCTGTCGATCTACGTCGACCTGCATGGCACGGGCACGGTCGAGGAAAGCCGTATCGAGGCGGCGATCCCCGGCCTCGTGCGCCTGACGCCGAAGGGCATCCGCACGCACCTGGGGCTCAACAAGCCTATCTATCGGCAGACCGCCGCCTACGGCCACTTCGGCCGCACCGCCGAGGGCGACGCCTTCCCGTGGGAGCGCACCGACCTTGTCGAGAAGCTCAAGGCCGCGCTCGCGGCCTGATATGGGCCGGGGGCGCTTGCCGCCCCCGCCTTGCCGCGCTAACGGGCGCGGCATGACTGCGCATAAACCCGGCGATCCGACGACCCTTAACCGCCTCTATGGCCGATCGAAGGGCAAGCCGCTGCGCGCGGGGCAGCAGGATCTGGTCGATACGATGCTGCCGCAGATCGCGGTGCCCGAAGTTGGCGAAGTTTCCGCGCAGCGTCTGTTCGGGCAGGCATGTCAGTTGCATTTTGAAATCGGTTTTGGCGGCGGCGAGCATATGGCGGGGCGCGCCGACATGCTGCCCGACCATGGCTTCATCGGCGCCGAGCCGTTCATCAACGGGGTAGCGCAGGCGCTGGTCCATGTCGCCGGCGATCATGGCGCCCGCCTGCCGCTCGGCAACGTCCGCATCCATCATGGCGACGCGCTTGAGGTGCTGCGGCGGATTCCCGACGGCGCGCTGTCGTTCGCCTATCTGCTCCATCCCGACCCCTGGCCCAAGGCGCGCCATGCGAAGCGGCGGATGATGAACGACGGCCCGCTCGACCTGATCGCGGCGAAGCTGAAGCCCGGCGGCGAGTTCCGTTTCGGCACCGACCACCCCATCTATCTGCAGCATGCGCTGATGGTGATGCGCCGCCACCGCCACCAGTTCGAATGGCTGGCGAAGGACGCGCGCGATTTCCAGCAGCGCCCCGGCGGCTGGCCCGAAACGCGCTATGAAGCGAAGGCGCGCGCGCAGGG
>CBINGC010000049.1:0-25749 GCA_966250105.1 uncultured Sphingopyxis sp. | reverse complement strand
ACCGGTCGCTTGCGGACACCGTGACGGAAATATAGTCTTGACTAACTTTTCTGCCGCCCACAGCTTCGGCGCGCTCGCTGCGGGAGAGGCATATGGCGTGGAACAACTGGTCGGGCAGCGTCAGCGCGAGCGCAACGGTCGCGCGTCCCAAGAGCGAGGACGAACTGGCCGCGATCATCCGCAGCGCGGCCAAGCTGCGCGTCACCGGCGCCGGGCACAGCTTCATGCCTTTGTGCGAATCGGATGAGTTGATCGTCAGCCTAGACGACATGGCAGGCACGATCCGCATTGCCGCCGACCGCCGAACCGCCCACATTCCCGCAGGCTGGAGCATCCGCCGGCTCACCGCGGCCTTGTGGGAGGAGGGGCTCGCGCTCGCCAATCAGGGTGACGTCGATCCGCAGTCGCTCGCCGGCGCGATGGCGACCGGGACGCATGGCACCGGCGTCGATCTCGGCTCGCTCTCGACCTTCGCGCGCGGTTTCCGGCTCGTCGACGCCGAAGGCGAAGCGCATTGGTGCGATGCCGACACCAATGCGGACCTCTATCAGGCGCAGCGGCTATCGCTCGGACTGTTCGGCGTCGCGACCGAAATCGAGGTCGCGGTCGTCCCCGCCTTTCATCTTGCCGAACGGATCGAAAAACGCCGATGGGAAGAGATTCGCGAAGGCTATGACGAGCTGGCGGAGCAGCACCGCCATATCGAATATTGGTTCTTCCCGCACAGCGACCACGTCATTCTGAAGACGCTCGACCTCTGCGACCCGTGCGACCCGCCGCCCACGACGACCGACATGGAGGAGACGACCTTTCGGCGCATCCTCGACATTTCGGCGCGGCTGCCTTTCCTGACGCCTGCGCTCCAGCGGCTGATGATGAAAAGCGGCATTTCGGGCCGCCGCCGCGGGCCCGCGCACAACATCTTCCCGTCCGACCGCACGATCCGCTTCGAGGAGATGGAATATGAAATGCCGCGCAGCGCCGGTCTCGAGACATTGGAAGAGGTCGTCGGCTGGATCCGCAGGAAACGTCTGCCCGTGACCTTTCCCTTCGAATATCGCACCGTCGCCGCCGACGATATCTGGATGAGCCCGATGAGTGCCGGGCCGGTCGCCGCGATCTCGATGCACCAATATGCGAAAATGCCCTGGGCCGCGCTGTTCGCCGAGGCCGAGGCGATCTTCCGCAGCGCAGGCGGGCGACCGCATTGGGTGAAGCGCCACAGGCTGAGCCGCGCCGACGTCGCCGCGCTCTATCCGATGACCGAGCGCTATATTGCGGTTCGCCGCGCGGTCGACCCGCATGGAAAGTTCCTCAATCCCCATCTGGAGACCTTGTTCGCATGACCACCGACCGTGAATTACACGCTCATCTGATCGGCCGACAGGGATCGCGCGCCGACCTCAACACGCCCGCGCTCATCCTCGATATCGAGGCGCTCGACCGCAATATCGCGGCGATGGCGGCGCTGACGGCGAGCGGGGGCGTCGCGCTGCGCCCGCATGCCAAGACCCACAAAAGTGTCGACATCGCGAAGCGCCAGATCGCGGCCGGGGCGGTCGGCGTCTGCTGCGCCAAGATCGGCGAGGCCGAGGTGCTGGCCGATGGCGGCGTGACCGGTATCCTCATCACCTCACCCGTCGCCGCGCCCGCGGCGATCGAGCGGCTCGCACGGCTCGCCGCGACCGCCGAAGGGCTGATGGCGGTCGTCGATCATCCGGACGTGGCCGTCCGCCTCGACGCGGCGCTGACAGCGTCCGAAGCGAGACTCGACGTCGTCATCGACATCGATCCCGGCATCGCCCGCACCGGCGTGGCGTCGGCCGAGGCCGCGGTTGCGCTGGCCCGCGTGATCGGCCGGTCGCCCCATCTCGACTATCGCGGCGTGCAATTTTACTGCGGGTCGCAGCAGCATATCGAAAGCTACGCCGACCGCCGCGCCGCGATCGTCGAGCGCACCGCCTATCTGCAACAGGTCATCGCTGCGTTGACCGAAGCGGGTTTCGCGCCGGGCATCGTCACCGGATCGGGCACCGGCACGCATCGCATCGACCTCGATCTCGGCGTATTCACCGAACTCCAGGCGGGCTCTTACGTCTTCATGGACAAGCAATATCTTGATTGCGACCTGACCGGAGACGCCGAGCTCCCGTTCGAGGTGTCGCTGTCGGTCGACGCACGCGTCGTCAGCGCGAACCACAGCGGGCTCGTCACGATCGATGCCGGTTACAAGTCGCTCTCGACCGACGGCGGCGTCGCCGTTGTTCAGCGCGGCGCGCCCGAAACCGCCTTCTTCGCTTTCATGGGCGACGAGCATGCCGCGCTCATCGCGCCCGAAATCGGGAAGGTATTACAGCCCGGCGATCCGGTCAGCTTGACCGTGCCGCACTGCGATCCGACGGTGAATCTCTATGATTTCTACCATGTCGTTTCGGGCGATACGCTGGTCGATATCTGGCCGGTCAGCGCGCGCGGCCGCGCGCGATGACGCTTGCGGAACGCCGTCCGCCGCAGCAGGATCGCGCGCGGCAGACGCGCGAACGGCTGCTCGACGTCGCGGGCGAATTGCTCGCCGAGGTCGGGATCGAGAGGATTTCGACCAATATGATCGCGGCGCGCGCCGGGCTGACGCCGCCCGCGCTCTACCGCTATTTCGGCGACAAATATGCCGTGCTCGAAGCGCTCGGGCGGCGGCTGATGGAGCGCCAGAACGCCGTACTCGACGCGTGGCTCGCGCGTCGCGGGCCAGGGGGAATCGCCGGCATGGCCGATCATATCGGCGAACTTCTATCCGAAAATGCCGCAGTGACGCGCGCCGAGCCGGGGGCGGTGTGGATCCTGCGGTCGCTCCACGCGTCGCCGCAACTCATCCATGTCCGGCTCGAATCGCACCGGCATGTCGCCGACCGGCTGACGGACGCGTGCCTTCCATATCTGTCCGGCATCGACCGCGACATGCTGTGGCCCCGGCTGCGGCTTGCGGTCGAGATCGGCTTCGCGGTCGACGAGATGCTTTACGAAGAAGATCGTGTTTCAGCGGGCGCGGCGTTCGCCCAAGGGGCCGCGATGCTTCGCGCCGCGCTGCTCGACCTCACGGAAAACGCGTCATAGCCCGCCTCGCCGCAACCATGCTTTCCTTTCCGCGACACAGGCTTTAGAGGCGGGGGCATATGGCCGCCGACAGTCCGCCCGATTTCCGCCTTCGCCTCCGCCGCGACGGCAATGCCGTCATCGCCTGGGTCCGCGACATGTGGACACGGCGCTGGTTCCGCTGGCTATCCTATCTCGCGCTCGCCGGGCTGCTTGGCATCGCGTTGATCTGGGCGATCTTCGCGCGCGACCTGCCTTCGGTCGACCAGCTTCGCGACTATGAGCCGCCGCTGCCGACGATGGTCCGCGACGGTGAGGGCAAACCGGTTCACAGCTATGCCCGCGAACGCCGCGTCCAGCTCGATTATAGCGAATATCCCCAGCTTCTGGTGCGCTCCTTCCTTGCCGCCGAGGACAAGACCTTCTTCAGCCACGGCGGCATCGATTATCCGGGCATCGCCTCGGCGATCGTCACCAATCTGACCAGCAGCGGGCGCCCCGTCGGCGCCTCGACGATCACCCAGCAGGTCGCGAAGAATCTGCTGCTCACGAACGAGCTCAGCTACCGCCGCAAGGTGCGCGAGGCGATCCTTGCGATGCGCATCGAGGATGCGCTGACCAAGGAACAGATTCTCGAACTCTATCTCAACGAAATTCCGCTTGGCCGTCGCAGTTTCGGCGTGCAGGCGGCGAGCCGCGCCTATTTCGACAAGGATGTCGACCAGCTCGCGCTCCACGAAATGGCCTTTCTCGCGATCCTCCCCAAGGCGCCCGAGAAATATGGCCGCGCGCGCTTCGAAAGCGAAGCGCTCGCGCGGCGCAATTTCGTGCTCGGGTCGATGGAGGATAATGGCTGGATCACCGCGGCGCAGCGCGACGCGGCGCGTGCGATGCCGCTCGGCCTGACCGACAGCGGGAACCGCGCGGTCGCGCAGGTCGGCGGCTATTATATGGAAGAGGTCCGGCGCCAGCTGATCGCCGAATTCGGCGAAACGGCCGAGGACGGCCCCCACAGCGTCTATGCCGGCGGCCTCTGGGTGCGCACGCCCTATGACGGCGCGATGCAAGAGGCCGCGGCCATGGCGCTGCGCAAGGGGCTCCAACGCTATGATGCGGGCAAAGGCTGGTCGGGACCGATCGCGACGATCGAGACCGACGACCAGTGGCAGAGCCGCCTCGCATCGAGCTTCATCGGTATCGATTACGACAATTGGCGCGTCGCCGCTGTGCTTTCGAAATCGGGGGGCGAGGCGCGGATCGGCTTTTCGAACGGCGATATCGGGCGCCTGCCCGCAAGTTCGGCGGGGATGCGCTATCGCAAGACCGGGGGCAGTGCCTTTTCCGCGATGCGCCCGGGCGACCTGATCGTCGTCAAATCGGCGGGCGGCGACCGTTATGCGCTGCGCAATATTCCCGAGGTGTCGGGCGGCATGGTCATCGAAAGCCCGCATTCGGGGCGTATCTATGCGATGCAGGGCGGTTTCGACGTCCGCCTGTCGTCCTTCAACCGCGCGACGCAGGCCGAACGCCAGCCGGGTTCGACGATCAAGCCCTTCGTCTACGCCGCCGCGCTCGACAATGGCATGACCCCCGCGACGATGATCGTCGACGGGCCTTTCTGCGTCTATCAAGGCGCCGCGCTCGGCAATAAATGCTTCCGCAACTTCGGCAATTCGGGCGGCAGCGGCGAACATACGATGCGCTGGGGCCTCGAACAGTCGCGCAACCTGATGACGGTGCGCGCGGCGAGCCTCGTCGGCATGGAGCCGGTCGTCGAGATGATCGGCCGGATGGGCATCGGCAAGCATGAACCCTATCTTTCGACCGCGCTCGGCGCCGGGTCGACGACGGTCGAGAAGATTACCAACGCCTATGCGATGCTCGCCAATCACGGGCGCGAACTGAAACCGCGCGTGATCGATTATGCGCAGGACCGCCGCGGCAAGGTGATCTTTCCAAAGAACTGGAAGCCATGCGAAGGCTGCAACATGAAGGATTGGGACGGCCGCCCGATGCCGCGCTTCGCCAAGTCGGGCAAGCAGCTGATGGACCCGATCACCGCCTATCAGGTCGTCCATATGCTCGAAGGCGTCGTCCAGCGCGGCACCGCGGTGCGGCTGCGCGACTTGGGCGTGCCGCTGTTCGGCAAGACCGGGACGACCTCGGGCCCGAACGACGTCTGGTTCGTGGGCGGCACGCCCGACGTGGTCGCGGGCATGTATATCGGTTTCGACCAGCCGCGCAGCATGGGCGGCTATGCCCAGGGCGGCAGCTATGCCGCGCCGATCTTCAAGGATTTCGCGCTCGCGGCGCTCGCCGACCGCCAGCCGATTCCCTTTTCGGCGCCGAAGGGCGTGCGCATGGTGCGCATCGATCGCCAATCGGGCCGGCGCGTTTATGGCGCCTGGCCGGGCACCGATCCCAAGGCGTCGATCATCTGGGAGGCCTTCAAGCCCGAAAGCGAGCCGCGGCGGACGATTCGCGAAGAAGAGATCAAGCCGGCCAAGACACCGCAGCGGCAGGACGTGCCTGTCCAGCAAAGTCCGGGCCGGCGCAGCGACAGCGAATTCCTGGAGGATCGCGGCGGCATCATCTGACGCGGCGCACCTCCTTCCCCTGCGGCCTTCGAGGCCGTAAAGGGCGAACCAAATTATTCAGGAGCAAGGACATGCGCGCCGAAGCGCAGGATCATATCGACAAGATTAGCGCCGCGCTGGCGCTGCTGCGCCGCTTTCTCGACTGGGACCGCGCGGTACGGCGGCTCGACGAACTCAATGCGAAGGTCGAGGACCCGGCGCTGTGGAACGATGCGAAGGCGGCTCAAGAGGTCATGCGCGAACGCCGCCGGCTTGACGAGGCGATCACCGCGACGCGCGCGATCGAGACCGAATGCGCCGACACCGCCGAACTGATCGAGCTTGCCGAGATGGAAGGCGACGAGGCGATGGTCGACGAAGCCGTCGCGTCGCTCGGCGTCCTCGCGGCACGCGCCGAAGAGGACAAGATCAAGGCGCTGCTCGCGGGCGAAGCCGACGCCAACGACGCCTATATCGAGGTCCACGCCGGCGCTGGCGGCACCGAAAGCCAGGACTGGGCCGAGATGCTCCAGCGCATGTATATGCGCTGGGCCGAAAAGCGCGGGATGAAGGTCGAGCTCGTCGAATATCAGGCGGGCGAACAGGCGGGCATCAAGTCGGCGACGATGCTGGTAAAGGGCGAAAACGCCTATGGCTATGCCAAGACCGAAAGCGGCGTCCACCGCCTCGTGCGCATCTCGCCCTACGACAGTTCGGCGCGCCGCCACACCAGCTTCTCGTCGGTCTGGGTCTATCCGGTGATCGACGACAATATCGAGATCGAGATCAACGAGGGCGACCTCAAGATCGATACCTATCGCGCCTCGGGTGCGGGCGGCCAGCATGTCAACACGACCGATTCGGCGGTGCGCATCACGCACATCCCGACCGGGATCGTCGTCGCGTCGCAGAACGACCGTTCGCAGCACAAGAACCGCGCGACCGCGATGGGCATGCTGAAGGCGCGGATGTACGAGGCCGAGCTGCAGAAGCGCGAAGCGGCGGCCTCGGGCGAATATCAGGCGAAAACAGAGATCGGTTGGGGCCACCAGATCCGCTCCTATGTCCTCCAGCCCTATCAGCTGGTGAAGGATCTGCGCACCGGGGTCACCTCGACCGCTCCCGGCGACGTGCTCGACGGCGCTCTCGATCCCTTCATGGCAGCGGCGCTGTCGCAGAAGGTGACGGGCGAAAAGGTCGAGGTGGAGGACATCGATTGATGAAGCGCGCGGCGCTCGTCTTTACCCTAGCGATCCTTCCGCTGCTCGGCGGCTGCGACGCGCCATGGGGTGATGACGGCGACCGCACGACAAGCGCGCGCGACTTTCCGCCCGCCGATCGGCCGGTGGCGCCCACCGTCTCGACCAAATGGTCGACCGAGGAAGCGCGCGACCGCGTCAACGAGGCCGAGGACGTCATGGATTCGGCCGATGTCCGCCCCGGCATGACCGTCGCCGACATCGGCGCCGGCGACGGCTATTATACCGTGCGCCTTGCGCAGCGCGTCGGCGCCAACGGCCGCGTGCTCGCGCAGGACATCATGCCCGAGGTGATCGAGCGGCTCGCCGACCGCGTCGCGCGCGAACGGCTGGACAATGTCTCGCTGAAACTCGGCGCGGTCGACGATCCGCGCCTGCCCGCGGCGAGCTTCGACCGCGTCTTCATGGTCCATATGTATCATGAGATCGGCGAGCCTTACGCCTTCCTGTGGCGGCTGCGCCCGGCGCTGCGCAAGGGCGGGCAGGTGATCGTCGTCGATGGCGACCGCCCGATCGCCCAGCATGGCACCCCCTTCCGCTTGCTCGTCTGCGAGTTTCAGGCGGTGGGTTACAAGCTCGTTTCCTATGACGACAAGCAGCACGCCGGCGGCTATCTCGCGCGTTTCGTGCCCGTGGGTAAACGTCCCGAGCCCGAGGCGATCAAGGTCTGCGATAATCCGTGATAAACCGATCCTCCCTGTCGCGAAGCGATGGGGAGGGGGAACACCGCGGAGCGGTGGTGGAGGGGTCGGGACGGTGCGTCATAACCCCTCCGTTAGCGCTTCGCGCTGCCACCTCCCTATGCCTTCGGCATAGGGAGGATCGACATTCAATAAACCACCAGCCGATCCTCAGCGCCGACTTCGGCCATAAAGCTGACCAGCCCTGCGGCGCGTACGTGCGGCACCAATTCGGTCGCCGCCATGCCGACGAGCGCCATGCCCGACTGACAGACGAACAGCGCGATATCCATCGCGACCGCTTCCTCGACGAGCCAGGCAAGGTCGGGTTGGCCTGCTGCCTTGCGCGCCTCGTCGCCGGCGAACGATACTGGATCGCGCAGCAGCGCCGCGGCCTCGCCCTGCAGGAAGATGCGCACCCGCCGCCCGAGCGCGGCGGCGGCCATTCCTGCTTCGAGCGCCGCATAGAGCCGCCGCCCTTCGGCAACCGCGACGATGATGTTCAGGCTTTGCATATCGGGCATTCGGGATCCTCGGGCACGCCGACCTCGCGCCAGCGGCGATCGAGCATGTCGACGATCGCGAGCCGGCCGGTCAATGCCGACCCCCAGCCGGAGAGCGCACGCACCGCCTCCAGCGCCGCCATCGTTCCGATCATGCCGGCGAGCGCGCCCATCACGCCGGTTTCGGCGCAGTTGATCCCCGGCCGGTCGGGGTCGTTGCCGACGAGGCAGGCGTAGCAGGCGTGCCCCGCGCGCCACCCTTCGTAGAGCGCGATCTGCCCTTCGAACGCGCCGATCGCGGCGCTGAGCAGCGGGATTTCCAGCGCGACCGCCGCGCGATTGACCGCGAGCCGCGTCGCGAAATTGTCGCAGCCGTCGAGGATCAGGCTCGCGCCCGCGAGCAGCGCCTCGGCATTGGCGCCATCGAGCCGCTCGGCGACCGCGGCGACCTCGACATGCGGATTGATCCGCCGCGCCGCCCCGGCCGCGATCTCGGCCTTCCGCGCGCCGAGATCGGCGTCGGTGAACAGCGGTTGGCGGTGGAGGTTCGACAGCTCGACGACGTCGTGATCGATGATCGTCAGCTTGCCGACCCCCGCCGCCCCCAGATAGGTGATCGCTGGACAGCCTATCCCGCCGGCACCGATAACGGCAACATGCGCCGCCTTCAGCTTCGCCTGCCCCGCGCCGCCGAACTGCGGCAGGATGATCTGGCGCGCGTAGCGGTCGAGTTCGGCGTCGCTTAGCACTATTCGCCCGGACGGCGCAGCTTGATGCCCGATAGCGAGGCGAGGCCCGCGGTGGCCGCGGTCTCGTCGACCGCATCGCTTTCGACCCCGGTCGATCCGAAGCCGCCCGCGCCGCGCGTCGTCTCGTCGAGCGTCTCGACTTCGGCAAAGGCCGCGCGCTGCACCGGGGCGGGGACGAGCTGCGCGATGCGGTCGCCGCGCTTGATCTCGAACGGCTCGTCGCCGAGATTGGCGAGGATCACCTTAACTTCGCCGCGATAGTCGCTGTCGATCGTGCCCGGCGTGTTGAGGCAGGTGATCCCATGTTTGAGCGCGAGCCCCGAGCGCGGACGCACCTGCACCTCATAGCCCGCCGGGATCGCCATCGCGAAGCCCGTTGCGACCGCGTGGCGCGCGCCGGGGCGCAGCGTCAGCGTTTCGGCCGCGACGACGTCCATCCCCGCCGCGCCGTCGCTGGCATAGGCGGGCAGGGGCAGGCCGCCGCCGTTCGGCAGCCGCTGGATGGCGATCTCAATCGCGTTCAAGGGAAGTGCGCTTTTCGAGCTCATCTGCAATCTTTTCCATCAATTTGCGGGCGACGGCCGCTTTGGGCAGCCGGTCCCAGCTGTCTACGCCGTCTTTGCTGACGATATGCACGCGGTTGCTTTCGCCGCCCATAGGGTCGGCCGAGACGTCGTTGGCGACGATCCAGTCGCACCCCTTGCGCGCGAGCTTCGCCTCGGCGTGCGCGATCACATCGTTGGTCTCGGCGGCGAAGCCGATCAGCAGCGACGGGCGCTGAGCGCTCTTGGCGACGCTGGCGAGGATGTCGGGATTCTCGGCGAGCGCGAGCGGAGGAACCTGCCCGCTGCCGTCCTTCTTTATCTTTTGCGGCTGCGTATCGGCGGCGCGCCAGTCGGCGACCGCGGCGACCATGATCGCGGCATCGACGGGCAAGCCCTGCTCGACCTCGGCCGCCATCTCGACGGCGGTCTCGACATCGATACGGATCACGCCGGGCGGCGTCGGCAGCGGCACCGGCCCGGCGATCAGCAGCACTTCCGCTCCGGCCTCTGCGGCGGCGGCGGCGATCGCGAAGCCCTGTTTGCCGCTCGACCGGTTGGCGATGTAGCGCACAGGGTCGATCGGCTCGTGCGTCGGGCCGGCGGTGATCAGGATGCGGCGGCCGAACAGCGGGCGATGGTTGGCGGGCGCGAAATCGGGCTGGCCGGTTAGCGGCACGACGGCGGGCGCGTTGGCCAAGGCCGCGTCGATCGCCGCCTTGATCGCGTCGGGTTCGGGCAGGCGGCCGGGGCCATATTCGCCGCACGCCATCTCGCCCTCGTCGGGCTCCATCACCGTCACCCCGTCGCCGCGTAACGTTTCGACATTGCGCCGCGTCGCGGCGTGCAGCCACATGCGCACATTCATCGCAGGCGCCGCGAGCACGGGCTTGTCGGTCGCGAGCAGCAATGTCGTCGCCAGATCGTCGGCGATTCCGGCGGCCATCTTGGCGAGCAGGTCGGCGGTTGCGGGCGCGACGACCACCAGGTCGGCTTCGCGGCTCAATTGGATATGCCCCATCTCGACCTCGTCCTTCAGGTCGAAGAGGCTGGTGTAGACCTTGTTTTCGGAGAGCGCGGCGAGCGTCAACGGCGTAACGAACTGCTCGCCCGCGCGCGTGATCACACAGCGCACGACATAACCTGCCTTGCGGAGCAGACGGACAAGCTCGATGCTCTTGTACGCGGCGATACCGCCGCCGATGATCAGCAGGATGCGAGGCTTGGTCATAGTCTCAGAACCCCGTGATCAGCACATCGAGTGCATTCAATATGTCGTATCGTCGGTCGGCGAGCGAAATTACGCGTGGCCCCAACTCCTCGACGCTGACGGCGGAGGCAAGTTGGGTCGCCAGAATATGCTGCGCTCCTTCAATCTCGAAGGTCGGATGGAGTCGTGGCAGCATCTGCGCCGTCTGCGTCGGCACCAGAGGGATGACGAGGCGCGTGTCGAAATGGTCGAGCAAATCGCTTTGACAATCGAGCAGCAATTCTTCGCCGAGCCGACTTTCATGCACGTCAAATTGTGCCATCAGAATTGGCGGTATTTCGCGAGCGGTAGGCCGTTCTTAAGCGTATAGTCGTTCCAGCTTTCGATCGCGGCGCGATTTTCTGCCTTCCAGGCGGTCTCGCGGGCCTTTTTTACCTCGGCGGCAAGTCCCGTCTGACATGCCTCGCTGACATTGATGCCCAACTGCTTGGCTTCTTCCACCAGCTCGGCGCTCAGTGACACATTGGTCGGTTTTTTGGGGCCTTCGAATCGCGCGGGACGGTTCATCGCCATTCTCCTTGCGCATAAGATATGCGCATACATAAGCCGATTCAACCCAGCCAGTTGAGAGCGGCCGCCCCGGCCGCAGCGCCGGCAAGCGCGGCCAGCGCATAGCGCCACCAGCGGCGTTTCTCGCCCTTGTCCCACATCAACGGAATGTCGGGCAGCGGCGGCGCGGGCGGCGCGGCGCCCTTGCGCGGCAATTGCGCGTCGAGGCGGCGGATGATGTCGGGGATCAGCGCCAGCGTCTTGCCCTGTTCGCGCAGCCCATCGGCCAGCGCGGCTTCGGGGCCGAGTTCGTCGCGGATCCATTCGCTGACGAAGGGGCCCGACACGTCCCACATGTTGATTTTGGGATCGAGCATCGTCGCGACGCCTTCGACCATCACCATCGTCTTCTGAAGCAGCAGCAGGTGCGGCTGCGTCTGCATGTCGAAATCGCGCGTGATCGCGAACAGCCCGTCGAGCATCTGCCCGACCGACAATTCGCTCACCGGCTTGCCGCGCATCGGCTCGCCGACCGCGCGCAGCGCCGTGGCGAACTCCTCGACGCTGTGATAGTCGGGCACATATTGCGCCTCGAAATGAATTTCGGCGACGCGGCGGTAATTGCCCGTGGTCAGGCCATAGAGGATTTCGGCGAGCCAGTAGCGCGCCTGCCGGTTGATCCGCCCCATGATCCCGAAATCGACCGCGGCGATCGTCCCGTCGGCCTTCACGAACAAATTGCCCTGGTGCATGTCCGCGTGGAAAAAGCCCTCGGCGATCGCCTGCCGCAGGAAGGCATGGACGAGGTTCGCCGCCAGCGCTTCCATGTCGTGGCCCGCGGCTATGAGTGCGTCGCGGTGCGAAATCTTGATGCCGTCGATCCAGTCGAGCGTCATCACGCGGCTCGCGGTGCGATCCCAGTCGATCGCCGGGACTTCATAGGTCGGGACTCCGACCATCGCGTCGCGGAGTTCGGACGCCGAGGCGGCCTCGCGGCGGAGATCGAGCTCGCGCAATGTCCAGCGGCGGAAGTTCGCGATGACCTCGCGCGGACGCAACCGCGTCGCTTCGCCGCCGAGCGCCTCGAGATGGGCGGCGGCCCATTCATAGGTTTCGATGTCGCGCGCGAACTGCTTGTCGATGCCGGGGCGCCGGACCTTGACCGCGACCTGGCGGCCGTCGGTCGTCACCGCGCGGTGTACCTGCGCGATCGAGGCCGATCCGACGGGTTCGGGATCGAATTCGGCATAGAGGCTTTCGAGCGGAACTTCGAAGGTCGCCTCGATTTCCTGTTTGATACAGCCGAACGCGACGGGTGCGAGCGCGTCCTGCAGCGTGAGCAGATTATGCGCGGCGTCCTCGCCGACGAGATCGGGACGCGTCGCGAGCGTCTGGCCGAGCTTGACCGCCGCGGGGCCGATCGCCTGGAAGGCGGCGGCATAGTCGGGCAGTTTCGGCTGGATCGTACCGAGGCGCGCGATGCGGCAGAGGCGCTTGACCCCCGGCGGCGTCTGCGGCGCGGTCTCGATCCCGCGCAAAGCGCCGTGGCGTGCGAGGATGCGCCCCCACTTCAGCAGCCGGACGATATGGGTGACGGGGCGGGTCACGGCTCCCCTCCCGCTTGGGGGAGGGGTTGGGGGTGGGGCAGCACCGTCTCAGGTGCCCACCCCGCTGCGACTAGCGAGCAAAGCTCGCAGTCTCGCTGCCCCTCTCGCAGGCGGGAGGGGGTAAATGCTGTCGTTGATCTCACGCCTTCCATCCGCTGTGAATGGCCACCAGCCCGCCCAAAATCGGCTCGACCTTCACCGCGGTGAAGCCCGCATCGCGGATCATCTGCGCGAATTTGGGCATCGGGGGGAAACGGCGGATCGATTCGATCAGGTAGCGATAACTATCCTCGTCGTCGGCGATCAGCTTGCCGAGCTTGGGGACGAGATGATGCGAGTAAGCGTCATAGGCTTGCGCGAACCCCGGCCACTCATTGGTCGAAAATTCGAGGCAGAAGAAACGCCCGCCATAGCGCAGCACACGGTGCGCTTCGCGCAAGGCCGCGGGAATGTCGGTGACGTTGCGGATGCCGAAGGCAATCGTATAGGCATCGAAGAACTGGCCCGGAAACGACAGCTTTTCGGCATTCTGCTCGGACCAGACGAGGCTGTCGAGGCCGCGCTCGGCGGCGCGTTCCATTCCGACGCCCAGCATGTCGGGGTTGATGTCGGCGACGGTGATGCTCGCGCCGAGGCGCTCCATGCGGAACGCGATGTCGCCGGTGCCGCCCGCCATGTCGAGGATCGTCTCGCCCTCGCGCGGCTTGACGCGGCGCACGAAGCGGTCCTTCCACAGGCGGTGCATGCCCCCCGACATCGCGTCGTTCATGATGTCGTACTTGCGCGCGACGCGGCTGAACACTTCGCCGACCATCGCGGTCTTCTCGGTCGCGGGGACCTGTTCATAGCCGAAGCTGACGGTGTCGGGAGTGGCCATGGATATGTGCCTTTGCGGGGGAGAGGTGAAGTCGAACGGCCTTTAGCGGGGCCTTGCCGCCCGCGCAAATGGCGCGTAGCCCGATGGGCGATATGCCCGAGCTTCCCGAAGTCGAAACCACCGTCCGCGGCCTTGCGCCCTTCCTCGAAGGCCAGCGGCTGACGGCGGTCACGACCTTCCGTTCCGACCTGCGTCGGCCCTTTCCCGCCGACCTTGCGCAGCGGTTGACCGGCGCGACGGTGACCACCCTGTCGCGCCGCGCCAAATATGGCGTCATCTCGACCGACCGCGACGATCATATGATCTTCCACCTCGGCATGTCGGGGCGCTGGCGAACCGAGGGCGGCGAGGCGGGCAAGCACGATCATCTGCTGCTCGAAACGGGGGCGGGGCACCGGCTCTTCCTCCACGACCCGCGGCGCTTCGGTTCGGTCGATCTGGTGAGCGGCGACCCGCTGGCGATGTTTCCGGCATTCGTGACGCTCGGTCCCGAGCCCTTGTCCGAAACCTTTGGCGCCGCCTATCTCACCAAGGCGCTCGCCGGGCGCCGCGCGCCGATCAAGGCGATGCTGCTCGACCAGACGATCGTCGCGGGGCTCGGCAACATCTATGTCTGCGAGGCGCTCAACATGGCGCGCATTGCGCCGACGAAGCCCGCCGCCGACGTGTCGAAGGCTAAGCTCGCGGTCCTCGTGCCCGCGATCAAGGATGTGCTGGCGGCGGCGATCGCGGCGGGCGGCTCGACCTTGCGCGACTTCCTCAGCCCCGAAGGCGACCTCGGCTATTTCGCGAAGGACTGGCGCGTCTATGGGCGCGAGGGCGAGCAATGCGAATGCGGCGGGACGATCACGCGGATCGTGCAATCGGGCCGATCGACCTTCTTTTGCCCCGAATGCCAGCGGTAGACGCAGTTTCGCCGTTGACCAAATGGGACAATCTGGCTATGCGCGCACCCTTCGAGCAGGGTCCGGGCGTCCGGAACCGGCCGCATCCGGACATTGATTCGCTGCATATGCGCGATTCGGCTGCTCCGTACGAGGCTGTGCTCCGACCATGTAGACCGTTTGAAAGACTAGAGGAATTTATGGCCAATACGCCGCAGGCAAAAAAGCGCATCCGCCGCAACACCGCGCGCACCGTCGTGAACAAGAATCGCGTTTCGCGCATTCGCACGCTGGTAAAGAAGGTCGAAAATGCCGTCGCCGCCGGTGACAAGGACGGCGCTGCCGCCGCGCTGAAGGCCGCTCAGCCCGAAATGGCGCGCGGCGTTGCCAAGGGCGTGCTCCACAAGAACACCGTGGCCCGCAAATATTCGCGCCTGACCAAGAGCGTGAACGCGATCGCCTGATCCGCCACGTCCCGAAAGGGAACAAAAAGGACCCGCCGGCATCTTGCCCGCGGGTCTTTTTTTGCGCCCGATATTGTGACAGCCGGGTGGCAATAGTGTTGCAGCGCGGTAAGTGACGGAATTGCTGCGATTCGTTGTTTGGCCTCAAAAATGTCAAAGATAAAACGCTGAAAATAAAAGATAAAACATCGTTTTAACGCGTTTCCGGTGGCCCCCGCGAGTCAAGATTTTTATTTCAGTATTTTTACAGGGCCAGCCCTTGATCGACTCGGCGCGGCCTGACTAGACAGGGTGCGTCGTCGGCCTTCGCCGGTGGCCGCCACATCGACATGATTCGCATCTTCCCGGGCTCATCTGCCCCGGCTGGTATGCCTGCGCCCTGTGCAGGCGACGAATCGGCGCGTGGGGCCACCCGATCGTCTGGCGCAGAGGGGATTTGAGGGGGCGGCACGGCGTGACAGAGAGCGGCAATCGGCATGGGCATGACGCAAAGGGTGGAGCCGTGAGCAGCGATGCCGCTACGCTTTGGCCGCGCGTCGCCGAAGGGCTGCGCCGCGACCTTGGCGTCCGCACCTTCGACCATTGGCTGAAGCCCGTGCGCTTTGCCGACTATTGCGCGCTGTCGGGCGTCGTGACGCTCGAAACCGTCAGCCGCTTCTCCGCCAACTGGATCAACGAACGCTTCGGCGACCGGCTCGAACTCGCCTGGCGCCAGCAGATGCCGGCGGTGCGCAGCGTCATGGTGCGCGGCGGCGCCGCCGCGGACGACCGTGCGGCGAGCCTTGCGGCGGCGCCGCTGCCGAATTTCGAAGCGCCGAAACCCGTCGCCGCCAACCCCGCGCTGCTCGGTTTCGACCCGCGCTTGTCGTTCGACCGCTTCGTCGTCGCGCGCAGCAATATCCTCGCCGCCAACGCCGCGCGCCGGATGGCGATGGTCGAAGCGCCGCAGTTCAATCCGCTCTATCTTTGCTCGGGCACCGGGCAGGGCAAGACGCACCTCCTCCAGGCGATCGCGCAGGATTATGCCGCGGCGCATCCGACCGCCAACATCATCCTGATGTCGGCGGAGAAGTTCATGCTCGAATTCGTCGGCGCGATGCGCGGCGGCGACATGATGGCGTTCAAGGCGCGGCTGCGCGCCGCCGACCTGCTGCTGCTCGACGATTTGCAATTCGTGATCGGCAAGAATTCGACGCAGGAGGAACTGCTCCACACGATCGACGATCTGATGACCGCGGGCAAACGCCTCGTCGTCACCGCCGATCGCCCGCCGGCGATGCTCGACGGGGTCGAGGCGCGGCTGCTGTCGCGCCTGTCGGGCGGGCTCGTCGCCGACATCGAGGCGCCCGAGGACGACCTGCGCGAACGCATCATCCGCCAGCGGCTCGCCGCGATGCCGATGGTCGAGGTGCCGGACAATGTCGTCGCCTATCTGGTCAAGCATTTCACGCGCAACATCCGCGAACTCGAAGGGGCGCTCAACAAGCTGCTCGCCTATGCCGCGCTCACCGGAACGACGGTCGATCTCGCGCTCGCCGAGGACCGGCTGGCCGAAAATGTGCGCTGCGCCCGCCCGCGCATCACGATCGACGAAATCCAGCGCGCGGTGTGCGCTCACTACCGGCTCGACAAGTCCGAAATGGCATCGAAGCGCCGCGTCCGCGCGATCGCCCGCCCGCGGCAAGTCGCGATGTATCTCGCCAAGGAACTAACGCCGCGCTCCTATCCCGAGATCGGGCGCCGCTTCGGCGGGCGCGACCATTCGACGGTGATCCATGCGGTGCGCACGGTCGAAGCGCTGCGCGTCAACGACAGCGAACTTGACGCCGAGATCGCCGCGATCCGGCGCAGTCTCAACAGCTGATCCACAGGCTTATCCCGGGCTTATCCCCTGAGATATCCACATCGTTAAAACCGCTACGCTGAAGGTCGGCTTTGGGGTGGGAGCGGACGTTCAGATCCTCCCCTTTGCGCAGCAATGGGGAGGTGGCAGCCCGCAGGGCTGACGGAGGGGTCGACGCCGTCAGGCGTCGGTCAAGGCCAGACCCCTCCACCACCGCTTCGCGGCGGTCCCCCTCCCCATCGCTTCGCGAAGGGGAGGATCTGAACGGCATCAACCGGTCGTTTGCAGCCAGTTCGACCGTGAATGGCAGCAAACGGCCGAAACCGACCATTCACGCTCACATAAACGAAAAAGGGCGCCGCGTTGCCGCGGCGCCCTTTTCACGATCAGGATCCCGAACGGGAGACGGTCTTACTTGATACCGTCGCGCTCCATCCGCTTGCGCTCCATCTTGCGGGCGCGGCGGACGGCGGCGGCGTGCTCGCGGGCACGCTTTTCGCTGGGCTTCTCGTAATGACGGCGCAGCTTCATTTCGCGATATACGCCCTCACGCTGCAGCTTCTTCTTGAGCGCGCGAAGGGCCTGGTCGACATTATTGTCGCGAACGATGATCTGCATACGCCGTGTCGTCTCCTGTTCGTCAAAACGGTCGGGCCACCGGATACTCCGGTCTGCCGTAAACCGCCGATATTCGGGCAATAAAAAGAGCGCCGCGATTACGCGACGTTCCGATGAAGCGCCAACTAGAGAGATTCGCGCCAAAATGCAAGCCCCTGCGCGGCGAACCGCGCCCGCCGCGCTGTCGCACCGCCCCCTCCTCCCCGGGATTGTGCCCGCCCCTCGGCTTGTGGCATAGGTAGCAGGACGAAACCAATCAGGACAAGGGACAGGCCATGGCGACCCAGCTCAAGCGCAACAGCAAATATAGCGAAGCCGAATGGACGGCGCGGCAGGAGCTTGCCGCCTGCTATCGCATCTTCGCGATGATGGGCTGGGACGAGATGATCTTCAACCATATCACGGTGAAGGTGCCCGACGAGGAAGGCAGCTACCTCATCAACCCCTATGGCATGCACTTCAGCGAAGTGACCGCGTCGAGCCTGATCAAGATCGACATCGACGGCAACAAGGTCGACGAGGACAATCCCTGGCACGTCAACAAGGCGGGCTTCGTCCAGCACAGCCTGTTCCACCGCGTCCTGCCCGACGCGCACGCGATCATCCACACGCACACCACCGCGACGGTCGCGGTCTGCGCGCTCGAGGGCGGGCTCCAGCCCGTGAACTTCTATGCCTGCAACTTCGCCGGCCAGCTCGCCTATCATGATTTCGAGGGGGTGACGGTGCGCGAGGAAGAGGGCGAACGCCTCGTCGAGAATCTCGGCGACAAGCGCATCCTGATGCTCAAGAATCACGGCCCCGTCGTAATGGGCAAGACGCTGACCGAGGCCTTCATCAAATATTGGGCGCTCCAGCGTGCGTGCGAGATCCAGCTCGCGACGATGAGCATGGGCAAGCCGATCACCGTTCCGCAGGAGGTGATCGCGGTCCACCAGCGCGACCTGTTCATGGCTTCGATCCCGGGTCAGGCGGGCAAGGCCGAATTCGACGCAATGGTGCGCAAGGTCGACAAGATCGACACGAGCTGGCGTGACTAATCGCGCCGCGGCGTTACTAGGGGTCGCATGACGCGATTCTCGGTCAACGACCGCCCGGTCGAATATCGCATGGACCCCGAAACGCCCCTCTTGTGGGCGCTTCGCGACGCGTCGAACCTGACGGGGACCAAATATGGCTGCGGCACCGGCGATTGCGGCGCCTGCACCGTCGACATCGACGGTGAGGCGATTCGCAGCTGCCTCGTCACGATTGCCGAATGCGAAGGCCGCTTCGTCACCACGATCGAGGGCCTGTCGCGCGACCGTAGCCATCCGGTGCAGCAGGCGTGGGTTGCCGAGCAGGTGCCGCAATGCGGCTTCTGCCAGTCGGGGATGATCATGTCGGCGGCCGCGCTGCTACGCGCGAACAGCAACCCCAGCGATGCCGAGATCGACGCCGCGATGACGGGCATCTGCCGCTGCGGCACCTATCCGCGCATCCGCACCGCGATCCGTCTTGCCGGCCGCGTGATCCGCGGCGAGGAGCGCATCGCTGCCGCCCCGCCCCCCGGCATCCGTCCCGAGGACGCCGCGCGCGCCGTCCCCGCGCTGCGCCCGTCATCGGGCGACTGACGCTCCGTTCATCTAGCTGAACCGGAGGCAACGGCGCGGTCAGCCGTCAATCATCTTGCCGATGGTAAGAATCGCTTCATCATCCCGGCTGGTGTCTCCAGCAACGGGACATGAGTTGGAGAATGGCGAGATGAAGAAGATGTTCGGAGGGTTGCTGATCGCGGCGACGATCCTGACCCCCATTGCCCCGGCCGCCGCGCAGGCGTCTGGCGAAAGGGTCCAGATCGCGCAGCGCGGCGACCGTGGCGACCGGGGGCCGCGCGGCCCCGAAGTGCGGCGCGGCGGCAACCGCGGCGGAGAAGCCCGCCCGCAGCGCCAGCGCAGCGAGCAACGGCAGGTCCAGCGCCAGCAGCGCAGCGAAATGCGCCAGCAACGCAGCGAGACCCGCCAGCAGCAATGGCGACAGCGCGACAATGATCAGCAGCGCCAGGCTCAGCGCCAGCGCAGCGGAGTCTACGACCGCAACAACAATGGCCGCATCGATCGCCGGTGGGACCGTAATCGCAATGGCGAGGTCGATCGGCGTTATGACCGCAACGACAATAATCGCGTCGACCGGCGTTATGACCGCAATCGCAACGGCGACCTCGATCGCCGCTGGGATCGCAACAACAACAACCGCATCGACCAGCGCGACCGGCGTTACGATCGCAATCGCGACGGCCAGATCGATCGGCGGTACGATCGCAACAACAACGACCGTGTAGACCGGCGCTATCGCGACGGCCGCAACGACCGCTGGGACCGGGGCGATCGCCACAACCGGTGGAGCCGCGACTGGCGCAGCGATCGCCGTTACGACTGGCGCAGCTATCGCGACCGGAACCGCAGCTATTATCGCCTGCCCCGCTATTACAACCCGTATCGCGGGCGCGGCTATTCGCGGTTCAGCATCGGCTTCACGCTCGGCTCGCTCTTCTACAGCCAGCGTTACTGGATCAATGACCCCGGCTATTACCGCCTGCCGCCCGCCTATGGGGGCTATCGCTGGGTGCGCTATTATGACGACGCGCTTCTGGTCGACACCTATTCGGGCGAAGTGGTCGACGTGATCTACGATTTCTTCTGGTAATATTCCTTTCGGTTATCAGATGACAAACTGAGGGGCCGGTTCGCCGGCCCCCTTTTTTTTGGTCCTGCTTCGACCGGTAGTTGCCGTCGCCTCGAGCGGTGAGCCAACTTAGAATCCGCATCCCCGAGCGAAGACGAGGGGCTCGTTCGAGCGGAGCGAGAACCGCGTAACCACGCTGCCTCGACTTCGCTTGGCATAGCCCCTCGTCTTCGCTCGGGGATGCGGTTTATTTCAGCTTTCCTTTGGCGGGGCAACGTCCGCTTCCCACCCGAAGCCGACACCCACCGACGCCCTACAACCCCGCCCAATCCTCCAGCAAATAGCGCGCGATCGCCAGCGATGGCGGTGCCAGGAAGGGCGCGCCCATGTCGCCTGCGAGCGCCGCGCGCACTTCGGCGCGGTCGACCCACATTGCTGCCTCGATCTCGGTCGTGTCGAGCGTCAGCGCCGGATCCTTCGCGACCGCGCGGCATCCGATCATCAGCGACGAGGGGAAGGGCCAGGGCTGGCTCGCGACGTAAGAGACGTCCGAAACATGGATGCCCGCCTCCTCGAACAATTCGCGCGCGACCGCTTCCTCCAGCGATTCGCCGGGCTCGACAAAGCCCGCGAGCGCGGAGAAAAAGCCCGGCGGAAAGCCGCCCTGCCGCCCGACGAGGACGCGATCCTCATGTTCCGCGAGCATGATCACGACCGGGTCGACGCGCGGGAAATGCTCCGCGTTGCAGCTGCCGCACCGCCGCCCCCAGCCGCCGCGAAACAGGTCGGTGGGCGACCCGCAGACGGCGCAGAAACGGTGCCGCGCGTGCCAGTCGACCAGGCTGCGCGCGCCGCCATAGAGCGCCGCTTCCTCGGCTGACAGCAACGGCAGCAGCCGCATCACCGTGCGCGACCGCGCATCGACGCGCGTCCCCGCCGCCGCCTCGCGCACGAAGCGCGGCGCCCCGGCATCGTCGATGCCGAGCAACATCAGCGCGCGCTCGTCCGAAGGGTCGAGCGGCTCCCACAATAGTCCGCCGCTCACTCCCGGCACGAAATCGATCCCGTCGAGCGTCAGGCAGGTCGCGCGCGGATCGGCAATCGCCGCGGCGAACGCGGCCTCGTTCGTGCGCATCTGGTCGGCACGGTCGAGCCGCGCGCCGGTGAAACCGAGCGGCAGGGGCATCAGGCGGTCACGTCCCTGAAAAAGGTCTCGCCGAACTTGCTTTGGAACGGCACCGCATCGGGCGGCATGATCTGCGTATAGCCCGCCGCGCGATAGCCGAGCCCGCGGTGGACGAAACCGATCGTCCCCGCCGCGCCCGCCCAGCCGAAAATGCCCTCGCCGCCGGGCGAGGTCGGCAGCGACACGCGTCCGCCCGCGCCGAAGCCCTCGCCGTCGATAAACGTCCCCTTGCGGTCGACGCTGTCGGCGATCAGGTTCGACATCGCGAGCCGTGCGGTTTCCGCCTTCATCACGCGCACCCCACCCGTAGCGCCTTCGCCCAGCAGCATCGCGAGGAAGCGATCATAGTCGCGCGCGCTCGACACCAGCCCGCCGCCGCCGAATGGATAGGGCGGGGGGTCGAGATAGATCGAACTCGCCGCGGGATCGAAGGGGATGAGCGCGCCGCCGAACGGCGCATAATTGCTCGTGAAGCGCCCCACATCCTTCGCCGCCACCATGAAGCCCGTGCTCGTCATGCCGAGCGGATCGAACAGCCGCGTCTTCAGGAAAGCGTCGAACGCCTGCCCCGACACCACTTCGATCAACCGCCCCATCAGGTCGAGGCTGATCGAATAGCTCCACTTCGTCCCCGGCTCGTAAACCAGCGGCAATTCGGCCAGCCGGTCGGCCATCACGGCGAGGCTCGGTGCCGGCGCCACCTCGGCAAAGCCCGGGATCGGCAGACGGCTCGCCTGCCCGCCGACAATGCCCGCCCGATCATAGGCCGCCTTGATCGGCCCCTTCTGGATAATGTTGTAACCGAGCCCTGCGGTGTGGGTGAGCAATTGCCGCACCGTGATCGGGCCCTTGGCCGGGCGCACGTCGGTGAGCGATCCGTCGGGGACGTTCTGCACCTTCATATTGGCGAAGGCGGGCAGGAAATCGGCGATCGGCTGGTCGAGCGTCATCTTGCCGTCCTCGATCAGCAGCATCGCCGCGATCCCGGTGATCGGCTTGGTCATCGAATAGAGCCGCCACAAAGTGTCCGGCCCGACCGGCGTGGGCAAGCCGTTCGACTGCACCCCCGCGCCGATGAACACCGGCGCTTCCTGCCCCTTGCCGATCGCGGCGAGCGTGCCGGCAAGTTCTCGGCGGTCGACGAACCCCTTGATGAACGCGCTGGTCGCCGGATAGAGCGCCGCGCCGTCGACGCGCCACGCCAGCGCGGCGCGCGGCAGCAGCGCGCCGGCACCCGCCAGCGCCATTCCGCCCATCAACGCGCGGCGCGAAACCATCATGTTCATGCATCTCTCTCCAGCATCTTGTCGGTCAGCTTGCGATAGAGCGTCGGCAGCCCCGCGGCGTCAAGCTCCGCGATCGGCCACCACAGGCCTTCCGCTGCGGCGCCGGGGGATTCGGGCGGGGCTTCGCGCCGCACCAAGGTCAGCGTCAGGTCGAAATGGGTGAAGCCATGGTCGACGCGGACGATTCCCGAATCGGCGGGCGGCGCTTCCTTCCAGTCGCCCCCCGGCAGCGCGCGCATCCCGCCGAGCATGCCCTTGTCGGGCCGCCGTATGAGCCAGATCGCCCCGTCGCGCTCGATCCACCAGGCGATCCCGTGCCGGTGCGGCTTCGCCTTTTTGGGCGGCTTGACGGGAAGCCGCTCGATGTCGGACCGACCCCGCGCGCGGCAGTCGGCCATCACCGGGCAGATGCCGCAGGCCGGCGAGCGCGGCGTGCAGATGGTCGCGCCGAGGTCCATCAAAGCCTGCGCGAAATCGCCCGGCCGGTCCACGGGAACCAGCGGCGCCAATGCAGCGCGAATCTCGCGCTTCGCCAGCGGAAGCGGGGTTTCGATCAGCCGGTGGCGCGCGATCACGCGCTCGATATTGGCGTCGACGACGACCGCCGCGCGCCCGAAAGCAATCGCCGCGACCGACGCGGCGGTATAGTCGCCCACCCCCGGCAACGCGCGCAGCGCCGCCTCGCTATCGGGAAAAATCCCGCCATGCTCGGCGACGACGGCGCGCGCACAGGCGAGCAGGTTGCGCGCGCGGGCATAATAGCCGAGCCCCGCCCACGCCGCCATGACGTCGGCGTCATCGGCCGCGGCGAGGTCGGCGACCGTCGGCCAGCGTTCGGTAAAGCGCGCAAAATAACCCGCGACCGCGGCGACGGTCGTCTGCTGGAGCATCACTTCGGCGAGCCAGATGCGATAGGGATCGGGCGTCTCCGCGCTTCCCGGCGCGATCCGCCACGGCAAGACGCGCGCCGACCGGTCGTACCAGCCGAGCAGGCGACCGGCGAAATCATCAACGATAGCGATAGTCTGGACGCTCACCCCCCGCCTATGGCATGGCGTCCGGCATGACGAAAGCCACGGGAGACGGCCCGCCCGCCAAAAAGGCGAAGGCGAAAGGGGAGGCGAAAGGCGGCGCAAAGGCCGGTGCCAAAGCGACCAAGGCCGCCGCGCGCGCCTATGAACGCCCGCGCGGCGGCGAGGCGCGTGCGATTTCCGACCTCGTCCCCGAAATCGGCCGCACCGCCTTTCGCAAATTCGGCTTCGTCCAGTCGTCGGTGGTCAGCCGCTGGCGCGAAATCGTCGGCGACCGGCTCGCCGACGTCACCCAGCCCGCGATGATCCGTTTCCCGGCGGGGCAGAAAGCGGGCGGCACGCTCCACCTGACGATCAGCGGCGCGCACGCGCCGATGCTTCAGCATGTCGCGCCCGACATCATCGCTTCGGTCAACCGCTTCTTCGGCTATGCCGCGATCGCCGCCGTCCGCATGACGCACGGCCAGGTCACCCCCGCCGCGCCCGTTCAGCCGCCGGCAATGCTCAAACCCGTACCCGCCGAACTGGGGGACAGCCTCCGCGACATCGGCGATCCGGAGCTCAGGACCGTGCTCGAACGCATGGCCGCCGGTCTCGCGGCGCCGCCCAGGCTTCCGAAAATCAGTTAGGAAAAGACGGATGTCCTTATTTGACGACCCGCTTCTCGACCGCCGCACGGCGGTGCTCGCACTCTCGGGCGCCGCGTTCGGCCTGATCGCCGCGACGCCCGCCAAATCCGCATGGTCGCAAAGTGTCACGACCAGCCCGATCGGCGCTTTCGTAGTCGGCAATCCTGCCGCGAAGGTCCGGCTCGTCGAATATTTCAGCTACACCTGCCATATCTGCGCCGATTTCGCGAAGGCGGGGACGCTGCCGCTCAAGACGGGCTATGTCGACCGCGGGCTGGTGCTCTTCGAATATCGCAACTTGGTCCGCGATCCTATCGACATGACCGCGGCGCTGCTCGCGCGCGTCGGCGGTGCCAAGGCCTTCGCCGGCAATCATCAGGCGATCTTCGCCGCTTTCCCGGCGATGATCGCAAAGGTCCAGAAAGCGACCGAGGCGCAGAAAAAGAGCTGGTTCGAAGGCACCACCGCCGAGCGCGCGCGCAAGATCGCCGCCGACACCGGCCTCACCGCGCTGATGCGCGCGCGCGGCTATACCGAGGCGCAACTGGGCGCCGCGCTGGACAGCGAGGTCGCGCAGGCCGAACTCACCGGCATGACCAACATCGGCCGCAGTGCCGATAATGTCGAAGGCACCCCCAGCTTCTTCATCAACGGCCGCAATGCCGAAGTCACCGCCTGGCCCGCGCTCAAATCGAAACTCGACCTTGCGCTCAAGGCCGCTTAAAAGCGCCGCAACCTCGCCTTTGTGGAGAAAGAAGAACATGACCGCATCGCTTCGTATCGCCCTCCTGTCCTCGCTCGGCGCGCTGGCGCTCGCCGGCTGCGGCGGCGGCGCCGCTGATCCCGCCAAGGAGCAGGAGGTCGTCGCAAAGGTCGCGCCGCCCGCGGGCAAGACGTGGTCCGAGGTCGTGCGCGTCGATGGCGACGGCATGGTCATGGGCAACCCCGAAGCCCCGATCAAGCTCGAGGAATTCGGCGCCTTCACCTGCGGCCATTGCGCGAAATTCACGCAGGATTCGCACGAGGAACTGAAGCGCGACTTCATCGACACCGGCCGCGTGTCGTACAAGCTGACCCCCTTCATGCTTCATCCGGTCGACGCGATCGCCGGCGCGATCGTCAAATGCACCGGCCCGGAGCGTTTCTTCCCGCTCGCCGATGCGACCTTCATCGAGCATGAAGCCTTCATCGCCGGCGCGTCGAAGCCGCAGCCGGGGATCGAGGAAGCGATGAAGCTGCCGCCCGCACAGCGCTTCAACGCGCTCGCCAAGGGCTGGGGCATCGACCAATTCTACCAGCAGCGCGGCGTCCCCGCCGCGACGATCCAGCAGTGCCTTGCCAAGGTCGAAAATGTCGAGGCGATCGAAAAGGGCACCAATGCCGGGGTCGAGAAATATCAGATCACCGGCACCCCGACCTTCGTCATCAACGGCCAGGTCGCCGAAGGCATCGCATCATGGGGTCCGCTCCGCGACCGCCTGCGCACGATGGGCGCGCGCTGA
>CBINGC010000048.1:0-28130 GCA_966250105.1 uncultured Sphingopyxis sp. | reverse complement strand
CCCCGAAGCGGTCGTCAGGCCGGCCCATTCCACGCTGCGATCGTCGTGCGGTGGAGCAGGCGGTTATGGCCGTCGTAGCCGCCGGTCGCGCGGTGGAGGAGCGAGCGATTGTCCCACATGACGAGCATGTCGGGCTCCCACACATGGCTGTAGCGAAACTCCTCGCGCCCCTGCCACTGGATCAATTCATAGAGCAGAGGCAGAGCCTCGGAATCGTCGAGCCCGTCGAAGCCGATGATATAGCCGGCGCAGCCGAAGAGGCCGGGGCGACCCGTTTCGGGATGCGCGCGGATGAAAGGATGGAGCTGGGTTGCGAGCGCCTCCTCGTCCGAGCGGATGTCCATGCTGCGGCCTTTGTCGGTTGCGCCATACATGCCCGAGGGAGCGTAGCCGGCGCGGGCGCTGTGAATAGCCTGGAGCCCCTCGACGCGCGCGCGCAGCCCGGAAGGCATCGCGTCGAGCGCGGCGTGCTGGTTCGCAAATTCGGTGTTGCCGCCGACCGGCGGTATGGTGATGCCGAAGAGACAGGTGCCAGCGGGCGGGCGGGCCTGAAAGCTCCAGTCGCTGTGCCAGTTTTCGGCGAAGAGCGGCGCGGTCTCGTCAGCCCTGCGCTTCACCGCGATGATATGCTCGTGGCCGGGGATCGGACGGATGAAGGGGTCGTCGCCGAAACCGCCGAAAGAAGCGGTGAAACGTTCGAGATCCTCCTCGCTCATTTTTTGGCCCGGGAAGGCGAGGACGTGATGGTCGAGCCACGCCGCGCGGATTTCCGCGATCGTTTCGGCATCGAGTGACTGCGTCAGGTCGACGCCGGTGACGCGGGCGCCGCATGCCTGGCCGCTGGGGGTGATGGTGAGCGTCATGGCAAGGATGCTGCGCCGATTGCCGCGCGCGGTCAATGGGAGCGGCAGAACGCCCTGAAATATCGCCAAACCGATGCGATCGGCGCGACAGGGCTCCGTCAGTTCAGCCAGCCGCCATCTTTGCGCCCCTAATCTGATCCGCGGGGGCAAGACGGAGAAGACAGATGTTCCTGTTCAAGAAACTGGCTTTGGCGGCGCTGATCGGGGCCAGCGCCCTTACTGCACTGCCCGCTGAAGCCGACGCGCGCGACCGCCATCACCGCCATGGCTATTATGGCGACCGCGGCGACTATCGTGACTATCGGCGTGATTACCGGCGCGACTATCGCCGGGATCGCCGCGATTATCGGCGTAACCATTATCGCGACCGCCGCTATTATTGCCGACGCGGCAGCGGAACGACGGGGCTGATCGTCGGGGGCGCCGCAGGCGCTTTGCTCGGCCGCGAGGTCGACCGCTATGGCGATCGCCTTCCCGGCACGATCATCGGCGGTGCCGCGGGCGCTTTGCTCGGCCGCGAGATCGATCGGGGTGGCCGCCGCTGTTGATGAGCGAGCGGTCGCCGGCTGGCGCTGCCGCCGCGCGAATCTCGGTTCGCGCGGCGGGGCCCAGCCGGGTCGATTGCGGTCTGCGAATAAGCCGGTAGAGTGACTCCCGGCGGAAGCTAGTCCCGCCGTTTGAGGTGGAGGCCGCTGATGAAATTCCTGGCAAAACTTTCGATCGCGGCCGGTTTCGCCCTGTCGCTGGCCGTTATCGCGCCGCAAGGAATCGCGGCGCTCCAGCAAGGGGCGAAGGCACCCGATTTCACGCTGAGCGCGGCGCAGGGCGGCAAGCCGTTCAACCTGTCGCTCAAGCAGACGCTAAAGAAGGGGCCGGTCGTGCTCTATTTTTTTCCAGCCGCCTTCACGCCGGGCTGCACGATCGAGGCGCATCTGTTCGCCGAGGCGAGCGACGATTTCAACACGATGGGCGCCCGCGTCGTCGGCGTCACCGCGGGCAATATCGACCGCGTCGCCGAATTTTCGAAGTCCGAATGCCGCGACAAATTCGCCGTTGCGGCCGATCCGGGCGCGAAGGTCGCGGCGAAATATGACGCGACGATGCAGAGGCCGGACGGAACGAGGCTTTCCAGCCGCACATCCTATGTCATCGCCCCGAACGGGACCATTCTGCTGAGCTACACCGACAGCAAGCCGCAGGCGCATGTCGAAAAGACGATGGCGGCGGTGCGCGCATGGAAGGCGAGGCGGCGCTGATCGGGGTTCGCGCGAGGGCAACCTTGGGCGCAGCTTCTCGTTCGTTCGGCATCGTCGGTCGGCGAACCCGGCCGGACTGCCATTGGAGGTTTGAACGCCATGTCCATGTCATCCGAGAGCCAGCGAAGCGAATTGTCCGGAATGCAGACGCCGCCGATCGTGTCGGCCGACGAGTGGAAGGCCGCGGCGCTGCGGATGCACGAGAAGGAAAAGGCGCATAGCCGCGCCCGCGACGCGCTGGCGGCGGAGCGCCGGCGGATGCCATGGCTGGAGATGGAGAAGGACTATCGGTTCGTCGGCCCCCGGGGCGAGCTGAGCCTGCTCGACCTGTTCGAGGGGAGGCGCCAGCTGATCGTCTATCGCGCCTTTTTCGAGCCCGGCGTATCGCGCTGGCCCGAGCGCGCGTGCATCGGTTGCTCGATGGTCGCCGATCAGGTCGCACATCCCGCGCATCTGAACGCCCGCGACACGAGCCTCGCGTTCGTATCGCGCGCACCGCAGGCGGATATCGCGCGGCTGAAGGCGCATATGGGGTGGGAGCATATCCCCTGGTACACGCTGACCGACGATTTCGACGCCGATCTGGACATGGCCGAATGGCACGCCACAAACGCGTTCATTCGCGACGGCAGCCGCGTGTTCCGGACGTTCGTCACCAGCGGCCGCGGCGACGAGCAGATGGGAAATACGTGGAACTATCTCGATATCACGGCGCTCGGTCGCCAGGAGACCTGGGAGAATTCGCCTGAAGGCTATCCGCAGACGCCGGCCTATGGCTGGTGGGTCTGGCACGACAGCGGGGCAACCGATCCCGATCGGGATTGAGCCGGCCGGGGCGGCGGGGCGAAGCGCGGAATGGCGAGGGTCATAAAATAGCTGGTCGTCGCCGCTCGTTTCATATCCCGAACAGCTTCGCCAGCGACTTCTCCAGCATGAAGAATTGCCAGATCAGGCGGCCATGGTCGCGGCGGCCCGACTGGTGCGCGGCGACGATGCGTTCGATCTCGGCCATGTCGAACCAGCCCGAGCGGGCGAGCGTCGATGAGGTCGCGAGCGCCTTCGCCTGTTCGACCAGCGGGCCGCGGAACCATGCCGAAACCGGCGTCACGAACCCCATCTTTGGGCGATAGAGGATGTCGTGCGGCAGATAGCGTTCCATCGCCTGCTTCATGATCGCCTTCCCCGTCCCGCGCTTGACGCGCATCGACGATGGGAGGCTCGCGGCGAATTCGATCAGGCGATAGTCGAGCAAGGGTTCGCGCGCCTCGAGGCTGACGGCCATGCTCATCCGGTCGGTCTTGGTCAGAATGTCGCCGGGCAGCCAGATCATCAGGTCGGCATATTGGGCGCGGTCGAGCGGTTCGCGCGCGGGGGCCTCCGCCATCGCTTTCCAATAGCGCGCTTCAGCGACATGATCGCCGAGCGCATGATGCGCGGCGTCGTTGAACAGACGCGAGCGTTGCGCCTGCCCCGTCACGCCGACCGCTTCGGCATAGCCTTCGGCACCGCTCTTCGACAGGCTGGCGAGCGTCGCGCGCGCGCGCAGCGGGCGCGGCGCCCAGTCCATCTGCGGCCAGACATGCGACAGCGGGCCGAGCAGGCCGCGGCGAAGGAAACCGGGGATCAGCCCGCGCAGTCTTTCCTCCTGATGCTGAAAGACGAGCCGCCGATAGCCCGCGAACGCCTCGTCGGCGCCGTCGCCCGAAAGCGCGACCGTCACCTCTTCGCGCGCGAGTTCGCAGACGCGGTAGGTGGGCAGCGCGCTCGCGTCGGCGAAGGGTTCGTCGAACATGTCGGCGATCTTGTCGACCAGCGCGAAATCGCCCGGCGAGACGGTGCGCGTGCGGTGGTCGGTCGCGAAGCGTTCGGCGATCGCTCGCGCATAGGCGGTTTCGTCGAGCGCCGCCTGGTCGAAACCGATCGTGCAGGTCTTGACCGCCTTTGGGCTCACCTCGGCCATCAGCGCGACGACCGCGCTCGAATCGACCCCGCCCGACAGGAAGGCGCCGAGCGGGACGTCGGCGACCATGCGGTCGGTCACCGCGGCGCGCATCAGGTGGACGAGATGCTCGGCCGCCTCGCCTTCGGACGCGCGGATGCGCCTTGAAAAATCGGGCGCCCACCAGCGCGTCGGTGCGGGCACGGGCTTGCCGCGTTCGAGCATCATATAATGGCCGGCGGGCAGCTTCTCCACGCCGGCGACGATGCAATTGTCGTCGGGGACATAGCCGAAGGCGAGGAAATCCTCGATCGCGGTGAGGTTCGCTTCCTGACGCAGCAACGGATTGCGAAGTAGGCCCTTGAGTTCCGACGCGAAAGCCACCGATCCGTCGGACAGGCGTACAAAGTGTAGGGGCTTTACCCCCAGCCGGTCGCGCGCGAGAAACAGGCAGCCGCGCTGATGATCGTGGATCGCGAAAGCGAACATGCCGTTGAGGCGCGACAGGCAGTCGGGGCCCCACTGGCGCCACGCCGCGATGATGACTTCGGTATCGCCGCTGGTGCGGAAACGGTGGCCGCGATCCTCAAGTTCGGCGCGCAGTTCGCGGAAATTATAGATTTCGCCGTTGTAGGTGAGCGTGACGGCTTCGTCGTCGCTCGCCATCGGCTGCGGGCTGCCCTCGATATCGATGATCGACAGGCGGAGATGCGCGAGGCCGACACCGGGCGCGGTCCATTCGCCCGACCCGTCGGGGCCGCGATGCTGCATCGGCTGAAGCATCGCGCGCAGGCGGGCCGGGTCGACCGGTTTCGCCGTTTCCAGATGATAGATGCCGGCGATCCCACACATATAGGAACCGCCTTTAACGCGTTTTCAGCGCGCGGTCAGCCATCGCTTTGGCTCCGCCCGACGCGGAAACGAAATCGGTGATCGCATCGAGGCCGCCGTGCCGCTTCTCGCTCGATACGATCAAGGACAGTGCGCGCGGGTCGCCGCCCAGCAAGCGCGCCTGGAGCCCGGCGAGTTTCGCGCGGCGCGGATCGCCCGTTACGGTGCCGCCGACGACATACCAGGTGGCGGCGTCGCGCAGCACCGGGCCGGGGTGAAGCAGCCGCTCGGTCCTTGCCCCTTCGACCGCCGGCAACGCTGCGCTCCACGCCCATTTGCTCTCGAGGTCGACCGCCCCCTGTCCGAAGGCGACGACTTCGCGCCCTTCGGCCTGCCGTTCGTAGCCGCCGATCGCGACCGTCACCGCCTGCCCCTTGTCGTTCGCGAACTGGCGGAGCACGCGCTGATCGGCGCCATCGAAGCGCGGCGCCCATGCGGTTGCGTCCACGCGCGCGTCGCGCCAGCCCGGCGGCGCCTCGATCGCCATGGTTTCGGGCAGCGGCGCGCTGCGCCCGCCGATGAGAATGCCCCAGCCGGCGAAGAGCAGCGGAAGTGCTAGTGCGGCGGGCAGCACCGCCTTCGCCGGACCCGCGAAGCGCGGCATCCCCGTCAGCCCGCTGACGTCGACCGCGACATCATTCGCCGGCCGGTCGAACCAGCGCAGCGCGACGAGCATAACGAGCAGGATGACGAGGCCGAAGAATATCCAGCCATAGAAGATATGATCGATGCCGCCCGCCGCCTTGATCCCCCAGATTTCGGCGGCGACCATCGTGCCATAGGCGCGCAGCGCATTGGCGAGGATCGTCGTCGCGAGCGCCGCCGCGACGAAGACGATCCGCCGCGTCCAGCTTTTGAAGCACAGATGCGCCGCGAACACCGAATAGGCGAGCATCGCGATCAGGAAATTGACCCCCGAACATTCCTCGGCAACCTCGAAAAAGCCGGCTTTGGTCGTGATGAACACCCCCTCCATCTCGGCAGCAAGGCCCGAGAGATGGAGCAGGACGACGCTGATGTGTGCGGTGAAGGTCTGGAGCAGCGGCACCAGTTCCTCGCCGAAGGGCACGAGCAGCAGCGCATAGCCGAGCGGGAAGAGCAGTCCGCGCACGAGCTTTTCGCCGAGCGTGGCGCCGACCGCCCCTTGCAGCATCAGGATGAGACCGAGTTGGCGGAACAGCCCGACCCCCGCCGCCTCGCCCACCAGCCATACCAGCCCCGCCCCCCCCATCCAGATAAGCGCGAGCCACCAGAAGGCAGGCGTCAGCGGGCGCAGCAGCGCCACGCGCTGCGACACCAGCCAACCGAGCATCGGCACCATCAGCAGGCAATGGGTGAAGGTCGAGCTGTGCCACCAGATGCCCGCCATATCGGCGGCATCGCGCCAGAAGAGCGCGAGGATGGCCACCGAGAGCAGGCCGAGCGCGGCGAGATGGCGCTGCCAGAGCGTCATGCGGGCAATCCCAACAGCTCGCCGAGCGGCGCCATGCGGGCATCCCAGCCGTAGCGTGCGATCATCCGGGCGCGCGCCGCCCGCCCCATCCTTGCCGCGGCGTTGCGGTCGTCGAAAAGCGTGCAAACGGCGTCGGCCATCTTGCCTGTCCCTTCGGCGACGAGCAGATGCTCGCCCGGCACCGCGTCGATACCCGTCGCGGCGGCGGCGCTCGCAACCACGGGGCGGGCCATCGCCATCGCCTCGAGCAGCTTGTTCTGCACCCCGCGTGCAAGCAGCAGCGGCGCAACCACAGCATCGGCGGCGGCGAGCCACGGGCGCACATCGGGCACCTCGTCGGTCACAGTGACGCCGGGCAAGGTTTCGAGCGCGCGCACCTCGCCCGTCGGCGCGCGGCCGACGATCGCGAAGCGGGCCGACGGATGACGCACGCGAACCAGCGGCAATATGTCGGTCGCGAACCAGCGCACCGCGTCGATATTGGGGCGGTAATCCATCTGACCGGTGAAGACCGCGCGCGGCCCCTCGCCCGCGCCGACCGCATCCAATGGAAGCGCCGGATCGAACCAATCGGTGTCGATGCCATTCTCGACCGCGCGCACCCTGTCCGTATCCAACCCGCTCTGCGCTCGAAACAGCGCCGCCTCCGCTTCGCTGACGAAGAGGCTGGCGTCGGCGCGGCACGCGACCTTCGCCTCATAGGCGGCGAGCACGCGCGCCTCGCGGGCATGCACCCAGTGCAGCGGCTGGCGCTTGTCCTGTTCGGCGTAGGTGGCGAATTTGGCGGAATCGACGTCGACGAAATCCATGAGCACCGGCCCGTCGAACCGGGCGGGCAGATATTGCGCCATCTGGCCCGAGAAGGCGACGATATGGCTGATGGTGCCCTTCCCGATCAACGCATCGACATGGCGCGCGAGAACGACGCTCCGGAACAGGCGGTTCGACACCGGCTCGCCCTTCAAGACGGCCTGCACGAGCGCGAGTGGGCGCGATGCCTTGCGCACTTCGATCGCCAAACTCTTGCAAAGCGGTGTCATCTTGTCGCGCGCGAGCGCGGCGTCGGCTTCATTGTCGGCGAGCGCGGCGACATGGACGGGCGCAAGCTTCGCCAACGCCTCGAACATATGCCAGCTGCGGATCCGGTCGCCGCGGTCGGGAGGCCATGGCGCGCGGTGAACGAGGAACAGGATTTCAGGCATTAACCGAGCCCGCGCGCGATCAGCGGACCGATCCGGTTCGCCGCCCACAGCGGCAGCTTTTTCCAGAGATCGACCTGAAGGCGATATCGGGCGCTGTTGGGATTGGTGTCACGCGGCGCCTCCCCCGGCGCGAGCCAGCGGGCGTAGACGAGCGGCTGCGGTTCGAAGCCCCAATTCTTCTTGTAAGCGAAGGGGCCGGTTCCGACCTTCGACCGACCGAAATCGAAACGCGTGCAGCCCTTTTCGCGCGCATGGCGCATCAGCGCGAAATACATCAGTTCGTTGGCGCGCAGGCGGCGGGCATCGGCGGTGCCGCCGCCCCAATAGGGCATTACCGTGCCGCGCCAGTAAAGGCTGAGCACGCTCGCGACGGGGCGGCCGCCTTCTCGCACGGTCAGGATATCCGCCTTGTCGCCAAAGGCATCGAGGACCGCGTCGAACAAGGCTTTGGGAAAGACGGGCGTTCCCAGGTTGCGGACGCTGGCCGCATAGATCCGGTAGTGGTCGCGGCGTTCGGCGGCATCGCTTCCCATGGTGACCGTCAGCCCGCTTTCGAGCACTTTGCGAACCTCGGCGCGCTGTTTGCGCGGGATGGCGAGAAGTTCGGCGTCGTCGTCGGCGGCGAGGTCGCGCGCGAAGCCAGCGTAGACGCCCTCCTCGCGGGCCCACCCCTCATCCTCGGGAAGGGGGCCGCCGCGCAGTTCGACCGAAGGCACGCCGAGCGAGCGCGCCATGGCTGCGGCGCCCTGCGCGAGCGTTGCCGCCACCGCCGGATCGTCGGCCAATATACCGCCATCGACCGCGAAGCCGCTGCCGACGAGCGCCTGCCCGAAAAGCGGCGAACGGACATGATGGAGCGGCAGGATGCCGGTCAGCGCGCCATTCGCATCGCGCGCGGTGACGAGGTGGCACTGGTGTCCGGTGGCGCGGGTGATCGCCTCGCACCACGCGCGGCTGTGGAAGGGGGTCGCCTGCGCGTGCGCGGCGACATAGGCGTCCCATTCGCCCTCGTTCGAGAGCGGGGCCCCCGAAAAGCCGTCCTGCACGGCGAGCGTCGGCGCGTTCACGCCGCGGCGCGCCATGGCTGCGCCCGCTGTTGCTGCGCGGGGAGCAAGGCATCGGCACGCGTCCAGTCGAAGTCGGCGAGCAGCTTCTTTAGCTTGCCAGCCATGGCCGACAAGCCGCTGTAATGGCGTATTTTCGATTTGATCGGCGCATCGGCGACGCGCGGCTGGCCGGGGTCGATTTCCCAAGGGTGGAAATAGAGGATCGCAGGGTGCCCCTCCGCATTCATCCGCGCGATCGCCCAGCGCGTGAAGCCATAGGGCAGCATCCGCATGAAGCCGCCGCCGCCCGCCGCCAAGGTGCGTCCGGCAAAGCGCGCGGTGGTGACCGGCCATTCGACGAGTTCGCTGCCCGCCACCGGCCGCCACGCGTGACGCGGGCTTTGCGGCCAGCCATAATGATCGTGGACGACCGGCGCGACGCTGCTCGAATAAGCATAGCCCTGTTCGGCGAGCACCGCGTGCGCCCAAGGGGTGCGCGTATCGACCGAGAAGCTCGGCGCGCGATAACCGCGCACCTGCGCGCCGCCGATATCTTCGAGGATCGCCTGCGTCTTCCTGAGGTCGGCGGCGAATTCGTCGGCCGTCATGTTGAAGACGCGCTTGTGATCGTAGCCGTGGCTCGCGAGTTCGTGCCCCGCCGCGACGATGCGCTTGATCAGCGCGGGGTAGCGTTCGGCGACCCATCCCAATGTGAAGAAGGTCCCCGTCGCGCCGGCTTCGGCGAAAATCCGGAGCACCGCGTCGCAATTCGCCTCGACGCGGCATTCGAGCGTCGGCCAGTCGGCGCGGTCGATCGTGCGCTCAAAGGCGCCGACCTGAAACCAGTCCTCGACATCGACCGACAGGCCGTTCTGCATTTTCCCTCACCTTCATCAGCGGGATAGCCGATTTCGGCCGGCTTGTCAGGCGGCCCAGGTCCGCGACGTCGCCGGGTTGGGTGCGTTTTCGGGATCGCGCTCGACCCATTCGATGAGCAGGTCGAGGACGCGGCGGAGCGCCTCATCCTGTTCGACGAGGCGCGCCTCGAGCGACGCGACCTGCGCCTCGAGCGCGGCGAGATGTTCGGGGTCGACCGCCGGGGCCGGCGGCGGCGGCGCTTCGGTCGCTTCGGTTGCGAGTTCGAGCACATCCTCTGCGGGGGCGGGCGGGGTCAGCGTGACGACCTCGGCCGGTTCGGCGGGCACGGCGAAGGGGGCCGGGCCGTCGGAACGCTGCGGCCATTCGACCGGCGCCTCGTTCGCGGCCCTCGGGGCGGCGAAGGGTGCCGGTGTCGGCGCCGCGGCGGCGGCAGCGGCCGCGACGACCTCTTCGACCGGCAGCGGCGCGAGCGTCGAGGCGTCGAGCCCGCGATCGGCCTCGATCTCCGCGACGACCGAGCGGACATTCTGCGCGGTGATGCGGTTCATCTGTTCGACCGCGCCATAAAGCAGCAGCCGGCTGACGAGGACGTTCAACTTGCGCGGCACGCCTTCGCTATAATCGAAGATTTCCTCGAACGCGTCGGGGCTGAAGCTGGGGTTGCCCGTCCAGCCGACCTTGCCGAGGCGGTGGAGGATATAGGGTTCGACCTCCTCGGGCTCCATCGGGTCGAGGTGATGCGTCGCGATCACGCGCTGACGCAGTTGTTCGAGCGTCGGCGAGTGGAAGAGCGTCTGGCGGAATTCGGGCTGGCCGAGCAGGAAGATCTGGAGCAGCGAGTGACCGCCGAGTTGAAAATTCGAGAGCATGCGCAGCTCTTCGAGCGCCGAGATCGCCAGATTCTGCCCTTCGTCGACGATCAGCAGCGTGCGCTTGCCGGCGCGCGCCTGTTCGCGCAGATATTGCTCCATCGACCGCAGCAGCTCGGCCTTGCTCTCGCCTTCCCACTCGATGCCGAACTGTTCGGCGACGAGGCGGAGAAGGTCGTCGCCCTCGACCTGCGTCGACACCAGCTTGACCGCGGTGAGGCGCCCCGAGTCGATCGTGTTCATCAAATGGCCGACGAGCGTGGTCTTGCCTGCGCCGACGTCGCCGGTGATGACGATGAAGCCTTCGCCCTGCGCGAGGCCATAGCCGAGATAGGACATCGCTTTGCGGTGCGTGCCGCTTTCGAAATAGAAATGCGGGTCAGGCGTCAGTTGGAACGGACGTCCGGTGAAACCGTAGAATTGATCGTACATCGCTTATATTCCCGTTCGACTGGTCAGAAGTTGTAACGCAGTCCCACCAAAGCTGAGCCGATAAGCTGGCTGTTGAAGCCTTCCTGATCGAAGGCGTTGAGGCTGGCCGCCGCGGTCCCGGTCAGGCCGCGCCAGAAGCGCCGCGAATAGGCGGCCGACAATCCGGCCGACTGGACGTCGCTCGCCCCCGGGGCGCCATTGTCGAAATGGTTGACATAGCCCGAGAGGCTGAGGTCCGAATTCACATCGAGCTGGCGGCCCGCCGAAACGAAGAGATAATAGCTCTCGTCCTTGATCCCGTTAAGCCCGCCGATGGGCGACAGCTGCGGCGCGAGCAGCTTGCGCTGGTCGTAACCGATGCCGACGCCATAGGCCCAGCCGGCGAAGCGCGAAGCGAGCGTCGCCTGGACGCCGCGGCTGCGATATTGCGCCGAGGTCGCGTTGCCGAGCTGGTTGTTGAGGCAGCCGCCGCCCTCCTGCCCGAATACGCAGGGATTGATATTGCCGCCGATCGGGTTGCGCGTCGGGTCGAACTGCGTTGGCAGCGCGGCAAGCCCGCCCGACAGGCCGCGGCCGAGGCTCGACAGCCCGTCATAGACGCCGACCTGGATCGTCGTCGCATGGTCGGCGCGATAGGCGAAGCTGCCCGTGTAGATGGTGTCGCCATAGCGGCGGCCGACGCGGGCGGTCAGCGACGTGCGGCGGCTCGGCCGCCACATCACGCCGGCGTCCCAGATCAGCCCGTCGGTGTCGAACGACAGGCGGCGCGGCGTCGATTTATCGGTGACGAAGCGGCCGTTCGCGTCGCGCACCGGAACGCCATTGGCGTCGAGTAGCGGGTCGCGCTGGCCGATCTCTATATCCTCGTAACCGACGCCGCCGAGCAGCGCCACCGTCGGGCTGATCGGCACCGTCACGTCGGCGCGGGCGTATTTGCCCTCGTAACGTTGGTCGAGCTGGCTCGCATCCTCGCGCTCGTAACCGCCCGACACCTGCCAGCCGAACGGCAGGTCGCCGGGACGCGCGCCGAGGCTGGCCCAGGCGACATGGTTGGTCGAGCTGTCGAAAATATCCTGCGGCTGCGTATCGGGCGACAGGATCGCGGGCTGGTCGATGTCGACCTTGGTATAGCCGAAGCGATAACCGGCGCCGAAGTCGAGCCCGCCGATCCGCCGCGCGAGCGTCGGGCCGGCGTAGACCGAATAGAGATTGGCGACGTTGCTGGCGTCGCCGATGAACAGGCCGCTGTCGGCGCCCTGCCCGTCGGCACGCGTGCGCGTCGCGAGCGCGCCGGCTTCGAGATTGAAGCCGCGCGCGACTTCGAGCCGGCCGCGCGCGAGGCCGCTGATCGTATCCGAATCGCCGAGATCGCCGTTCCAGCCGAAGCGATGCTCGTAGCGCAAGGTCGCGGCGAGTTCGGCGCGGCGCGTCAAGATCGCGGCATCGATGCCGGCGGCGACGGTCGTGTAAGTGAGCACATCGCCGCCGTTCTTGAGGTCGGCGGTCAGCACCTGCCCGACCTCCAGATAGGGGCTGACGTCGACCTGACGCTGGGAGCGCTGGCGTTCGCCGCGTTCCGCATCGCGGCCCGATTCGGCCGCAGATGCGCCGGGCGGCGCATCGCCCCCGGAGCCCGGGTCGCCCGAAAATTGCGCGTGCGCGCCCGTCGCGGTCCCGGCGAGCAGAAGCGCCGCCAGCGCCGCGATAAGGCGCGTGGTCGTCGCAGCGCGCATCACGCGCCTCCCTGCCCGTAATAGGTGCCGAAGCGGCGACCGCCGGGCGAGAATTTCACGCCGTTGAGAAGCAGCTGGATGTGCGGGCAGGCGCCCATCAGCCCGATCGCGTCGCGGAGCGCGGATTCCAACGTTTCGTCGGCGCGCACGACCATGATCGTCTGACCGACGTGGCCCGCGAGCACCGCGGCGGGCGACGCGGCGAGCACCGGCGGCGAATCGAGGATCAGGATGCGGCCCGGCGCGCCCGCTTCGAGCTGCGCCAGCAGCGCCTCGGTCCGCGCCGACGCGAGAAGCTCGGTGTCGTGCATATGTCCGGTGCCCGCGGGCATGACCTTCAGCCCCGGAATGTCGGTCTGGATCAGACAGTCACCGAGCGCCAAGTGCGGATCGGCGAGCGCGTCCATCAGGCCCGGACCATCTTCCAGCCCCAAGGCTTCAAGCACGCTCGGCTTCGCGATGTCGGCGTCGATCAGCAGCACATCGTGATCGGCCTCGACCGCGAGGCTCAAGGCGAGATTGACGGCGGAGAAGGTCTTGCCCTCGCCCGGGTTCGCCGAAGCGATCAGCACGCGGTGCCCGCGTGGCAGGATCGGGCGATTGCCCGCGCCGCCGAAATTGCGGATCAGCTCGCGCTTCACGATGCGATATTCTTCGGCGATGCCGGTGACGGGCGTGCCGGGCACGATCATGCCGCGCGCCGCAAGCTGCTCGCGGTCGATGCTTCCCTGCCGCGCCGGGACGATCGCGGGCGCTGCCTTCGCGACATCCTTGCGCGGTGACGGCTTCGGCGCCGGGGCGGGTTCGACGGCGGGCGCCGCCTCGACCACCGGCTCCAAGATTGCGGGCTCCGACGCCGCGGCGGCGGGTTCCGCCTTGGTCTTCTTCGCCTTTTTCTCGGGCTCGGGCGGCAGGTTCGACACATCGATCGTGGGCGCGTTGGCGGCGGGATCGAGTCCGAACATATCGGCGGCGCGTTCGAGGAGCGAGGGCGGGCGCTTGACTTTGCGCTGATCGTTCATGTCATCGTCCCCCGTCACGCAACCATGCCGCGCTGGATGAATTCCGCGACGAGCAGCAGCGCGTAGAGCCCGACGAGCGCGCCGCCTCCGCCGGCCAGCCAGACGAGCTTCTTGCGCCGGTCGATATGGCGTTCGGGCGTCACCACCTCGGTGATCGAGCCGATCACCGGCAGCCCGCTCGCGCGTTCGAGCTTCGCCGCGGTCGCATAGCTGGTCCGCACCTGGCCGAGGCCGAAGGCGGCAGCGATGCCGCCGCCGATGCCCGCGAGCAGCACAAGCGTCAGGAACAGCGGCCGGTTGGGCGCCGCGGGGCTCGTCGGCTTCGACGGCGGATCGAGCAGCTCGATCTTGATCGCGTCGGTTTCGGTCTGCACCTCGCCGCGCAGGCGCACCTGCTCGCGCTGCCCCAGCAGCTTGTCATATTGCGCCTTGAAAGCGGTATATTCACCGTTGATCCGGTCATATTCGGCGGCGATACTGGGGTTCTGGATCTGCTGCGCCGTGATCTTCGATATATCGCCCATCAACTGGCTCTTGCGCGCCGACAGCGCGCTGACCGTCGCCTGGCGCTCGGCGCGCATTGCGGCGAGCGAGGCATAGGCGGGGTTCTGCATGCTGCCACCCCCGCCCGCGCCTTCGCGGTCGGCGATGGCCTTGAGCGAGGCGATCTGGCTCTTGATCGCGATCATATCGGGGTGCGCATCGGTCAGACCGCGCGCGCGCATCGCCGACAGTTCGTTCTGCGCACCGGCAAGCTGCTGGCGCGCGACGCCGCCGCCAACGCCGCCCCCGCCGGGGATCGATTGCGGGGTCGAAGCGAGTTGGCCGTTCGCCGCCGCGAGCTGCGCCTGCGCCGATACGAGCTGCGAATCGATCTGGCTGAGCTCGGCGCGCGCCGCGTCGACGCGCTGCGCGGGCGAGCCGGCGCCGCCGCCGATCAGTCCGATATTCTGCGCCTCGAACGCCGCGCGGCGCGCCTCGACCTCGCGCAGCGCCTTTTCGCGGTCCGCGATCTGTGCATCAAGGAATTTCAGGCTCTCGCGCGCGTTCATCCGGCCGCCGCGCAACTGATCGTCGCGAAACACGGTGATCAGGCTGTCGAGCACGCCCGACGCGAGCTTCGCATTGTCGGCGTCGGAGAGACTCCCCACCGCGATGCTCGAGGTGATTTCGAAGATATTGTCCTGCTGCGGAACGACCTTGATATTCTTTTGCAGCATCGCGACCGTACCGGCCTTTTCGCGTTCGTTCGCTCCCGCAGGGAGCAAGCCCGTCGTCGCCGCGACCTTTTCCATGTTGCGCGCGCTGGTCAGCGTCTCGCGAATCTGATCGATCCGCGGCCCCCGGCCGCCGCCCGCTTCATCGGGCAGGATCTGGTTGACGTCGACGAGCAGGCGCGCGCGACTGTCATAACGGTTCGGGATCGACGCGATGGCGAGCCAGCCGAGGATGCAGATGCCCCACGCGACCGCGAGCACGAGCCAGCGGCGCGTCCAGACGCTGTGCAGGGCCACCCGGAATTCGTCGTAGAGGCTGTTCATCGCTCGAAATTGATCCTTGGGAGATGGGTGGGTGGCCGCCGGTCGATATCAGAACATGCTTTCGGGGATGATGATCACATCGCCCGGCTGAAGCCGCACGTTCGCCTTGATATCGCCGCGCTTGATCAGGTCATTAAGCCGCAGGCCGAACTCCTGCTGCTTCCCACTGCCCTTGTCGAAACGGACGAGTCGCGCCTTGTTTCCAGCGGCATATTCGCCCAGACCGCCGACTGCAATCATCGCGTCGAGCACGGTCATGTTGGCTCGGAACGGGATCGAGGCCGGTTTCTCGGTCGCGCCGACGATCCGCACCTGCTGAGAGAAGGTGCTGTTGAAGCTGGTGACGATCACGCTGACGATCGGATCGTTGATATATTGGCTGAGCTGGAGCTTGATATCCTGCTGCAGCATCGTGGGGGTTTTCCCCACCGCGGGCATGTCGGTGATCAGCGGCGTGGTGATCCGGCCGTCGGGGCGCACCTGAACCTTGCCGCCGAGTTCGGGGTTGCGCCACACGAAAATCTGAAGCTCGTCGAGCGGACCGATGATATATTCCTCGCCCGGCCCTTCCTGGTTCGCCACGAAATTCGCGCTGGGCAGCTGCGGCGCGCTGCCGGCGCCCATGCAGCCGGCGAGCGCGGTCGCGGCGATGCCCGAGACGAGCGCGGCGCGCGCGATACGGAGCGAGGGGAACGAAGTCATAATCATCAACCTTTCGAGCCGCCGGGGGCCGCGGTCCGGAACTTGAGCGGCGACAGCCATATCGTCAGTGTCCGTCCTTGTTCGAAAAGGGTGAACATAATGTTAGTATTGACATAAGTTTGGACCGCGGCCCGATCAAATTGTCCCGATTGGGAACAGGTCAGACGAGCATTTCGCGCGCCGGCCCCTGCCCAAGGAACGTCGCCGGGCTCGCGCTCGCGCCATAGGCGCCCGCCTGGAAGATCGCGATGAGGTCGCCGACCTCGGCGCGCGGCAGCGCGACCTGATCGCCGAGTCGGTCGAGCGGCGTGCAGAGGCAGCCGACGACCGACACGGTTTCGGCGGGCTCGCCGCCGAGCGCATTGGCGACGGCGATGGGATAGTTGCGGCGGATGACCGTGCCGAAATTGCCGCTCGCGGCGAGCTGGTGATGCAGACCGCCGTCGGTGACGAGGAAGGTTTCGCCGTGGCTGGCCTTCCGGTCGACGATGCGGGTCAGATAGACGCCGGCCTCGGCGACAAGCCAGCGGCCGAGTTCCATCGCGAAGCGGCTGTCCGCGAGCACCGCGTCGCGCGCGCCCAGCGTTTCGCCGAGCGCCTGTCCGACGGCCGTGGTATCGACCGCCTTGTCACCGGGAAAATAGGGCACGCCCATGCCGCCACCGAGGTTGACGAGTGGCGGCGTCGCACCGATTTCATTCGCGAGCCGCGCCGCCAGCGCCACGGTCTGCGCCTGCGTGTCGGCGATGGCGCCGGCGTCAAGCGCCTGCGATCCCGCGAAAATATGGAAGCCCCGCCAGTCAGCGCCCGCGTCGAGCAGACGGCGGACCAGTGCCGGAACCTCGGCGGCATCGACGCCGAAGGGCTTGGCGCCGCCGCCCATCTTCATGCCCGACCCCTTGAGGTCGAAGTCGGGATTGACCCGCACCGCTAGACGCGGCGTGAGGCCGAGATGATCCGCGATCGAGAGCGCGCGTGTCGCCTCGCCCGCCGATTCAAGATTGAGTGTCGCGCCCGCCGCGATCGCCGCTTCGAGCTCGCGGTCGCGTTTTCCGGGTCCGGCGAAGCTGATGTCGGCGGCCGCCATGCCGCTCGCCAGCGCAGCCTTGAGTTCGCCCCCCGATGCGACGTCGAACCCATCGACGAGCCCCGCCATGAAGGCGAGCAGCGGCGTATAGGGGTTCGCCTTCATCGCGTAATGAAGCTGGACCTCCGCAGGCATCGCGGCGCGCCATTCGGCGACGCGCGCGGCGAGCATCGCGCTGTCATAGACGAAGAGCGGTGTGTCACCCGCGACGTCGGCGAGTGTAGCGGCGCGGTCGCCGCCGATCAGCAGCATGCCATCGGGATCGGCACGAAAGCTGGGTGGGATCGGACCGTGCGGTTTCATACCGACTCCCCTTGCGTCCAGCCCGCGGCGATCGCGACGCGGTCGAGCTTGCCGTTGGGGTTGCGCGGCAGTTCTTCGCGCCATTCGACAGTCTGCGGCTGCATGAAATTGGGAAGATTCCGGCGAAGATAAGCCGCGAGCCCCTCTTCGTCGGCGGCCCTCTCCTTGCCCCGCACGATCAGGACGATCGCGGCGCCCAGCCGCGCGTCGGGCACCCCGAACGCGACAGCCTCATAGATCAGTCCCGACGCGATCGCGACATCCTCGACCTCGGTCGGGCTGACGCGGTTGCCCGCGGTCTTGATCATCGCATCGTCGCGGCCGACGAAAAAGAGAAGACCTTCGGCATCGCGGCGGACGGTATCGCCCGACCACACAGCAGTGCCGCCATAGCGCGAAGCGGCGGGCGCTGGCTTGAAGCGCTGTGCGGTGCGTTCTTCATCCTGCCAATAGCCTTGCGCCACCAGCGGCCCGGTGTGAACTAACTCGCCCGGTTCGTCGTCGGCGGTGAGGCTACCGTCGGGACGGCAGACGAGGATTTCGGCGTGCGGGATCGCACGGCCCATCGAGGTCGGATGATCGGCGACGAGCGCGGGGTCGAGAAAGGTCGAGCGGAACGCCTCGGTAAGCCCATACATCGGATAGATGTCGGCCCCGGGGAACGTCCGGCGCATCGCGTCGATCAGCGAGGGCGTCAGCGCGCCGCCGCTGTTGGTCAGGCGGTTCAGGAAGCTCGCCGTTTCGCTGGGCCATTCGGCCTCGACGAGTTGCACCCAGAGCGGCGGCACCCCGGCAAGCGTCGTCACGCGATGCCGCGCGACCGCCTTCACGACATCGCGCGCCGTCAGATAATCGAGCCGGGCGACGGCGGCGCCCGCATACCAGCTGGAAAGCAGCTGATTCTGCCCATAGTCGAAACTGAGCGGCAGGACCCCGAGCACGCGGTCGTCGGGGGTCAGTTTCAGATAAGAGGCCACGCTTTCGGCGCCGAGCCAGAGGTTCGCATGGCTCAGCATCACGCCCTTCGGCCGCCCGGTCGAACCGCTGGTGTAGAGGATGGCTGCCAGATCGTCGGGCTCGGCAATCGAGGGCGGCAGCCCCTGCCCGCCCGAATCGATCACCTCTTCGGCGATCTTCAAATCCTGCACGACGCATTCGACCGGCAAAGCATCGCCCAGCAGGTCGGCGCGCGACTGGTTCGTGACGAGCAGCTTTGCCCCGCTGTCGGCAAGGATATGTGCGACCTGCGGACCTTTGAGCAGCGGATTGACCGGCACATGGATCAGCCCCGCGCGTGCCGCGGCAAGCGGCATCAGGCAGGCGGCCCGCGTCTTCGCGCTCCAGCTTGCGACGCGTTCGCCGGGACCGCCCGCCTGTTCGAGCAACCATGACGCGAGCCGTCCGACCCCGGCATCGAGATCGGCAAAGCTCGTGACCCGGTCGCCGATCAGCAGCGCAGCCCCGTCGGGCGCGCCGCAGCGGGCGAGATGGTCGATCGGCCTCGAAGATGGGTTTTCGGCTTTGGTCATCGGCTGTTAGGACTGGAGTGATAGAGGGCGGCACCATGCAAGGGAACGGTGAACATCACGCTAATGATGAGCGGCTGCCCGCCACAGCGCGCGCGGCCGGCTTTGCGTCGCCGTTCGACCGGGCGGCGTGGTTCGACCTTTTGGAAGCCCACGGCTTCGCGGGCCGGGGCCGTTTCGATGCGCATGGCAGCGCCGGTTCGACGGCGGCATGGCTGCCGCTGCGGACCGAAAAGCCCGGTGTCTTCGCCGGACTCACCAACTGGTACAGCTTTTCGATCCGTCCGCTTTTCACCGGCGAAGGCCAACGAATCGACGCGGCGTGTGCGCTCTTTGCTAATCTTCGCCGAAACGCCGCACGCCTCACGCTCTACCCTGTCTCCGAACCTGCGGCGCTTGCCGCCGCGCTCCGGGACGCGGGCTGGTGGGTCAAAGAGACGCCCGCCGGCGACCGCCATTGGCTCGACCTCGGCGACATGGACCATGATAGCTGGTGGGCGAGCCGCCCTGGTGCGCTGCGCAATACCGTCCAGCGCAAGGCCAAAAAGGGCGTGGTCGACATCCAGCTAATCAGTGATTTCGATCCGGGAAGCTGGGCGGCCTATGAGCAAATCTATGCCGCGAGCTGGAAACCCGAAGAGGGTCATCCCGCGCTGCTCCGCGCCTTTGCGGAGGCCGAGGGTGCGGGCGGCCGCCTCCGCATGGGGATCGCGCGGATCGACGGCGTGCCCGTCGCGGCGCAATATTGGACGGTCGAGGACGGCACCGCCTTCATCCACAAGCTCGCGCATGTCGAGGACAGCCTGAAGGCCTCGCCGGGCACCTTGCTCTCGGCGGCCCTGTTCCGTCATGTGATCGAGGTCGATGGCGTGAAGCGCGTCGACTTCGGCACCGGAAACGACGGGTATAAACGCGACTGGATGAACCGGCACGAACCGCTGTGGCGTATCGAGGCTTTCAATCCGTCGCGGCTCGCGGCATGGGGGCCGGCATTGAAGGCCTATGCCCGTTCGCTGCTGAGGAAAGAAAAGTGACCGAACCCGCCCCTGAAGCATCCGGCGTCGATGCCGCCCTCCGCGCCCTGCTCGCCGATGTGCTCGGGCTCGGCGAAGCGCGCGCCGCGACGCTGACCGAGGACAGCGGGCTGTTCGGCGAATTGCCCGAATTCGATTCGATGGCGGTCGCGACGGTGCTGACCGAGATGGAAGACCGGCTGGGCATTATTATCGACGATGATGAGGTCGACGGCGAAATCTTTGAAACCTATGGCAATCTGCTGGCCTTTTCGCGGCGCAAGGTTGCGGGGTGAACACAACTATCAGCAGCATATTTCTGTTCCCCCGCGAAGGCGGGGACACGCGGCCCGATTAACCGATGCCCGAGCATATTCTGCGCATCGACCCTACGGGCGCGCCGCGCGCCACCGTCGTCATCGTCCCGCCGCTGTTCGAAGAAGCGAACCGCACGCGCCGCACCTTGGTGCTTGCGATGCGCGCGCTCGCGGCCGACGGCTTTGCAGCGGTGCTGCCCGACCTGCCGGGGCAGAATGAGAGCCTCGTGCCGCTCGCCGATGTCGATCTCGAACGATGGCAGGGCGCATTGACCGAGGTCGTCGCGAAGATCGATGGACCGGCGATCGTTGCGTCGGTGCGCGGCGGGGCGCTGATCGATCACCGGATCAAAGCCGCGGCGTGGTGGCGGCTCGCCCCCGCCGGCGGCGCCTCGCTGCTCCGCACCCTGCTCCGCGCGCGCGTGGCGGCGGATCGTGAGGCCGGCGTGACCTCGTCGCTCGAAAGCCTGCAAGCCGCAGCGCGGTCCGAACCCCTGCTGCTCGCGGGCAATGCACTATCGCCCGCGATGGTCGCGCAACTGGGCCATGCCGAGGCGCAGCCGGTCGAACCGCTGCGCAGCATCGGCTTTGGCGCGGGCGGCATCGCAGGCACGCCGCTCTGGCTGCGCGCCGAGCCGGGCGAGGATGCCGCGATGGCGCGTGCGATCGCCGCCGACATCGCCGCATGGAGCAAGACGTGCGGCATCAGCTGAACTTCGATTGCGAAGGCGCGGCGCTCGCCGCGAGCCTTGACGACGCGGCGGGCACGACCGGGCTGCTGATCCTGTCCGGCGGCAACGAGATTCGCAGCGGCGCGCACCGCGGTATGGCGATGCTGGCGCAGCGCGTGGCGGCCGCGGGCTATCCGGTGTTTCGCTTCGACCGGCGCGGGATCGGCGACAGCGAAGGCGCGAACGGCGGCTTCGAGAGCAGCGGACCCGATATCGGCGCGGCGATTGCGGCGTTTCGCGGAGCGGCCCCGCAGGTGACGCGCGTCGTCGGCTTCGGCAATTGCGATGCGGCGAGCGCATTGTTGCTTCACCAGCCGTTGGCGCTCGATGAGATGATCGTCGCCAACCCTTGGACCTATGACGGCGAAGCCGAGGAAACGGAGGAGCCTCCGCTGCCCCCGGCATCGGCGATCCGAGAGCGCTATCTGGCGCGGTTGAAGGATCCGAAAAGCCTGCTGCGGCTGATCAAGGGCGAGGTCGATTTTCGCAAATTGTTCCGGGGCCTTTCGGCGCTCAAGGCGCGGGCGCCCACCGCCGCACCCGATGGCCTGGCGGCGCGGATCGATCATGCCGTGGCCAAACTCGGCGCGCCCGCGACGATCCTACTGGCGACCGGCGACCGGACCGCGCAGGCTTTCATGGAGAATTGCCCGGCGGCGTTGGACCGCCTTCCGGTCGAACGCCTCGCCAGCCCGTCGCACAGCTTTGCGGGCGACGATGGCGCGTGGTTGGCCGATCGAATTCTGGACGTATTGGGACGATAATTGCTTGCCCGGATGTCGATGTCGGTTTTGGGGTGGGAAGCGGAAATTCCCCCTTTCGTCATCCCGGACTTGATCCGGGATCCCGCTTTTTGGCGCCACTCATTGGCTTCGACCGTAAGCGGGACCCCGGATCAAGTCCGGGGTGACGAGGATTGATGGGTCCGCTTCCGGCCGCTTGCTATTGTTCAACCCGCCTTCTTCATCTGCCGATATTTATGCAGCAGCGGTTCGGTATAGCCTGACGGCTGCGCCACGCCTTCGAAAATCAGCGCGCGCGCGGCGCGATAGGCGATGCCGTCCGGCGTCAGTTTCTCGTACAGCGGGTCGCCGGCGTTCTGCGCGTCGACCTTGGCAGCCATGCGCGTCAGCGCGGCGTCGATCTGCGCTTCGGTGCAGACGCCATGGAGCAGCCAGTTGGCGAGCGCCTGGCTCGAAATGCGCAAGGTCGCGCGGTCCTCCATCAGGCCGACGTCGTCGATGTCGGGAACTTTCGAGCAGCCGACGCCCTGGTCGATCCAGCGCACGACATAGCCCAAGATGCCCTGACAATTATTGTCGAGCTCGCGGGTGATTTCCGCTTCGCTCCAGTTGCGGCCCGTCGCGACGGGGATGGCGAGCAGGCGGTCGAGCGACGGCACCGCCTCGCCCGCGATCTCCTGCTGGCGCGCGAAGACATCGACCTGATGATAATGCAGCGCGTGCAGCGTCGCGGCGGTCGGGGACGGCACCCAGGCGGTGTTCGCGCCCGACTTCGGATGGCCGCCCTTCGCCTCGATCATCGCTTTCATGAGGTCGGGCATCGCCCACATGCCCTTGCCGATCTGCGCCTTGCCCGAAAGCCCGCAGGCGAGACCGATGCGGACGTTGCGGTCCTCGTAGCTGGCGATCCAGTCCGACGCCTTCATCTCACCCTTGGGGATCATCGGCCCCGCGCGCATCGAGGTGTGGATCTCGTCGCCGGTGCGGTCGAGGAAGCCGGTGTTGATGAAGACGATGCGGTCCTTCACCGCGTGGATGCACGCGGCGAGGTTTGCTGACGTGCGACGCTCCTCGTCCATCACTCCGACCTTGATCGTGTGGCGCGCGAGACCGAGCATATCCTCGACCGCGTCGAACAGGCGGTCTGTGAAGTCGCATTCCTCGGGTCCGTGCTGCTTGGGCTTCACGATATAGATGCTGCCCGCGCGGCTGTTCTTGAGGCTGCCCAACCCCTTGAGGTCGTGGAGCGAGCAGAGGCTGGTGATCACCGCGTCGCACAGCCCTTCGGGGGCTTCGGCGCCGTCCGCCAGCTTGATCATCGGAGTCGTCATCAGATGGCCGACGTTGCGCACGAACATGACGCTGCGGCCGTGGAGCGTAAAGGCCTCTCCCGCAGGCGAGGTCCATTCGCGGTCGGCTTCCATCGCGCGCGTCACCGTCTTGCCGCCCTTGGCGAAGCTTTCGACAAGGTCGCCGCGCATCAGGCCGAGCCAGTTGGTATAGCCGAGCGTCTTATCCTCGCCATCGACTGCGGCGACGCTGTCCTCGAGGTCGATGATCGTCGTCAGCGCGGCTTCGAGGATGACGTCGGCGATGCCCGCGGGATCGGTCTTGCCGATCGCGCTGGTAGGATCGATCACCAGTTCGACGTGCAGGCCGTTATGGCGGAGCAGGATGCCGCCGGGCTTGCTGCCGACCCATTGTGCGGGGTCCGCGAGGATGGGCTCTCCGCCCTGCCAGTCGGTCCAGCTTCCCGATGCGAGCGGCACCGCTTCGTCGAGGAACGCCTTCGCCCGCGCAATCACCGCCGCGCCGCGCTCGGCGTCATAGCCGCCGGGCTTCGCGGGCGGGGCGTCGAGCGCGTCGGTGCCATAGAGCGCGTCATAGAGGCTTCCCCAGCGCGCATTGGCGGCGTTCAGCGCGAAACGGGCGTTGAGGGCGGGCACGACGAGCTGCGGCCCCGCCATCGTCGCAATCTCGGGATCGACATTCTGCGTGCCGACGCTGAACGGCGCGGGTTCGGGGACGAGATAGCCGATTTCGCGGAGAAACGCCTGATAGGCGGCGGCGTCGTGCGCCTGCCCTTCCCGCGCCTTGTGCCAGCCATCGATTCGCGCCTGCAAATCCTCGCGCTTGGCGAGCAGCGCGGCATTTTCCGCCGCGAACCTTGCGAGCAGCCCGGCGAAATCGCTCCAGAATTGATCGGCATCGAGCCCGGTCCCCGGCAGCGCGCGCTGTTCGATGAAGTCGGCCAGTCGCGAATCGACGGACAGGCCGGAGCGGTCGAGAAATTCGGTCATGCAAGCACCCTCTGGTCGGCGCGGCTGCGCCAGTGGACCCGGGGAGGAAAGGGCCAGCGCGCTATGCCGCGATTGGATTCGATTGGCAATGGGCGCTTTTCAACGGCGGCCGCGTAGGTTACGTTGCAGCGCACAACGATATAACACCTCCCCAAACGACCCGGATCCATGGACGACACACGACTGAAATTGATGGAAGCCATCGCCCGCAAAAAGCTGGTGACGGCGCAATATAACGGCCAGACGCTGACGCTGGCGCCGCATCTGCTGTTCGAACGGCGCGGCGACCTGTTCATCAGCGCGCTCAATCTGGGCAAGAGCTGGCGATCGGACGAGGAACCACGGCTTGGCCATTTCAAGCTCGGCGGCCTTGCGTCGATCGAACTCAGCGAAGAAGGCTTCGAGCCCATCCCCGGTTTCGAGGCCGCACCGCCGCGTGAGGAAGATACGCCGCTGCTCGCGGTTTAGGGGGCCCCTGCGATCAGGCGACGCCCAACGCCGCCGCTGGCGGCATTTCCCCGAGCGCGACCCGAACCTGATTCCGTCCGGCAGCCTTGGCCCGATAAAGCGCGGCATCGGCGCGGCGCGCCAATTCGAACAGCGAATGGTCCGACGTCCGCTGCGCGACGCCGAAGGACGCCGTGAAGCTGCGATCGACCCCGAGCACCGGCAACCGAGCCGAGGCGAACGCGACTCGCACGGATTCGGCATATAGTCGTCCGTCGGACAGCAAGGCGTCGGGAAGCAGGACGGCGAACTCCTCGCCGCCGATACGGCCGACGATCGCGTTCGCCGGCGCCGCATCGGCCAGCATCGCCGCGAAATGCGCAATCACGCCGTCGCCAGCCGCGTGGCCGAAGCTGTCGTTGATCTTCTTGAAATCGTCGAGATCGGCGGTGATCAGCACCGCCCCCCCGCCACGCAGGAACGCCAGTTCGGCGTGATGTTCGAAGCCGCGCCGGTTGAGCACGCTCGAAAGCGGATCGGTTTCCGAACGCGCGACCATCTCCGCCGTCGTGTCGCGCATCATGACGAGCAGCATGACGAGCGCGATCGCCATGAGGGTGACGACGCTGCCGCTCTGCGAAATGGCGGCGTAGGTCGTCGCCATATAGCCTTGCGGCGAGCTCGCCGTTCCGATCTGGGCAGCGATGAACGGCTTGGCGACATAGATGATCGCTGCGACCGCCTGCAGCGCGATCAGCAGCAGATCGAGCGGCTGGCGGCGACCCGAACGCCAAATCATAAGTCCGAGCAGGGCCTGCATCGCGAAATAGGGAAGCTGATAGAGGGTGAGCCGCAGCGTCGAGCCATAGGTCATGCTGAAAATCGCCGGCACGGCGAGGATCGTGAGCACCCAAATCACCACCATCGCGGTCCAGGGCGGCGGCGCGCGATAATGTTGTGCGATGCCGATCAGGGCGAAGCTGAGCGCGAGAAGGAAGACGAGGAAAATGCCGATGCCGACGGGGGTCGGATCGACCTGCTGCGTCAGCAGGAATTCGAGGCCGACATAGAGGATTCCCATGCCGTAGCCGAGCGCAAGCCACCACGCGCCGCGCGCGGTCCGGTTCGTCGCTGCGACCACCGCGAACGCGACGGCAAAAATGCCGGCCACGGACATGTTGATCCCAAGTACGAAAGCTGCAGTCATCGACCCACTCATCATCGGTCCGGTCACGTAACCGGCGGTCCCGAACTTTCGGTTAATAGTTTGCAATTCGGGACGATTCGCGTGCGTCCTTAGCCGATCGGCGCGCCCGCCGCAGTGACTTAAGGCATTGCGGCGACAAAATAGAGGGCGGGGGTGCAAAAGCCCCTCGCTGCCCGCTATAGCGGGGCGATGGCCAGCCTTACCGCAACCGAAAATGCCGCGATCGAACGCGCCGCCGACGCGCCGATGCTGTCGCAGGTCGAACAATGGGCGGCGATCAACAGCGGCACCGGCAATCTGGCCGGGTTGAAGAGCGTCGCGGGCGCGCTGGCCGACGCGTTCTCCGCCTTGCCGGGCGAGGTCCGGCTCGTCGCGGCCGATCCGGTCGAGAGCGTCGATGCGGCGGGCAAGGTCAATATCATCCAGCGCGGCGACCATCTGCACCTCCGCGTCCGGCCCGATGCACCGGTGCAGCTGCTGCTCACCGGGCATATGGACACGGTGTTCGCCGCCGACCATCCGTTTCAGGCGCTCAAATGGCTGGAACCGGGGGTACTCAACGGACCCGGCACTGCCGACATGAAGGCGGGCATTTCGGTGATTCTGGCGGCGCTCACGGCGCTCGAAGCGTCGCCGCTTGCAAACCGCGTCGGTTACGACGTGATGATCAACAGCGACGAGGAAACGGGCAGTCAGGCGTCCGCCGCGCTGATCGCCGAGCTCGCGAAAGGCAAGACCGCGGCGCTGACTTATGAACCCGCCCTCCCTGATGGCACGCTCGCGGCCGCGCGGCCGGGGAGTGGCAATTTCTCGGTGATCGTCCACGGTCTCTCGGCGCATGCGGGGCGCAATCCCGACGACGGGCGCAACGCGCTGCTCGCCGCGGCCGATCTCGCGCTGCGGCTCGCCACGCTCAAATCCCCTACGCTGAAGGTCAATCCGGCGAAGATCGACGGCGGCGGGCCGAACAATGTCGTGCCCGACAGCGCGATCCTGCGCGTCAACATGCGCCCCGCGACCCCCGAAGCGATGGTCGAAGCGGAAGCGGCGCTGCGCGGCGCGGTCGCGGCGGTGTCGCGCGAGCATGACGTGCATTGCCACGTCCACGGCGGCTTCAACCGGCCTCCGAAACCACTCGACCCCGCCGCGACGCGCCTGTTCGAACTGGTGCGGGACTGCGGGGCGGCGCTCGGCCTGCCGCCGGTCGGCTGGAACGCGACCGGCGGCGTGTGCGACGGCAACAATATTGCCGCGTGCGGGATTCCCGTCGTCGACACGATGGGCCCGCGCGGCGGCGCGATTCATAGCGCGGACGAATTTCTGATCGTCGACAGCCTCGCCGAACGCGCGCGGCTGTCGGCGCTGACCATGTTGAGAATAGCGGAACGGGGGACTGTGTGAATTATGTGATCCGGGCGGCCAAACCGGGCGACCTGCAAAGCATATACGAAATGGCGAAGCTGACGGGCGGCGGCTTCACCAACCTGCCCCCCGACAAAAAGGCGCTGCGCGCCAAGCTCGAGCGCGCCGAGGCGGGTTTCGCGTCGGAAAAGGAATATCCGGCGGACGAGCTTTACCTGATGGTGCTCGAGGATCTGGACAGCGGCGAGGTGCGCGGCACCTGCCAGATCTTCGGTCAGGTCGGCCAGCGCTGGCCCTTTTATTCCTACCGCATCGGCACCGACAGCAAGCATAGCGAACAATTGAACCGCACCTTTCACGCGCAGGTGCTGATGCTGAGCAACGACCTCAATGGCGCGAGCGAGGTCGGCGGACTGTTTCTGCACCCCGCGGCGCGCGCCGGCGGGCTCGGGCTGCTGCTCGCGCGCTCGCGCTATCTGTTCATCGCGCGGCACCGCGCGCGCTTCGGCGACCGCATCCTCGCCGAGCTGCGCGGAGTGATTGACGAGGCGGGCGGGTCGCCCTTTTGGGACGGGGTCGCGGGCAAATTCTTTGGCATGAATTTTCAGGAAGCCGACCAGTTCAACGCCGTCCACGGCAACCAGTTCATCGCCGACCTGATGCCCAAGCACCCCGTCTATATCGCGATGCTGAACGAACATGCACGCAGCGTGATCGGCGTGCCGCATCCGACGGGGCGCGCTGCGATGCGGATGCTGGAGAATGAGGGCTTCGCGTTCGAAAATTATGTCGACATCTTCGATGGCGGCCCGACGATGACCGCGCGCACCGATCAGGTCGCGAGCATCCGCGATGCCAAGCGCGTCGAGGTGACGGGGATTGCCGAGGGCGGCGAAGATGCGCTGATCGCAACAGGGAGGCTTGCGGAGTTTCGCTGCTGTTTCGGGAAGATCGGCGCCGACGGGGTGATCGATAGCGAGGCGGCGCGGATCTTGGGCGTCGGCAAGGGCGATCAGATCAGCTGGATCGGGCGGTAGAACCAAATAGAGCCCCTCCCCTTCAGGGGAGGGGTTGGGGTGGGGGCTCGCAGCCTTGCGCTAGGCCGATGGCCCCCACCCGCTGCGACTAGCGAACAAGTTCGCAAGTCTCGCTGCCCTCCCCTGAAGGGGAGGGATTGAGAGAGGAAGCAAATGCTCACCGAAATCAACTTTGACGGGATCATCGGCCCCAGCCACAATTATGCGGGGCTCAGCCGCGGGAACATCG
>CBINGC010000047.1:0-29055 GCA_966250105.1 uncultured Sphingopyxis sp. | reverse complement strand
ACCTCCAGATCGGCATCCGCGCGTGCGAGACGATGCGTGACGAGGGCGCCAAGCTTCACAGCCGGAAATTGCGGGCGTTCAACGAGCCGCCGTTCAGGTGAGTGGAAGCGATATGCCTCGCAATGCTTCGTCATCCTGAACTGGTGTCAGGGTCCATGGCCCGGCGTTGCCTTCCACGCCGCGTTTGAGGCGAGGGCCGGCCATGGATGCTGAAACAAGTTCAGCATGACGAAAAGGGAGTGAATTCGGCCGTGCAGAACTTCGCCAATCTCTCCCGCTCGATCGCCGGCCGCGTCGCCATCGTCACCGGCGCCGCGAGCGGCATGGGCCGCGCGACCGCGCTGCTATTCGCGAGCGAAGGCGCGAAGGTCGCGGTCACCGATCTCGATCGCGCCGCGTGCGAAGCCGTCGCGGCCGAGGCGGGCCCGAACGCCAAAGCCTTCGCGCTCGACGTCGCCGACGGCGAGGCGATCAAGCGCGTCGTCGGCGAGATCGCCGAAAGTTTCGGCGGCATCGATATCCTGATCAACAACGCCGGCGTCTCGAGCTTCGCGCCGCTCGACTCCGGGGACGAATATGAAGCGATCTGGCACCGCGCGATCGCGGTGATGCTGACCGCGCACCAGCGCATGGTCCGCGCCGCGTTGCCCTTCCTCCGTCAGAGCGACGCCGCGCGCATCGTCAATATCGCCTCGACCGAGGGACTCGGCGCAACGCCCGGCGATACGCCCTATGTCGCCGCCAAATCGGGCGCGGTTGGCCTGACGCGGGGCCTCGCGGTCGATCTCGGCAAGGACGGCATCACGGTCAATTGCATCTGCCCCGGCCCGATCCGCACCGGCATGACCGGCCAGGTGCCCGAGGAGGACAAGACCATCTTTGCAAAACGCCGTACCGCGCTCCGCCGCTATGGCGAGCCCGAAGAGGTCGCGCATATGACGCTCAGCCTCGTGCTGCCCGCCGCGAGCTACATCACCGGCGCGGTGATCCCGGTCGACGGCGGGCTGATGGCGCGGAACGCGTGAACGACTGCATCGAACGGAAACCCGCCGCTCCATAATCGTTACACATACATGCCCTCGCGCAGGTTGATCCCGTGCTCGGTCCACGCCTTGAGCGCGCAGAGCATCTGCGACCAGCCTTGGCAATTGCCGTAGGAGGCGCTGAGCGCGCCCTGATTTTCGCTCCAGCCTTCTTCGGCGATCTCGACGAGCGTCCGCCCGTCGTCGAGCCCTTTGAAGCTCATCGTCACGCGCGTACGATAGTCGGCATCTTTCAACTCGCCGCCCTCGACATTGGGCGCTTCGCCCTCGTTCGCCTGCCATTCGAGGACGATCTTTTCGTCGGGCACCACCTCGATCACCCAGACCGGAAAAGCGCCCGGAAAATCGGCGAAATCCCACGTCACCGTCGCGCCGGTCTCGAGTCGCCCTTCGGCGCCGCCGGTGGTGAAATAGTGCGACAGCGTCGCGGGGTCGGCGACCGCCTCGAACACCTCGTGCACCGGCTTCGCGATCCGCGCCGCCACCCTGAATTTCAGCTCCATGTCCAATCTCCGCTTGAGTCGGGCGGATTTTATGTTATAAATTTATAACATGTCAATCCACGAAGAATATGACCGCGTTTTCAAGGCTCTGGCGTCGCACATCCGCCGCCAAATCCTCGATGATTTGAAGGATCAGCCGCTCACCACCGGGACGCTGTGCGCGCATTTCCCCGACCTCGACCGCTGCACGGTGATGCAACATCTGAAAGTGCTCGAGGATGCCGACCTTGTCATCCCCGAACGCCGCGGTCGCGAACGCTGGAACCATCTCAACGCCATACCGATCCAGGACATCCACGACCGCTGGATCGGCCCGCACGCCGCCGCGGCGGCTGCGAAGCTCGCCCGCTTCAAGCAAGCGGTCGAAACAAAATGAAAATGGCCGGGAAGTTTCCTTCCCGGCCACAGGCATTTGTCGATGTTATGGCTTACCAGCCCTGCGGCTTGCCCTTGTTCTGTTGGTCGAGCCATGTCTTCAGCGGCGCGAAATAGTCGGCCATCGCCTTGCCCGACATCTCGCGGCTGCCGGTGAAGGCTTGCAGCGCATCGGGCCATGGCTTCGACGCGCCCATTTCGAGCATCGCATTGAGCTTCGCACCGACTTCCTTGTTGCCATAGAAGGAACAGCGGTGGAGCGGCCCCTTCCAGCCCGCCTGCTTGCACGCCGCCTGATAGAATTGGAACTGCAGCACGCGCGCGAGGAAATAGCGCGTGTAGGGCGTGTTGCCGGGGATGTGGAATTTCGCGCCGGCGTCGAACGCGTTCGCCGGCCGTTCGCCCGGCGGGACGATGCCCTGATATTGCGTGCGCAGGTCGGTCCACGCCTTGTTATAGTCGGCGGGCTGGATCGACCCGTCGAAGACGCCCCAGCGCCAGCGGTCGACGAGCAGGCCGAAGGGCAGGAAGGCAACCTTGTCCATCGCCTGCCGCAACAGCAGCCCGATATCCTTGTCGGCGCTCGGCACCTTCGCCTTGTCGAGCAGGCCGATGTCGACCAGATATTGGGGCGTGATCGACAGCGCGACGAAATCGCCGATCGCCTCGTGGAAGCCGTCGTTCGCGCCGTTCAAATAAAGGAACGGCTGCTTGTTATAGGCGCGCTGGTAATAATTGTGGCCCAGCTCGTGGTGGATCGTGATGAAGTCGTCGGCGTTCACCTTGATGCACATCTTGATACGGATATCGTCCTTGTTATCGATATCCCATGCCGAGGCGTGGCAAACGACCTCACGGTCGGCGGGCTTCAGGAACTGGCTGCGCTTCCAGAAGGTTTCGGGCAGCGGCGCCATGCCGAGCGACGAATAGAAATTCTCGCCCGCCTTGACCATGTCGAGCGGGGTTTTGCCCTGTGCGGTCAAGAGGTCGCCTATGTCATAGCCGAGGTCGCCGGTGCCCGCGGGCGCGACGAGCGGGTAGATATTGCCCCATTCCTGCGCCCACATATTGCCGAGCAGGTCGGCGCGGATCGGACCGGTCTTGGGCTGCACCGCGTCGCCATATTTCTCGTTCAGTTTCCAGCGGACATAAGTGTGGAGCGCCACATAGAGCGGCTTCATGTCGTTCCAGATCTGCTCGGTGACCTTGGCGAATTCCTCGGGCGGCATGTCGTAGCCCGAGCGCCACATCGCGCCGGTGTCGGCGAAGCCCAGCTCTTTCGCCCCTTCGTTCGCGATGCCGACCATGCGCGCATAATCGTCCTTCATCGGCGCGCCGACCTTGTCGTGCCAGCTCGTCCACATTTCGGCGAATTGCGCGGGCGTATTCTCGAGGTTGCCCATTTCGGCCTCGATGTCGGAGCCGGAGATTTCCTTGCCGTTCAGCGTGCCGCGACCTTTGCCATATTGCGACTGCAGGTCGGTTGCGATCGTGTTGAGTTCGGTCGCGGCGCCCGGCGTCGTCGGCGCGGGCAGCACGATGCCGTTGCGCAAGATGTCGAGCTTGCGCTTGGTGTCGGCGCTGAGCCCCGCGACATTCATATATTTCGCGGCCTCGAGCGCATATTTGACCGACTTTTCGGTGCCGACCGCGTTGATCCGTGCCGCCATCGCGTCGGTATCCTCGGTGATATAGGTCGAATTGACCCAATTCACCTGGCTCGCCTCGACCGTATAATCGAACAAATCCTTTTCGACTGCGGCGATGAAGGCATCGGCCTCGGCGGCGGTGGGGGCAGCGGCGGGTGCGCTCTGCGCAAAGGCGGGGGTCGCCACCGCGAGCGACAGGGCAAGCGACAGCGTCGAAATCATGGCTTTCATGGGTGCGTCCTCTGGAATGTTATCACAGCGCTCTGCGGCGCGATGGGAACAGCTAGGCGCTTGCGGCGAGTCCGGTCAAGCCGTGAGGAAGGCCGCGATCGCCTCCCCGAACGCGGATTCGGTCACGCTCGACATGTGCGTTCCGGGAATCCTCGCAAGCCGCGCGTCGGGCAAGGCCGCGGCCAGTTCTTCGGCAGAGCCATTGTCCTGATCCTGCTCGCCGCAGACAATGAGCGTCGGCATCGTCAGCGCCGCGAGCATCTCCGGGGTCGTGTCGGTGAAGCTGTCGAGCAGGTGCCCCGCAGCGATGCGATCGACCTTCATAGTCTTCATGAACTGGATCGACAGCCAGGTGTCGTCGCCGCGCTTCGCGCTTTCATATTCGGCGATCACCCGCTTGAAGAAGCGCCCGCGCCGCTGCCAGCCGGCAAGCCCGGCGAGGCCCATCCCGCCTAGGATTAGCCGATTGGGTTTCATCCCCGCAACGACCGCGCGCGCACTGGTGCGCGCGCCGAGCGAGAAGCCGCCGAGGTCGAAGTCGGTCAGGCCGAGGTGCGCGACCAGATCTTCCAGATCATGCACCAGCACATCGGACGGATAATGCTCCTCTTCGTGCGGCGCGTCACTCGACCCGTGGACGCGCAGGTCGGGCATGATCACGCGGTAGCCTTCGGCGGCGACGCGCGCCGCGGTGCCGAATTTGATCCAGTTGACTTCGGCGTTCGAGAAGAGCCCGTGGAGCAGGATGATCGGGGCGCCTTCGCCCATCTCGCGCCACGCCAGCCGCACGCCGTCGCGCGCTTCGAAAAACTTCGGTTCGCTCGTCATGCGCGGGGCTATGCCTCCTTGGCGGGCGGGGGCGCAAGCGCCGATCAGCGCGAGCGCAGCCCTTTTTGCTCCATGCGCCATTTCGCCATCTCGATCCGGTCCTGCCCGAAAAAGGGCTCGCCTTCGAACACCAGTGTCGGCACCCCCCAATGACCCGCAATTTCGAGCGCGACCTGATTGCCCGCGATTTCATTGTCAAGCGCCTCGGCGTCGCGCGCCGCCTCTTCGTCGAGTTCGGCGAGGTCGAGCCCGGCGCGCTTCGCCGCGGCCGCGAGATGATCCCCCAGATGCCAGTCCTGTGCGCCGCCCCAGATGAGTTGCGCCGCCTCATGCGCGAAAGCGAGGCTCTTGCCGCGCCGCGACGCCGCCTGCCCGAGCCGGGTGAGGCGATAGATATAGGGCTGCTCCGCCGCGATCTCGCGCGTCGCCAGATTCTGGACGATCGGATCGGGGCGCGGCGGGCCGAAGGGGATGCCGTGGAATTGCGCGACGCGGATCATGTCGCGCATCGTGTAGCTCAGCCAGTTGGGGTGATTGCGCTCGAAAAACTCGGGCTGGCGGATCGCGAGCGGATAGACCGGGCGCAGGTTGATCGTGACATCATGGCTGGCGGCGAGCGCGCGGTAGCGGCCGATCGCCAGATAGCTGTAGGGCGAGCGGAAGGACCAGAAGAGGTCGGCGGTCAGAGTCATGGCGGCACCCTGCCGCAAGGTCGCGCGGGCGGCAAGGGTGCGGGCGGGTGATTGGTCCGATGTGAAAGGTTACGAACTTGCCGCGCAGCGTATGTGTTGAATATAGTAGCAATTGCTATTATATCCTATGATATGAGTGAGACGATCGGATTCCTGCTGAACGATACCGCCCGGCTGTTCCGCCGCGCGTTTAACGCGCGCACGCGGGACAGCGGCATCACCGCGCTGCAATGGCGGCTGATCACTTACCTCAAACGTCACGAGGGCATCCGCCAGGGCCCGCTCGCCGAACTGATCGAGGTCGAGCCGATCACGCTGTCGCGGATGGTCGACCGGCTGGTCGAGGCCGAACTGGTCGAACGCCGCGCCGACCCCGCCGACCGCCGCGCCTGGCAGCTGTACCTGACCCCGCGCGCCGGCGAGCTGCTGAACGGGATGCGCGCCACCGCCGACGCGCTGACCGCCGAAGCGACCGAAGGGCTGAGCGCCGCCGAGCGCGAGCAGCTGATCGACCTCGTCGAGCGCGTTCGCGCCAATTTGTCTCGCCGCATCTGCCAAAAAGAAAAAGAGACCGCCTGATGGACCAGCTCTCCCCCTCCCGCCCGAAAGCCGAAGATGCGGCGCCGCCGAAGCGCGCGCCGAAGGCCGATCCGCTGCCGGACCCCGCACCCGCGACCGAGGTCGCCCAGAAGGCGAGCTGGCGCACGCGCCTGTTGATGTTCGGGCTGCCCGCCCTGCTGATCGCGGGCGGTGCCGTCTGGTGGCTGACGAGCGGCGGATCGGTGTCGACCGACAATGCCTATGTCCAGATGGACAAGGTGTCGGTCGCGGCCGAGGTCGGCGGGCGGATCACCGAAGTTGCCGTCCGCGATGGCCAGGAGGTGGCGAAGGGGCAATTGCTGTTTCGCATCGATGGCGAGCCCTATGCGCTGAGCGTCGCACAGGCGACCGCGGCGATCGACGCCGCCAAGGTCGAGGTGGGCAATCTGTCGGCGAGCGCGAACACGTCGAGCGTCGACATCGCCGCGGCGCGCGAGGATGTGAAGTTCGCGCAGGTGAATTTCGACCGGCAGGCGGCGCTGATGGAAAAGGGTTTCACGACCAAAGCCGCCTATGACGCATCGCGCCACGCGCTCAGCCAGGCACGCGAGCGCGTCCGTCAGGCCGAAGCCGCCGCCGCCGAAGCGCGCACCAAGCTCGCCGCGGGCCCATCGAGCGGAATCAACCCGCAGGTCGAGGCCGCGCGCGTCCAGCGGTCGCAGGCGCAGGTGAACCTCGACCGGACGACGGTGCGCTCGCCGAGCGCGGGCCGCATCGCGCAGTCGGACCGATTGCAAGTCGGCCAGATGATGGTCGCGGGACTGCCCGCCGTCACATTGGTCGACACCGCGCATCCGTGGGTCGAGGCCAATTTCAAGGAAACCGACCTTGCCGACATGCGCGTCGGCCAGCGCGCCGAAATCAGCTTCGACGCCTATCCCGGGCTGACGGTGCGCGGCCATGTGCTGACGATCGGCGCGGGAACGGGCAGCGAATTTTCGGTGCTGCCGGCACAGAATGCCACCGGCAACTGGGTCAAGGTGACACAGCGCGTGCCGGTGCGCATCGCCTTCGACGAAAAGCCGTCGCGCGACATGATCGCGGGGCTGTCGGCGGATGTGCGGGTGTTTACCAGCGGCGGTGCGGTTTCGGGGAAATAGAGGTGGTGCGATGCCTCATGCAAGCCCTCCCCTTCAGGGGAGGGCAGCGAGACTTGCCAGCTTGCTGGCTTAGTCGCAGCGGGTGGGGGCCATCGGCCTTGAGCTACGCCGCGAGCCCCCACCCCAACCCCTCCCCTGAAGGGGAGGGGCTTTAGATAGCCATGGCCAGCCGCTCCCTCCCCCGCCGATCCGCCGCCGCCGCCTTGCCCGACGACGATTCGATCCCGCTGCACGAGCGCGTGCGCTATCGCGGCCTGCTCACCGTCGCCGTCATGGGCGCGTCGATCATGCAGATCCTCGACACGACGATCGCCAATGTCGCCATCCCGCACATGCAGTCGGCGCTCGGTGCGACGAGCGAGACGGTGACATGGGTGCTGACGAGCTATATCCTCGCGTCGGCGATCGCGATGCCGATCACCGGCTGGCTCGCCGACCGCATCGGGCGGCGCGAATTGTTCATGGCGGCGATCATCGGTTTCATCATCGCCTCGATGGCGTGCGGCGCCGCGCAGACGCTGGAGCAGATGGTCGCCTTTCGCTTCCTGCAGGGGATCAGCGCCGCCTTTATCGGACCGCTGTCGCAATCGGTGATGCTCGATATCAACCCGCCCGAACGCCACGCGCGCGCGATGTCGATCTGGGGCATGGGGATCATGATCGGACCGATTCTGGGGCCGATATTGGGCGGCTGGCTGACCGAAAGCGTCAACTGGCGCTGGGTCTTTTACGTCAACCTGCCCGTCGGGGTGCTGACGCTGGCGATGATGTGGGCGCTGCTGCCCCGGACACGGACCTCCACCCGCCGGTTCGACCTGTTCGGATTTTCGATGCTCGCGCTGGGACTCGCGGCATTGCAGCTGATGCTCGATCGGGGCGCGCATCTCGACTGGTTCGACAGCATCGAAATCTGGATCGAACTCGGCGTCGCCATTTCGTGCCTGTGGATGTTCATCGTCCATATGTTCACCGCGCGCGCGCCGCTGTTCAGCCGCTTGATGCTCGCCGACCGCAATCTCGTCACCGCGATGGGGTTCATGGTCGTGATCGGTGTCGTGATGTTCGCGTCGATGGCGCTGCTGCCGCCGATGCTGCAAAATCTGTTCGGCTGGCCGGTGATCGATACCGGCGTCGTCCTTGCTTTGCGCGGGATCGGAATCCTGGCGAGCATGTGGGTCGCGGGGCAATTGCTCGGCAAGATCGACGCGCGCTGGATGGTCGGCACGGGTTTGCTGATCGCCGCCTATTCGCTGTGGCAGATGAGCCACTGGTCGCTGACGATGGGGATGCAGCCGGTGATCGTCAGCGGGCTGGTGCAAGGGCTGGGCATGGGGCTGATCTTCATTCCTTTGAACACCATGGCCTTTGCGACGATCCAGCCGCAATATCGAACCGACGGATCGAGCCTGCTCAACCTGTTCCGCAGCATCGGTGCCTCGGTCGGGATTTCGGTCGTCACCACCCTGCTCGGCGCGAACATCCAGACGAGCCACGAGGATCTGGCGGCGCATATCACCAACAGCTCGGTCGGCCTGCTCGACCCGTCGACCGCCGACCGCTTCGGCATGGCGGGCGACGCGGCGATGGCGCTGGTCAATGCGGAGATCAACCGGCAGGCGGCGATGGTCGCCTATATCGACGATTTCTGGCTGATGATGTGGGTGACGCTGGCATCGGTGCCGCTGGTGCTGTTACTGCGGCCGCCGAAGCCGGGCGGCCCGAAGGCGTCGGCGGCAGATATGGGGCATTAGGGCGGCGGCTTTGGGTGGTGAGCGGACATTGCCCCGCCAAAGGGAAGCTGAAATAGACCGCATCCCCGAGCGAAGACGAGGGGCTATGCCGAGCGAAGTCGAGGCAGCGTGGTTACGCGGTTCTCGCTCCGCTCGAACGAGCCCCTCGTCTTCGCTCGGGGATGCGGATTCTAAGTTGGCTCACCGCTCGAGGCGACGGCAGCTATCGGTCGTTACCGGAAGAAACAGTTCACCCCCGCGAAGAGCGCGTCGATCCCGGCCGCGTCCCCGGGCGCGGCGAACATGCCGCCGATGACCTTGTCGCCGGTGCCGATGCTGAATTCCTCGCCGAGCGTGCTGTCCTCAAGATCGACGATCGAGACCGACTCCGCCGCCTTGGCGCGCGTCGTGCCGATGGCGATGCCGCTCATCGTCGAATAGGCATCGGCGCCGGGCTCGTTGCCGAGGAACCAGCCGGCGAATTTGCCGTCCTGGAAGTTGAGCGTCATCGCGTCGTAGCGGGTGAATTCCATCGCGCCCGCGCCGCACTCCGCATTGGTGCTGCGGTCGTCCTCCTGCCCCGCGACATTGGCGAGCGCGGTTTCGGCCTGCGCGCGCGGGGCGCCGAAAGCGAGCAGGCTGGTCTTGCCGCTGGCCTTGTCGACGAAGCGCAGCCCCTCGCCATCGAGGCTGACAGCGGTGGTCGCGGCGTTCGGGCCGTCGTTCTTCGCCTCGGGCACCGCTGGCGCGACGGGGGCGGCGTCTGAAGAATCCGGGACCGAAGCCTTGTCGGCGGCCGGGTTGCACGCGGCGAGCAGGCCGATCATCGCGAGGGTCGTGAACTTGCGCATGCCTATCTCCTGTCGCGGCGCGGGATTGCCAGCACCAGTATCGCACCCAAGAGGGCAAGCGCCATATCCTTTTGCGCGTCCCAGATATCGCCCTGCTGGCCGTTATAGCGGTCGGCGGTCTCGCCCGCCGCGACGATGGTGAGCAGCCATTCGAAGATTTCATAGAGGCACGAGATGGCGAGCACCCAGCCGAGCACGGCCACAGTGGCTCCCCGCGCGCCGAGGCCGCCCCAGCGCCTTGCGACCTCCGCCACGGGGATCACCGACAGGGCCCCGAAGGCGAAATGGACGAGGCGGTCATAATGGTTGCGCGTCCAGCCGAAGGCGTCGGAGAGGCTTGTGCCGGTCAGGGCATGGACCCAATCGTCATAGGGGACATTGCTGTAGGCGTAGCGCCCGCCGAGCGTGTGGAGCGCCATGAAGAGGACGATGCAGGCGACCGACGCGGTCGACAGCCGCCAGCGGCGGAGCAGCCAGGGCGCGGCGACGATCAGCAGCATCGTCGGGATATGCTGGAGCAGCGCGACTTCGGGATAGGGTTGGTCGATCTGCGCGAGCAGCAGCAGCGCGAGGAGCAGGCCGGTCAGGCGGCGCTGGGTGGGCGGAGTGTCGGTCATCCCCCGCCTGTCTACCCGTTCGCATCGAGCGAAGTCGATACGACAGGAAAGGATTGCCCTCAAACGCTGCCGTGCCCCTGCGAAGGCAGGGGTCCATCTCCCGCCGGCGCGTTTTACGCAAACGGCGGGAGGCGGCGATAGGTCGGGTGATGGGCCCCTGCCTTCACAGGGGCACAAGCCTTACCCCTTCTTCAGGTGCCGACGCCCCAGCAACTCTGCGATCTGCACCGCGTTCAGCGCCGCGCCTTTGCGGAGGTTGTCGCTGACGCACCAGAGGTTGAGGCCGTTTTCGACCGTCGGGTCTTCACGCACGCGGCTGATGAAGGTCGCGAAGTCGCCGACGCATTCGACGGGGGTGATATAGCCGCCGTCCTCGCGCTTGTCGTGAAGCACGACTCCGGGCGCCTCGCGCAGGATGCGCTGCGCATCCTCGGCCGACAGTTCGTCTTCCATCTCGATGTTGATCGCTTCGCTATGCCCGACGAACACCGGCACGCGAACGCAGGTCGCGGTGACCTTGACCTTGGGATCGAGGATCTTCTTGGTCTCGACGACCATCTTCCATTCCTCCTTGGTCGAGCCGTCGTCGAGGAATTTGTCGATGTGCGGGATGACGTTGAACGCGATCTGCTTGGTGAACTTCTGCACATCCTTTTCGTCGCCGACGAAGATCTGGCGCGTCTGGTTCCACAGCTCGTCCATGCCCGCCTTGCCCGCGCCCGACACCGACTGATAGGTCGAGACGACGACGCGCTTGATCTTGGCAGCGTCGTGGAGCGGCTTCAATGCGACGACCATCTGCGCGGTCGAGCAATTGGGGTTCGCGATGATATTGCGCGCCGTATAGCCGTCGATCGCTTCCGGGTTCACCTCGGGCACGATCAGCGGCACGTCGGGGTCCATGCGATAGAGCGAGCTGTTGTCGATCACGACGCAGCCTGCCGCCGCGGCTTTCGGCGCGTGGATCGCGGTCGCGTCGCTGCCGATCGCGAAAATCGCCATGTCCCAGCCCGACCAGTCGAAATTCTCGATATTCTGGCACTTCACGGTTTTACCGGTATCGCCGATCTCGATCTCGTCGCCCTGGCTGCGCGACGAAGCGACCGCCGCCAGTTCGTCGTAAGGAAATTCGCGCTCGGCGAGAATGGCGAGCACTTCGCGCCCGACATTGCCCGTGGCTCCGGCGACAACGATACGATAACCCATTAACTCACTCCTCAGTGCAAAACTCGGTTGAAATTCTCATCAGACCTTCCAGCGGAAATGGCCGGTCAGCTTGTGGTCGAACAGCGCGTCCTCCTCGCGCGTGCCGCCGCCGATATTGTGGAGAACGAGCGGCACGCCCGTCGTATCCTTGCGGTCCGACACGATGCCGGTGTGCGGCATCCGCCCGCCGACCATCTGCGTGAAGATATCGCCCGGGCGCCAGTCGGCGGGATCGTCGGTCACGGGAAGCGCGGCGCCTTGTCTGCGCCAATAGGTCGCGAGGTTGGGCACGCGGCGGTGGTCGATGTTGCGATCGGGGCGGCCGAGACCCCAGTTCTTCGGATAGGCTCCAAAATTGGTGCGCATGTCGGCGTTTACAAGGGCCTGCAGGTCGACGCCGAGCGCATCGCGAAAGGCGCGGACCACGACGTCGGTGCACACGCCCTTCGCGCGGTCGACATCGCCGTTGGGGAAGCGCAGCACGCTGTAGGCGGGGTCATAGGACAGCGTGACGCCGACCTGCCGCCGCGCCGCGCGCACCACGCGCTGCGCCTGGGTGAGCGCCATCGCTTCGCCCGACACGCCAAAGGCGAGCACCGCGCCGAGGAAGGCGCGCCGTGTCGGCTGAAAGGATGAGGGTGCTCGTATCAAATTCGCTTTGCCCAAAAGAAAACGACCGGCTCTGCCTGTTGGCGGAACCGGTCGTTTTTGAAAGCTGTTTCGGCTTTGGGTGAGAGAAGCTCTCCTTAGCCTTCGCCGGCTTCCGACCGGTAATCGCGACGCTCCGCAATACGTGCCGATTTACCAGTGCGACCACGAAGATAGTAAAGCTTCGCACGACGCACGGCACCCTTGCGGATGACGGTAATGCTGTCGATGTTGGGCGAATAGAGCGGGAACACGCGCTCGACACCTTCGCCGAACGACATTTTGCGCACGGTGAAGTTGGAGCCCATGCCCTTGTTCGAGCGTGCGATGCACACGCCTTCGAAATTCTGCACACGAGTACGTTCGCCTTCGACCACCTTCACGCCGACTTTCAGCGTGTCGCCGGGACGGAAGGTCGGAATCGTCTTGTCGGCCTTGGCGATTTCTTCGGCTTCGATCGTCTGGATGAGGTTCATGTCCTCTAGTCCTTTTCTTTTCGCCGCGCGCCAGAGGCAGGTCGGGCCCGAGCATCGACGTGACGCTCCCAAAGGTCCGGCCTGCGTAACCGTGTATGATCCTCCGCCTGTTGTTTCCGCCAGGCGGCGATCTTCGCATGATCCCCCGATCGCAGCACTTCGGGGATCGTGCGCCCTTCCCATGTAACGGGCCGGGTATAGTGCGGATATTCGAGCAAACCGTTTTCGAACGATTCGTCGTCCCCGCTTGAAGCCGCGCCCATTACGCCGGGAAGCAGCCGAATGCAAGCGTCGAGGAGCAGCAGCGCGCCCATCTCGCCGCCCGACAATATGATGTCGCCCATCGAGACTTCTTCGATATCGCGCGCGTCGAAGATGCGTTCGTCGAATCCCTCGAAACGGCCGCAGAGGATGATCGCGCCCGGCCCCGCCGCAAGCTGCCGGACCCGCGCCTGCGTGATCGGGGTGCCGCGCGGGGTCATCGCGAGCACCGGCAGGCCGGGATGCGCCGCCGCGGCGTGATCGATCGCGGCGCCGAGCACATCGGCCTTGAGCACCATTCCCGCGCCGCCGCCCGCGGGGGTGTCGTCGACGGTGCGATGCTTGTCGGCCGCGAAATCGCGAATCTGCACCGGCGCGCAATGCCACGTCCCGCTTTCGAGCGCGCGCCCCGCCATGCTGTGTCCCAGCGGGCCGGGGAACATGTCGGGATAGAGGGTGAGCGGGACGGCGGTGAAACTCATGGCAGCGTCCAGTTTTCGACTTTCAGCCCCGGCACGTCGGCGAAGTCAGCTTCGTTGTTGGTGATCACTGTCGCGCCGATGCTGAGCGCGTGGGCCGCAAGCAGACGGTCGAAGCGGGCCCGCTTGAACGGCAATTGGGCATAGACCCGCGCCGCCGCCTCATCGAAGGGAACAAGCGGTATGGCTTCGATGAATGCCTCGAGAATCTCGGGCGGCGGCGGTTTGCCGACATAAGTACCATAGGCGACCTCGGCATAGCTGATGACCGAAATGGCGATTTCGCCCGGCGCGCAATCCGCGATCCGTGTGGTTAGCGCCTCATGCCCCTCATCCATGGCATAGACGGCGGCATTGGCGTCGATCAGATAGCGGATCACGCTTTCTTTGCCGCCTCGGCTGCCTTGCGGGCGGCAATAATACTCGGGCGCTCCTCAAAATCCTCGCGCGGCGCCAGTTTCACGCCCGGCGCCTTACCCGCGAAACCGCTGACGTCGATCTTGGCTTTCGGCTTGTCGGCGGGTTCGAAGCGGAATTCACCCCGTTCCTCGCGGACGATCATCTCGGTCCCTTCCTCCAGCCCAAGCGCCTTGGGCAGGCGCAGCGCCAGCGAATTGCCCGACTTGAAAACTTTGGCGCGATATTCCTTGGTCATGACATTCTCCGTATATACATTATGTATATACATTGGCGGCACGGGTCAAGCCGGCGGCTCCCGCACCGCCTCGGGAAGCAGGTGGCGATCCTTGGCGAGTTCGGCGTGCAGCCATTCGCGGAAACGTTCGATCTTGCGCACCCCGACGCGGTTTTCGCGATGGACGAGCCACATGCCCGACGCCGCCGAAACATAGAGGGTGTCGAAAGGCTGGACCATCCGGCCGCTCGCCAGTTCGGTCCGCCAATAGAGCGGCGTCATCATCGCGACGCCGAACCCGGCCTGCACCGCGCTTCCTTCCTGCAGCTGGCTGTCGAGTTCGATGCCGCGCCGCGACGGCGCGGGCGGAGTCGCGACTCCGGCGGCGGCGAACCATTCGGCCCACCAGCCGTCGTTCGGTGCGAGCCGCTGGACGCGCAGCAGGTCGGCCGGCTCGCGGATATCATGTTCCTCGATAAAAGCGGGCGACGCGATCGGCGCCAGATATTGGCGCATCAGGAAATCGGCGCGCAGCCCCGGCCACGCGCCCCGACCGATGCGAATCGCGACATCGACGTTCGACGCGTCGAAATCGATCAGCTGGTTGCTCATCGCCATGCGCACCGCGAGCTCGGGATATTGGAGCTGGAAGCTGCCGATGCGCGCGCTGAGCCAGGTGCCGCCGAAGCTGGTCGCGGCGTTGATCGTCAGCACATCGGCTTCGTCGCTGCCGAGCGCGGCGAAGGCGTCGCCCATCGTGGCAAAGGCATTGCTGATCGCGGGGAGCAGACGCTGCCCCGTTTCGGAAAGGCGCACCCGGCCCTTTTCGCGCACGAAAAGCGCGCGGCCGAGCCGGTCTTCCAATTGGCGGACCTGATAGCTCACCGCCGCCTGCGTCAGCCCCAGTTCCTCGGCGGCGCGCGAGAAATTCTGCAAACGACCGGCGGCTTCAAAAGTGCGCACGGCGGCGAGAGGCGGCAGACGGGACATGCCACCTTATAAGCTCAGCTTATGATATGGTCTACGCCTTTTGTTGGCGGTGCGGCGCGCAAGCGGGCATCTAGGCTGCACCCAAGCGAAAGGAGATGAGCGATGAAAGACGAGCAGTTCATGCGCGTTTGGAATGACGGTCATGATCATTTCAGCGCCGATATCACCCGCGGGCTCCAATGGCTCGCGACCCCGTTCCGCCGCCTCGGCGAATGGATCGCCGTGCCGAGCGCGCCCGGCGAAGACAGCGCCTTCACCCGCGCCGCCGCACGCCGCGGCATCCGGCCGCGGCGGGCACGATAAGCTTTCCCTGCCCCCTCTCAAAAGGTCCAGGGCGAAACGGGGTGAGGCGTCCCTTGCTAGGGTCAGGACCCTAAGCCTCACCCCGCTTCGACTATGGTCGTACTTCGGGCGCGACGACGCGGAAGCGTAGCGCCTGCACCGTCGCCGGCTTTGTCGGCGCGAGCAGCAATATCCCGTCGAGCTTGCCCTTTTCGCAGTCGAGCCGAAAGGCGGTCGACATCGCGCCCATCGGCGCGAGCGGTTCGTCGGCCGGGCATTCGCCGACCTCCTTCTTCAGCTCTGCGAATTCGGCCGCCCAATTATCGGCCGAGCGGTCCATCAGGAAGTTCATCGCGAGCCTGCCTTGCAGCGGCCCCAAATGGCCCGCGGCATAGGCCGCCCTGGCCGCCGCATAGGCTTCGGCCACCGCCGGCGATACCCGAATCGACCGCGTTTCGAGTAGCCCCGCTTTCTCCATCGCTACCGCCGTGTCCCACGCAGGGCCCGACGGACCGGCATAGGTGCGGTTCGCCAGCGCGAAGACGCCGACGCCATGATCGGGCATCAGCATCACATGGCTGCCATAGCCAGGATAGCCGCCGCCGTGTGCGAGCGTGAGGCCAAGGTCGCAATCCTGCGCGACGCGCCAGCCCATGCCATAGGCGGCGGCCTGCTTGCACGCGGTCGCGCCGCTCGCACCGATGCGGTTCGTCACCGAGACGAAGTTCAGCCCCTGCGCCACTTCGCGCACCGTCGCGCGCTTGACCGGGCCATCGTCCGCATCGTCGCGCGCCGGCCAGGCCGACAGCAGGAAGGCGACCCACTTCGCATAATCGTTCGCGCTGACCTGCAGCCCGCCCATCGCGTTGAACGCGCCGTCGATCATTTCGGGCTCGGCGGCCCAGCGGCCGTTTTCCCAGCGGTAGCCGAGCGCGGTGCGTGCCTTGGGCGCTTTGGGCGCGTCATAACCGCTGCCGGTCATACCGAGCGGGGTCAGGATCGTCCGCCGGACATAGTCGGTGTAAGGCATGCCCGAGGCGTTGGCGACGATCCGGCCGAGCAGCGCGTAGCCGAAGTTCGAATATTCGTGGCGGCTTTGCGGCACGCGGCTGAACGGCACGCCCGCTGCGACCAATTTGGTGAAATCGTCCTGCGGCAGCACTTGCTGGCGGTCGCCCCACGGATCGTCGGTGACGAAGCCGCCGACATGCTGGAGGAGATCGCGCACCCGGATGCGCGGGCTGTCCTTTGTCGGATAGGTCCAGCCTTTCATTTCGGGGATGTGCTGCTCGGCGAGATCGTCGAGGCGAAGCTTGCCGTCGTCGCGCAGCTTGAGGATCGCGAGCGCTGTAAAGGCTTTGGTCATCGAGGCGATGCGGAACAGGCTGTCGGGGGTGACGCGGCGCTTGTCGGTCAGGGACTGGACGCCAATACCCTTCACATAGGCGAGCCCGCCGTCCATGACGACGCCATAGACCATGCCGGGAATATGCTGATCGGCCTGATATTGTGCGAAAAGCGCGTCGATTTCGGGGGCAAGCTGGTCGAGGGTTTGGGGCGTGGGTTCTTGCGCGATGACAGGAGGCGCGCCTGCGAACATGAGCGCGAAAGCCAAACCCGATTTCCAGCGCATAGTCCCTCCATAGCCAATCGCCGTCAGGTTAGCGGCGCCGGGAGGCGCCGACAATCCGCGGTGAAAGCTATCGTCTGGAAACGAGCGGAAGTGGACGCTGAGTATCCCATAACTTGGTCATTCCCGCGAAAGCTGGAACCCAGTCTGGGATCAGCCGACGCACGCTCTGGGTTCCCGCTTTCGCGGGAATGACGAATATTGGGAACGTCCCCTCACCAACCCGAAGCCGTCGTTACTCGACGAACGCCGCGTCGATGGTCACGCCGTCGTCGTTCCACGCCGGCACCGCCTGCGCGGTCATCGGCACCATGAAGCGTTTGCCGCCTGGTTTCTCGATTTCGAGGATATCGCCCGCGCCGAAATTCTCGACCGCGGCGACATGGCCGATGGCGTGGCCGGCGGTCGACACGCACGGCAGGCCGATGAGGTCGTGGTGATAATATTCGCCCTCGCCCAAGGCGGGCAGCGCCGAACGCGGGACGGTGAGCAATGTGCCGCGCAGCGCCTCGGCGGCGCTGCGGTCGGTGACTTCAACGAAAGTCGCGACCGCGCCCTGATTGGCGGGGCGCACCGATTTCAGGGTCAGCTTGCGGTCGCCCGCGTCGAAAACGGAAAAGGCGCGGAGAGCCTCCGCGCCTTCGCCGAACAATTTGAGGCGCACCTCGCCCCGCACCCCATGCGCGCCGGCGATGGCGGCGAGGGTGACGGGGCGATTTGCGTCGGCCAAGGCTTAGCCTTCAGCCTTTTCTTCGGCTTCCGGAGCTTCCGGGGCTTCTTCGGCGGGGCCGCCTTCGGCAGCCTGTTCGGCCATCGCGGTCGCGTCTTCGGCGGTCGCGTCGGCCGGGGTTTCGTCGGCGACGGCTTCGGCGACGGCCTCGGCGGTTTCTTCGCTCTTCACCGAACCGGTTGCGTCCGACTCAGCGGCGGCAGGGGCGGCTTCTTCGACCGCTTCGGGCTCGGGGGCCGGAGCGGCGGCTGCGGCAGCCGCGGCCTCTTCGGCGTCAGCCAGCTTCTGGGCCTTTTCCTCGGCGCGTTCCTTGGCCTTCTCGCCCGGGACACCCTTGTTGGGGTTGTTGCGCGCGGCGCGTTCCTTGATGCCCGCGGCATCGAGGAAGCGGGCGACGCGGTCGCTCGGCTGGGCGCCGACGCTCAGCCAATGCTTCGCACGGTCGGCGTCGAGCTTGACGCGCTCCGGGCTGTCCTTGGCGAGCAGCGGGTTGTAGCTGCCGATGCGTTCGATGAAGCGGCCATCGCGCGGGCTGCGCGAATCGGCGACGACGATCTTGTAATAGGGACGCTTTTTCGAACCGCCGCGTGCGAGGCGAATGGAGGTTGCCATGATATTTTCCTTCAGAGTTTAACGTTTAAATTCGGGTTGGGTTATTTCTTCTTATTCATCAAATTGGCGAGTTCGGGCGGGATCGATCCGCCTCCACCGAGACCGGGGAGGCCGCCGCCACCCATACCGCCCATTCCGGGAATGCCGCCGCCCTTGCCGAACAACGCGCCGAGGCCCTTGAGCCCGCCCATCTTGCGGATCTTCTTCATCGCGCTGGCCATTTCCTGGTGCATCTTCAGCACCTTGTTGACCTGCTGCACACTGGTGCCCGAGCCGTTGGCGATGCGGATCTTGCGCTTCGCGGTCAGGATTTCGGGCTTTGCGCGCTCCTTGGGGGTCATTGAGCCCATGATCGCGTCGAAATGAATCAGCATCTTGTCGTCGGCAGCGCCGGCCGCCATCTGCGCCTGCGCCTTCTTGATGCCCGGAATCATGCCGGCGAGCGCGCCGAGGCCGCCCATGCGGCGCATCTGGTTCAATTGGGTGCGCAGGTCGTTGAGGTCGAACTGGCCCTTGGCCATCTTCGCCGCCATCGCCTCGGCCTCTTCGGCCTGGATCGTCTCGGCGGCGCGCTCGACGAGGCTGACGACGTCGCCCATGCCAAGGATGCGACCAGCGATACGCGAGGGCTGAAACAGTTCGAGCCCGTCGAGCTTTTCGCCCGTGCCCGCGAATTTGATCGGCTTGCCGGTGACGGCGCGCATCGAGAGCGCGGCACCGCCGCGCGCGTCGCCGTCCATGCGGGTGAGCACGACGCCGGTGAGCGGCACCTGATCGGTGAAGCGCTGCGCGACCTGCACCGCGTCCTGCCCGGTCAGGCTGTCGACGACGAGCAGCGTTTCGGCGGGGTTCGCCGTGCGCGACACCGCCTGCATCTCGTCCATCAGCTGCTGGTCGACGTGGAGGCGGCCCGCGGTGTCGAGCATGAGGACGTCATAGCCCTGAAGCTTCGCCGCCTGCAGCGCGCGCTGCGCGATTTCGACCGGCTGCTGGCCCGCGACGATCGGCAGCGTCGCGACGTCGATCTGGGTGCCGAGGACGGCGAGCTGTTCCTGCGCGGCGGGGCGGTTGACGTCGAGCGACGCCATCAGCACCTTCTTGCGCTCTTTTTTCTTGAGCCGCTTCGCGATCTTCGCGGTCGTCGTGGTTTTACCCGAGCCCTGAAGGCCGACCATCATGATCACGGCGGGCGGGGTGACGGCGAGGTCGAGCTCGGCGGTTTCGGAGCCGAGCATTTCGGTCAGCGCGTCGCTGACGATCTTGACAACCTGCTGCCCCGGGGTGACCGAGCGCAGGACATTCTGGCCAATCGCGAGTTCGGTGACCTGATCGACGAAGCTGCGCACGACGGGCAGCGCGACATCGGCTTCGAGCAGGGCGATTCGCACTTCGCGCATCGCGGCGCGCACGTCGGCCTCGGTCAGCGCGCCGCGGCCGCGGAGCTTTCCGAAAACATCGCCAAGCCGATTGCTCAGACTGTCGAACATGCGCCTCAAATCCTTGTTACGAGGCCCGCAACGCAAAACACGCCGGTGAGCGAAACCTCGCCAACCAGCGGTATCCGTGGACAGTGTTTCCGTCGCGGACGTCGATATGCCCGCACGCAAAATGCGCGCGAACGCGGCGGCCTCTACACAAAAGCCCGCGCAAAGGCAAGGCGGGCCCATCGAAGCGCATTTAACCCAAATTTCACCGCTTCCCCCCATAAAGCCCGTAAGGGTGGGACTTTTCATATGACATCAACGTCGAAGCCATTCGACCGCAGCGAGGGCGCCAAACGCGACATCATCGCGGGCGGCATCGTCGTCGCCGCGATCCTGCTGTTCGTCGGCACGGGCAGCAATGTGATGCAGGCGGCGGTTCGCGCGCTGATCGGCATCGGCGGCGGGCCCGATCGCGCGCTGGCGACGGCGCTGGTGCTCAACATCGCGCTGATCCTTTTCGGCTGGCGCCGCTACAAGGATCTCAACCGCGAGATCGTCGAACGCACCGAGGCCGAACAGCGTGCGCGCTACCTTGCCGACACCGACCCGCTGACGGGTTTCCTCAACCGCCGCGCGCTGCTGTCGACGGGACAGCGGATGATCGCGGAAGCCGCCGCCGAAAAGCGCCAGGTCGCGTTGTTCCTGCTCGACCTCGACCATTTCAAGACCGTCAACGACATTCACGGCCACGCCGCGGGCGACCGCGTGTTGCAGGTCGCCGCCGAACGCATCTCGACCGTTCTGCCGCCCACCGCCACCAAGGCGCGGCTCGGCGGCGACGAATTCGTCGCAATGCTCGCCTTCGAACCCGCGGCGCGCGCCGACATCGACGCGCTCGCCGCCGAACTGCTGACGGCGCTCGACAATATGGTCACGCACGACGCGCAGCAGATCCGCATCGGCGCCTCGCTCGGCATATCGCTTGCCAATGATGCGAGCATGACGATGGAAACGATGGTTCGGCAGGCCGACATCGCCATGTATCATTGCAAGGATGAAGGCCGGAACCGCTTCTGCTGGTTCGAGGCCGGGATGGAGATGGCGGTGCAGGTCCGCAACCAGATCGAAACCGGCATCCGCGAAGGCATGCCGCGCGGCGAGTTCATTCCGCATTTCGAGCCGCAGGTCGACATCGCGAGCGGGCGGCTGATCGGTTTCGAGATGCTGATGCGCTGGGAATCGCCCGAATATGGCATGATCCCGCCCGAACGTTTCATTCCGGTCGCCGAGGAAAGCGGCCTGATCGGCGAATTGTCGCTGCAAGTGATCCGCGACGCGATGGAGATCGCCAAGCGCTGGGACCCGTCGATCATGCTCGCGGTCAATATCTCGCCGCAGCAGCTGAAGGATCCCTGGTTCAGCCAGAAGCTGACCAAGCTGCTCGTCGAAACGGGCTTCCCCGCCGCGCAGCTCGAGGTCGAGATCACCGAAAGCTCGCTGTTCGAGAATCTGCCGCTGGTGCGCTCGATCGTCACCAGCCTCAAAAATCAGGGCGTGTCTTTAAGCCTCGACGATTTCGGCACCGGCTACAGCTCGCTGTCGCATCTGCGCGCGCTGCCCTTCGACCGCATCAAGATCGACCGCAGCTTCATCGCCGCGATGCGCGGCAGCCCCGATGCGCAGGCGATCGTCGTCGCGATCGTGCGGCTGGGCGAAAGCCTGTCGATGCCGATCACCGCCGAAGGCGTCGAGGATGAGGCGACCGCGATCGAGCTGACGCGGCTCGGCTGCTCGAAGGGCCAGGGCTGGCATTTCGGCCGCGCCACCTCGGCCGCCGACACCGACCGCCTGCTCGCCGAACGCGGCCTGCTCCGCGCGCCGATGGTGCCCCCGGCCGGCCCGGATGCGAGCGAGGATGAGCCGCTGCGCAAGACGGCGTAATTCTTTACGTCGCCCCCCGCGAAGGCGGGGGCCGCCATCGGCCTTTCCATTCTCGGCTGCGTGAACCCTCCAGCGGCCGCGTTCAGAGGCACGTGACTCCGACACGCCTCCGCGGGGGCGGCGTGTTGGGACGCCTCGCTAGACTTCGCCGCCCCCCGCCCCTAAATGCGCCCTATGGCAGACCGCTTCACCAAGATGCACGGCCTCGGCAACGACTTCGTCGTGATCGACGCGCGCGTGGCTCGCGTCGAGATGACGCCGGCGCGCGCGCATGCGATCGCCGACCGGCGGCATGGCATCGGGTGCGACCAGCTGATCCTGCTCGAGCCCTCCAGCAATGCGGACGTCAAGATGCGCATCTTCAACGCCGACGGCGGCGAGGTCGAGGCGTGCGGCAATGCGACGCGCTGCGTCGCGACGCTGATCGGCAAGCCCGCGGTCATCGAAACGCTGGGCGGCATGCTGCGCGTCACGCCTGCGGATGGCGGGGCCGAAGTGGTGCTGGGCGAACCCGCGTTCGAATGGGAGCAGATCCCGCTGGCGATGCCGATGGACACGCGCGACATGCCCGTCGCGTGGGACGAGCTGGAACATGGCGCCGGGGTCAATGTCGGCAATCCGCATATCGTCTTTTTCGTGCCCGAGGCCGACGCCGTCGCGCTGGACGAGCTCGGCCCGCGGATCGAGACCGACCCGCTGTTCCCCGAGCGCGTCAACGTCAATGTCGCGAGCCTCGACGGCGAGAACCAGTTGCAGCTGCGCGTCTGGGAACGCGGCGTCGGCCTGACGCAGGCGTGCGGCACCGGTGCGTGCGCGACCGCGGTCGCGGCGATCCGCGCCGGGCTGGTCCGGTCGCCGGTGACGGTGTCGCTGCCCGGCGGCGACCTCGTCATCCGCTGGGCGCCCGGCGAGCCGATCGTGATGAGCGGCGCCGCGACGCGCGTGTACGAAGGCGAGACCGACTGGGCGCAGTTCGGATGACCGCAGCCCTCGCCGACCGCCGGCAGGTCGTCAATTTCGGTTGCCGGCTGAACATCGCCGAGGGCGAGGCCATCCGGTCCGCCGTCGAGGCGGCGGGCGCGAGCGATACGATCGTCTTCAACAGCTGCGCGGTGACCGACGAAGCGGTGCGGCAGGCGCGGCAGGCGGTGCGGCGGGCGCTGCGCGAGCGGCCGGGAGCCGAGGTTGTGGTGACCGGGTGCGCGGCCGAGCTGGAACGCGAGGCCTTTGCCGCGATGGGCGCGCGGGTGGTGCGCAACGATGCGAAGGGGCTGGCGATCAGCTATCGCTTCGAACAGGAAAAGAACGGCCCTTCGACAAGCTCAGGGCGAACGGAGTTGGGGAAAGCGACCTCAGATTCTCCGTTCGGGCTGAGCTTGTCGAAGCCCCGTCCTTATTCCCCCGCCCTTTCGGGCGCAGACCATGCGCGGGCGTTTCTCGGCGTGCAGACGGGCTGCTCGCATAGTTGCACCTTTTGCGCGACCGTGCTGGCGCGCGGCACCGCGCGCTCGGCAACCGTGGAGGACGTCCTTGCTGCCGCCCGCACCGCGCTCGACCGCGGCCAGCGCGAGGTCATCCTGACCGGGGTCGATCTTGCGAGCTATGGCGACGACAGCGGCACGAGCCTCGCCGCGCTGGTCGAGGCGTTGCTGGTGCTGCCGGCCGAGCGCCTGCGCCTCTCGTCGCTCGACCCCGACCGGATCGACGACGCGCTGTTCGCGCTGCTGACGCAGGAAAAGCGCGTGATGCCGCATGTCCATCTGTCGTTGCAGGCGGGTGACGATATGGTGCTGACGCGCATGAAGCGCCGCCACCGCCGCGCCGACGCGGTGCGCCTGATCGAGCGGTTGAAGGCGGCGCGCCCCGAGATCGCGATCGGCGCCGATCTGATCGCGGGCTTTCCGACCGAGGACGATGCGATGTTCGCGAACTCGCTGGCGCTGATCGACGATTGCGACATCGTCTTCGGCCATATCTTTCCCTACAGCCCGCGCGCAGGGACGCCCGCCGCACGAATGCCGCAGGTCGGCCGCGCCATCGCGCGCGAGCGCGCCGCGATGCTGCGCGACGCCAATGCGCGGCGGCGGCGGGACTGGCTCGATACGCAGGTCGGCCGCGCCGCATCGATGCTCGTCGAGCGCGACGGCGTCAGCGGTCACGCCGAGAATTTCGCCGCCGTGGCGCTGACCGCGGCCGCGGCGCCCGGCACCATCATCGACGTGCGCCTGACGGCGCGCGACGGCGACCGCATGATCGCCACCCCTATGCAAACAAAGGATATCGCCGCATGACCGGCCAAAGCTGGAGCGAAAGGCTGCTCGGAGGATTTCGCCGCACCTCCGAACGGCTCGGCGAAAATCTCGCCGGGCTGACCGGCAAGTCGCGGCTCGACGACGATGATCTCGACCGCATCGAGGAAGCGCTGATTACCGCCGACCTCGGCCCCGCGATGGCCGAGCGGATTCGCGACCGGCTCGCCGCGCGGCGCGATGCCGTGGCGGGGGGCGTCGAGGAATTGCGCAAGATCGTCGCCGACGAGATCGCGGCGGTGCTGCGCCCGGTCGCCGAACCGCTCGACATCGACGCCTTTCCGCGCCCGCAGGTCATATTGGTGATCGGGGTCAACGGGTCGGGCAAGACGACCACCATCGCCAAGCTCGCGCATCTGTTCCAGGAACAGGATTATGGCGTGATGCTCGTCGCGGGCGACACCTTCCGCGCCGCCGCGATCGGGCAATTGAAGGTCTGGGCCGAACGGCTCGGCGTGCCGATCATGGCGGGGCCCGAAGGCGGCGACAGCGCGGGCATCGTGTTCGACGCCGTCAAACAGGCGACCGCGACCGGCATCGACGTGCTGATCGTCGACACCGCCGGGCGGCTGCAGAACAAGCGCGAGCTGATGGACGAGCTTGCCAAGATCAAGCGCGTGCTCGGCCGCCTCAACCCCGCCGCGCCGCACGACGTCGTGCTCGTGCTCGACGCGACGACGGGGCAGAATGCGCTGGCGCAGATCGACGTGTTCCGCGAGGTCGCGGGCGTCACGGGCCTTGTGATGACCAAGCTCGACGGCACCGCGCGCGGCGGCGTGCTCGTGTCGGCGGCCGAGCGCCACGGCCTTCCCATCCATGCGATCGGCATCGGAGAAACCATCGACGACCTTCGCCCGTTCGATGCCGATGAGATCGCGGGCATCATTGCAGGAAATATCAGATGAGCGACGTCCTCCCCAGCGGGCCCGAGCCCGTCCCGGCACCGCCGCCGGCGAAGCATGGCTGGCTCAATTTCGTGATCGATTTCGGGCCTTTGCTCGTCTTTTTCCTCGCCTATAAATTTTCTTCCGGAGGCGAAGGCGCGTTCGCGGCGACGACCGCGGCGATCAAGGGCACCGTCGCCTTCATGGTCGCGATCGTCATCGCGATGGCGGTGTCGAAATGGAAACTCGGCAAGATTTCGCCGATGCTGTGGATGTCAAGCATCCTCGTCATCGGGTTCGGCGCGCTGACCATATGGTTCCACGACGAGCGTTTCATCGTGATGAAGCCGACGATCATCTATGCCGCTTTCGCCGTGCTGCTGCTCGGCGGATATTGGTTCAGGCGGCCGATGCTCAAATATCTGCTCCAGTCAGCGCTCGAGGGGCTGACCGAGCGGGGCTGGCTACTCCTCTCGCGCAACTGGGGGATATTCTTCGCTGCGCTCGGCATCGCCAATCATGTGATGTACGAGCTGATCCAGTCCAGCCGCATGAGCTTCGATGCGTGGCTGACGATCAAGGTCTGGGGCGTCACCGCCCTCTCCTTCCTCTTCACGCTGAGCCAGGTTCCGGTGATGCTGAAGAACGGATTGACGGTTGCCGAACAGGAATAGCTAACGGCCTTGAGCCCGTCTTCGGGCACTGGCATATCGGCGCACAGGCACCGGGTCGCACGGCGCCGATAATGGAGGGGGAACTGTCATGGATAAGTTTTTCGGAAACCTGCACGCTGTGCTCGGTACCGGGCTGGTGCTCGCGATCGTCCTGATGCTGTGCCTGAACGGCCAGAATTTCGAGGACGGCATCGCCGCGGGCAATGCGATCATGCGCTGGCTCCACACCTTCTTCGGCGTGCTGTGGATCGGCCTGCTTTATTATTTCAATTTCGTCCAGATGCCGACGATGCCCAAGATTCCGGCCGAGCTGAAAGCCGGCGTGTCGAAACATATCGCGCCGGCCGCGCTGTTCTGGTTCCGCTGGGCGGCGCTGATCACGGTGCTGCTGGGTATCGCCGTTGCGGGCCATGCCAAATATCTGGCGCCGGCGTTGGGGCTGCAGGATCCCTATAAGTTGATCGGCGTCGGCATGTGGCTGGGCCTGATCATGGCGTTCAACGTGTGGTTCCTGATCTGGCCGAACCAGAAAAAGGCGCTGGGGATCGTCGAGGCCGACGATGCGGCGAAAGCGAAGGCCGCCCGGACCGCGATGATCTTTTCGCGGGTCAACACCTTGCTGTCGATCCCGATGCTCTATGCGATGGTGAATTTCAGCTGAGCCGACAGCGACGCTGAACGGAAGAGCGCTTCCGGAAACCGGAGCGCTCTTTTTGTCCGTCGCCCCCGCGCAGGCGGGGGCGACGGTTATTGTTCGATCGCCGCCTTGTGCAGGCGGCCGTTCATCACATAATGCGCGACGCCCATCTGCATCCCCGCGGCCTGCGCGTCGCCGATTTCGCGCACGCGGCGCGCGGGCGAACCGGCCCAGAGTTCGCGATCGGGGATTTCCTTATTCTCGGTCAGCAGCGCGCCCGCCGCGAGCATCGCGTCGCTGCCGATGCGGCACCCGTTCATCACCGTCGCCTTCAGGCCGACGAAGGCCCGGTCGGCCAAGGTGCAACCATGGACCATCGCGAGATGGCCGATCAGCACATCCTCGCCGATGATCGTCGGGAAGCCTTCGGGATGGTGCGGCATCGGGCCGTCGCAATGGACGACGCTGCCGTCCTGAATGTTCGAGCGCGCGCCGACGACGATGCGGCTGACGTCGGCGCGCAGCACGCAATTATACCAGATGCTGACGTCGGGCCCGATGGTCACATCGCCGATGATGCGGCAGCCGGGCGCGATGAAGGCGCTGGGGTCGATCTGCGGCGTCTTGCCGTTGACGCTGATGATGCTGACGTCGTTCATTCGTCGCGGCCTCCGATGATATTCTTCCAGATGAGGACCGGCAGCGTCGAGGCATAATCGTCGGTCCAGCGGGTGAAACCGGCGCGCGCTTCGAGGGGCACCCAGGCGCCGTCCTCATAACTATCCTTGCGCGGACGGATGCCGCCGGTCAATTGCCGCATCCGTTCGGGCGTCGCGGTCAGCGCGACCCAGTTCGAGCCCGTCAGGTCGCCATATTCGTCGCCGGCCGGGCCCGGATCCATGCGGATCGCCGCGGTCCAGCCGCGCGCCTTCGCCTCCGCCGCGAGCACCGGTTCGAGCCCGAAGAAGCGGTTCGAGATATGGATGAGCAATATGCCGTCGGGCTGGAGCGCGCGCGCATAGATGCCGATCGCTTCCCGGGTCAGCAGATGGAGCGGGATCGCGTCCGACGAAAAGGCGTCGATGACGATGATGTCGAAGTGGCCCGCGGGCTGCTCCGCGATTCTGAGCCGCGCGTCGCCGATGACGATTGGCGCGCCCGGCGCACAGTCGGAAAGGAAGGTGAATTTTTCGGGATCGCGCGCGATGTCGACCATCACCGGGTCGATCTCGAAGATCGTCCAGTCCTGCCCCGGCTTGCGGTAGCAGGCGAGCGTTCCCGCCCCCAGCCCGACGATGCCGATCGCCGCGTCGGGGCCGGCGAGCGCCTCGGCCTTGTCCAGCGTCAACCCGACCCCCGACTGGGGGCCATAATAGGTCGTCGGATCGCGGCGGTGTGCGGCGTCGGTGCGCTGGAGCCCGTGGAGCGTCGTGCCATGCGCGAGGCGGCGCTGGTTCGTCTGGGGATAGTCGGTGACGGTATAGACGCCGAAATAGCTGCGCACGCGCGCGCCGGTAAAGCTTTCCTGGATCGTGTCCCAGCCGCCGACGCCGATCATCAACAGGGCGAGCGTCGACACATAGGCCCAGCGCCAGCCGATGACGAGCATGCCGATCACGAAGATCGCGATGCCCCAGCCCGCCACCGTGCCGTCGAGCCGGCCGGTCCATTGATCCACCATGTGCCAGCTCGCAAAGGCAGCGATCACGACGAGGAGCACCGTCACGGCGCGCACCGTATTCGCCTCGAGCCTCAGCCATTTGTCCCACGGGAAAAGTGCGGGCAGCGGCACCAGCATCGCGGCGGCAAGAATCAGCAGCGGATGTTCATAGACCCAGTCGAAGATCAGCGGCGCGAACAGCGCCGCGAACAGCCCGCCGAGCACGCCGCCCGCCGACATCACCAGATAGAAGAGCGTCAGATGCTGCGCGCCGGGGCGGAGATGATAGAGATAGCCGTGAAGCGCGACCGCGACGATGAAGAGCATCGCGAGGCTGGCAAGCGCGACCATCATCGACCCGCCGCCCGAACTCAGCAGTCCGAGCCCACCGACCGCGAGCAGCACGACCGGCGCGAGCAGAGTGACGATCTGCGTCGGGCGCGCGAAGGTCGAAAAGGCGATGACGAAGCTCAGGAGGTAAAGCCCGAGCGGCAACACCCAGAGCAAGGGCATCGCGACGATATCGGTGGTGAGATGCGTCGTCGTCGACAGCATCAGCCCCGACGGCACCGCCGCGATCAGCAGCCAGTGCAGCTGCCGCCGCAGCGTCGGGCGCGGTTCGTCGGTGGCGGCGGCATGCGCTTCGGCACCGCCATGCCAGCGCGCCGCCGCCGCGCCCGCCACGAGCAGGACGAGCAGCGCATAGCCCGCGGTCCAGCCCCAGCTTTGCGCGGCGAGCGGCATCGCCGGCTCGACGAGCGCGGGATAGCTGATCAGCCCGGCAAAGCTGCCGAGGTTCGACGCGGCATAGAGATAATAGGGATCGCCCGCTTGGCGGTCGGCGGCGAACCAGCGCTGCATCAGCGGCGCCTGCGCCGACACGACGAAGAAGACCGGACCGATCGACGCGAGCAGGAGCAGCGGCACCCACAAAGCCTCCTGCCCCGGCCCCGGCGGCGCGATCTCGGCGATGCCGATCGGGAGCCACAAGGCCGCGGCGACGAACAGCGCGAGATGGATCATCGCCTGCCGCCGCACGGTGAAGCGGCCGAGCCAGTGCGCATAGGCATAGCCGCCGAGCAGCAGCGCCTGATAGACGAGCATCGCGCTGTTCCACACCGCCGGCGCACCGCCAAGCTTGGGCAGCACCATCCGTGCGACCATCGGCTGGACGAGGAAGAGGAGGAAGCTGCCGACGAGGATCGTCAGCACGAACAGCCAGCGGCGCGGCGATCGCGAAGTGGTCATGCTATCAGGCGCCGAGCAGCCGCGCCGCGTGGAGCGCGTGATAGCTCAGAACCCCCGAGGCACCGGCGCGGCGGAAGGCGAGCAGGGTTTCGAGGACGAGCGCGTCGCGGT
>CBINGC010000046.1:0-29469 GCA_966250105.1 uncultured Sphingopyxis sp. | reverse complement strand
GAACGCAGCATCAGCCGCCCGCGCATCACGCGCGAAACCGCGGACTGGCTGAAAGCGAAGTAGGGAACGTCCGCCGCAGTTGGTCAGCCCGCCGGCTGCGGCGTTCCCACCGGCATCGCGCTTTCCCACTCGGCGCGCGCCTGGCGGATCATCGCCTTTAGCGCCTTGGCCTGGCGCTGCCATGCGGCGGCAGTCGCGGCACTCCATGCCGCGCCCGTCGCGGCGCCGAGTTCCTCGACCGTCAGGTCGATGAAGGCGTCATATTCGGCGATCGGCAGCGCCCCATAGGCGCGGTGGGTGAAGACGAGTTCGGCGACGAGCGGCCAGACCCAGCCCTCGCCCTTCGCCAGACCCAACATCATCTGCAATGTCTCGTCGGTCATCCGCCGCGACGAGGCATCGACGATCATGAAGCTCGCGCGGCGATCGGGAAAGGCGGCGAAGAAGCGATCGAACAGCGCGTAGCGGATATCCACGCCAGCATCGGCGACGGCGGCGAGACTCGCCTCCATCGCCGGGACGTCGCTCATTTGAACAGGCTACCCAAGATGCCGCGCATCAGCTGGCCGCCGAACTTGCCCGCGACCTGCCGGCCGAGGCTCGTCGCCGCCGAGCGCGCCGCCGACTGCACCATCTTCTCCGCCATCGAAGGCTTCGCCGCTTCGCGGGCGGCCGCCTTTTCGAGGCGAATGCGCTCGCGCTCCTCGGCCGCCTTGCGCTTCGCTTCTTCCTTTGCGGCGATCGCGGCCTGCTTGTCGGCTTCCACTTGGGCTTTCGCTTCGACCGCGGCGGCCTGCGCCTGCTCGGCCTTGGCGGCGAGCAGTTCCTCGGCGCTTTCGCGGTCGACCGGCGTGTCATATTTGCCCTCGACCGGCGAGATCGACTGAATGATCGCGCGCTCCTTGGCCTCCAGCGGCCCGGCACGCGAGCAGGGCGGTTTGATCAGGGTCCGCTCGACCGGCGAGGGCGCGCCGTCGGCCATCAGCAGCGAGACGAGCGCCTCGCCGACCTTCAATTCGGTGATCTCGCGCGCGACGTCGACCTTGGGATTCGGGCGGAAAGTGTCGGCGGCGGCTTTCACCGCTTTCTGGTCGCGCGGGGTGAAAGCGCGGAGCGCGTGCTGGACGCGGTTGCCGAGTTGGCCCGCGACATCCTCGGGAATATCGATCGGGTTTTGCGTCACGAAATAGACGCCGACCCCCTTCGAGCGGATCAGGCGCACGACCTGCTCGATCTTTTCAGTGAGCGCAGGGGGCGCGTCGTCGAACAGCAAATGCGCCTCGTCGAAGAAGAAGACGAGCTTCGGTTTGTCGGGGTCGCCGACCTCGGGAAGCGTCTCGAACATCTCGCTGAGCAGCCAGAGCAGAAAGGTCGCATAGAGCTTCGGGCTCGCCATCAATTTGTCGGCGGCGAGGATGTTGACATAGCCGCGGCCGTTCTCGTCGGTGCGGATCATGTCCTGAATGTCGAGCGCGGGTTCGCCGAAGAAATGGTCGCCGCCCTGGCTTTCGAGCGTCAGCAATTGCCGCTGGATCGTGCCGACTGTCGCTTTCGACACATTGCCATATTTGGTCGTGAGTTCGTCGGCATTTTCAGCGCACCAAGCGAGCATCGCCTGCAGATCGCCCAGATCGAGCAGCAGCAGATTCTGTTCGTCGGCGACCCGGAAGGCGATCGCGAGCACGCCTTCCTGCACTTCGTTGAGGCCCATCAGCCGCGCGAGCAGCAGGGGGCCCATTTCGGAGATGGTGGTGCGGATCGGATGCCCCTGCTCGCCGAACAGGTCCCAGAAAATCACCGGATTGTCGCGATAGGCCCAAGTCGTATCACCGATTTCGGCGGCGCGCTTCGAAAAGGGCTCGTGGACCTTCGCCGTCGGGCTGCCCGCCATCGCCATCCCGGCAAGGTCGCCCTTCACGTCCGCGACGAACACCGGGACGCCGACCACCGAAAAGCCCTCGGCAATCCCCTGCAAGGTCACCGTCTTGCCGGTGCCGGTGGCGCCCGCGATCAACCCATGACGGTTCGCACGCTTGAGCACCAGCGACTGGCGCGGCCCATCGGCCGCTCCGCCGCCGCCCAAGCCGATATAGATTTCGCTCGCCGTGCTGCCGTCGCTCACCCGCTGTCCTCCCGTTCGAAAGCCTGTTCCACGGTCTAGAACGGGGGGAGAGGTCAGGCAATCGGCAAAGGGGTGGCGGTGGGTGGCTGCGTTAGGCCGGAAGCGGACCCATCAATCCTCGTCACCCCGGACTTGATCCGGGGTCCCGCTTACGGTCGAAGCCAATGAGCGCGTCAAAAAGCGGGATCCCGGATCAAGTCCGGGATGACGAAAGGGGGAACGTCCGCTCCCCACCCCGAAACCCCCAAAAGAAAAGCCCCGCCGGATCGCTCCGGCGGGGCTCGTTTCTGTCAGCCAAAGGCCTTGAGGACGCTTATTCCTCGCCTTCGCCCTCGGGACGCTCTTCGACCATCACATCGTCCGACGTGAAGTCCTCGCCCTGCATCTTGCCGAGCGGATCGTCGCCGAGCGCCGCTTCGGGGCCCTGAGCCAGTTCGGCTTCATGCTCTTCCGCGGCGGTCGCCGGCGCGATCAGATGCTCCTGGTTCGCGGCGCGCATCGCGGCGCGGAGAGCGGCATCCTTCGACGAGGCGGTGACGCGGACGCGGTTCATGGCAGCGCCGGTACCCGCCGGGATGAGGCGGCCGACGATGACATTTTCCTTGAGGCCCTGCAGCGAGTCGATCTTGCCCTGCACCGAGGCTTCGGTGAGAACGCGGGTCGTCTCCTGGAAGGACGCCGCCGAAACGAAGCTGCGCGTTTGCAGCGACGCCTTGGTGATGCCGAGGAGGACCGGACGGCCTTCCGCGGGAACGCCGTTCTTCGGCAGCTTGGCGTTATATTCCATCATCTCCAGATAATCGAGCTGTTCGCCCGGCAGCAACGTGGTGTCGCCGCCCGACGTGATCTCGACCTTCTGCAGCATCTGGCGAACGATCACCTCGATGTGCTTGTCGTTGATCTTCACGCCCTGCAGTCGATAGACTTCCTGGATTTCCGCGACGAGATATTCGGCCAGCGCCTCGACGCCCATGACGTCGAGGATGTCGTGCGGGTTCGGCGAACCGCTGATCAGCGCGTCGCCACGCTTGACCTGGTCGCCTTCCTGCACTTCCAGCACCTTCGACTTGGGGATCAGATATTCGATCGGATCGCCTTCTTCCGGAACGATCGCGATCTTGCGCTTCGCCTTGTAGTCCTTGACGAATTCAATGCGGCCGCTGATCTTTGCGATAACGCTGTTGTCCTTCGGAATACGCGCTTCGAACAGCTCGGCAACACGCGGCAGACCGCCGGTGATGTCGCGCGTCTTCGACGCTTCACGGCTGACACGCGCCAGAACGTCGCCCGCCTGCACTTCCTGACCGTCCTCGACCGACAGCATCGTGCCGACCGCGAGCAGGTAGCGCGCGGCTTCGCCCGACTGGTCGTCGAGCAGGGTCAGGCGCGGCTGAAGGTCTTCCTTCTTGGCGCGGCCCGCCGAGCGATATTCGATCACGACGCGCTGGGCGATGCCCGTCGCTTCGTCGACCTGTTCGACCAGCGTCTTGCCGTCGGCCAGATCCTGATACTTCACGACGCCCTGCTTTTCGGTGATCAGCGGCATGGTGAACGGATCCCATTCGGCAATCCGGTCGCCCTTCTTCACCTTCTCGCCATCCTTGTGCAGGATCTGCGCACCGTAAGGCAGCTTGTGCGACGCGCGCTCGCGGCCTTCGCTGTCGATGATCGCGATCTCGCCCGAACGCGACAGCGCCAGACGACGGCCACGCTGATCGACGATCGTCGCCATGTCGCGATATTCGATCGTACCGTCCGAAATCGCTTCGGCGTTCGACTGCTCGTTGACCTGCGCCGCACCACCGATGTGGAAAGTACGCATGGTCAGCTGGGTGCCCGGCTCACCGATCGACTGCGCGGCGATAACGCCGACAGCTTCACCGATATTGACCGGCGTACCGCGCGCGAGGTCGCGGCCATAGCATTTGCCGCACACGCCCAGCGTCGCTTCGCAGACCAGCGGCGAACGGATCTTGACCGACTGGACTTCTGCGTCCTCGATGCGCTGCGTCGTCGGTTCGTCGAGCAGCGTGCCCACCGGCGCGATGACATTGCCGTCCTTGTCGACGACATCTTCGAGCGTCGTACGGCCAAGGATGCGTTCGCCCAGCGAGGCGATCGTCGAACCGCCCTGGATGATCGCCCGCATTTCCATGCCGCGTTCGGTGCCGCAATCTTCCTCGATCACGACGCAATCCTGCGACACGTCGACCAGACGGCGGGTCAGGTAACCCGAGTTCGCCGTCTTGAGCGCGGTGTCGGCCAGACCCTTACGCGCGCCGTGGGTGGAGTTGAAGTATTCAAGAACGGTCAGGCCTTCCTTGAAGTTCGAGATGATCGGCGTTTCGATGATCTCGCCCGACGGCTTGGCCATCAGGCCGCGCATGCCGGCGAGCTGCTTCATCTGCGCCTGCGAACCACGGGCACCCGAATGCGCCATCATATAGATGGAGTTGATCGGGGCCAGACGGCCGTCGTCGAGCTTCGGCGTCGCGCGGATTTCGTCCATCATCGCGTTCGCGACCTTGTCGCCGCACTGCGACCAGGCGTCGATCGCCTTGTTGTACTTTTCCTGCTGCGTGATCAGGCCGTCCTGATACTGCTGCTCGAAATCCTTCACCAGCGCGCGGGTTTCGTCGACCATGCCTTCCTTCGAGGCCGGGATGATCATGTCGTCCTTGCCGAACGAGATGCCCGCCTTGAACGCGTTGCGGAAGCCCAGCGCCATGATGGCGTCGGCGAACAGCACGGTCTCTTTCTGGCCGGTGTGACGATAGACCTGATCGATCACGTCGCCGATTTCCTTCTTGGTGAGAAGGCGGTTGACGACGTCGAAGGGCACGGTGTGCGACTTCGGCAGGCATTCGCCGATCAGCATGCGGCCCGGGGTGGTCTCGAACCGCTTCAGATACTCGTTGCCCTGCTCGTCGGTCTGCGGAACGCGGCTCACCACCTTGGTGTGCAGCGTCACCGAACCGGTGAACAGCGCCTGATGCACTTCGGCCATGTCGGCGAGCAGCATGCCCTCGCCCGGCTCGCCTTCGCGCTCCAGCGAGAGATAATAGAGACCGAGGACCATGTCCTGCGACGGAACGATGATCGGCTTGCCGTTCGCGGGGCTGAGGATGTTGTTGGTCGACATCATCAGCACGCGCGCTTCCAGCTGCGCCTCGAGGCTCAGCGGGACGTGCACGGCCATCTGGTCGCCGTCGAAGTCGGCGTTGAACGCGGCGCAGACCAGCGGGTGAAGCTGGATCGCCTTGCCCTCGATCAGCACGGGCTCGAACGCCTGGATGCCGAGGCGGTGAAGCGTCGGGGCGCGGTTCAGCAGGACCGGGTGCTCGCGAATGACTTCGTCGAGGATGTCCCAGACTTCCTTGCGTTCCTTTTCGACCCACTTCTTCGCCTGTTTCAGGGTCATCGACAGCCCCTTGGCGTCAAGGCGCGCGTAGATGAACGGCTTGAACAGCTCGAGCGCCATCTTCTTCGGCAGGCCGCACTGGTGCAGCTTGAGTTCGGGACCGGTCACGATGACCGAACGGCCCGAATAGTCGACGCGCTTGCCGAGCAGGTTCTGACGGAAGCGGCCCTGCTTGCCCTTGAGCATGTCCGAGAGCGACTTGAGGGGACGCTTGTTGGCGCCCGTGATCGTGCGGCCGCGGCGACCGTTGTCGAACAGGGCATCGACGGCTTCCTGCAGCATGCGCTTTTCGTTGCGGACGATGATGTCCGGCGCGCGCAGTTCCATCAACCTCTTGAGACGATTGTTGCGGTTGATCACGCGGCGATAGAGATCGTTGAGATCCGACGTCGCGAAGCGGCCGCCGTCGAGCGGCACCAGCGGGCGCAGTTCGGGCGGGATCACGGGAACGACTTCAAGGATCATCCACTCGGGGCGGTTACCCGATTCGATGAACGATTCCACCACCTTAAGGCGCTTGATGATCTTTTTGGGCTTCAGCTCCGACTTGGTCGTCGCGAGATCTTCCATCAGGTCGACGCGTTCCTGCTCCAGGTCGAGATTCTCGAGGAGCACGCGGATCGCCTCGGCACCGATGCCGGCGCTGAACGCGTCTTCGCCATGTTCGTCCTGCGCGTCGAGCAGTTCGTCTTCGGTCAGAAGCTGGAACTTTTCGAGCGGGGTCAGGCCGGGTTCGAGAACGATATAGGCTTCGAAATAGAGGACGCGCTCGAGCTGCTTCAGCTGCATGTCGAGCAGCAGGCCGATGCGCGACGGCAGCGACTTCAGGAACCAGATGTGCGCGACGGGCGCGGCGAGCTCGATATGGCCCATGCGCTCGCGGCGGACCTTCGAGACGGTGACTTCGACGCCGCACTTTTCGCAGACGATGCCCTTGTACTTCATGCGCTTGTACTTGCCGCACAGGCACTCGTAGTCCTTGATCGGGCCGAAGATGCGCGCGCAGAACAGGCCGTCACGCTCGGGCTTGAACGTGCGGTAGTTGATGGTTTCCGGCTTCTTGATCTCGCCGAACGACCACGAGCGGATGCGTTCCGGGCTCGCGATGCCGATCTTGATCATGTCGAAGGTTTCGGGCTTCGCGACCGGGTTCATGAAGTTGGTAAGCTGGTTCATTTGTCTGCTCCGTCTTCCCCCCTCGCCGTGGTCGAGAGGGGTGAGGAAAATGTCTTATTCGGCGGCTTCGGGAAGAGCTTCCGGACCTTCGTCGGGATCCTCTTCCGCATAGGAAGAGAGTTCGACGTTGAGGCCCAGCGAGCGCATTTCCTTGACGAGCACGTTGAAGCTTTCGGGAATGCCGGCCTCGAAGGTATCGTCGCCCTTGACGATCGCCTCGTAAACCTTGGTGCGACCGATTACGTCATCGGACTTCACCGTCAGCATTTCCTGGAGCGTGTACGCCGCGCCATAGGCCTGGAGCGCCCAGACCTCCATTTCACCGAAGCGCTGGCCGCCGAACTGCGCCTTACCGCCCAGCGGCTGCTGGGTAACAAGGCTGTACGGCCCGATCGAACGCGCGTGGATCTTGTCGTCGACGAGGTGATGGAGCTTCAGCATATAGATGTAGCCCACGGTCACCTTGCGATCGAACTTGTCGCCGGTACGTCCGTCGTAGAGGTCCGACTGACCCGAGTCATGCAGGCCCGCGAGGGTCAGCATGTTCGACACGTCGGCTTCCTTGGCGCCGTCGAACACCGGGGTCGCGAACGGCACGCCAACGCGGAGGTTGTCGGCCAGTTCGACGATATTGTCGGCATCGCGCGACTTGATGTCCTCGAGATATTCGCTGCCATAGACATGCTCAAGCGCATCGCGCACCGCTTCGGGCATCTGCCCGCCGACCGCGTCGGGATTGGCATCGCGCCATTCGTCGAGCGCCTGGGTGACCTGGCGGCCCAGACCGCGCGAAGCCCAACCGAGGTGGGTTTCGAGGATCTGCCCGACGTTCATGCGCGACGGCACGCCGAGCGGATTGAGCACGATGTCGACATGCGTCCCGTCTTCGAGGAACGGCATGTCCTCGTTCGGCAGGATGCGGCTGATGACGCCCTTGTTGCCGTGACGGCCGGCCATCTTGTCGCCCGGCTGCAGCTTGCGCTTCACCGCGACGAAGACCTTGACCATCTTGAGCACGCCGGGGGCGAGTTCGTCGCCGCGCTGCAGCTTTTCGACGCGATCTTCATACTTCGCGTTGATCCGCTTGATCGCGTCGTCATACTGCGCCTTGATCGCTTCCAATGCCGTCTGGGCATTGTCCTCGACCACCGCGAGCTTCCACCAGTCGGCGCGGTCGAGTTCGACCAGCATCTCTTCGCTGACGACATCGCCCTTCTTCAGGCCCTTCGGCACCGCGCTGGTCGTCTGACCGATCAGCAGGTCCTTGAGGCTGGAGAAGGTCGCGCGATTGAGGATCGCGCGCTCATCGTCCGAGTCCTGCTTCAGGCGCTCGATCTCTTCGCGTTCGATCGCGATCGCGCGCTCGTCCTTGTCGATGCCGTGGCGGTTGAAGACGCGGACTTCGACGACGGTACCCGACACGCCCGGCGGCAGGCGGAGCGAGGTGTCGCGCACGTCGCTGGCCTTTTCACCGAAGATCGCGCGCAGCAGCTTTTCTTCCGGCGTCATCGGCGATTCGCCCTTGGGGGTGATCTTGCCGGCCAGAATGTCGCCCGGGCCGACTTCGGCGCCGATATAGACGATGCCCGCTTCGTCGAGGTTGCGCAGCGCTTCCTCGCCGACGTTAGGAATGTCGCGCGTGATGTCTTCGGGGCCAAGGCGCGTGTCGCGCGCGGTGACTTCGAATTCCTCGATGTGGATCGAGGTGAAGACGTCGTCCTTCACGATGCGTTCGGAAATGAGGATCGAATCCTCATAGTTGTACCCGTTCCACGGCATGAACGCGACGAGCACATTCTTGCCGAGCGCCAGTTCGCCGAGCTCAGTCGACGGACCGTCGGCGATGATGTCGCCGCTCTTGACGACATCGCCCACCTTCACCAGCGGGCGCTGGTTGATGCAAGTGTTCTGGTTCGAACGCTGGAACTTCTGCAGGCGATAGATGTCGACGCCCGACTTGCCGGGTTCGACCATATCGGTCGCGCGGATGACGATACGCGTCGCATCGACCTGATCGATCACGCCGCCGCGGCGCGCCGCGATGGCCGCGCCCGAGTCGCGCGCAACCGTCTCTTCCATGCCCGTGCCGACGACCGGCGCCTCGGCGCGCAGCAGCGGCACAGCCTGACGCTGCATGTTCGAGCCCATCAGCGCGCGGTTGGCGTCATCGTTTTCGAGGAAGGGGATCAGCGAGGCCGCGACCGAAACGAGCTGCTTCGGCGACACGTCCATCAGCGTGATCTGATCCTTGGGCGCCATCAGGAATTCGCCGGCTTCGCGCGCCGAGATCAGCTCGTCGATGAAGCTGCCATCGGGGTTGAGGTCGGCGTTCGCCTGCGCAACCGTATGCTTCGATTCTTCCATCGCCGACAGATAGACGACCTCGTTCGTGACCTTGCCGTCGACGATGCGGCGGTAGGGGGTTTCGATGAAGCCATATTTGTTGACGCGCGCGAAGGTCGCGAGGCTGTTGATCAGACCGATGTTCGGGCCTTCGGGCGTTTCGATCGGGCAGATGCGGCCATAGTGGGTCGGGTGAACGTCGCGGACTTCGAAGCCCGCGCGCTCGCGGGTCAGACCGCCCGGCCCGAGCGCCGACACGCGGCGCTTGTGCGTGACTTCCGACAGCGGGTTGGTCTGATCCATGAACTGCGAAAGCTGCGACGAGCCAAAGAATTCGCGCACCGCGGCGACCGCGGGCTTCGCGTTGATCAGGTCGTTCGGCATTACCGTCGACACGTCGACCGAGCTCATGCGCTCCTTCACCGCGCGCTCCATGCGGAGCAGGCCGACGCGATACTGGTTTTCGAGCAGCTCGCCGACCGAACGGACACGGCGGTTGCCGAGGTTGTCGATATCGTCGATCTCGCCCTTGCCGTCCTTCAGGTTCACCAGCTCCTTGACGACGGCGAGGATATCCTCGCTGCGCAGCGTCGTCACCGTATCCTCGGCATCGAGGCCAAGGCGCATGTTGAGCTTGACGCGGCCCACCGCCGACAGGTCGTAGCGCTCGGCGTCGAAGAACAGGCCGGCGAAGAGGGCTTCGGCGGTTTCGCGCGTCGGCGGTTCGCCGGGGCGCATAACGCGGTAGATGTCGCTCAGCGCCTGATCGCGGTCCTCGGCCTTGTCGGCCTTCAGCGTGTTGCGGATCCACGGACCGGTGTTGTTGTGGTCGATGTCGAGCAGGACGAGCTTGTCGATGCCCGCGGCGTCGAGCTTCTCGAGATTGTCGGCCGACACTTCGTCGCCGGCTTCGATATAGATCTCGCCGGTCGCTTCGTTGATCAGGTCATAGGCGCTGTAGCGGCCGAAGATTTCCTCGGTCGGGATCAGCAGCGTGTCGAGACCATCCTTCGCGGCCTTGTTGGCAAGACGCGGGCTGATCTTGTGGCCGGCGGCGAAGACGACTTCGCCGGTCTTGGCATCGACCACATCGAACGCCGGCTTCGAACCGCGCCAGTTTTCGACCTGGAACGGCACGCGCCAGCCGTTTTCGGCGCGCTCGAATACGAGGCGGTCATAGAAATCGTTGAGGATTTCCTCGCCCGTCATGCCCAGCGCGTAGAGCAGGCTGGTGACCGGCAGCTTGCGCTTGCGGTCGATACGAACGTTGACGATGTCCTTGGCGTCGAATTCGAAGTCGAGCCACGAACCGCGATACGGAATGACGCGCGCGGCAAACAGGAACTTGCCCGACGAGTGGGTCTTGCCGCGGTCATGGTCGAAGAGCACACCCGGCGAACGGTGCATCTGCGACACGATAACGCGCTCGGTGCCATTGACGAAGAAGGTGCCGTTCTCGGTCATGAGCGGCATGTCGCCCATATAAACGTCCTGCTCCTTGATATCGAGGACCGAACGGGTGTCGGTTTCGCTGTCGACTTCAAAGACGATCAGGCGCAGCGTGACCTTCATCGGAGCCGCATAGGTGATGCCGCGCTGGCGGCATTCCTCGACGTCATATTTGGGCGCTTCGAGTTCGTAATGGACGAAATCAAGCTCGGCAGTGCCGGCGAAGTCGCGGATCGGGAAGACGCTGCGCAGCGTCTTTTCGAGACCCGAAACATATCCGATCGAAGGGTCGGACCGCAGGAACTGTTCATAGGATTCGCGCTGCACCTCGATGAGGTTGGGCATCTCAACCGCTTCGTGGATGTTGCCGAACAGCTTGCGGATTCGCTTGCTTGCGGTTGCTTCGAGGGCCTTGCCCACCGACTTCGCCTTGGTCGCCATAAGTGATTGTCTCGCCTTAAGAAAATAGCTCGCGAGCGCAGGTAGAGACGCAAAAAGGCCGCGACGAACCGTTGCCGGTTTACCGCAGCTTTCCAACGCATCTCGAAATCCCCGCCGCCCTATCCGTACAACCCGTTGCGCAAAGTCGGGCTCTATCTCGGACGAGGGGGTATGGGCGCAATATAGGATTGGGGCCTCGGGGTGTCAACGGCGGCGCAGTCGTCGCCGAAGTGCAGCAATTTCGCAACACTGCTGACACGAACGTCAGCGCCGCGCATTTCGGCGATTGATCACGCGCGCGTGCGGAGCCAAAGAGCCTGGGTTTTCCGCTCTCCCATCGTCAACTCTGTTTCAGGAAGCTCGCCATGCGCCACTTTCCTTCCGCTACCGCTATAAGCTTCGCCCTCGCCGCTGCGGCGTGGTCCGTCCCCGCCACCGCACAGGATGCCCCGGTCGTCGAAAGCGACAGCGGGCTCGGCGACATCGTCGTCACCGCGCAGCGCCGCGAGGAAAGCCTGCAGGACGTGCCGGTTTCGGTTTCGGTGCTGTCGGGCGACACGCTCGGCGCGATCACCTCGACCGGCGCCGACGTCCGCGTGCTCGCGGGGCGCGTCCCCAGCCTCAACATCGAAAGCTCGTTCGGGCGCACCTTCCCGCGCTTCTATATCCGCGGGCTCGGCAACACCGATTTCGACCTCAACGCGTCGCAGCCGGTCAGCCTCGTCTATGACGATGTGGTGCTCGAAAACCCGATCCTCAAGGGCTTCCCGATCTTCGACCTCGACCGCGTCGAGGTGCTGCGCGGGCCGCAAGGCACGCTGTTCGGCCGCAACACGCCGGCGGGCATCGTCAAGTTCGACACCGTCAAGCCCGGCAAGACCGGCGGCTATGCCCGCGTGAGCTACGGCCGTTATGGCACGAGCCAGGTCGAGGTTGCGGCGGGCGCCGCCGACGACAGCGGCTTTTCGGTCCGCCTGTCCACCTTGTTCCAGCATCGCGACGACTGGGTCGACAATATCGCGACGACGAAGAAGGACGATCTCGGCGGCTATGACGACATCGCCGCGCGCCTCCAGCTGCAATATGAGAACGGCCCCTTCACCGGCCGCGTGACCGGGCAGATCCGCGTCTATGACGGTTCGGCGATCATCTTCCGCGCCAATACGCAGGTGCCCGGCAGCAACAAGCTCGTCGGCCTCGGCGGCACGGGCACCGAGTTCGAGCGCGACAAGGTCTGGCAGGACGGGATCAACTTCCAGAAGCTCAATACCTATAATGTCGGGCTGAACCTCGAATATGACTTCGGGCCGGTGACCGCTTACTCGATCACCTCCTATTGGAACGGCAATTTCCGCAGCCGCGGCGACATCGACGGCGGCTTCGGCGCGGCCTTCCTGCCCGAATCGGGTCCGGGCCTGATCCCGTTCCAGGCGCAGAGCCAGGACAATGTCCCCAGCCTCGACCAGTTCACGCAGGAAATCCGCATCGCGTCGAACAACAGCGGCGGGCTCGGCTATCAGTTCGGCGCCTTTTACTTCGACGAAAAGCTCGACATTTCGAGCTTCGAGTTCGGTGGCCCGACCGACGCGACCCCGTCGGCGATCGCGATCCAGCGTCAGGACAGCGAAGCCTATGGCATCTTCGGATCGGTCAACTACGAGTTCGATAACGGCTTCAAGCTGCAGGCCGGCGCGCGCTACAACCACGACACGCGCGATTTCGTCGCGTCGCGTCCGGTCGAAACGCGCCCCGACTTCGTCGTCAATCCGAACACGCCGGTCCCGCCGCAGGCCGCGCGCGTCAAGGGCAAGCTGCTGACCTGGGACGCGAGCGCGAGCTATGAAGCCTCGGACGCGCTGACGCTTTATGCCCGCGTCGCGCGCGGCTATCGCGCGCCGTCGGTGCAGGGGCGCCTGACATTCGCGCGGACGATTTCGACCGCCGATCAGGAAGAGACGATGTCGTATGAAGCGGGGATCAAGACCGCCTTCCTCGACGACCGCGTCCGCTTCAACCTGACCGGCTATTTCTTCGACACCAAGGATCTGCAGCTGACCGCGGTCGGCGGCACCGCCAACGTCGCGAGCCTGCTCAACGTCGACGCCAAGGGCCATGGCATCGAAGCCGAACTGCAGGCGGCGCCGGCGCGCGGGCTGACCTTCTCGGTCGGCGGCGCGTGGAACGTCGCAGAGATTGACGACGCCAACGCCTTCGTCGCGGGCTGCGGTTCGGCGACGCCCTGCACGATCCTCGATCCGCAGCGCCCGGGCAGCCCGGGCATCTTCTCGATCGACGGCAACCAGCTGCCGCAGTCGCCGAAATGGACGCTGAACTGGACCGCGGGTTACGAGATTCCCGTCGGAGACGGCGCGATCTATGCCTTCACCGACTGGTATTATCGCTCGAAGGTGCAGTTCTTCCTCTATCGCTCGGTCGAGTTTTCGGACGACAAGATGATCGAGGGCGGGCTGCGCATCGGCTACAAGACCGACCGTTTCGACGTCGCGGGCTTCGTGCGCAACATCACCAATGATGAATCGCCGACCGGCGGCATCGATTTCAACAATCTGACCAGCTACGTCAACGAACCCCGCATCTGGGGCGTCGAGGCCGGCTTCAAATTCTGACGGGCGCCGCCCGGTCCGCGCGGTTCCAGCACCGCGCGGGCCGAGCTTCGCACGACGATCGTTCTATGTTATCATCGGCATGCAACCCAGTAATGCGGGAGTCGATGATGATCCGTTTGACCGCCAGCCTGATCGCGCTCAGCCTGTTTTCCACCGCCGCCGCCGCGCAAGGCATCGGTCTCAATTCGGCCGCCACCATCGGCGCCAACAGCTCCAGCGAATATGCCCGAGCCTTTCCTGCCGGCCGTGACAACAGCCCTAAAGCCGTCCTTGCGCGGCTCAACCAGCTTTGCGCCAGCGATCGATCTTCCGACAAGCAACGATGCGAAAAGGCGTGGCGCGTGATCAATCAGGCGCATGCCGAACTGCGAGCGCGTCGCGCGGCCGAAGCCGCTACGGGCCACGGCGTCACGAACTAGCGCGAACGAAGGCTAGGCGACCGGCCCGACGCGCTCGTCGGGCTCGAGCCGGATCAGCGGGCGCGCGCGGCCGCTCATCCGCGCGAACAAGCGCGGGATGAAGGCATGGGCCTGCGCCCAATTCCAATAGTCGACATAAGCGGGATCGGCGAGCAGATGCTTCTCCTCGGTCTTCGCGCGCCAGTAATAGATGCCGCTGACCAGCCCGAGCAGCGCGACGTTGCGCGCGCCCTCGATCCAGCCCCCCGCGGTGACGAGGAAGGGCAGCGAGCCGATCCACCAGGTCATATTCTTGGAAATATAGGCGGGGTGCCGCGTATATTTATACGGACCATGCGTGATGATGCCGCGGTGCGTCAGGTTCGAAAAGCGGATGCCGAACGCCATCGTCGCCCAGCTGTAGACCGCGGTGAGCAGCACCAGCAGGATGCCCCAGACGATCAGCAACCCCTCGTGACCCGAAAGCCAATAGCCCCAGTCGGAACCATACACCTGATAATCGAGCGGGCCGCCGCTCATCAGGATGAAGGGCGGGTAGCAGACGAGCGCCGCGACCCACGCCATGCCATAGGGGTTGGCGGTGCGGATATGCGCATCGAGCGGCTTCAGCGTCAATATATAGCCGACCGTCGCGATATGGACGTCGACGAGGTACAGGAAATTGATCGCCCACAGCCCGGTCAGATACGGATTGGCGGTCACCTCGCTCAGCGGCACGGTGACCAGCGCCGAGAAATTGCCCGGCACGATCGACAGCATGAAGGCGGTGAAGAAGCCCTTTACCGCCCAGGCGCGCAGATGATGTCCGATCGCGCGGCCATCGACGGGTTGACCGGGCGCGATCAGCCAGCGCCCGAACTGCCAGCAGCCGTCGCGCGGCTCGACCATCCGCCGGTCGAGCCACAGCATATAAGGAACCGATACGAGCAGCAGCCACGGCGCGACCGTCTCGAGCAGCTTCATCGAAAAGGCGTAATTGCCCTCCCAATAATAGCGCATCATCGCATAGATCAGCGCGATCAGCCCCCATGTCGCCCACAGGCCGGCGAGTTTGGTCAGGCTGATGTCGAGCGTTTCGCGCCACGGTCGGCGCTGCGCCCAGTCGATTCCGGTCGACGGATTGCGATGCACCTTGTCGACGAAAACCGACCACAGCACCATCGGCACGCCGCAGGCGAGCACGCTCGCGATCGCCGAATTCGGCCCGCTCATCGGCCCCCGCGATCCCCAGTCGGTGCCGAGGAAAGCCGCGATTTCGGGCGCGAAGCGCGCGATGAGCAAATAGCTTACCAATCCCGCGAGCCCGACGATGCCGACCCCCGTGCTGACCGCCGAACGCGGGCGCGCGCCGACCGGCGCGGATGCGTCACGCGGCGATTCGGACGGAGCGGAAGAAGCGGATTCGGCCATGATATTCATCCGCTTAGACTTAGCCAAAAAGGGTAAGCAAGCCGTCAATATAAAGCGCCGATTCGCCCGCCGAATCCCGCCAATTTGGCAGTAGTTGCGCAAGTTGACACCGTTCACCGCGCGATGGTTTCGATTCAACCCGACTCGGCGCGCAAAGATTCGCTTGGGCTCCATCGGCCTGTTAAGGCGCGCATCAATCGGGGCGGAGGGCTCCACAAAACAAACAAGATGGGGTCGCCACTTGTCGTCGAAAACAACGGGCCTGCGCGATTTGCGCCAGCGCGTCTCTGCGCTGTTTCAGGACCATGAAATCTTCGTTCGCACGCACGGCCATGTCCGGTTTCTGCGTGTCAGCGCCGTCTGGCAGAAACGCGTCGCGCTGATCGCCGGCGTCGTGCTGCTCGCCTGGGCGGGCGCGACGCTTGCCGTGCTGATCAACCAGCTGCTCACCGCCGACGAACGCGCCGCGGTCGCACATCAGCAAGCCGCCGCCGCCGCGTCGGAAGCACGCATCGCAAAATATCGCGATCGCGTCGCCGAAACCGCCGCCGATCTCGAAGAGCGCCAGGCGCTGCTCGAAAGCGTCGCCGAAACCCATTTCGGGATCGATCCGGCGGCGATGCCCGCCGAACCCGCGGCGCAGCAGTCCGCTGTTACGGCAGAACCCGTCAAAACCAGCGCGATCGATCCGAACCTGCCCCCCGAAGCGCAGATTCTCGCACGGCTCGCCACGCGGCAGGAGGCTTTCGCGACACGCCTGCTCGCGGCGGTCAAGGGCCGCGCGGCGAAGGCCGAAACCGCGGTTGCGGCACTCGGCCTCAACCCCGACCGGCTTGTCCGTAACGCCGCGGCCGGCCGCGGTGGTCCCTTCATCCCCTATCGCGACCGCATGGGCAAAGCCAAGACGCTGGGCGCCAGCTTCGCGGCGCTCGACAGCGCGCTGTTCCGCATGGAGGTGCTCGAACGCACGCTCGTCGCCGTTCCGTCGGGCAACCCCGCCAATGTGCTGATGATGTCGTCGGGCTTCGGCTATCGCAGCGACCCCTTCACCGGCGCGGGCGCGATGCACGCGGGTCTCGATTTCCGCGGGCCGATCGGCACCCCGATCCTGTCCGCCGCCCCGGGCCGCGTCAGCTTCGTCGGCCAGAAGTCGGGTTATGGCAATGTCGTCGAGGTCGATCATGGCCAAGGCATTCTGACCCGCTACGCCCACTTGTCGGGTTTCACGACCAAGGTCGGAACGCAGGTCACCGCCGGGCAGCAGATCGCCAAAATGGGCTCGACCGGCCGTTCGACCGGTAGCCACCTGCATTTCGAAGTCCGCCTGAACGGCCAAGCGGTCAATCCACGCAGATTCCTGGAGGCAAAAGCCGATGTTCTCGAAGTCAAAGCCGATGCCCGACAGCGAGTCGGTTCCGTCGCCGCCGCCCGCGGTGCCCGCTAAGATGGCGACCGGCGCGCGTCATACGACCTTTTCGATCCTCGGATCGGACGTCGTCGTCACCGGCAATGTGGCCGCGAGCGTCGACCTGCACGTCGACGGCAAGATCGAGGGCGACCTAAAATGCGCCAATCTCGTCCAGGGCGAGGCGAGCGAGATCAAGGGCGCGGTGACCGCCGAGACCGCGAAGATCGCAGGGCTGCTCGACGGGTCGATCGAGGCCAAGACGCTGATCGTCCACGCGACCGCGCGGATCACCGGCGACGTCGTCTATGAAACGATCACGATCGAGAATGGCGGCAAGGTCGACGGCAAGCTGTCGCATCGCCGCCATGGCGCCGCGGCGGCCAAAGCGCCGCCGCCGCTCGAAGTCGTCGAAAACAAGTCGGCGGCACTCTGATCGGGGCCGCGCATGGCGCGGCCGCAAATCATTTCGACACGGCGATCTCGCGGCCCGACACACGGTCGGTGCCGTCCTGATGTCGCTGGACGGAGACCCTGTTCCGGCCGCCGCGCTTGGCGTCGTAGAGGGCTTCGTCGGCGAGCCGGTAGAGCTGCTTGAAATCGCACGCGGGCCGCACCTCGGCCACCCCGACGCTCGCGGTCACGAGCCGCTCGCCCACGATCTCGCTATGGTCGCAGGCGGCAATCCCGCGCCGGATGCTTTCGGCGAAGCGGCCGAGGATGATACCCTCCATCCCGATCGTCAGCAGCCCGAACTCCTCGCCCCCCAGCCGCGCGACAGTACACATCGGGCCTTCCCATCGCTCGATCCGGCGGCCGATGCCGCACAGCACCGCGTCGCCCGCCTCGTGCCCATAGATATCGTTGATCGACTTGAAGCGGTCGATGTCGACGAGCAGCAACGCCGCGGGCAGATTATCGGCGCGCGCGCGGTCGAGGAGCGGCGTCACGCTGTCGATGAAACCGCGGCGGTTCGGCAGGCCCGTCAACGGGTCGCGCCGCGCCAGTTGTTGCGCCTGCGCCTCGGCATCGCGCGCATGGTCGCGCTCGATCCGCAGGTGGGCGAGCCGCCGCGTCGCCGCCGCGGCGAGCCACAGCGCCTGCCACGTCGCCGCAACCAGCACGACGAGCTTCGATCCGCCGCCCCAGAAACCATCCTCGATATCGACGATATGGATGAAGGCCAGCACCGCCATCGGCAGCCCCCAGGCGCCGAGGAAATCGCGTGCCCCGATCGAACCGCGCCGCCACGCCCAGCCGAGATAGAGGACGATCATGACAAGGTCGGCGATGACGAGGAGCCCGAGCAGATCGGCAAGTCCCGCAAGGTTGCCGCCGCGGATGAGCGCCAACGGAAGACCCGCGAGGCCAACGCAGGCCCCCAAGAACAGCGCGGTTCTCCGCAGCCCTTTCGGCAAGGTGCCGCGTTCGACGGCGGCTACCGCGCTGGCGGTCGCGACGGCGATAGCGAAACATGCGAGAAAGGTGCCGGCCTGCGCCGTTACCGTTCCCGCGATCGCGGGCATCAGCACCAGATGCGCCTGCGACCACAGCGTGCCCCACAACAGCATTGTCGCCGCCCAGGCCGCCTGCCAGGCGAGATATTGGCGGCGTACCGCGACGGCGAGCGACAGGCTGTAAATGCAGCTGACGAGCAGCAGGGTCAGCGCGGCGCCGACCGCCGCCGCCATGCCCGCCGATTGCATTCCCGCCTCATCCTTCGAAACGATCCGCGCCTGAACGAACTGGTGCCCCGACAGCCCGTCGAAGCGCATCGTCACGGAGGTGAGCGGCACGCTGCGCCCGGGTGCTTCGAACAATATCTGTCCGCCGGCGCGCCAGTGCGAGGCGAAATCACCGCTGCGCACCTGCTGCCAGCGCGTCGCACCGTCGGCGTAGGAAAAGCCGACCGCGAGTCGGTCGAACCGCGAATTATGAACCATCAGCGCGAGGTCGCGGCGCGGTGCTACGCTGTCGAGTGAGGTGCGCAGCCAGAGGCTCCCCTGCTGATAATCCGTCGGCGTTCCGCGGCAAGAAAAGCGAAGGCTGGACAGGGCCTCGTCCCCGAGCGCGGTGCCGCTCACCGCATGGCAGAGGTCGCGCTCGACATCGAGCGCACGTCCATGCGCCGGGGCCGCCGTCAGGGTGAGAAGCATGGCGGACAGGCCGATCCAAAGCCGGCCGCTCCATGTTTCCACCAGATCGCGCATCGCAGTCATCGCCGCCATATCGCATCAATGTGTTGTGAATTCTTTGCCATCGGGCAAATTCACTTCAGCGCGCGCCGGGCCGGCCGACCCGCATGGCGACCGCGATCCGGTCGCCGAGGCCAATGCCTTCGGCTTTCTGCACCGCGCGCTTGACCGGCAACAGATAGCTCCCGTCGCGCGGAAACAGCGACGTCGCAAATTCGGTGCCGCCGATCGTCGCCACCACCGGCACAACGCCCCAGCCATAGCTTGCCGTCATCGCGGCATAACGGATCGCGCCGATATGCTCGTCGGGAACGACCGCGAAAAGGAAGGGCGCCGGTCCGCGCCATTCAATGATTTCAGCCCCGAAGCGGAACGTTTCCATCAGCTTCTCGGCGCCTGCCGGCGATAGCTCAGTGCCTCGGCGATATGGATGCGCCCGACCGTTTCGGCGCCCGCAAGGTCGGCTATCGTCCGCGCCACGCGCAATATCCGCGTATAGCCGCGCGCCGACAGTCGCATCGCCTCGGCCGCCTGCGCGAGCAGTTTGCGCCCCGCTTCGTCGGGGGTCGCGACCGCTTCGAGCAGTTCGCCGTCGATCTCGGCATTGGTGCGGGCTTTGTGCCCGGCATAGCGCGCGGTCTGCACATCGCGGGCCGCCGCGACGCGCGCCGCGACCTCGGCGCTGCCCTCGGCGGGGGGCGGCAGGACGAGGTCGGCGGCGCTGACCGCCTGAACCTCGACGTGGAGGTCAATGCGATCGAGCAGCGGCCCCGACAGTTTCGCCTGATAGTCGGCGGCGCAGCGCGGCGCGCGGCTGCATGCGAGAGCGGGGTCGCCGAGATGGCCGCAGCGGCACGGGTTCATCGCGGCGACGAGCTGGACGCGCGCGGGGAAGGTGACATGCGCATTGGCGCGCGCGACGCTGACCTCGCCCGTCTCGAGCGGCTGGCGCAGCGAATCGAGCACGCCGCGCTGGAATTCGGGGAGTTCGTCGAGGAAGAGCACGCCGAGATGCGCGAGGCTGACCTCGCCCGGCCGCACCCGCAAGCCCCCGCCGACGAGCGCGGGCATCGAGGCCGAATGATGGGGGCTGCGGAACGGCCGCGCGCGGACGAGGCGCCCGCCTTCGAGCGTCCCCGCGACCGATGCGATCATCGACACCTCGAGCGCCTCGGCGGGGGTGAGGTCGGGAAGGATGCCCGGCATGCACGCCGCCATCAGCGACTTGCCCGCGCCCGGCGGCCCCGACATCATCAGATTATGCGCGCCCGCCGCCGCGATTTCGAGCGCGCGCTTTGCCGTCTCCTGCCCCTTGACCTGCGACAGGTCGGCGGTGCGGACCGGCACCTCGACTCCGGCCGGCACCGGCGGGGCGAGCGGTGCATTGCCCTTGAAATGATTGAGCAGCGACAGGAGGTCGGGCGCGCCGATCACTTCGACATTGCCCGCCCACGCCGCCTCGGGCCCCTGCGCCGCTGGGCAGATCAGCCCGCGTTCGACGCTGCCCGCGTGGATCGCGGCGAGCAGAACGCCGGGCGACGGCGCGACGCGGCCATCGAGGCCGAGCTCGCCGACGACGACATAGGAAGCGAGCGTCTCGGGGTCGATCACACCCATCGCGCCGAGGAGCGCGAGCGCGATGGGGAGGTCGTAGTGCGAGCCTTCCTTGGGGAGGTCGGCGGGCGACAGGTTGACGGTGATGACCTTGGGCGGAAGCGAGAGGCCGATCGCGGCGATGGCGGCGCGGACGCGCTCGCGGCTTTCGCCGACCGCCTTGTCGGGAAGCCCGACGACGACGAAGCGCGGGACGCCGGGCGTGACCTGGCACTGCACCTCGACCCCGCGCGCTTCGATGCCCAGATAGGCGGTGGTTGAGACGATCGCGACCATATTTCCCCCCGGAACAGCACGATGTGCCCCCTTTGTTCCGAGGCCCTTTTTAGGCGAAGTGGCGGGAAGGTCGAGTCTTTTTCGGAAGGTTGCGAAGGTGCCGCGGAGCGTGGTGCGGGTCGGGTTTGACAACATACCAACTGGTCGGTATGTTGATTCGCATGACGACGACGAATCGCCCCTCCTCCCAATCCGCAGCGAGCCCCGCAGCCGCCGCCCGCGTCCCCTCGGCGGGCGGCGGCACCCCAGGTGGGCGGGCGCCGCGCGGCAGCGCGCGGGCGAAGCTGATCGCGGCGGCGCACGCGATGGTGCGCAAACAGGGCTATTCGGCGACGACGGTCGACCAGATTTGCGCCGAAGCGGGCGTGACCAAGGGCGCCTTTTTCCATCATTTCGCGTCGAAGGAGGATCTGGCGGTCGCCGCGGCGGAGGGCTGGACCGACCGGGCGCGCCCGATGTTCGAGATGCCGCCGCATGTGAAGCTCGACGATCCGCTCGCGCGCCTGCTCGGCCATATCGATTTCCGGCTGGCGATGCTCGACGGCCCCACCGAGGATTATACCTGCTTCGTCGGCACGATGGTGCAGGAAGCCTATGCGACGAGCGACCGCATCCGCGCCGCGTGCGAGGCGAGCATCAACGCCTATTGCGAGGCGCTGGCCCCCGATATTCAGGCGACGATCGATCGTTATGGCGCCCCCGAAGACGTCACCGCGATCGGCCTCGCACAGCATGTCCAGTCGGTGCTGCAGGGCAGTTTCGTGCTGGCGAAAACGACGAACGACCCGGCGATCGCGCGCGAAAGCGTCACGCATCTGAAGCGTTATGTGCGGATGCTGTTCGGACGCGGAGGCGCGGCATGATGCGACAGGTAATTGCGGCCGCGCGCCGCCCCCGCTGATTTCGACAACACCCCCCAAGGAGAGAAGAGATGCCCCAGATGATTTTCGTGAACCTGCCGGTCACCGACCTTCCCAAGTCGAAGGCCTTTTACGAAGCGGTCGGCGCGGTGAACAACCCCGCCTTCACCGACGAGACCGCCGCGTGCATGGTCGTCACCGAAGGGTCGATCCACGTCATGCTGCTGACCCACGCCAAATGGGCCGACTTCACGACCAAGACGATTCCCGACGCGCGCACCCATGCGCAGGTCCTGCTCTGCGTCTCGGCCGACAGCCGCGAGGAAGTCGACGGCCAGGTCGACAAGGCGGCCCGCGCGGGCGGCAAGGCCGACCCGACCCCGACGCAGGATTTCGGCTTCATGTACGGCCGCAGCTTCGAGGATCCCGACGGCCATATCTGGGAAGTGATGTGGATGGACCCGACCGCCATACCGGCCGGCGAGCCCGCCGAAGCCGCCGCGTAACCGGCGCATAACTGGCGCATAACCGGCGCATAAGGGAGGAGGAAGAGGATGACCGATGGAACCCCCAGCAAGGGCCAGTTGATTGCCGGCCGCATTTTGAGCGGCCTTGTGATCCTCTTCCTGCTCTTCGATGCAGGGCTCAAGCTCGCCGCGCCCGAAGTGGCGATCAAATACAGCCCGCCCGGCCTCGGCTGGCCGCTCGAGGTCGACACGATGGTCACGCTCGGCCTGCTGCTGTTGATCCCGACCCTGCTGCATATCTGGCCGCGCACGGCGGTCATCGGCGCGATCCTGATCACCGGCTATCTCGGCGGCGCGATCGCCACCCATCTGCGCATCGGCAGCCCGCTGTTCAGCCACATATTGTTCGGCGCCTATCTCGGCGTGATGCTTTGGGCGGGTCTGTGGCTACGTTCGCCCGCACTGCGCTTGCTGGTGACGCCGCGACGGGCCTGATCACCACTGCAAAGTCAAACGCGCCTAGTCTCCGTCTTACACGCAAAGAGGATGGTTCGATGATACGACGCTCTCCCCTCCCCGCGCTTGCCTCCGCCTTCGCGATGATCGCGGCCGCGGTGGTGGTCGCCGCGCTGCCGCAGCCGGCCGCCGCGGAAGCCCTTGGCGCGAGCGAGCAGCCTGCCGCGACGTCCGCCGGCGCCCCCCAAAGCGGCCATGTCGATGTCGCCGGCGCGGCGATCCATTATCAGGTCCATGGCGATCTTTCCGCGGGACGCACCCCGCTGCTCGTCCTGCACGGCGCCTTCATGTCCGCCGACGCGATGAAGCCGCTGATCGATCCTTTCGCCGCCACCCGGCCGGTGATCGCGATCGACGCGCGCGGCCACGGCCGGTCGGGCGGAGTCGATACGCCGCTGAGCTATGACCGGATGGCCGACGATGCCGCCGCGGTGCTGGGCGAGCTCGGCGTCGAAAGGGCCGATGTGCTCGGATATTCGATGGGCGGTTCGACCGCGGTCGCGCTGGCGGTGGGGCATCCCGACAAGGTCGGCAAGCAGGTCATCCTGTCGGCGACGTCGCAGCTCGACGGCTGGTATCCCGAAGTTCTGGCGGGCATTTCCAAGCTGACCCCCGACATCTTCGCGGGCAGTCCGATCGACACCGAATATCGGCGCCTGTCGCCGGCGCCCGGGAAATTCCCGCGACTCGTCGCGAACATCAAGGCGCTCGACGCGACGCCCTTCGGCTGGTCCGACGCCGCGGTGCAGGCCATCCCCGGCAAGACGATGCTGATCATCGGCGACGCCGACGGCGTCACGCTCGACCATGCGATCCAGCTGTTCAAACTGCGCGGCGGCGGCGACGTGGCCGCGGCGACGCAAGGCTTTCTGACCGCGGCGCCGAAGGCGCGGCTCGCGATCCTGCCGGCGACGTCGCACATCGGGATCATGGGCGAAGCGGCGACCATCGCCGCGATGGTAACGCCCTTCCTCGACGACAAGGCGCCGCCGCCGCCCGCGTTTTAAAGCCCCCCCTCCTCTATCGTCATCCCGGCGAAGGCCGGGATCTCGACGGAGCGGAAGGGAGCAACGATGAGATCCCGGCCCCTTCGACTGCCTTGCAGGCGCTCAGGACAGGCTTCGCCGGGATGACGAACGAGAGACAAGGAGAGGAGTTTCGCCATGCCCGTAAACCCCGACAGCAGCATCGAAGTCACCGCGTTCGACTGGGTCCCCGATTTCGCGCGCGGCTATGTCCGCGACCTGCGCCCGCGCTGGGCGTGCGAGGAGATCGGGCTCGATTATGCCGAGCATCTGATCAGCGCGGTCAACCGTCCCGCCGACCATTTCCTGTTCCAGCCGTGGGGGCAGGTGCCGGTGCTGAACGACGGCGGCATCCGCCTGTTCGAAAGCGGCGCGATCCTGCTCCACATCGCCGAGAAGGACGAACGGCTGATGCCGCGCGACGCGCAGGCGCGCGCCAACACGCTCGCCTGGCTGTTCGCCGCCTATAACAGCGTCGAGCCGATGCTGTTCGAACTCGGCAATGTCGATATCTTCGCCAGCGACGAGGAATGGGCGAAGCTGCGCCGGCCGAGCCTGATCGAATTCATCCAGGGGCGGCTCGGCCGCCTGAACGATGCGATGGGCGACAAGGCATATCTGACCGGCGAGTTCAGCGTCGCCGACATCGCGATGGCGACGGTGCTGCGCGAAGCGGTCGAAGCCGGGCTGATCGCCGAGCAGCCGCGGTTGCAGGCCTATCTCGACCGGTGTCTTGCGCGGCCGGCGTTCCAGCGCGCGATGGATGCGCAGCTGGCCGCGTTCAGCGAGGAAGCGGGGCCACCCGCCTGACGAGCGCGGTCGAAAGACGTCGCCATGCCCCATCCCGCTCTGCCCTTTCGCGCTTATTCCCTCCCCCTTGATGGGGGAGGTAGCGAGACTTGGCGGCACAGCCGCCTAGTCGCAGCGGTGGGGGTGCGGCATCGGCCTGAAACGACGGAGCAAGGGCGCAGCTTCACCCCCATCCAACTGCGCCTAGCCGCTGCGCGGCAAGGCTTCGTATCCTTCCCCCATCAAGGGGGAAGGCAAAAAGACCCGCGGCAAGTGGGCATGAACGACAACCACTCCATGTCCCCCGAAGGAGAGAGACGATGACCTATGTAGAAGGATTTGTGGTCGCGGTGCCGACCGCCAACAAGGAAGCTTACCGCAAACATGCCGCCGACGCGGCGCCGCTGTTCAAGGAATTCGGCGTCGCGCGCATGGTCGAATGCTGGGGCGACGATGTCCCCGACGGCAAGGTCAATGATTTCAAGGGCGCGGTGCAGGCGAAGCCCGACGAGACCGTCGTGTTCAGCTGGTTCGAATATCCCGACAAGGCCACGCGCGACGCCGCGAACGAAAAGATGATGAGCGACCCGCGCATGGCACAGATGGGCGGCGAGATGCCGTTCGACGGCAAGCGGATGATCATCGGCGGTTTCACATCGATCGTCGACGACGGGACCCAAGGCAAGACCGGCTATACCGACGGATACATCGTGCCCGTCCCCGACGCGAACAAGGACGCCTATCGCGCGATGGCCGAAAAGGCATCGCAGGTATTCCGCGACTATGGCGCGACGCGCGTCGTCGAGGCGTGGGGCGACGATGTCCCCGACGGCAAGGTCACCGATTATGCCCGCGCCGCGCACAAGAAAGACGGCGAGACGGTCGTCTATAGCTGGGTCGAATGGCCCGACAAGGAAACGCGCACCGCGGGCTGGGAAAAGATGATGACCGACGAGCGGATGAAGCCCGATCCCGACAACAACCCGTTCGACGGCGCGCGCATGATCTATGGCGGCTTCGTCCCGATCGTCGAGGCGTAACGGTAGCTCCTCCCTGTGGCCGAAGGCCATGGGGAGGTGGCAGCGCCCTTCGACTGCCTAGCAGGCGCTCAGGATAAACTGCGCCTTTGGCGCAGCGCTGACGGAGGGGCTTGTGACGCACCGTCGCGGCCCCTCACCACCGCTTCGCGGCGGTCCTCCTCCCCATCGCTTCGCGACGGGGAGGATTGCAGGAGAGCCATGATGTCCGACACGCAACCGCCCGAAAAACGCACCGCGTCGTGCCGGTGCGGCGCGGTGACGCTGGAACTGACCGGCAAGCCGATCGTCGCGGCGACATGCTATTGCCAGAGTTGCCAGCAAGCGGGGCGTGCGTTCGCGGCGCTTCCCGGCGCGCCCGCCGTCATCGGTGCCGATGGCGGCACGCCCTATGTGCTGATGCGCAAGGACCGCCTCCAATGGCTGTCGGGATCGGAGCGGCTGGGCGAGCATCGGCTGACTCCCGAGTCGCCGACGCGGCGCTTCGTGGCGCGGTGCTGCCATTCGCCGATCGCGCTCGAATTCACCAAGGGCCATTGGCTGAGCGTCTATTCGGACCGCATCGCCGCAGAAGAGCGGCCGGCGGCCGAAATGCGGACGATCGTCGGCGACCGGCCCGAAGGGGTCGAGCTGCCGGACGACATTCCCAATTATCGCGCCCCGTCGGGCAGGTTCCTGTGGCGGCTGCTGACCGCATGGGCCGCGATGGGCTTTCGCGCCCCGCCGATCGAGAAGACGGCGGGATTTGAAGGAGAGAGACGATGAGCAAAGCATCGAACTTCATATGGTACGAACTGATGACCCCCGATCCGGCGGGCGCGGCGCGCTTTTACGGCGCCGTCGTCGGCTGGACGATCGCGGCGGATCGCGATCCCGCGGCCGGCCCAGATTCCGCGGCGAATAGCGTCGATTATCGCATGATCGGGCGCGGCGACGGCGGCAACGCCGGCGGGGTGCTCGCGCTGAATGCCGACATGCTTGCGGGCGGCGCGCGGCCGGCGTGGCTGGGCTATCTCGAGGTCGCCGATGTCGATGCGACCGTTGCGGCGATCGAGGCCGACGGCGGCGCGGTGCATATGCCCGCGACCGACCTGCCCGTCGGGCGCATCGCGATGGTGTCGGATCCGCAGGGCGCGGTCTTCTATGTCATGGATCCGATCCCGCCCGAAGGGATGGAGACACAAGAAAGCGACGTCTTTTCGGTAACCGAGGCGCAGCATATGCGCTGGAACGAACTGGCGACGAGCGATCCCGGTGCGGCGGTCGCTTTCTATAAGAAGCATTTCGGCTGGGGACAGGAAGGCGAGATGCCGATGGGCGAGCTGGGCGCCTATCGCTTCATCCAGCGCGGCGAGGTCGGGCTCGGCGCGGTGATGCCGCTGATGACCGGTTATCCGGTGCCGGTGTGGAGCTTCTATATCGGGGTCGACGACATCGACCGCGCACACGCCGCGGTGAGCGCGAACGGCGGCACCGTCACCAACGAGCCGATGGAAATTCCCGGCGGGGAATATGCGATGAACGGCATCGACCCGCAGGGCGCCGCCTTCGGCCTCGTCGGCCCACGCAAATCATGAATCCCCCCATATACCAAGGAGAGAGACGATGACGAAGACCCCCGTGACCCTGTGCCTCTGGTACGAAGGCGATGCCGAGGAGGCCGCGGCCTTTTACGCCGCAACCTTTGCCGACAGCCGCGTCGACGCGGTCCACCGCTCGCCGGCCGACAATCCGAGCGGCAAGGAAGGCGACGTGCTGACGGTCGACTTCACCGTGCTCGGAATCCCGTGCATCGGGCTCAACGGCGGCCCGATCTTCAAGCATAGCGAAGCCTTTTCCTTCCAGGTCCACACCGACACGCAAGAGGAAACGGACCGGCTGTGGAACGCGATCGTCGATAATGGCGGCCAGGAAAGCATGTGCGGCTGGTGCAAGGATAAATGGGGCCTATCGTGGCAGATCAGCCCGCGGGCGCTGACCGACGTGGTCGCGGGCCCCGACCAGGCCGCCGCCAAGCGCGCGTTCGAGGCGATGATGACGATGAAGAAGATCGACATCGCGGCGATCGAAGCGGCGGTGCGCGGCGACGCCGTCGGGGCTGGTTGATACGCGAGGAAGGCAATCGATGCTGATCTTTTACGGACACCCCTTTTCCTCCTATACGTGGAAAGTGCTGATCGCGCTTTATGAGAAGGGGATCGATTTCGACTATCGCTCGGTCGATCCGGCGTTCCCCGGCCATATGCCCGAATTGCGGGCGCACTGGCCGGTCGGGCAATTCCCGCTGCTCGTCCACGACGGCGTTCCTTGGTTCGAATCGTCGATCATCATCGAATATCTCGACCAGCTCGCCCCCGAGCCGCGCCTGATCCCGCAGGATTTCGACGCGGCGCTGAAGGTCCGCTTCTTCGACCGCATCTTCGACAATCATGTCATGGGGCGGATGCAGGCGGTGGTGGCCGACGCGATCCGCGGGCCCGATGCGCATGTGCCGACGATCGTCGAGCAGGCGAAGGCGGCGCTCGACACCGTCTATGGCTGGCTCGACAAGGAGCTGGCGGGCGGCGGCTGGGCGACGCCTTATGGCTTCAGCCTTGCCGATTGCGCGGCGGCGCCGTCGCTTTTCTATGCCGACTGGGTGCATCGGATCCCGGAGCGGTACGAGAATCTGCGCGCCTATCGCGCGCGGCTACTCGCGCACCCGAGCATTTCGCGCTGCGTCGAGGATGCGCGGCCGTACCGCGCCTATTTCCCGCTCGGCGCGCCCGATCGCGATTGAGGGGCGTCCCGGAACGGGGTTAACGGCGCGCTGACGCTGCCTGTTTGCCAATCGGTCATCGCGCCCGCGCGAAGGCGGGGGCATGGGTTCGACGTCCGCCTTCCTCCGCACGCTGATCGTCGCCGCTTTGGCGGCGGTGCTCGCGTTCGCGCCGGCGCATGCGCAGCAGGTGGTGACGATCACCACGACGGTGACATGGGTCTATGACGACGAGGAGGATGATGCCGCGCGGCTCGATGACGAGGCGCTGGCCGACGATGCCGAGTTCGCGGCGACGCGGCGTTATGCTCCAGCCGCCACGCTCGCCACGCTCGGCCATGCCAAGGCGCGGTTCGGTCCCTTCGCGGTGATCGACGGCACGACGGCGCGCATGGCGGGCGACGTCACCTCGGCGACCCCGCGCCAGTTCGCGGCGATGCTCGCGGCCTTTCCGGGGCTGAGGCGGCTCGAAATGGTCGATTGCCCGGGCAGCCTCGACGAGGAAGCCAATCTGATCCTCGCGCGCGCGATTCGCCGCGCGGGGATGGAAACGATCGTGCCCGCGGGCGGCTCGATCCGCTCGGGCGCGGTCGAGCTGTGGCTCGCCGGCACCGTCCGCCGCGCCGCGCCCGACGCCGAATTCGGAGTGCATAGCTGGGCCGATGAATATGGCCGCGAGGCGAACGACTATCCGGCGAGCGATCCGGTGCATGCCGAATATCTGGACTATTATCGCGAAATGGGGCTGGACGCCGCGAAGGCGCGCGAATTTTACGCGCTGACCAACGCGACGCCGTTCGACGAGGTGCGCTATCTGACGCGCGGCGATATGGCGCGGTTCGTGGCGCTGGATTGAATAGCGTCGGCGCGGCGTTCGAGGAGACGAGCGGCGGTTTTCGGCCGGAAACTGCCGCTGAGTGTCCCATAACTTCGTCATTCCCGCGAAAGCGGGAACCCAGATTGGGGTCAGCCGACGCACGCTCTGGGTTCCCGCTTTCGCGGGAATGACGAATATTGGGAACGTCCGCTCACCACCCCGAAACCGCCGCTCGCTATCATCGCCCCCTCACGCGCCAAACTGCCTTAACCTTGCAACACGCTGCCGCCTCCCCCACATCG
>CBINGC010000045.1:0-29497 GCA_966250105.1 uncultured Sphingopyxis sp. | reverse complement strand
GTGCCGTCGCCGATCATCGCGATGCGGCTGGCGTCGATCGCCTTGATCGCGCCCATCGCGTTGCGCTCGATGCAGGGGATCTGGACGAGGCCGCCAATGGGATCGCAGGTGAGGCCGAGATTATGTTCCATGCCGATCTCGGCGGCATTTTCGACCTGCGCGTTGGTGCCGCCCAATGCCGCAGTCAGCCCCGCCGCCGCCATCGAGCAGGCGACGCCGACCTCACCTTGGCAGCCGACCTCGGCGCCCGAGATGCTGGCGTTGCGCTTGTAGAGTGCGCCGACCGCGCCCGCCGCGAGCAGGAAGGTGCGTACCCCTTTGGCATCGCCGCGATAGCTGCGCCGATAATAGCGGATCACCGCCGGGATGATCCCCGCCGCGCCGTTGGTCGGTGCGGTGACGACCTTGCCGCCCGCAGCATTCTCTTCGTTCACCGCCATTGCCCACAGGTTGATCCAGTCCATCATCGCCATCGGATCGGACAGATTCTGTTCGTGGCGGCTGCGGATGTCGGCGGCGATCTGCGGCGCGCGGCGCTTGACCTTGAGCCCGCCCGGCAGCACGCCGGTGCTCGAACAGCCTGCATCGATCGACGCGTCCATCGCATGGGCGATCGCATCGAGTCCCGCCTCGACCTCTTCGAGGCTGCGGTGCGCGAGCTCGTTTTCGAGCATCATCTCGGCAAAGCTCTTGCCCGAGGCCGCGCCCATCGTCAGCAGGTCGGCGCCCGAGGTGAAGGCGAAGGGCAATTCGACCTCGTCCTCGGCGCCGCGGCTGTTGCGCCCCGCCTCGTCCTCATCGACGACGAAGCCGCCGCCGATCGAGAAATACATGCGTTTGGCCAATATCTCGCCGTCACCGTCGCGCGCGGTGAAGCTCAAGGCATTGCTGTGAAAGGGCTGGCGCTGCTTCATCTGGAAATGCAGATCGCTCGCCGGCTGGAAGCGCACGCGCTGGCGGCCGAGCATGGTGAGGAAGCCTTCGCTCGCCGCGCGGTCCCAATGCGCCTTGATCGCGGCAAGGCTGGTCGAGGCGGGGATTTCGCCAGCGAGCCCCGCGACCACCGCGGTATCGGCGGCGTGCCCCTTGCCGGTCAGCGCGAGCGAGCCGTAAAGGTCGGCCTCGACATGCACGGTCTTCGCGAGCAGCGCCTGCTCGTCGAGCCAGACGGTGAAACGCCGCGCCGCGACCATCGGGCCGACGGTATGCGAGCTCGAGGGACCGACACCGATTTTGAAGAGTTCGAACAGGCTGATCGTCATGGCGGCGCTATAGGCGGATCACGATCATCCCGATAGGCCCGTGCGGGCCAAAAATCCTTCCCCCTTGATGGGGGAAGGATACGCAACCTTGCCGCAAAGCGGCGGCTAGGCGGAGTTGGATGGGGGTGAGGGTGCAGTGTGGCGCAAGGCCGAGACCGCACCCCCTCCGCTGCGACTAGCGAGCAAGCTCGCAAGTCTCGCTGCCTCCCCCATCAAGGGGGAGGGGCTTTAAGTCACGCCGGATAGGTCCAGGTCGTATCGCGCGCGAAATTCTCCGCGGCGAAATCCCAGTTGAGCAGCTCGTCGACCACCGCGTCGACATAGGCCGGACGCAGATTCTTGCGGTCGATGTAATAGGCATGTTCCCACACGTCGATCACGAGCAAAGGCTTGATGCCCGCGACCAGTTCGGTGCCCGCGTCGTGCGTGTCGGTGACCGACAGCGTGCCGTCGCGCGAGACGAGCCACGCCCAGCCCGACGCGAAATGGTTGACCGCAGTTTCCTTCAATTTCTTCTTGAGGTCGTCGAGCGAGCCGAAATCGCGCTCGATCGCGGCGAGCAGGTCGCCGGTGGGCTCGGTCTTCGCCGGGCTCAGGCTTTCCCAATAGAAAGCGTGGTTCCACGACTGCGCGGCATTATTGAACAGGCCCTTGTTGCCCGATCCTTCGGCGTGGTGGACGATTTCCTCGAGCGGCTTCGACGCGAGCTCGGTGCCTTCGATCGCGGCGTTGGTCTTGTCGACATAGGCCTTGTGGTGCTTGCCATGGTGCGTCGCCAGCGTGTCGGCCGAGATATGCGGCTCGAGCGCGTCCTGAGCATAAGGCAGGGGAGGATGGGCGATCGTCATGGCAGTCTCCTTTTTTGTGAATTCGGGCCCCTAACTCGGTATCGCGCCCGCGGGTTGCAACCCCGGAGCGGGGAAATTTTCTCCCTATTGCGCCCTCCCCTTCAGGGGAGGTCAGCGAGACTTAAGAACTTGTTCCCCACCCCAAACCCCTTTCCTGAAGGGGAGGGACTTTTAAGTGACCATCGCTTGCAGCGTGGCGATCCGGTCGGCCTCCTCGACAGGCTTGTCCCGGCGGATGCGCGCGATGCGCGGGAAGCGCATCGCGAGCCCCGACTTGTGGCGTTTCGACGCATGGATCGAATCGAACGCGACTTCGAGCACAAGCGATTTTTCGACCTCGCGCACCGGACCAAAACGGTTGAGGGTGTTGTCGCGCACGAACTTGTCGAGCCATTTCAGCTCCTCGTCGGTGAAACCCGAATAGGCTTTGCCGACTGGCAGCAGCTCGCCCTCCTCCGACCAGCAGCCGAAGGTGTAATCCGAATAGAAGCTCGCGCGGCGGCCGTTGCCGCGCTGCGCATACATCATCACGCAATCGGCGGTCAGCGGGTCGCGCTTCCATTTATACCAGAGCCCGGCGCGCCGCCCCGCGACATAAGGGGCGTCGCGGCGCTTGAGCATCACCCCCTCGATCGCGGCATCGCGCGCGCCGGCGCGGCGCTCGGCGAGGTCGTCGAAGTCGGTCGCGTCGATCACCTGCGACAGGTCGAAATGGCTGTCGGCGAGCCGCGGCACAAAGGCTTCGAGCTGGCGTCGCCGTTCGCTCCACGGCAAGCCGCGCAGGTCGTTGCCATCGACCGCGAGCAGGTCGTACACGCGCACGAAGGCCGGATAGTCGGCGAGCATCTTCTTCGAAACGACCTTGCGTCCCAGCCGCTGCTGCAAAGCGTTGAAGCTTGCCGCCTCCCCACCCTGCGCCTCGCCGCGCACGAGCAGTTCGCCGTCGATCACCGCGTCCTGATCGAATGCCGCGACGAGTTCGGGGAACGCGCCGCTGATCTCCTCGCCGCCCCGGCTGTATATCCGCGTCTCGCCGCCGCCATGCACGATCTGGACGCGGATGCCGTCCCATTTCCACTCGGCGGCATAGTCGGCAAGGTCGATGCTCTCTGCTTCAAGCGGATGCGCGAGCATGAAGGGGCGGAAGAATGCGACGTCGGCGAGATCGGGTCGCTCCGCCCTTCCCTCGCCCCATGCGAAGAGCGGCGCATAGGGCGGCGGGATCGCGTGCCACAGCTCCTCGACATCGTCGACCGGCACGTCGAACGCCTGTGCGAACGCCTGTTTCGCAAGCCGCGCGGACACCCCGACGCGCATCCCGCCGAGCGCGAGCTTGAGCAAAGCATAGCGCCCGTCGGCGTCGAGCCGGTCGAGCAGCGACGCGATGATGGCGGGGGCGTCGCTGCGGGTGGCGGAGGAGAGGGCGTCGACGGCTTCGGAGACCGAGAGGGAAGACGGTGACGATTCTGAAATCCGTATTCCCGAGCGAAGACGAGGGGCTATGCCGAGCGAAGTCGAGGCAGCGACGCCTGAGCTTCTCGCTTCGCTCGAAGGAGCCCCTCGTCTTCGCTCGGGGATACGGGATATTTCTGTTTTCAGGTTGGAGTCCGGCCACAGCAGCGCCGCGGTCTCCGCCGTATCGCCGACGAAATGCCGCGACAGGCGGAACAATTCCTCGTCGACCCGCGTCGCGAGCAGCGCCCTTACCGTCCCCGCCTTCACCGCCGGAAAGTCGAGGTTCTCGGTCAGCGCCGCGATCGCCCATCCCCGATCCGGATCGGGCGTATGCCGCAGATAATCGACGATCAGCGCGAGCTTCGTATTGCGCGAGCGCGTGTAGATCAGCCGGTCGATCAGGGCCGCGAAACGCTTCACGCCTCCTCCTCCAGATCGCGGCCGACCAGATGCAGCGCGCGCGCCTTGCGCTGGGTGAGTTCGCACCAGCGGAGCAACCCGTCTTCGCTGCCGTGCGTGATCCAGCTTTCCTTGGGGTTCACCTCCTCGATCGTCGCGGTCAATTCGTCCCAGTCGGCATGATCCGAAATGACGAGCGGCAATTCGACCATCCGCTGCCGCGCGCGCTGGCGCACGCGCATCCAGCCCGAGGCCATCGCGGTGACCGGATCGGGCAGCCGCCGCGACCAGCGATCGTTCAAGGCCGACGGCGGCGCAAGGACGATCTGCCCCGCCATCTCCGCCTTGTCGGTCTCCGAAACGAGCCTGAGTTCGCCGAGGTCGACGCCGTGGATGGCATAAAGCTGGCACATCTTTTCGAGCGCGCCGTGGATATAGATCGGCGCATGCCATCCGGCACCGCGCAATTCGGCAATCACCCGCTGCGCCTTACCCAGCGCATAGGCGCCGACGAGCACCGAGCGCTCGGGCTCGGCGCGCACCGCGCCGATCAGCTTGGCGATCTCGTCGCCGGTCGGCGGATGGCGGAACACCGGCAGTCCGAAGGTCGCCTCGGTGACGAAGATATCGCAAGGCACGACCTCAAAGCGCGCGCAGGTCGGGTCGGGCCGGCGCTTGTAATCGCCGGTGACGACGATCCGCTCGCCCGCATATTCCATCAAGATCTGTGCGCTGCCAAGGACATGCCCCGCCGGGTGAAAGCTGAAGCGCACGCCGCCGCGTTCGAAGCCGTCGCCATATTCAAACGCCTGATTGTGGCTCGCCTCGGCATCGACCCCGTATCGCAGCGCCATGATCGCCAGCGTCTCCGGCGTCGCGAACACCGCGCCATGGCCGCTGCGCGCATGGTCGGCGTGGCCGTGCGTCACCGCGGCGCGCGGAGCGGGACGCGAGGGGTCGATCCACAGGTCGGCGGGCTTGACATAAATGCCACTCGGATGCGGCTCGATCCAGGACTTGGTCCTCGCCATCAGGCGGCGAGTTTCCGCGCGCGGATCAGGTCGGCGACGAACATCTCCCGCTCCTTCGCCGCGCGCTCGCGGTCGGGCATGCGGAGCAGGAAGGACGGGTGGATCGTCGCGATCAGCTTGCTCCCACCCTCCAGCTCGTGCGGCTGCCCACGCATCGACTTGATGCTCGCGCTTTTGCCCGTCACGCCGCGCAGCGCGCTCGCGCCCAAGGTGACGATCAGCTCGGGCTGGACGAAGGCCCGTTCCTTGTCGAGCCACCAGCGGCAGATGTCGATCTCGCCGGTCGTCGGATTCTGGTGCAGCCGCCTTTTGCCGCGCGGCTCGAACTTGAAATGCTTGACCGCGTTGGTGAGGAAGAGCCGTTTCCGGTCGAGCCCCGCCTCCTCCAGCGCCTCGTTCAGCACCTGCCCCGCCGGCCCGACGAACGGCCGGCCTTGCAAATCCTCCTGATCGCCCGGCTGCTCGCCGACGAGCATGATCCGCGCCGCCTTCGGCCCTTCTCCCGCCACCCCTTGCGTCGCGTTGCAATAGAGCGGGCAGCGTTTGCACCTGTCGACCGCGCGCGCCAGCTCGTCCAAAGTCTTCACATCGTCATCGAGGGCCAATTCGTCGGGCACGCGCGTTCGCCATTTGTCGGTCAGAGGGTTCGCCAGAGAAACGGCCGCTTCGCGCATGCGTTCCACCCGCGCCTCCGCCCCCGCGAGCAGCGGCGCGATATCCTGCGCCTCGGGCAGATTCTTCCAATATTTCTTGGGCATCTCGGCGCGCATCGCGTCGACCTTGACCCGCGCGGGATTGAAGATCGCGCCATAATAGGTGCGCCACTGATCCTCGACGACATCGCTATCGGGCACCTCGTCCTTCGTTCCGCCCGGGCCGTAGGTCAGCGTCTCGCCCTGCCAGATCGCGCGCGCGTCGGGGGTCACGATCGCCCAGTCCATGCCGGTAAAGCGCCGCTGAAAAAAGGGCGCGGTGAGCCGCAGGATGCGGTGCGCTGGTTCGAACCACGCCGCGAAACTCTCGCGCCCCGCTTCTTCGCCAAGCCGCCGAAACCGCACGAAAGCGTGCATCTTGTGCACGTCGCGGCGGATCGCCTTATCGGCCTTGCGGAGCCAGTCGACCTCAGCGTCGGTGGTCCGCGCGAGCAATTGTCGGTCATGCAGCGCGCGCCAGATGATGCGATAGAGCCGCGCGGGCACCTCGGGATCGCGGTGGCAGATCACGCGCTCGGCAATTTCCAGCAATTCGCGCGGCAGCGTCACCGCGCCGGCGGGCTCGGCCAGCCCCGCGTCGCCGAACAGCGAAGCGCCTTCGTCGCCGCCGCGCCAACTCACATTCTCCGGTGCAATGCCGGCCGCGAGCAGCCCGCGCGCGGCGCTCCGCCACTCGGCAAAATCGCCGGGCGTTTGGAGCACGACCTCCCTCACAGCGCCAACGCCAATTGCTCCGCTGGCGGCGCGAAACGCGCGCGCAGGTCGGCGCTGTCGGTGAGTTTGCCGGGCCGCCAGTCGGGCGTGACGATGAAGGGCAGCAATTTTTTCACCGACGCGGTCAGCTTCGCCAGATCGCCGAGCCCGAGCTTTCCCAGCCGCCGCGCCGCGATGATCCGATCGACCGCGCGCGTCCCCAGCCCCGGCACGCGCAGCAGCAGCTCGCGCGGCGCGCGGTTGACATCGACCGGAAACGCCTCGCGCCGCTGGAGCGCCCAGGCGAGCTTGGGGTCGATGGCGAGGTCGAGCATCCCGCCGCTCGCCCCCTCCATGATCTCGGCGCGCTCGAAGCCATAGAAACGCAGCAGCCAGTCGGCCTGGTATAGCCTGTGTTCGCGCATCAAAGGCGGCCGCACCGGCGGCAGGTCGCTGCTCGCATCGGGGATCGGACTATACGCCGAATAATAGACGCGGCGGAGTTGATAGCCCGAATAGAGGTTCGTCGCGGTTTTCAAAATATCGTCGTCGCGCGCGGCATCGGCGCCCACGATCATCTGCGTCGATTGCCCCGCGGGCGCGAAGCGCGGCGGTTTCGCCTTGCCGATCAACCGGCTCTTCGCCGCATCGATCGCGTCGTCGGCGCCGACGCGCACCGACGCCATCGTTTTGCGGATCGTCTCGGGCTTCTTTTCGGGCGCAAAGCTCGACAGGCCCGCCTCGGTCGGCAGCTCGACATTGGTCGACAGCCGGTCGGCATAAAGCCCGGCCAATGCGATCAACCCGGGGTCGGCGCCCGCGATCGTCTTCAGATGGATATAGCCGGCAAAGCGATGCTCCTCGCGCAATATGCGCGCGACCTCGACCAGCTGCTCCATCGTATAATCCTCGGAGCGGATGATGCCCGACGAAAGGAACAGACCCTCGATATAGTTGCGCTTGTAGAAATCGAGCGTCAGCCGCACGACCTCCTGCGGCGAAAAACGCGCGCGTTCGACATTGCTCGACGCGCGGTTGATGCAGAAACGGCAGTCGTAGATGCAGAAGTTGGTGAGCAATATCTTGAGCAGCGAGATGCACCGCCCGTCGGGCGCATAGCTGTGACAGATGCCCATGCCCTCGGTCGATCCGATCCCGCCGCTTTGGGTCGAATCGCGCTTCACCGTCCCTGACGAGGCGCACGACGCGTCATATTTCGCCGCATCGGCGAGCACGGCCAGCTTTTCGAGAATCGCTTTGGCGGACATGTCCCATGACTAGCATGGGAACATAGAGAGAACAAATATTCTGGGTTAAGTAGTGCTAGGCTTCGCGCCACCGCGCCGGCAGCGTGATGTCGACGACCAGCCCGCCGGGCTCCCAGCGTCGTTCGATCGTGCCGCCAAGGTTGTTCTTGACGCTGCGCTCCATCAGCAGCGTGCCGAAACTGGTGCGCTCGGGCGCGACGACGGCGCTGTCGCCGCCGCTTTCGGCCCAGGTCAGGCGGAACCTGCGATCGTCGCTGCCCTCGGCCTCCTGCGTCCAGCTCACCTCGACCCGGCCGTTCGCGCCGGAGAGCGCGCCATGCTTTGCGGCATTGGTCGCGAGCTCGTTGAAGAAGAGAGCCATCGCGACGAGCGCATTTTCGGGAAGGAGCAGGTCGGGCCCCGACCAGCGGATGCGCGGAAAGGCCGCCTCGACCTCGCGCATCAGCGCGTGCATCGACCCGGTCATGAAATTGGCGCCGAGCAGCACATTCTGCGCGCGGTTGAGTGCGTCGAGCCGGCTGCTGATCCGCTCGACATAATCGTCGACGCCGTGCGCGGCGTGGCGGGTGAGCGAGATGATCGCGCTGACCGTCGCGAACAGGTTGCGCATCCGGTGGTGCAGCTCGCGCATCAGCAGATTGGCGTTTTCCTGGCGGCTTTTCTGCTCGGTGATATCGATGCTGATCCCGGTCAGCCGGGCATCGTTCGACCACACGTCCCAATCGCCGCGCGACGCGATCCAGCGCATGCCGCGCTCGGGATGCTGAAGCCGGTGCTCGACCGAATAGGGATGCCCCCCGCCCTGTGATTCCTCGAGCGCGGCGGTCACGCGGTCGCGGTCCTCGGGCGGCATGCGCGCCAGCAGGTCGTCGGCGGTGATCAGCGCGGTTTCATAATCGGCCCCGAACAATTCGGCGACCGCGCCCTTCCAGACCATCTCGCCGGTCTGCGGATGGAGCTGCCACGTCGCGATTCCCGAAAAATCGAGCGCGCGCTCGAGCATCCGCCGGGCCTCGTCGCGCTCGACGCCGATGCGGCGCAAATCGGCTTCGGCCATGATGATGCCGCCGAAATCTTCCAGCCGTTCGAGTTCGGTGGCGGTGAGCGGCGCCCGTTTCTCGTGGCCGACCAGGCACAACGCGCCGAGGACCGCACCATTATAGGCCCGCAGCGGCACCCCGGCATAGAAAAGCGCGGGATGATCGCCGATGACGGGCGGATTGCCCTGAAAGCGCGGATCGCCCATCACGTCGGTCGCGACGATGGGCTCGCCCGCAGCAACGACATGATGGCAAAAATTAAGGTCCCGCTGCGTTTCCGTCTCGTCGAGGCCGTGGCTCGACTTGAACCATTCGCGATCCTCATCGACGAGCGATACCAGCGCGATCGGCACGCCATAAAGCTCGGCGACCATCTTGGTCACGCGGTCGAACGCCGGCTCGGCGGGGGTGTCCATGATGCGATATTCGCGAAGCGTGTCGAGGCGCAGCCGTTCGGCCCGTTTCGCCGCTTCGCTTACGCTACCCCCGTCCGACACTTGCAATCCCCCGCCGTCGTGCGATGCCGCCCCATCGCTATATTCACCGGGCCGCCGCTCTGCCATGGATATATGGTCCCTACAAAAGCATCCTTGCCGCGCAACAAGAAAGTGGTGATATTTCGTCCACTTACGCCGCAGCCCTCTGGCGTCCCGGCTGAATCTACGCTTTAGTGCGCGACAAGTTGCAGTCGAACCTGTCGCTTTTTCCGCGTTCGCCGGGGGAACCGTCCCGCACTGGCACGCGTATGACTGCTCTCAAGAGGGAGGTTTTTTGATGACATTGGGTGAGGAAATTCGGGGCCATCTTCCCTATTTGCGCCGCTATGCGCGCGCGCTGACGGGCAGCCAGCAGCATGGCGACAATTTCGTTCACACCACCCTCGAAGTCATCGTCGCCGCTCCGGACGAATTCCACAGCGGCGACGGCACGCGGATCGACCTCTACCGCAATTTTCACCGCATCTGGGAAAGCGCCTATATCGACGATGGCGAAGGCCGCGACGACGAAGAGCATCCGCTGGTCCATGCCGCGCATCAGCGCCTCGTGCAGCTGACCCCGCTCGGCCGGCAGATATTGCTGCTCACCGCACTTGAAGGATTTTCGGTCGAGGAGGCCGGGCTTATCACCGGCACCGACCAGCCGACGGTCGAAGTGCTGCTGGCCGACGCGGTCGGCGAACTCGACCGCGAATCGCGGACCTCGGTGCTGATCATCGAGGACGAGCCGCTGATCGCGATGGAGCTCGAGCAGATCGTCCGCGACCTCGGCCACCGCGTCGCGGGGATCGCGACGACGCATGAGGACGCGGTCGCGGCATTCGAGCAAACCGACGCCGGTCTCGTCCTCGCCGACATCCAGCTTGCCGACGGATCATCGGGCATTGATGCCGTGCAGGACATTCTCGCCATCGCTCCGGTGCCGGCGATCTTCATCACCGCCTTTCCCGAACGCCTGCTTACCGGCGGGCGGGTCGAGCCGACCTTCCTGATCTCCAAGCCGTTCCGCGAAAATACGGTGCGCGCCGCGATCAGCCAGAGCCTGCTCTTCACGCCGCAACTCGCGGCATAGTCATAATTCGCGGTACCGGCGGTCAGCCGAAATCAAACCTCAATCCGGCGAAGGCCCGTTCGCCGTCAGCTGGTCGACATTGTCCATGATCCTCCGGAACGCCTCGCTCGACGGTATCGCGTCGGCGCTGCGCCGCGGCATCTCGCCGCTTTCGAGGATCGCCTGCAACGCGGCGCGGCCACGCGACACGCGGCTCTTCATCGTGCCGACCGCGCAGCCGCAGATCGCCGCGCCTTCTTCATAGGATAATTGTCCGGCACCGATCAGAACGAGCGCCTCGCGCTGATCGACGGGCAGCAGCAGCAGCGCACGCTGCACGTCGGCGAGATGCAGGCTGTCGTCCTGATCATCGGGCGCGACGAGCAGCCGCTCGGCCGCCATCTCGTCATATTCGGCGGTGAATTTCTTGCGCCGCATCTGCGACAGGAAACAGTTGCGCAGGATGACGAAGGCCCAGCTCTTCATGCTCGCGGGGCCCGGGATATATTGCGCCCGCGCCTTCCACGCCTTCATCATCGTTTCCTGCACCAGGTCGTCAGCCAGGTCGGCGTTGCCGCACAAGCTGCGGCCGAACGCGCGCAGATGCGGCAACATCGCGGCCAATTCGCGCTTGAAGCTGGCATCGTCGAGCGGTTGGGGCGTTACGTCGCTGATAAAAAAGCCTTTGCGTGGCGATGTCTGGTCATATCATGAACGGCTTAGCGGGTTGACATGGCATTGCAAGCGCGGCGCCCGTCACCCGACGCGCGGGCGGCGTCCCAGCGCGATGAAATTGGCGAATATCCGTTCGTCCTGAGCATCGATCCGGCCGTTAGCGGCAAGCCGCTCCAAGCCGTTGTCGTGCCATTCGAAACGCGGATCGTACAGCATCGCCCATTCGCCGAAATCGCGCGCCTCGATGGTGCGGCGCCGCACTTCAACCATACCGCTGTGACGCGGATCGGCGCGGATGACGGCCAGGCAGGCATCGACCTTTTCAGCCGGCCCCTCGAGAAGTTGTAGAAAATTGCGGCCGTTATAGACGAGCGCACCGGTCAGTTCGTCGCGCGCATTGTTGCGGCGAGCGGCCACGAGAATCGCCGCGATATCTTGATCGCCGATCAAAGGATCGGCGACACTCACATAGGTAACGGAAAGCAACAGGTCACCCCCTCGGAAACCCGGCATGCGCCGAGCGAAATGTGACCCCTCACATCCCTTCGCTTAGAGCCGGTGTGGTTTCTTGGCAACGCATTCGTCGCAAAAAACAATGTTTGTGGAACCTGCGGGCCTCTTCATCGTTGCTCTCGCATGGCTACGCAAGGCAACAACAGGATGAACGGAAAGGGCCCTCTCCCCCCCGGCGCCGATGCGCCGCGCCGTGCCCAGGGAAGCTTTCCCGGCACTCATGGCGACGAATGGCATCGCACGCTGACGGGGCGGCAAGCGCCCGAGCCGGTGAGCGCCAAGTTGCGCATGATCTATGGCAATATCGTTTCCGAACAATTGCCTGAAAACATGCTCGACCTCCTGTCCCAGCTCGATCAGAAAAGCCCGAAGCAATAATGACCGGAACCCCCGCCGCTGCGTCGCAGCCGCAGGCCGATACCCTGTCGGACAACGAATTCAAGGCGTTGCTCGCTGGTGTCATTCCGCATCTTCGCGCCTATGGCCGCAGCCTTTCGGGCAATCCCGACCTCGCCGACGATCTGACGCAGGACACGATGGTCAAGGCATGGGCCTCGCGCGAACGATTCGAGCGTGGCACGTCGATCAAGGCGTGGACCTTTGTCATTTTGCGCAATACCTTTCTGTCGCAGATGCGCCGCAACAAGTTCGTCGGCGAATATGACGAAACTGCGGTCGAGCGCACCATGTCGACCCCGGCGAACCAGGAAGACAGCGGCGAGATGGCCGACCTTCAGCGCGGGCTGATGGAATTGCCGCAGGACCAGCGCGAGGCGCTGATCCTCGTGGGCGCCGGCGGCATGTCCTACGAAGAGGCCGCGAGCATCTGCGACTGCGCGCTCGGCACGATGAAGAGCCGCGTGTCGCGCGCCCGCGCCGCGCTCGAAGAGATCATGAACAGCGGCCAATTCTCGCAGAAACGCGCCGACGCGCCGCCGTCGAGCGAAGCGGTCGATGCGATCATGGACAGCGTCGAGACGATCACCGCGCGGCGCGAGGCGGCGAACCGGTAACATGCCGTCGCCCCCGCGAAGGCGGGGGCCGCAGTCGGCCTCGCCTTCCCTGGCTGCGCAAACCTCCAGCGGCCCCGCCTTCGCAAGGGCGACGGATATATTCAGGCCTCTCGACAACCAGCCGCCGCCGCGTCAAAACGACGCCTCTTCCCCAGCAAAGCGAGCTTCCCCGATGATGAAACTCCCGCCCCTCGCCCTCATCGCTGCGTTGGCCGTCGCCGCCTGCTCGGCGCCCGCGGCCACCGAAGCCGCCCCCGCCGATACGGCGAAGCTCGACGCGTCGGGCGATCATCCCGCGACGCCGCTCGCCGATGCGCCCTTCACGGTCAAGGAGATCGCGAGTTTCAACGAACCCTGGGCGATGACCTTCATCCCCGGCACCCGCGCGGCGCTGATCACCGAGAAATCGGGCAAGCTGAAACTCTGGCAGGAAAATGGCCCGACGCAGGACGTCGCGGGCGTGCCCGCCGTCGCCTACGCCGGTCAGGGCGGCTTCGGCGACGTGATCGTCGCGCCCGATTTCGCGACCAGCGGCACCATCTACCTCAGCTGGGTCGAAGCCGGAGACGGCAATACCGCCGGTGCCGTCGTCGGCAAGGCGAAGCTGGTTCAGGGCGCCGCGCCGCGGATCGAGGGCCTGCAGATCATCTGGAAACAGGATCCCAAGGTTACGGGCCGCGGCCATTATTCGCACCGTCTCCTCTTCTCGCCCGACGGCAAATATCTGTTCATCGGATCGGGCGAGCGCCAGAAGTTCGACCCGGCGCAGGATATGAAGGCCAATCTCGGCAAGATCGTCCGCCTGAACCCGGACGGCAGCGTTCCCGCCGACAATCCTTTTGCCAGCGAAGGCGGCGTCACCGCGCAAATCTGGTCGCTCGGCCACCGCAATATCCTGGGTCTGGCGTTCGATGAGACCGGCAAGCTGTGGAATCAGGAAATGGGCCCGAAGGGCGGCGACGAGGTCAATCTGGTCGCGGCAAAGGCCAATTACGGCTATCCGATCGTGTCGAACGGCGATCATTATGACGGCAAGGACATTCCCGACCATCCCACGCGCCCCGAATTCGCCGCGCCGAAACTGTGGTGGAACCCCGCGGTTTCGCCGGCGGGGCTCGCCTTCTATGGCGGCGACCTCTATCCGGGCTGGAAGAACAGCCTGCTGATGGGCGCGCTGTCGGGCCAAGGCCTGATCCGCATGGCCATCGACGGCGAGGCGCTCCACAAATCCGACCGCTGGGACTTCGGCCAGCGCATCCGCGAGGTCGAGGTGCGCGACGACGGCTCGGTTTGGCTGCTCACTGACGGCGAGGACGGCAAGCTGGTGAAGCTGGTTCCGAAACGATAACCTTTCCTTCGTCACCCCGGACTTGATCCGGGGTCCAGCTTCCCCATCTCCGACATGGAGCAAGGGTCCACTGGATTCCCGCTTTCGCGGGAATGACGATTATGGGATTAGACCCACGATGATCCGCGGCTTCCTCACCCGGCGCGCCGAATGGCCCGCGCGCATCGCCGATCCCGACGCGCCGCCGCCGCTGAAATTGCTGTGGCGCGAAATCGGGTCGCTCGCGCGCGCGATCGGCGGCCGCATCCGCCCGCTGCCCCCCGAGCCCAACCCCGACAGCGACCATCCGCCGGTGATGGTGCTGCCGGGTTTCCTGTCGGGCGACTGGGCGACCAAGGCGCTGCGCGCCGACCTCCGCCGCGCGGGCTTTCGTTGTTACGCCTGGGGTCTCGGCTTCAATCGCGGCGCGACCGCCGACATCATCGATCGCATCGACACCCGCGTGCAGTGGATCATCGACCGCACCGGCTATGCCCCCGCGCTGGTGGGATGGTCGCTTGGCGGCATCTACGCCCGCGAATATGCCAAGCATCACCCGGACAAGGTCGCGCGCGTCGTCACTCTCGGCTCGCCCTTTTCGGGCAGCCGCCGCGCCAATCGCGCGTGGCGGCTCTATCATCTGATCGCGCGCCACCCGGTCGACAATCCGCCGATCGACTTCCACCCCGCGCCGCGCCCCGAAATGCCGACCTTCGCGCTATGGTCGAAGCATGACGGCGTCGTCGCGATCGCCAGCGCGCGCGGGCTGCCGCACGAAAGCGATCGGCAGGTCGAGGTCGATTGCGGCCATATGGGCTTCGCCTATGCCCCCACCTCGGTCGCGGCGATCGTCAAGGCGCTGACCGAAGAGGTGTCGCAGGCCGATTGATCCTCCCCATCGCTCCGCGACAGGGAGGATCGTAGGCGATCAGCACACATCGATGCGATACGCCGGCGCCGCGCGCCAGCTCATCAACATCCGCCCCGGCCGCTTGCCCGCCCGCCCCGTCGACACGAAACCGATGCGGCGGAGCAGCGCGCGCGACCGCTCATTGTCGGGATGGCATTCGGCGACGATCGCGCAGCCCGGCCGCGACGCGGCGAGCGTCTCGACCACCGCGCGCACCGCTTCGGTCGCGATGCCTTTGCCGCGCACGCGCGCCGCGAACCAGTAACCGATCTCATATTCGCCGCCGGGCCGGCGATGCACGCCAATCACGCCATTGAGGTCGAGCCCGCTTTCGTCGCGCACCGCGTGAAACACATCGCCGCCGCCCGATCCGGCGATCAGCGCGCGCGCATCAGCTTCGGTGAAGGGCGCGGGAAGGAAATGCACTTTCGACGTCACCGTCTCATCGGTAATCGCGGACAGGGCGCGCGCATCATCGGCGTAAAGCGGCGTGATGCGGCAATGGTCGGTCGACAGGGCAAGCAAGGTATCGGTCATGTCGCGTCTTCTTTTCAAAAGCGCGCGCCGCGGCCGGGGTTCAGTGGTTTGATGATGTGATGACAACCATTCGCCTTCCGGACACGGCGGCGATGGTCATAGGGTGATGCCATGCCGCTCCTATGTAAAGGAGCGCCAATACGCCTTGAATCGGGTGGATCGGTCGTTGGTCATCGCCGCTGTGGCTAATCGCTGCGGCGGCGCCGGTCAATCCCGCGTCTTGACGATCGCGTTTCACGCACTATTTAAAGTTACATGAAACGCGACAGCCGACTCTCGGGCGTGCTCCACGTCCTCCTCCATATGGCCGAGGCGGGTACGCCGCTGACCTCGGACCAGCTCGCCAAGGCGATGCAGACGCACGCGGTGGTGATCCGCCGCATCCTCGGCGGGCTGCGCGACGCGGGCTTCGTCCACAGCGAAAAGGGCCACGGCGGCGGCTGGACGATCGCCAAGCCGCTCGCCGACATCACGATGCGCGACGTCTATGACGCGATCGGCCGCCCCGGTCTGATGGCGATGGGCAACCGCACCGAGGCGCCCGGCTGCCTCGTCGAGCAGGCGGTCAACGCCGCGCTCGACACCAGCTTTCAGGACGCGGAGGCGCTGCTGCTCGCACGCTTCGGCGAAGTCACGCTCGCGGCACTGGCCGCCGATTTCCACGCGCGCATGGCCGCGCGATCCACCTCCCCCACGATACAGGAGCATATCCATGGCTGAAGGCGCCCAACATTTCCTCGACAGCTTCAAGGATCCCGAAGCGGTCGCGCGTTATACCGAAGGGCCGAAGCGTTTCGTCCCCGGCCTCGACGGCCTCCACCGCATGACCGGACTGTTGCTCGCCGAGCGCGTTCCGGGCGACGCGCATATCCTCGTCCTCGGCGCAGGCGGCGGCAGCGAGATGAAAGCGATGGCCGAAGCGCATCCCGGCTGGCGCTTCACGGGGGTCGATCCCGCCGGTCCGATGCTCGACCTAGCCGCCAAGGTGCTTGGACCGAACGCCCGCCGCGCCGACCTCGTCGAAGGCTATATCGACGACGCGCCCATGGGCCCGTTCGACGGCGCGACTTGTCTGCTCACGCTCCACTTCCTCGCCACCGAGGAACGCATCCGCACCGCCGCCGAAATCCGCAAACGTCTCAAACCCGGCGCGCCCTTCGTCGCGGCGCACGGCAGCGTCCCGCAGGGCGCGGGCGAACGCGACCGCTGGCTCGACCGCTACGCCTCCTACGCCATCGCCTCGGGCGGCGACCCCGATCAGGTCGCCAAGGGCCGCGAAGCGGTCGCGACGCATGTCGCGATGCTGAGCCCCGAAGCCGACGAAGAGGTGCTCCGCGCGGCCGGCTTCACGGGCGTCGAACAATTCTACGCCGCCTTCACCTGGCGCGGCTGGGTGGGGTACGCATGAGGGCGGGTTTCATCCGGAAGCAGGCCTCTCGATCATCGTCGAGGAGGAGCGGATGACGGCTCACCACCCCAAAACGGCCTAATCCTAAAACCAATCTCCACCGCCGCCCCCTGCGCTTCGCACTGCCTGATCGTCGATGCCCGCTTGCGTCGCCCATGAATACAATATATTGCGCAATATATTGTATGAATTGCACCACAGGCAGGAAATCGGATGAAAAACAAACGTTGGCCCCTCTTTCTCGCCGCCGCGACGACATGGCTGGCGACTGTTGCCGCAACCGACGAAGTCCCGCTCTCGGCCGCCGACCGCCGCGCCGTGGTTGAGCAACTCGGCCAGACGCTGGAGGTGAACTATGTCTACCCCGACCAGGCCAGGATCATCGCCGCGACCTTGCGCCGCAATCTCGACGCCGGCGACTATGACACCGCGCATGACCGCGCCGCGCTCGCACGCGAACTGACCGACGATCTGATTTCCGCGAGCAACGACCTGCATTTCGCGGTCGGGGTCGATCCGGCGTGGGTCGCCGACTATGCCGCGAAGCAGGACCCCGCGCGCGCCGCAGCGCTGCGTGAAGCGGAACGGCGCGAAGAGGCGCGGAAGAATTTCGGCTTTGCGGGCCTGCGCTACCTCGACGGCAATATCGTCTATGTCGACCTGACGCATTTCGCCGATCCCGAGCCCGGCTATGACGCCGCCGCGGCGGCGATGCGCTTTATCGAGAATGGCGACGCGGTGATTTACGACCTGCGCTACAACAATGGCGGCCATCTGGAGATGGCCCAATTGCTCGCGAGCCAGCTCTTTCCGGGCGACAGGGATCAGGAGCTGTTCGATTATGATTACACGCTCGACGGGCGCCGCGTCGAGCGCGGCCAATGGGTGCTCCCCGCTCTGCCCGCAAAGCGCCTGACCGGGAAACCCGTTTATGTCCTCACCGGATCGACCAGCTTTTCCGCCGCCGAATGGTTCGCCTACACGCTAAAGAAGCTGGGCCGCGCGACCTTGGTGGGCGAGCGCACCGCGGGCGGAGCGCATCCGGTCGACCGCAAGCCCGTCGGCACCGACTTTTTCGTTCAGGTGCCGATCGGCCAGATTCGCGACCCTGTCGATCGCGGCGATTTCGAGGGGCAGGGCGTGACGCCCGATCATTTGGTGGCTTCCGACGAAGCGCTCGGCGTCGCACACCGTCTTGCCCTTGCCGATCTTGCCAAGGCCGATCCGGCCAAGCGGGCCGACGCCGGCTGGTTCGCGCCTGCGCTTGCGGAACGCCCGCGGCCGACCGCCGCCGCGCTCAAGGCCATCACCGGACGCTACGAGGGGCGGCGCGTCGACCTCGTCGGCGGCAAATTGCGCTACACTTGGCGCGATCGCTTCCACCTGACGCTCGAACCGCTCGCTGGCGACCTGCTTGCGATCGAGGGCGTCCGCGACTTCCGCTTTCGCATCCTGCGCAAAGGCGGCAAGGTTACCGCGCTTGAACGCATCGACCGTGATGGAACAACCCAGACCTATGCCCGCCTCGACTGACAGCTCGACCGCTCTTGACGACATCTCGTTCCTCGGCCGCCTCAGCGAAGCGCTGAGCCAGCGGATCGAGGAACAGACCCGCCCGCTGTTCGGCGAGGCCGGCATCATCGTCCCCGTGCGGTCTTGCTCCTTGCTCACAGCGCTCCGCACCGCAGGCGAAGCCTCGGCCGCCGACCTCGCCCGCGCGCTCGGCCAGTCGCACCAGCTGGTCGTCCAGAAATGCCCCGCGCTGCTCCGACTCGGCCTGATCACCCAGCACGCCGACCCCGCCGACGCGCGGCGCAAGATTTTCCGGCTGACCGATGCAGGCCGCGACCAGCTCACCCGCATCGACGCCTATAGCGTGCGGATAAGCGACGTCTATCGCACGCTCTTTGAAGAGGTGGGCGACGTGCATGGCGCGATCCTGAAAGCGCTGGACGCGCTCGACGCCCGGCCGCTGAGCGAACGCTTCAGGGATTAGTCAGAGCGGCCGGAACATCACCAGCGCATCGACGAAGCCCTCGGCCGGATGGTCAAACGCCCCTGGCAAGCGGCCGACGACCTCGAACCCCAACGACTGCCACAGTCCGACCGCGCGGACATTGCTACTAACGACGAAGTTGAACTGCATCGCCCGAAAGCCGCGCGCCTTCGCATGCTCGATCGAATGTTGGCCCATCGCCCGCGCGACGCCGCGCCCGGTCGCCGCCGCGCCGGTCATATAACCCGCGTTGCACACATGCGCGCCGCCGCCCGCCTGATTGGCGCGCAGATAATAGGTGCCGAGGACGACCCCCTCGGCTTCCGCGACGAACGCCTCCTTGTCCGCCCCGAACCAATAGGCGAGCGCGTCCGCCTCGCGCATGTCGCGATCCAGCGTATAGGTCTCGCCGGCGCGGATGACCGGCTCGATGATCGCCCAGATCGCGGCGGCATCGTCCTTCGAGGCGGGCCGGATGATCATTGAAACGGCGCGAGTATCTCGTCGGTCACCCGCAGCGGCCGCCCGCTCGCCTTGTCGAGCAGCGCCCACACCGTCCGCGCCCTTACATGGACCTTCCCGCCCTCGCCGGTGAATTCCATGAAACGGTCGAACTTCGCGCCCTGCGGCTTGTCGGCGACCCACGTCCGCGCGGTCACCGTCTCGCCGGGGCCGAGCGCGCGCAGATAATCGATCTCGTGGCGCACCACGACCCAGATATAGGCGTCTTTATGCGCCTCGGGCGCCGCCGCCTCCCAATGCCCCGTCGCGACCTGCTGGATCCACTGGACCCAGACGGCGTTGTTGACATGGCCGAGTTCGTCGATGCTGTCAGGCGTCGCCGTGAATTCGAGCGTGAATTCCCTCATGCGAGTTCGACGGTGGTCACCATATAACCCGCATCGCGCAGCGCCGCGACGAGGCTGTCGAGATGCTCGCGGTCGCGCGCTTCGCACTCGATGTCGGTGATCAGCCCCTTCGCGGGCAGCGTCGTGAAGATACGCTGGTGATAGATTTCGATGATGTTGACCTGCTTCTCGTCGAACAGCTTCATCACCTTGAACAGCGCGCCCGGCCGGTCCTGCAGCCGGATGCGCAGCCGCGCGATGCGGCCCGACCGCGCGAGATCGCGCAGCAGCACGTTGGCGAGCAGCCGCGTGTCGATATTGCCGCCGGTAAGCACCAGCCCGACCTTGCGCCCCGCGAACTCCTCGGGATGCGCGAGCATCGCCGCGAGCCCCGCGGCGCCCGCGCCCTCGACCACCGTCTTTTCGATCTGGAGGAGCAGGCTGACCGCGCGCTCGAGATGCCGTTCGGCAACGAGCACGATATCGTCGTTGAGTTCGGCGACGATCCGCCGCGTATAGGCGCCCGGCTCCTTGACCGCGATACCCTCGGCGAGCGTGTCGCCCTCGCACGCCATGTCGACGCCGTTCAGCTCGGCGTACATCGAGGGATAGAGCTCGGCCTGCACGCCGATCAGCCGCATGTCGTTCTTCACGCCGCGCGCCGCGGTCCCCATGCCGGTCAAAAGCCCGCCGCCGCCGATCGGCACGATCATCGTGTCGAGCTCGGGCACGTCCTCGAGCATTTCGAGCGCGACCGTCCCCTGCCCCGCGGCGATATGCGGATGGTCGAACGGGTGAACGAAGGTCAGCCCACGCTCTTTCTCCAGCACGCGCGCATGCGCCGAAGCGTCGTCGAACTTCTCGCCGAACAGCACGATCTCGGCGCCGTGGCTCGCGGTTTGCGACACCTTCACCTGCGGCGTCGTCTTCGGCATCACGATGGTGACGGGAACGCCGAGGCGCTTGCCATGATAGGCGAGCCCCTGCGCATGATTGCCCGCCGACGCCGCGATCACGCCGCGCGCCTTCGCCTCCTCATCGAGCAGCAGCAGCGCGTTCAGCGCGCCGCGTTCCTTGTAGGCCGCGGTGAATTGCAGATTCTCGAACTTCAGCCACACTTCGGCGCCGACCATTTCGGACAGCGTCTGCGAATGCAGCGTCGGCGTCCGCACGACCGACCCGTTAATTCGCCCCGCCGCCGCGCGCACATCGTCCAATGTGATCGCCGGAAAATCGGCGGCGGGGGTCAGGGTGAGTTGATCTGTCATAACGGCAAGGGCCGTAGCCCATCTGGCGCGCGAAGCAAACAATGCTATGGACCGGAGATGAGCGAACAAAAATTGCGTATCAGTTTCATCGGCACCGGCGTCATGGGCGGACCGATGGCAGGCCACCTCGTCAAGGCAGGCCACGACCTCACCGTCTACAACCGCACGCGGGCCAAGGCCGACGCTTGGGTCGCGCAATATGGCGGGACCGCCGCAGCGACCCCCGCCGAGGCCGCGAAGGACGCCGACGTCGTTCTCACCTGCGTCGGCAACGACGACGATCTCGCGCAGGTTACGCTGGGCCGCGACGGCGCGTTCAAGGCGATGAAGAGGGGCGCGCTGTTCGTCGACCACACCACCGTCTCCGCGCGCATCGCGCGCCAGCTCTCGGTCGAGGCCGACGGGCTTGGGCTCCTCTGCCTCGACGCCCCCGTTTCGGGCGGCGAAGCGGGCGCGCAGAACGGTACGCTCTCGATCATGTGCGGCGGCAGCAAGGCCGCCTTCGACGCGGCCGCGCCGGTGATGGACGCTTATGCCGCGCGCATGGTCCATATCGGCGGCCCCGGAGCGGGGCAAACGACCAAGATGGTCAACCAGATCGCGATCGCGGGGGTGGTCCAGGGACTCTCCGAAGCGCTGCGGTTCGCGCAGGCGTCGAGGCTCGACACCGACAAGGTGTTCGAGGCGGTATCGGGCGGCGCGGCGGCGAGCTGGCAGATGCTCAACCGCTGGGGCACGATGGCGAAGGACGAGTTCGACTTCGGCTTCGCGGTCGACTGGATGCGGAAGGACCTTGGCCTGGCGCTCGACGAAGCGCGCGTGAACGGCGCGACGCTGCCGGTGGCGAGCCTCGTCGACCAATTCTACGCCGATGTGCAGAAAGCCGGCGGCGGGCGAAAGGATACCAGCTCGCTCGTGACGAGGCTGCCGAAATGAGCGGCGTCCACCGACATCCCCTCCCGCTTGCGGGAGGGGCAGCGAAACTTGGTTCGGCGAAGCCGGGCCTAGTTGCAGCGGGGCGGACATCTGCCGCCCGCGCCCTGTTGCCCACCCCGCTGCGACTAGCGAGCAAGCTCGCAAGTCTCGCTACTCCTCCCGCCTGCGGTAAGGGTTTGCTGATACTTGCAGCCCTCCTCTTCACCGCCCCCGCGCACGCCGACACGCTGATCGACAATGTCAACGGCATCACGCTCGACAAGGACGGGAAGCTCGTCCGCTTCACCGGCCTCGTGATCGACACGCAAGGCAAGGTGAAGCAACTTCTCGACCGCAAGGACAAGCGCCCCGAGCGCCCCGATTTCAAGCAGGACGGCAAGGGCAAAACCCTCATCCCCGGGCTGATCGACGCGCACGGCCATGTCATGGGGCTTGGTTTCAAGCTGATGCTGCTCGACCTCTCGGGCACCAACAGCCTTGCCGAGGCGCAAGCGGCGATCCGCAAATATGCGGCCGAGAATCCCGAAATGCCGTGGATCATCGGCACGGGCTGGAATCAGGAGAAATGGGGCCTCGGTCGCTTCCCGACCGCCGCCGATCTCGACGCCGCGGTGCCGAACCGCCCCGTCTGGCTCGAACGCGTTGACGGCCACGCCGGATGGGCGAACAGCGCAGCGATGGCCGCCGCAAAGATAACCCCCACGAGCAAGTCGCCCGAGGGCGGCCGCATCGAGATGGCGGGCGGCAAGCCGTCGGGCGTCTTCGTCGACGCCGCGATGCGCCTCGTCGACAGCGCCAAACCCAAGCCGCTCGCGCGCGACCTCGACCGCGCGCTTTATCTGGCGCAGCAGAAATTGCTCGAACAGGGCATCACGACGATCGCCGACATGGGCACGACGATCGAGGAATGGCAGGCCTATCGCCGCGCCGGCGACAAGAAGCAGCTTGCGGTGCGCATCCTCTCCTATGGTGGCGACATCGACAATATGGCGATCATCGCCGGCTCCGAACCGACGCCCTGGCTCTACGACGACCGCCTCCGCATGGTCGGGGTGAAGCTCTATCTCGATGGCGCGCTGGGCTCGCGCGGTGCCTGGCTGAAGGCGCCATATAGCGACGCACCGGAGCAAAAGGGCCTGCCCCTCCTCACCCCCGCGCAGCTGCGCAACAAGATGGTGCGCGCGTCGATGGACAAGTTCCAGGTCGCGATCCACGCCATTGGAGATGCGGCGAATGCCGAGGCGCTCGCCGCCATCGCCGACCTCACCGCCGACCTGCCGGGCGAGCGCCGTTGGCGCATCGAACATGCGCAGATCATCGACCCCGCCGACATCGCGCGCTTCGCCCAATTGAAGGTCATCGCCTCGATGCAGCCCATCCACCAGCCGAGCGACCGCGCGATGGCCGAAGTGCGCCTCGGCCCCGATCGCCTGAAGGGCGCCTATGCCTGGCGCAGCCTCCAGAATGCGGGCGTCCGCCTCGCCTTCGGTTCGGACGTGCCGGTCGAAAGCGCCAACCCCTTCCCCGGCATCGCCGCCGCCATCTCGCGCACCGATGCCAGGGGTGAGCCCTTTGGCGGCTGGCGCCCCGAGGAAGCGGTGAGCCGCGAGACCGCGCTCGACGGCTTCACGCGAACCGCGGCTTATGCGGGCTTTGCCGAAGACCGCATCGGGACGCTGATGCCCGGGATGCGCGCCGATTTCCTGATCGTCGACGCCGACCCGATGCTCGCGAGCCCCGACGAAATCCGCCGCATGACCCCGCTCGAAACCTGGATCGGCGGCTATCGCTATTACAAGCAAAAGGAAGGCGCGACCGTTGGCCGGTGATAGCCCACTCCCTATTTCACCGCATCCCCGAGCGAAGACGAGGGGCTCGTTCGAGCGAAGCGAGAACCCGTGCCGTCGCGGCCTCGACTTCGCTCGGCAGAGCCCCTCGTCTTCGCTCGGGGATACGGCTGTGGATTGCCTCATATGAACACGCCCTCCCGCCGCGCGCTCCTGACCGGCCTCGCCGCCCTCCCCGTCGCGGCGAGCGCCGCGGCGGCCGACCGCAAGGAGCGTCGCTCGAAAAAACGCAAGCCCCCCAGGCCCAAGGTCCAGCATGTCGACGTCGCGATCATCGGCGCCGGCGTGTTCGGCGCGTGGACCGCATGGCATTTGCTCCGCGCGGGCAAGACGGTCCGGCTGTTCGACGCTTATGGCGCGGGTAGCGCGCGCGCCTCGTCGGGGGGCGAGAGCCGCGTCATCCGCATGGGATACGGCGCCGACACCATCTATTCGGAGATGGCGCGCGACTCGCTCAAATATTGGAAGGACCTCTCCGACACCGCGAGCGCGCCGATCTTCCACAAAACCGGCGTGCTCTGGTTCGCGCCGCAGGGCGACGCCTACACCGCGCAATCGCTCGCCTGGCTGCAGGCGAACCGCGTCGGCCACGAACATGGCGACGTCAGCTGGCTGCAGAATAAATATCGACAGATCCAATTCTATCAGGGCGAGACCGGCATCCTCGAGACCGAGGCAGGCGCACTGATCGCGGCAAGGGGCGTGCAGGAACTGATCGCCGATGCGCAGATCGAGGTCGAGCGCGTCGTCATGCCCGCCCCGCTCTTCTCGAAACGGACGAAGCGCCACACGCTGCCCGACGGGGGCACCGCCGACCATCTCGTCTATGCGGCGGGCCCGTGGATCGCCGAACTTTTCCCGCAGCAGCTGATGCACAAGATCGTCGCGACGCGGCAGGAGGTCTATCATTTCGGCGCGCCGCAGGGCGACACCCGCTTCGCCCCGCCCGAGCTTCCCGTCTGGGCCGATTTCAACAACGGCCGCATCGTCTATGGCATCCCCGACCTCGAAGGCGCGGGGTTCAAGATCGCGATCGACGTCCATGGCCCGGTGATCGATCCCGATACGATGGAGCGCCAGCTCTCGCCCGCGGGCATCGCCGAGGCGCGCGCCTATATGCAGCGCCGCTTCCCCGGCCTCGCCAACGCCCCGCTGCTCGGCGGGCGCGTCTGCCAATATGAGAATAGCTCGAACGGCGATTATCTGATCGACCGCTTTCCGGGGCAGGAACGCGTCTGGCTGGTCGGCGGCGGATCGGGTCACGGCTTCAAGAACGGCCCCGCGGTCGGCAAGCGCGTCGCCGCGCATATCCTCGACGAGGATCTCGCGATCGAACCGCGCTTCAGCTTCGCGACCAAGGGGACGGTCGCGGCAAGAACCGTCTTCTAATTCGTCATTGCGAGCGCAGCGAAGCAATCCAGAGTTGCGTAAACCGCTCTGGATTGCTTCGCTGCGCTCGCAATGACGGGATAAATGCGGGGCAAGAATGAAACTCACCGACTGCCACAATATCGACGATTTCCGCGCGCTCGCGAAGCGCCGCCTGCCCTGGCCCGTGTTCGACTATATCGACGGCGCCGCCGACGATGAAGTCACCCGCCGCCGCAACCGCGAAGCGTTCGACGGCTGCGACCTCATCCCGCGCGTGCTCGCCGGAGTCGAAAGCGTCGACATGAAAACGACGCTGTTCGGGCGCGAGATCGCGATGCCGCTATTCCTCGCGCCGACCGCGCTTCAGCGCCTCTTCCACTGGCAGGGCGAGCGCGCCGTCCTCCGCGCCGCCGCCAACGCGGGCACCGTCGCTGGCATATCGAGTCTCGCGACGATCGGCCTCGCCGAAGCCGGCGCGCTCACCGATGGTCCGAAGCTGTTCCAGCTCTATGTCCACCACGACGAGGGGCTCAATCAGGCGATGCTCGACGCCGCGCGCGATGCGAAATTCGACGCGGTCGCGCTCACCGTTGATACGATCGTCGGAGGCAACCGCGAACGCTGCCTCCGCTCGGGCTTTACTTCGCCGCCGCGCTTCACTGCGTCGAACATGCTGAGCTACGCCGCCAAGCCCGGCTGGGGCCTCAACTATGTGCTTCGCGAAAAATTCAGCCTGCCCAATCTCAGGGCGCACGTCTCCGAAGGATCGAGCGTCCCCAAATCGGTCGCCGAATATTTCACCTCGATGCTGGACCAGAGCCTCGACTGGAAACGCGCCGAGGCGATCCGCAACAAATGGGACGGCCCCTTCTGTCTGAAGGGCATCGTCGCGGTCGAGGATGCACGGCGCGCCGCCGACATCGGCGCGACCGCGATCATGGTCTCGAACCACGGCGGGCGCCAATTGGACGGCAGCATCGCCCCCTTTGACGCGCTCGCCGCCATCGTCGATGCGGTCGGCGACCGGGTCGAGGTGATCTGCGACGGCGGCATCACGCGCGGCACGCATGTGCTCAAAGCCTTGTCGGTCGGCGCCAAGGCTTGCTCGGGCGGCCGCCTCTATCTCTACGCGCTCGCCGCCGCGGGCGAAGACGGCGTCGCCCGCGCGATCGCGCAGTTGCGCGCCGAAATCGAGCGAGGCATGAAATTGATGGGAGCCAAAACCCTGTCGGATCTCGGCCCCCATAATCTGCGCTGGCGTTGAATAATCCTCCCCATCGCGTAGCGTTGGGGAGGGGGACCGCGCCCGAAGGGCGTGGTGGAGGGGTTTCGACGTCAGCGCCCAAACCCCTCCGTCAGCGGCTGCGCCGCTGCCACCTCCCCTTGGCTTCGCCATAGGGAGGACCTTGGGCGTCGCTACTTCAGAAGGACGCCCCCAGCGTAAACACCACGGTCGGATCGTAAAGCGTATCGACCGCCTTCACCCCCGTCTTCTTAACGTCGGTATCGATATATTGTGCCGAAAAGGTCAGCGGCCCGGCGGCGAAGGACGCGCCGACCGACCAATCGACATATTGGCCGTCGGGCGACACGAGGCCGAGCGATCCGTCATTATAGCCGATCCCCGCGGTCAGCGTGACCGGCGTGTTCGGAATGCCATATCCGGCGCCGAGGTTCAGGTAGATATTGTCCTGATCGCCGAGCGAATCCTGCTTGGGCGCATAGGCGACCATGCCGGTGACCGAGACGGGGCCGATATCGTGCGACAGCTTGCCGATGCCTTCGAAATAGTCGGTCGGCGCGCCGCCGTCGTCACTGCCCGGATAGGTGTACCAGGTGACGCCGATGTCGGCGGTCGTGCCGGGCGCGATTTCGGTGTTGAAGCCGCCATAGACGTCGAGCTCGAACTTGCCATAGGCCGGGCTGTCGGGAAGCGACGAACCCCAGACCCCGGCATAGAAGCCGCTTTCATGGCTGACCGTCAGCGTCGGCTGCACCGCGACCTTTTCGTTCGACAGCGAAATGCCGCGGAAGCGATAGTCGCTCGTCACCGCGATGCCGCCCGACAGGGTGAACGGGCCGGCGGCTTCTTCTTCCTGGGCAAGAGCGGGGGTGGACATCGCCGTCGCGGCGACAAGCGCGCCGATGCACGCGCGGACAAGAGTTTTCATGGACAGATCCTTTTAATGGATGGATCGTCCCTGCCTGCCGCACGGCTGCCGGCCTCTGTCTGGGTCTGGTCCCGTCGTGCGTGCGGCGATGTTCACTCACATTGGTGCAACGCACAAACGAAAAAGTTGCACGCACCGCTTTAAAACGGCGCAATGCGACTTTTGTGCAACAGTCGATTATGAATAATGTGGCCCGGCGAAATTATATTATGCCACATCGTCGTGAATGGGATCAAAAGGAAAGGCCGAGCGTGAACACGACCGTCGGGTCGTAAAGCGTGTCGACCGCCTTCACCCCCGTCTTCTTGATGTCGGTGTCGATATAACGCGCCGAGAGCGTCGCCGGACCGATGACATAGGACGCGCCGAGCGACCAATCGACATAATCGCCCGCTGGCGCGGTCAGCGCGAGCGAGCCGTCCGAATAGCCGACGCCGGCGTGGACCGTCACCGGGGTACCCGGGATGCCCGACGCGACGCCCAGATTATAATACCAGCTGTCGCCCATCGACCGCTGCGCGGGCGCATAGGCGACGGTCCCGGTCGCTGAAAGCGGGCCGATGTCGTGCGAGAGCTTGCCGCTGAACTCGACATAATCGGCGGGCCCCGCCCAGCTCCGGTTGCCGGGATAGCTGTACCAGATCGCCCCGACGTCGATCGAGGTGCCTGACGCGATCTCGGTCGCATAGCCGCCATACAGGTCGAGCTCGAATTGTCCCGACAGCGGCCTGTCGGGCATCGTCGAGCCCCAGACGCCGGCGTAGAATCCGCTGTCGTGACTCAGCGTCAGGCTCGGCTGCAGCGCGATTTCCTCATCCGACAGCGAAAGGCCGCGGAAACGATAGTCGCTGACGACCGCAATCTCGCCCGACAGCGAAAACGGACCGCCGCCGTCTCCTATCGAATCATCCTGAGCAAAAGCGGGGGCCGACATCGCCGCGGCCGCGAACAGCAGGCCAGCGCCGGCCGTGTCGAAAAAACGCATCAATCTCTCTCATCTCTGGCGGGAAAGCGCCGATCGCGCCGCGCGGCGCAACAAGGCCTCCGCCTCATATGACCTCAGCATAGGGCCGCGACGGTCCCGCCACAAGCCGCGCGCCGTCGCTTGGCTTTGCCAATCGGGCGCCGGGCGGCTAAAGAGCGGCGCATATCTCCCTTTCGACCGAGCCCGCAACTATGAGCGACCACAATCCCGGCCTGCGCCCCTGGCGCGACATCGCGCGGCGTAACTGCCGTCAGATCATGGTCGGCAATGTCCCCGTCGGCGGCGGCGCGCCGATCAGCGTCCAGACGATGACCAACACGCTGACCAGCGATCCGGTAGCGACGATCGACCAGATCCGTCGCTGCGAGGAGGCGGGCGCCGACCTGATCCGCGTCTCCTGCCCCGACACCGAATCGACCGCGGCGCTCGGCCAGATCGTGCGCGCCGCGCGCATTCCGATCATCGCCGACATCCATTTTCATTATAAGCGCGCGCTCGAAGCCGCCGACGCCGGCGCCGCCTGCCTGCGCATCAACCCCGGCAACATCGGCTCGTCCGAGCGCGTCGGCGAGGTGGTGCGCGCCGCCAAGGCGCACGGCTGCGCGATCCGCATCGGCGTCAACGCCGGCAGCCTCGAGAAGGACCTGCTCGAAAAATATGGCGAGCCCTGCCCCGAGGCGCTCGTCGAAAGCGCGCTCGATCATATCAAGCTGCTTCAGGACCACGACTTCCACGAATATAAGGTCGCGGTGAAGGCGAGCGACGTCTTCCTCGCCGCCGCCGCCTATGCGCAGCTCGCCGACGCGGTCGACTGCCCGCTGCACCTCGGCATCACCGAGGCGGGCGGGCTGATCGGCGGCACGGTCAAGTCGGCGCTCGGCATCGGCAACCTCCTGTGGGCCGGGATCGGCGACACGATCCGCGTCAGTCTCTCGGCCGAACCCGAGGAAGAAGTACGCGTCGGCTACGAGATCCTGAAGTCGCTCGGCCTGCGCACCCGCGGCGTCCGCGTCGTCTCCTGTCCCAGCTGCGCGCGCCAGGGCTTCGACGTCATCCGCACCGTCCAGGCGCTCGAAGAGGCCCTGAGCCACATCAAGACCCCGATGTCGCTCTCGGTCCTGGGCTGCGTCGTCAACGGCCCCGGCGAAGCGCGCGAGACCGACATCGGCATCACCGGCGGCGGCAACGGCAAGCATATGGTCTTTCTCTCGGGAGTCACCGACCATCATGTCGAGGACGCCGACATGATCGGCCATATCGTCAAGCTCGTCGAAGCAAAGGCGGCCGAGATCGATGCCGGCAGCGCGGTGAGCATGGACACGCTCCACGGCAAGGCGGCGTAAGACGAAGCCATCCCGCAACGTCGGCTTATGGGGTGGTGAGCGGACCTGGCTCTCCTCCACTTCCGTCATCCCGGGCTTGACCCGGGATCCCG
>CBINGC010000044.1:0-29977 GCA_966250105.1 uncultured Sphingopyxis sp. | reverse complement strand
GTGCAGATGGTGATGCCGCTACCCGACGGCACCGACCCCGCCGACGGCGCCTCCTGCTTCGTCAACCCGCTGACCTCGCTGGCGTTCACCGAAACGATGCGGATGGAGAACCACGGCGCGATCGTCCACACCGCCGCGGCGTCGAACCTCGGCCAGATGCTCGTCAAGATTTGCGCCAAGGACGGCATCCCGCTCGTCAACATCGTGCGCAGCGACGCGCAGGTCGAAATCCTGAAAGGCATCGGCGCGAAATATATCGTCAACAGCAGCGCCGACGATTTCATGGAGCGGCTCGTCGATGCGATCGTCGAAACCGGCGCAACGCTGGGCTTCGATGCGACCGGCGGCGGCAAGCTCGCGGGCCAGATCCTGACCGCGATGGAAGCGGCGGCGGTCAAGCGGATGACGAGCTACAGCCGCTATGGCTCGGACACTTTCAAGCAGGTCTATATCTACGGCGCGCTCGACCTCTCACCGACGACCTTCTCCGCGCGCAGCTTCGGGCTGACCTGGGCGCTCGGCGGCTTCCTGCTAACGCCCTTCATGGCGAAGGCCGGGCCGGAAGTGGTGGGACGGATGCGGAAGCGCGTCGTCGACGAACTGACGACGACGTTCAAGAGCCATTACAGCCATGAAGTGTCGCTGGCCGACGCGCTGAACCTCGACACGGCGCAGGCCTATAATGCGAAGCGGACGGGCGAGAAATATCTGATCAAGCCGCACGGCTGAGTATGACAGGTCGGATTGCGACCGGTGGCGGCCGTCTCTTTATTCGTCACCCCGGACTTGATCCGGGGTCCCGCTTGAAGCCGAGACCGGTTGACGCCTCAAAAAGCGGGATCCCGGGTCAAGCCCGGGATGACGGAAGTGGAGGAGAGCCAGGTCCGCTTCCCACTCCGAACGGATGTCGGCGGCATAGGACACTGTTTCATCGAACACGCCGCCTCAAAACCCGATCATGATCCGCCGCGCGAGCGCGGGCGAAATGCTGTGCACCAACTGCAACAGCTTCACCATCCCGGCGTTCACCTCGCTTTTGCCGGTGCGAATCCCGCGGACGATCTCGGCGGCGCAGTCGTGGGCATTCATCTTCTTGCCCGCGCGGCCCGCGGTCATATTGGTTTCGACCACCGGCGGCAGCGCTTCGATCACCCGGACATTGCTGTCCTTCAGCGCATGGCGGATCGCCTGCGTATAGCTGCGCAATCCCGCCTTGGTTGCGCAATAGACCGAACCCCCCGCCCGCGGGGCAATCGCGAGGCCCGACGTGACGTTGACGATCGCGGCTTCGGGCTGGGCGCGAAGCACCGTGAGCAACCGGGTGCAAAGCGCGATCGGCGCGTCGAGGTTGGTGCGGATGCAGTGCGCCGCATTGTCGAGCGTTTCGGGCCGGTCCAACTCATATTCGCTGCCGACGCCGGCATTGTTGACGAGCAGCGCGAGCGGCTTGCCCGCCACGTCTTCGACGACGGCATCGACGCCGGAGGGCGTGGACAGATCGCTCGCGATCGTGCCGAAGCCGAGCGCCGCCATCGCCCGCAATTTCTCCTCCGAGCGGCCGGTGACGATCACCTCGGCGCCCGCACCCTGCAGTTGCAGCGCGATCTCGCGCCCGATGCCGTCGCTGCCCCCGGTGACCAGCGCGAGCTTTCCACGAAGTTCCATAAGACCCCTCCTATGTTTTACCTAGGGTCAGAACCCGATAATTGCACGATCGAGGCGTCGAAATGGCGAAGATATTGGGTTCGGGTGGCCGCCGCGGGTAGCATCGCTACCCGCAAGGTCGCGCGGACCCAAGATCGAAGCCATTTCGGCGTCCCTTTGGGATTTGACCGATTTTGCCCAGGGCGTCGTCGGCAAGTCTTGAAATATCGACATATTCCTGCGCCTTGCCTCCTCGCCCTGAGCAAAATCGCTTCAAACCTCGAACGTGCAATTATCGGGTTCTGACCCTGACACTATGGCGGGTCGCATCGCCATCGCCTACATGCAAAATCATGGCTCGCCCGAACGCTCCCGACCGATTCAACGAAGAAAAAGCGACCTATGTGATCCGCGGCGGCGACGGGGAGGGCGACCAGCCCGACCTCGAACGCGGCGCCGAGGCGATCCGCAGCGTCGTGCGCAAATTGCCGACGCGTCCGGGCGTGTACCGGATGCTCGATGCGCGCGGCGACGTGCTTTATGTGGGCAAGGCGCGCGCGCTCAAGAATCGCGTCACCAATTACACGCAGGTCGCGCGCCTGCCGCAGCGGCTACAGCGCATGGTGTCGCAGACGCGCGCGATGGAGATCGTCACGACGGTGAGCGAAGCTGAGGCGCTGCTGCTCGAAGCCCAGCTGATCAAACGCTACCGCCCGCCGTACAATGTGCTGCTGCGCGACGACAAAAGCTTCCCCTTCATCCTGCTGCGCACCGATCATGCTTTTCCGCGCGTGCAAAAACATCGCGGCGCGCGACGCGCCAAGGGGCGCTATTACGGCCCGTTCGCCAGCGCCGGGTCGGTTCACCAGACGCTCAATGCGTTGCAGAAGACTTTCCTCCTGCGCAGCTGCACCGACAGCTTCTTCGCCAACCGTTCGCGGCCGTGCCTGCTCTATCAGATCAAGCGGTGCAGCGCGCCCTGCGTCGACCGCATCTCGAAGGAGGATTATGCCGGGCTGGTAAGCGACGCGCAGGATTTCCTCGAAGGTCGCTCGACCGCGGTGCAGAAACGGCTCGGCGATGCGATGACGCGCGCCGCCGAAGCGATGGATTATGAGCAGGCTGCGGTGATCCGCGACCGGCTGAAGTCGCTGACCTTCATCCAGGGCAGCCAGTCGGTCCACGCCGATGGCCTCGGCGACGCCGACGTGTTCGCGCTCGCCGCGAAGGGCGGGCAGCTGTGTATCGCGGGCTTCTTCATCCGCGGCGGCCAGAATTGGGGGCATCGCAGCTTTTTTCCCGCGCATGTCGCGGGCGTGCCCGAGAGCGAGGTGATGGCAAGCTTCCTGATGCAGTTTTACGAAGGCGTGCCGCCGCCGAAGACGATTCTCGTCGACCGCGAGCCCGACGAATGCGCACTGCTGGCCGAAGCTCTGGGGGAGAGCGCGAACCGCAAGGTCGAGATCAGCGTGCCGCAGCGCGGCAACCGCCGCCGCCTGCTCGAACAGGCGGTGCGCAATGCGGGTGAGGAGCTCGACCGGCGCCTCGCCGAGAGCAGCAGCCAGGCGAAGCTAGGGCGCGAACTCGCTGAATTGTTCGACCTTGAAAACCCGCCGCGGCGAATCGAGATTTACGATAACAGCCATATCCAGGGGACCAATGCGCTCGGCGCGATGGTCGTCGCGGGTCCCGAGGGCTGGATCAAGGGAGCCTATCGCAAGTTCAACATCAAGCGGCCCGAAACGCAGCCGGGCGACGATTTCGCGATGATGCGCGAGGTGTTCCAGCGCCGCTTCGCGCGCGCGATCGAGGAAGATCCCGAACGCACCAAGGGCGAATGGCCCGACCTGGTGTTGATCGACGGCGGCAAGGGACAGGTGTCGGCGGCGGGCGCGGTCCTCGCCGAGTTGGGGATCGACGATCTGACTTATGTGGGCGTCGCCAAGGGGCCGGATCGCAACGCCGGGCGCGAAACCTTCTATCACCCCGATGGGCGCGAGTTTACCTTGCCGCCGAACAATGCCGCGCTCTTCTATATCCAGCGGCTGCGCGACGAGGCGCACCGCTTCGCGATCGGCGCGCATCGGCAAAAACGCGCCAAGGCGATGGGCAGCTCGCCGCTCGACGAGGTTCCGGGCATCGGCCCGGCGCGCAAGAAGGCGCTGCTGATGCACTTCGGCACCGCGCGCGCGGTGCGCGGTGCGAGCCTTGAAGATTTGCGAAGGGCGCCGGGGGTGAGCGCCGCCGTCGCGCAGGCGGTGCATGATTTCTATCATTCGGGACGATGAAGGGACGATCATGGATTTTGCAGCCGCCATGCCGCTCGCGGGAACGCTCGGCGTCACGATCGAAGAAGGCAGCAAGGAGCGCATTGCGGGCAAGCTGCCCGTTCGGCCCGAGATCTGCACCGCGGGCGGGATCGTTCATGGCGGCGCGATCATGGCGTTTGCCGACTGCCTCGGCGCCGTTGGCGCATTCCTGACATTGCCCGAGGGCGCGAGCGGCACGACGACGATCGAGAGCAAGACCAATTTTCTCGGCGCGGGCCCCGTCGGTTCGGTGCTGGTCGGCGAGGCGACGCCGGTGAAGATCGGCAAGCGGCTGTCGGTATGGCAGACGCGCATCCGCACCGAAGAGGGTGCCGAGGTCGCGCTCGTCACCCAGACGCAGATGGTGCTTTGGCCAGCCTGACCGCATCGGCGATCGTCTGCGCGGTGCGCGCGCATGGCGAGCATGGCGCGATCCTCCGCGCGTTGACCGCGGAAGCAGGACTGGTCGCGGGTTATGTGCGTGGCGGGCGGTCGCGGCGGGTGCGGCCAATCCTGATACCGGGCAATCTGGTGGCGCTGGAACTGCGCGCGCGGACCGAGGAGCAGCTGGGCGGCGCGACGGTCGAACTTCTGGAGAGCCGCGCGCCGCTGCTCGCCGAGCCGCTGGCGGCGGCGGCGATCGACTGGGTGACGAGCCTGACCGCGGCGACCTTGCCCGAAAACCAACCCTATCCCGCGCTCTATACCGTGCTGCTCGCAGTACTCGACGCCGTTGGCGTCGCCGCCTCGGCGCGCCAATGGGCGCTGGCGCTTGGCCGTTACGAACTGCTTCTGCTCGCCGAACTGGGCTTCGGACTGGATCTCGGCGAATGCGTCGTCACGGGATCAACGCAGGATATCGCTTTCGTGAGCCCCAAATCGGGCGGCGCGGTCAGTGCGGCTGCCGCTGCCGGATATGAGAAACGCCTGCTTCGCCTGCCGCCGTTCATGCGGCACGACGATCCGGGTAAAGCCGCTCCCGATCCGACGATGGCCGACATACTCGACTTCCTCGCGATCACCGGCCACTTCCTCGCGCGCGATGTCCTCGACGGGCGCAACCGTGACTTGCTCACGTCGAGGGAGAGATTGGTCGACCGGCTGGGCAGGGCGGTTGCGTGACGCGCCGCCGCTGTCTAAGCGGCTGGCGAGACACGAAAGGGCGACAAGTTGAAAATCCTGCTGCTGGCTGGCGACGGTATCGGTCCGGAGATCATGGCGGAGGCCGAGAAGGTCCTTGGGGCGCTCGCGCTTCCCGTGACGCTCGATCGCGCGCTCGTCGGCGGCGCGGCTTATGAAGCGACGGGCCATCCGCTGCCGCCGGAGACGCTTGCGAAGGCGAAAGCCGCCGATGCGTTGCTGTTCGGCGCGGTCGGCGATCCGCGTTTCGACAATGTCGAACGCCATCTGCGCCCCGAACAGGCGATCCTCGGCCTGCGCGCCGAACTCGGGCTGTTCGCCAATTTGCGGCCCGCCAAGCTGTTCGCGGGACTCGAAGACAGCTCGGCGCTGCGTCCCGAAGTCGCGTCGGCGATCGACCTGCTGATCGTCCGTGAGCTCAACGGCGATGTCTATTTCGGCGAGAAGGGCATGCGCACGACGCCAAGCGGCGAGCGCGAAGGCTATGACGTCATGTCGTACAGCGAGAGCGAAGTGCGGCGCATCGCGCATGTCGCGTTCCGCGCGGCGCAGGGACGGCAAAAGCGGCTCTGTTCGGTCGATAAGGCGAATGTGCTCGAAACCTCGCAGTTGTGGCGCGACGTGGTGATCGAGGTCGCCGCCGACTATCCCGACGTGGCGCTCAGCCATATGTATGTCGACAATGCCGCGATGCAGCTTGTGCGCAACCCGGGCCAGTTCGACGTCGTCGTCACCGGCAATCTGTTCGGCGACATATTGTCCGATCAGGCGTCGATGTGCGTCGGCTCGATCGGGCTGCTCGCCTCGGCGTCGCTGAGCGAGGGCAAGCAGGGGCTCTACGAGCCGATCCATGGCAGCGCGCCCGACATCGCGGGCAAGGGCGTGGCCAATCCGCTGGCGATGATCCTGTCGCTCGCGATGCTGCTGCGCCATTCAGGCGGCGACGAGGCGAGCGCGGCGCGGATCGAGGCTGCGGTCGCCAAGGTGCTCGCCGATGGCGCGCGCGGCGCGGACCTGGGGGGCAATATGGGAACGGCGGCATTGGGCGATGCGGTTGTTGCGGCCCTGAAAAACTAGCGAGACGGATAAGGTGATGAAAAAGAAGACGGGTTTCGATCGCAGCAAGACGCAGAGCTGGCATCCCGCGACCCAGGCGGTGCGCGGTGGCACCTGGCGCAGCGAGCATGGCGAGACGTCGGAGGCGCTCTTCCTGACCTCGGGCTACACCTATGATAGCGCCGAGGAAGTCGCCGCGCGCTTCGCGGGCGAAGAACAGGGCATGACCTATTCGCGGCTGCAAAACCCGACCGTCGCGATGCTCGAGGAGCGGATCGCGCTGATGGAAGGCGCCGAGGCGTGCCGCACGCAGGCGACCGGCATGGCGGCGATGACGACCGCGCTGCTGTGCCAATTGTCGGCGGGCGATCATATCGTCGCGGCCAAGGCGGCCTTCGGTTCGTGCCGCTGGCTCGTCGACCATCTGTGCCCGCGCTTCGGGATCGAAACCACCGTCGTCGACGGCCGCGACAATGACGCGTGGGAAAGGGGGATCAAGGCGAACACCAAGGTCTTCTTCTTCGAAACCCCGGCCAATCCGACGATGGACATCGTCGACATGAAGCATGTGTGCGGGCTGGCAAAGGCGCATGGTATCACGACCGTCGTCGACAATGCCTTTGCGACGAGCGTGCTCCAGCGCCCGATGGATTTCGGGGCTGACGTCGTCGCTTATTCGGCGACCAAGCTGATGGAGGGGCAGGGGCGCGTGCTCGCGGGCGCCGTCTGCGGGACCGAAAAATTCATCAACGACGTGCTGTTGCCGTTCCAGCGCAATACCGGGCCGAACCTGTCGCCGTTCAACGCGTGGGTCGTGCTGAAGGGGCTCGAGACGCTCGACCTGCGCGCGCGGCGTCAGTCGGAAAACGCGCTTGCGGTCGGCAAGGCTATCGAGGGTCGCGTCGCGCGAATGCTCCACCCGGGGCTGGCCAGCCACCCGCAGCACAATCTGGCGATGAGTCAGTCGAGCGCGTGCGGGCCGATCTTCTCCTTCGTGCTCGATGGCGGCCGCGAACAGGCGATGGCGTTCCTCAACGCACTCGAACTCGTCGACATCAGCAACAATATCGGCGATTCGCGTAGCCTCTGCTGCCACCCTTGGTCGACGACGCATTATGGCGTCAGCGAAGAAGCGCGGATCGACATGGGCGTGGTCGAGGGTATGCTACGCATCAATATCGGACTCGAGGATCCGCGCGATGTCATCGCCGACCTCGACCAGGCATTGACCAAGGTCGGGCTTTAGGCGAATCTGCCATGGAAATGATCGACTCCTTCTTTCCCTTTGCGGCGACCACCGGGTCGATCACCGTGCGCGTCGCGGTCAGCTATCTGCCCGAACAGTCGCACCCTGCGCTCGGGCGCTGGTTCTGGGCCTATCATGTCCGTGTCGAGAATCATGGCGACGACAGTGTGCAGCTGATCAGCCGTCATTGGCGGATCAGCGACGGGCGCGGCCAGACCAGCGAAGTCGAAGGCGAAGGCGTCGTCGGCGAACAGCCGTTGATCATGCCCGGCGGCGCCTATGATTATGTGTCGGGCTGCCCGCTGCCGACGCCCGAAGGATCGATGGTCGGCAGCTATGCGATGGAGCTGGGCGACGGGTCGCAAATGCTGGTCGCCATCCCGCATTTCCCGCTTCAGGCGCCCGCGACCGCGTCATGAAGCGCACACATCTGCCCCTCAACGCGCTCCGCGTCTTCGACGCCGCTGCCCGACACCTGAGCTTCACGCGCGCCGCCGACGAGCTGGCGGTGACGCCTGCCGCGGTCGGACAGCAGATTCGCGCGCTGGAGGATATGCTCGGCGTTGTGCTGTTCCGCCGCACGCCGAAGGGGCTGGAATTGACGGGTGAAGCCAATGCCGGGCTCGAAGCTTTGCGCCAAGGCTTCCTGCAGTTCGAGGAATCGGTGCGCGCGATGCAGGCGGGCCAGTCGTCGCAGTCGCTGACGATCGCCGCGCCGCGCGACCTGACCGCCAAATGGCTCGCGCCGCGGCTCGCGCGCTACAGCCAGCAGGCGCCCGATGTGCGCTTCACGCTCGTGTCGGCCGACAGCGGGATCGATTTTACCGAGGCGAACCTCGACCTCGCGATTTTCTGGACGGACGGCGCGGGCGAACATGAGGGCGTGGCGCTCGCCGAGGCGCTGATGGTGACCGTCGCGGGGCCCGGAAGCGAAAGCGAAACGCGCATCGCATGGCCCGGCTGCCCCGTTGAGGAAGGTGAGCCGGCGTTGCGGCTCGGCGACGCGGGGCTTGCGATCGACGCCGCGGCAAATGGGCTGGGGCAGGCGAATGTCCCCGCGATGCTCGCCGAAGCGGATATTGCCGCGGGCCGAGTGCGGCTGGTTCGCGAGGCGTTTCCGGTGAAGCGCGGTTACTGGCTCGTCGCGCCGACGCCGCAATGGCGGCAGGCAAAGGTCAAGGCGCTGGTCGCGGCGCTCACCGCCTGATGTAACCGGGGCGGGACAACGCGCGAATATCTCCGAAACATTCGTTTGGGATATTATATGCGTAAAATTCTGGACAGGCTTCCGCCGCAAATATTGGCTATCGGCGCGCTGCGCTGGTCGATGGTGTTTATCTTTGTCTTTTTCGGGGTTGCGAAATTCGCTTCCTATGAAGCGGAAGGCGTTGCCGGCATCGCCATGCACTATCCGCTTTTCGCCTGGATGTATCCGCTGATCGGGGTCCAGGGTACGAGTAATGTGATCGGCACGGTCGAACTGGTGACTGGTGCACTGATCGCCCTAGGGGCTTGGTCGCATCGCGTGGGATTGCTCGGCGGCATGATGGGAATGGCCACCTTTCTCGTTACGCTCAGCTTCAGCTTCGGCGTGCCGTTATGGGAAGACGGGTTTGGCTTTCCCTTCATGGGGTCGACAGCGCAATTCCTGTTCAAGGACGCCGTCCTGCTCGCCGCCTGTCTGGCGCTGTTTCTGCACGCGGGCGACGCCCTGCGTCGGCAAGGCGCCGAGTTCACAGCCTGACCGACCTATTTTGCCGCCAGCGCAAGCAGGCGCGTGACGAGCGCGACCAGCGGGCCGGTTTCGACGTTGGCATCGGGATTGTTCCAACTCGCGGTCACCAAGAACCATTTGCCGTCTTTCTTGCGCTGCCCCAGCAGGCTCATCGACAGGACGCCGTTTTCGGATCCGCCCTTGTAGCCGAGATAGGACCAGTCGGCGGCGGCGACCGGGCCGACGCCGTTGTTGATCGCCATGGCGTCGAGCAAGGTCTTCGACTGGCGCGCGCGCAGGTCGACCATCAGCCGCGCGATATCGTCTGGACTTGCGAACCATTCGAGACTGTCGATGAAACGCGGCCCGGCGGCGAAGCTGACCCCGTCGACATTGGCGAGCGTCAGGCGCTCGCGATTTGCCTCGATCAGCTTGCGCTGTGCAGTATCATCACCCTTGATAAAGAGCGGTCGCAAATCGTTGAAATTATTGCCCTTGAGCGCGAAAGCCTCGACCGTCGTGAGCAGCGGGATGTTACGCGACGGATTGCTGTGCCCGGTGCTCTTCATGCGCGCTTCGATCGCTTCGCGGCCGAGCAGGTGGATCAGCGTATCGGCCGCGCCATTGTCGCTGACCGAGATCATCCAGTTGGCGAGCGTCTGGAGCGTGACCGGCGTGTCTTTTGGCCAGTTCGCGGTGCCCGCGGACGAAAAGCTGAAATGTGACAGCGGCACGACGTCGGTCCATCGGCGCTTGCCCGCCGCGATCTGCGCCGCGAGTTCGTCGAGGATATAGAGTTTGAAGGTCGAACCCGTCGCGAATTGCCGGTCGGCATGGGCGGAGGCGAGCGGACGGATCGTCGCCCCGTCGAGTTCGGCGACGAGGAAACCCACTTGACCCGGAAGAGCCCGAAACTCTGCCGCGACCTTGTCGAAGCTGTCATCGGCTACCGCGACGCCGGTTACGCGCAATCCCGTCACGCGCTCGTCGGCTGCGACGCCGACATCGAGCAGGACGGTCGCAACGCTTCTTTCGAATCGCAGCAGGATAGTTCCCGAACGGTCGCGCGTCGGCGTCGCCTTGTCGATCGCGACCGGTTGGCCATATTGCGCGATCAGCCCGGCCCTGAATGCGTCGAACTGCGTCTCGGAAACCGCCGCCTGGAAGTGCGGATCGAAATAGGTCGAATAGGCGATCCTGCCGCCGAACAGGTCGACGAGCTGCGCCGCGCGCCGGTCGAAGGCGGTTTGCGCGGACGAATCGGACGTATCGGACGCTTGCGCCGCAGCGGCTTGCGGCGAAAGTGTCGCCAGCATCGCTGCGGCTAGAATGTCCGGCCGAAATCTGCCCATGACAACCTCCTCAGGCGTCGATCGCCGCCTCGTCGAGCGTCGCGGCATTGGCCTGGATAAACTGGAAGCGGTGCTCGGGATGCTTGCCCATCAGCCGGTCGACCAGATCCTTGACCTGGTGCCGTTCTTCATATTCTTGCGGCAGCGTGACGCGCAGCATCGAGCGCGTAGCCGGGTCCATCGTCGTTTCTTTCAATTGATTGGGGTTCATTTCGCCCAAACCCTTGAAACGCCCTACCTCGACCTTCTTGCCCTTGAACAGCGTCGCTTCCAGCTCGGCGCGGTGCGCGTCGTCGCGCGCATAGGCCGATGTGTTGCCTGCCGTCAGGCGATAGAGCGGCGGCTGCGCGAGATAGACATGCCCCTCGCGCACGATGTCGGGCATTTCCTGGAAGAAGAAGGTCATCAGCAGCGTCGCGATATGCGCGCCGTCGACGTCGGCATCCGTCATGATCACGATCTTGTCGTAGCGCAGCCGATCGGCGTCGCAATCCTTGCGCATCCCGCAGCCAAGCGCGAGCGCGAGGTCGGCGATTTCCTGATTGGCGCGGATCTTGTCGGCACTGGCGCTCGCGACGTTCAATATCTTGCCGCGGATCGGCAGGATCGCCTGCGTCTTGCGGTCGCGCGCCTGCTTGGCGCTGCCGCCGGCGCTGTCGCCTTCGACGATAAATAATTCCGTGCCTTCGGGGCCGTCGTTCGCACAGTCGGTGAGCTTGCCGGGCAGGCGCAGCTTGCGCCCGCTGGTGGCGGTCTTGCGCTTGACCTCGCGCTCGGCCTTGCGCTTGAGGCGCTCATCCATGCGGTCGAGGACGAGGCCCAAGAGCGCCCGGCCGCGGTCCATATTGTCCGACAGGAAATGGTCGAAATGGTCGCGCACGGCATTTTCCGTGAGGCGCGCGGCCTCGGGGCTCGACAAGCGATCCTTGGTCTGGCTCTGAAATTGCGGATCGCGGATGAAGACCGACAGCATCATCTCGCCGCCGTTGAACACATCTTCGGCCGTGATCTGCGCCGCCTTCTTCTGCCCGATCAACTCGCCGAACGCGCGAAGGCCTTTGGTCAGCGCGGCGCGCAGCCCGGCTTCGTGCGTGCCGCCCGCCGGCGTGGGGATGGTGTTGCAATACCAGCTATACGATCCGTCGGACCACAGCGGCCAGGCGATCGCCCATTCGGCGCGGCCCTGTTCACCCGGGAATTCCTGCCGCCCGACGAAGGGCTCGGCGGTCGCGCATTCGCGGGTGCCGATCTGTTCTTTGAGGTGATCGGCAAGGCCGCCGGGGAATTGGAACACCGCATCGGCAGGTGTGTCGTCGCCGATCAGCTCGGGCGCGCATTTCCAGCGGATTTCGACGCCCGCGAACAGATAGGCCTTCGACCGCGCCATCCGATACAGGCGCTGGGGCTTGAAACGGCCATGCTCGCCGAAGATTTCGGGATCGGGGACGAAGGAGACGCTGGTGCCGCGCCGATTGGGCGTCGGGCCCAGCTCTTCGAGCCCGCCGAGCGGCGTGCCGCGTGAAAAACGCTGGCGATAGAGCAGCTTGTTCCGTGCGACCTCGATCACCGTTTCGGTCGACAGGGCGTTGACGACGCTGACCCCGACGCCGTGGAGGCCGCCCGACGTCGCATAAGCCTTGCCCTCGAACTTCCCGCCCGAATGGAGCATCGTCATGATGACCTCGAGCGCCGACTTGCCCGGGAATTTCGGATGCGGATCGACCGGCATGCCGCGGCCGTTGTCGACGACGGTCAGCCGGTTGCCGACGTCGAGCGTGATCTCGATGCGCGTCGCGTGGCCGGCGACGGCCTCGTCCATGCTATTGTCGATGACCTCGGCGGCGAGATGGTGGAGCGCGCGCTCGTCGGTTCCGCCGATATACATGCCGGGGCGGCGGCGAACGGGTTCGAGCCCTTCCAGCACCTCGATCTGCGAAGCGTTGTAGCTGTCGGTGGCGGGGGTCGCGGCGTCGAACAAATCGTGACTCATGGGATGGCTATAAGGGGCGGGGAAGGGCGCTGGCAAGCGCGGTTTTGCGCGGGCCGCATGCGCCCCGTCGCCGCCTCGGCTCGTCGCATTTCGGCACAGCGAGGGAACCTTGTCCGCCCGGCCCGTGTTTGAGGGGCGACTGCAAAGTCACCAAAAAGTGGAGTAATAACAATGAAATTCGCAGCTCTCCTCGCCGCTTCGGCGGCATCCATGCTGGCTGTTCCGGCGATTGCACAAGATAATCGCGACCCGTCGCAGGACTTCAACGGACCCTATATCTCGATCGGCGGCGGCGCGTCGCTGCAAGGCAGCGACCGCGGTGAATCCCTGATTTTCGACACCGATCAGGATGGTACCTATGGCGATCAGGTCACGACCGTCGGCGGCGCCGATGCCTTCGGCCCCGGCTTCTGTAACGGTGCAGCGACGGGAACCGCCAATGTCGGTTGCCGCAACGACAAGGACGGACCCGAATTCTTCGGGCGTCTCGGTTATGACAAGCGCATGGGCAATTTCGTGCTCGGCGCGGTCGTCGAGGGCGGGCACAGCGTCGCGCGCGACAGCGTCAGCGGCTTTTCGACCACCCCTGCGAGCTACACGATGAGCCGTGAGGCCGACTATCAGGCGAACGCCCGCCTGCGCGCCGGTTATACGCCGGGCGGCGGCGCGCTTTTCTATGTCACGGGCGGCGGCGCCTATGCGCGTCTCGACAACAAGTTCACGACGACGAACACGGCCAACAGCTTTGACGATAACGGCAAGACCAATGCCTGGGGCTATACCGTCGGCGGCGGCGCCGAGGTGATGGTCACGAACAATATCGGGCTCGGGCTCGAATATCTGTATACCGACGTCAAGGACAAGGATTATGTCGTGAACGTCGGTGCGGGCACCGCGCCGGCGACTAATCCGTTCCTGCTGAACGGCGGCGGGACCGATATCCGCCGCAGCGATCCGCATTTCCAGACGCACAGCGTGCGCGGGACGTTGAGCTACCGCTTCTGACCTCTTGGGAGCGGAAAAGGGAGGTGCCGGGTCGAATGATCCGGCGCCTTTCGCTTATCCGGCGTTTGGCGCCGGAAAGATCGCGAAATTGCCGTTCGCGCTCGCGACAAGACGGTCGTGCTGGAACAGGCGTGCGTCGATATTCGCGACGCGTTTGCCCTTGTGGAGCACGCTTGCTTCACAAATCAGCCGGCCTTCGCGCACCCCGACATGATAGTTAAACTTGATTTCCAGCGTCGCGCACCAGAAACCATCGTCCAGCGTGCTGAACAGCGCCCCGCCCATCGCGGTATCGGCGAGCGAATAGGCGACGCCGCCGTGCGCGACGCCCTGCGGATTGAAATGACGCGCCGCCTCGATGTCGATCGCCATCGTGCAGCGCCCGTCGGCGCGCTCGACCATTTGCAGACCGAGCGCGCGGGCGAATTCAAAATCCTGCCCGAAGGGCCTCACCGGACGCCCTTAACGAACTCGGGGGCCACCGAAGGGCGGGGGCGGGGGCGGGCGGCGCGTGCCGCGCGGCAGCTGCGCCTGATAGGCGCGTCCGCAATGCTCGACGCAATAGGGAAAGCCGGGGTTCACGGCCTCGCCGCAGAAATGGAAGTCGGGCTCGCCCGGATGCCCCATGGGCCAGCGGCAGATGCGGTCGTTGAGGTCGAGTAGGGTCGTCTTGTCGGCGATCTCCGGGCTCGGCTTCGCGGGCACCAAGCGGCGCGGCGGCGCGGGCGGGATCGGTGCCTGCTGGTCGCCGGGGCCTTGGCGGATGAAGCCGCCGGGGCCGATCGAAACGATGCGCGGCGCATCGGGCTTCGGTGTGGCGTCGACGCCGCCCTCGTCCGATGCCTGGACCGGAGGCTTGGGTTCGGGCCTCGGCGCCGCTGCAACCGGGCGCGGCGCAACCGGCGCCGTAGGGCGCGGCGCGGCGACGGGTGCCGCAGGCTTCGGCGCGGCGGGCTTGACGGGCTTTGCCACCTTGTCGGTCGCCTTGACCGGCGAGGGGCGCGATTTCAGGCCGAGGCGGTGCGCCTTGCCGATCACCGCATTGCGGCTGACCCCGCCGAGCTCGTCGGCGATCTGGCTGGCGGTCAGGCCCTTTTCCCACATGCTGCGCAGCTGTTCGATGCGCTCGTCAGTCCATGACATTTTAAATGTTCCTCATCATTCCACGCCGCGGGTCATATCGTCCGCATCGCGATCCTTTCGGATCGAAGTCGCGACGGCCCAGCTTGCGGTAAGATCGGGGAGGCGATAGGCGAGAACGCCATGAACGACCAGCCCCAAATTTCGAACCCCGACTCAGCGAATATCCGCGCGGTTCCGGCTTTCGCCGAACCCGGCGTCCCGCACATCCACACGCTGAACGTGCCGGGTATGCAGGCACTATATGTCAAGGAGGTGCGCCGCTTTTTCAAGGTCCAGCTGCAAACAATCTGGGCCCCGGCGATCACCACGCTCCTGTTCCTCGTCATTTTCACCGTCGCGCTCGGCGGCGCGGGGCGCACGGTCATCGGCGTGCCCTTTGCCGATTTCATTGCGCCGGGCCTGATCATGATGGCGATGTTGCAGAACAGCTTCGCCAATTCGAGCTTCTCGCTCCTCGTCGGCAAGATCCAGGGGACGATCGTCGATTATCTGATGCCGCCCCTCGCGGTCGGCGAACTGATCATCGCGCTCGTCGGTGCCGCGGTCACGCGCGCGGTCCTCGTCGGATTCGCGCTCTGGCTCGCCATGCTGCTGTGGCCGGGCGTCCATGTCGGCACCGATCATCTTTGGGCGGTCGCCGTTTTCGGCATTCTCGGGGCGATGATGCTCGGCTTCCTCGGTCTCATCACCTCCGTCTGGGCCGAAAAATTCGACCATGCCGCCGCGGTGACCAATTTCGTCGTGACGCCGCTCGCGCTACTGTCGGGCACTTTCTACTCGGTCGACAAGCTGGCGCCCTGGTTTCAGACGCTCGCACACGGCAATCCCGTCTATTATGCGATCATGGGCTTTCGCTACGGCTTCATCGGCACGGTTGATTCAACGATCGCCAATCCGGTGCTGACCGCAATGCTTGTGCTCGTCGCGGTCAATATCCTGCTCGGCGTGATCACCTATCGCCTGCTGGCGTCGGGCTGGAAGCTGAAAGCCTGACGCCGCGCTCAGTGGCGATGGATCGCGCGGACGCGGTAGCGGCCGCGATCGAGTCCGTCGAACATCGCGTCGATCTGCGGATGATCGATCGGTCCGCCGTCGCCGTCGGCGACGAGATTCTGCTGGCTGACATAGGCGATATAGGATGAATCGCCGTTTTCGGCGAGCAGGTGATAATAAGGTTGTTCCTTGGCGGGACGGATTTCCTCGGGGATCGCCTCATACCATTCGTCGCTGTTCGCGAAGACCGGATCGATGTCGAACACAACGCCGCGAAAGTCGAACATGCGGTGGCGCACGATGTCGCCCGGCGCAAAGCGCGCGCGGCCGATCAGCGGCGCAGTAACGGCGGCGGAAAGTTCGGAGGAGGACTCGGGTGTCATATGGTCAATCTATGGCTGTTTACGCGCGTTTCAAGTCCGTTACATTCGCGTGGGTCGCGGTTTGCCGAATCGGCTGTGATCAGCGTGACAGATGCATTGGCCATATGGGCTAAATTGCTCCTCTGGCCTCATGCATTTCCCATTCGGGTTGCCGGCCGCATCTTCAGGGGAGAAGCATTATGGTTGACGTACCGCCCAATATCTCCGGACCCGCTTCGGGCATCGTCCAGCGCGCGAAGGATATTCTGCTCAAGCCGAGGGAAACCTGGCCCGTCATCGCGGCAGAGCCGGCGACGACGCAGTCGATCTATGTCCCTTATGTGGTGGTGCTCGCCGCGATTGGGCCGATCGCGCAGTTCATCGGCGGGCAGGTTTTCGGCTTCACCGCTTTCGGCGTGACCTATCATCCGCCGATCGGCACCGCGCTGGGCTCGGCGATCCTGTCCTATGGCCTGACGCTCGCGACCGTCTTCATTCTTGCGCTCGTCATCGACGGGCTGGCGCCGAATTTCGGCGGGCAGAAGAATCAGGTGCAAGCGCTGAAAGTCGCGGCCTATTCGGGGACCGCGGGCTGGGTCGGCGCGATTTTCGGGTTGATACCGGCGCTCGGGCTGATCGGCGCGCTGTTCGGCCTCTACGGGCTCTATCTTCTCTATCTGGGGCTGCCGGTGCTGATGAAGGCGCCGGAAGACAAGGCGCTCGGCTATGCCGCCGTCGTCGTTATCGTCGCGATCATATTGTTCCTGATCGTCGGTGCGGTCGTCGCATCGCTGACCGCACCGTCGCTGCTCAGCATCAGGGGCTGACCCCGCGAGCCGTCCCGGCGCAGGCCGGGGCGGCTGTTCGCCTATATGTCATGGCGTGAAAGCAGGCGCCCGCGCCCAAGTTGCGGCTGCGATGTTCCTATGCTTCAGGCCGCGAGTTCCGCGTCCATTACATCGGCCTCAAGGCAGAAGAGTGCCCGTGCCTTCCCGCCTTTCTTGGCGCGGTAGAGTGCGGCATCGGCGCAGGCGAGAAGTCGTTCCAGCTCGACGCCGAGCTTCGGAGCGGTCGCGATGCCGACGCTTACCGAGATCGCCATCAATTGGCCCTCGACCTTATAGGGCTTGCTAATGTCGCGGATGATTCGCCGCGCGAGAAGCTCTGCTTCGCTTTCGTCGGTTATTCCGGCTTGGAGCACGATGAATTCATCGCCGCCGAGGCGCGCGACGACGTCGCCGGCGCGCACCATCGCTTCGAGTCGCCGCGCGACCTGCTCGAGCAGCGCGTCGCCTGCGGGATGACCATGATGATCGTTGATCGCCTTGAACCCGTCGAGGTCGAGATAGTGAAGCGCGACGAGACTGCGGGCGCGGAGCGCCGTCGCGGCGCGGTCCTGAAACAGCTCGCGCAGAAGAAGCCGGTTGGAGAGGCCGGTGAGCGCGTCGGTGCGCGCGAGCTTGGCCATGTCATAGCGGGCCGTGTGATGCTCGACCGCCGAGCGATAGAGATGTGCAACGGTCTGGAGACTGAGCCCGGTTATCGCTGCGACGATGAAGGCCTCCGTAAGGAACATCTCGCTGTGGAGCGGAATGTCGTGTGGCCGCGCCGCGTGGAGGGTGAGCGCGATGACGGTTGGAACGGTTGCCGTCAGGAGCGCAGCTACGCAGACGCCCGGCCTCACCGATGTGCGCGATACGATTCCCGCACCGAAGCCGAAGACGAGGCTGACGGCGACCATATGATTGAGCGGATTATGCGCGGCGATCGCGATGACGTTCAAAAGCGCCAGCATCGCCGCGGAGGCGAGGTTGCCGATGGCGTAGCGCCGTTCCCAGACGCGCAGTTCGTCGAACCGGGCGGGGCGACCGCGATGATAGGCGCGGATCGTCCAGAGCCGTGCCAGCGTCGTTACCGCGCCGGCGATGGCGAGAGCGATCAATGCATCGCTTTGCATCTGGCGCCCGACGAGGAGGCAGATGGCCACGAACACGGTGCCGAGACCCAGGATCGGGAAGCGCATTCCGAAAAGCATCTCGACGAAATCGCGGTACACGGGAAGCGGAAGCGTCGCCGGGTCCGGGAATATGCGCAAGCGATGTATCGGTGCGATCGGGGCGGGGGAAGCCGATCTTGTCATGGCATCCGCTATGCGCTTCGCGTCTTAACGTCCGGTAACCGAGGGTCGATCGTAACGCTGACGGTTACAGCCTCGAGCAAGTCGTTCATGTCCAAAGCCTCCTTATCGCCACCACACCATAAACGGCGTTCAAGGTCTTGGGACACATCGCAGAGGCGGTCAGGGCCTGCGCGAGCGGGCCGGGCTAACGGCACCGATCTCCCCTTTTTCGACCGGCATAATTTAGCCACATGCCTGCCCAACTGCAACAGCTGCACGATCGGGGCTGCGGGAGACTTGAGGACATGAAGCTCCCCGGAGATCCCAGGTTTTCCTAGGTTCTCGTCGGGTGGTCGTGGTGTGGGAATAAGAAAATGGAGGAGAGTGAGGGATTCGAACCCTCGGTACCGTTGCCGGCACTTCGCATTTCGAGTGCGACGCTTTCGACCACTCAGCCAACTCTCCTCGCTGAGAGGAGACGCCCCTAGCGGCGGTCCGCGAGACTTGCAACCCTCTCGTCACAATTTCACGGGTCCGCCGCCAGAAGGACGCGCTGGTCAGGGCTTGTCGGCCTCCCACCAATAGGGCGCGCGCTTGCGGTCGCCCGTCGCGACCTCGTTCATCGTCAGCGGATCATAGAGATGCCCGCCCAGCATCACGCGGTGGATTTTTTCGGTATTGCGGATGTCCTGCGTCGGGTCGGCGTCGAGAATCACGAGATCGGCGAGCTTGCCCGCCTCGAGCGACCCGACATCCTTGGCATAGCCCAATGAGGTCGCCGGCATGATCGTCGCGGCGCGCAGGGCGTCGATATTGCTCCAGCCGCCGCGCACGAAGGACCAGATTTCCCAATGCGCGCCGAGTCCCGACTGCTGGCCGTGCGCGCCGATCGAGACCATGCGGCCAGCCGCGGCGATCTTGCCCGCCTCGCGCGCCGAATCATCGTCGACATAGTCGCTCTCGGGCGCGATCACGCGGCGCTTGTTGTTCGCGGCGAGTTCGGCCGGCGGCGCGTGGCGCGACAGGATCGGATGCTCCCAGACGTTGGTATGCGCGCGCCAATAAGGATCGCCCGCGGGACCGCCATAAGTCACCACCAGCGTCGGGGTGTAATCGACCTCGGTCTGGCCCCACAGCTGGACGAGGTCCTTGTAGAAAATGTCGAGCGGGACATTGTGCTCGACGGTCGAGTTGCCGTCCTGGATCAGCGTCACGTCCTGCGTGAACAGCGAGCCGCCTTCGGGCACGACGGTCATGCCCTCCATCTGCGCGGCCTTCACGACCATCTGGCGCTGGTCGCGGCGCGGCTGGTTGTAGTTTTTGACGCTGTGCGCGCCCTGCGCCTTCAACCGGCGGACGTGCGCGAGCGCGTCGTCATAGCCGTTGATCTCGGCATAGACGCCGGCCGCCTTCGCGCCGTAGATGACCTCGCCGGTCGAAAAGATGCGCGGTGCCAGGATCAGGCCGGCGCGCTGCATTTCGGACGAGACGAAAATCTCCGACGCGCGCGACGAGGGGTTGTGGCTCGTCGTCGTGCCCATCGCGAGATTGACGATCTCCGACCAGTTCTGCTGCGGCACCAGCTCGTCGTCGCCGTGCGAGCCGTGCGCGTGCGCGTCGACGAAGCCGGGGACGATCGTCTTGCCCGCCGCATCGACCGTCACCGCGCCCGCCGGCACGGTGATCGCGCCCGCGGGGCCGACCGCGGTGATGCGGTCGCCGTCGATGACGATCGCACCATTTTCGATCACGCCGCCGTCCTTGTCGGCCATCGTCACAATCTTCGCGCCGGTGATGACGACGATGCCCTCATGCTTCGCCGCCTCGCGCGTCATCGATAGCGACACGCCATCGGTCGGCGGGGTGAATTTCGGCGCCTTGTCGTCAAGGGGCGCAGTCGCGAAGAGGCTCGCGAGGTCGGCGCTAAGCAGCGTCGCGCCGCGGCTCCAATGGAGGCGGCGGCCGCCGTCCGACCAGTGCATATATTCGGCGCCGCTGCCCGAAACGCGGGTCACCGGAAGTGCGCCGCTCTTGATGCCGAGCGACACGTCCTGTCCGCCGGGCATCAGCGGCGTGACATAGGCGTCGTAATTCTGCCGGAAGGCGAGCGTGCGGCCATCGGGCGAGATTTCATAGTCGCTGACGAGCTCGCCATTGGCATGAACGCGCTTGTCCTCTCCGTGAAGGTCGGTGCTGACGAGCTGGCTCTTGCCCCCGCCCGCTGTGACCATGAACACGCGGTCGCTAGTCGCACCGAACTGCGGCTTGGCACCGTCGCTACTGATCCGCTCGGGGGTCCCGCCGGTCGCCGCGACGCGATAGACGCCGGGGTCTTGGCCCCAGCGCTCGGAGGTGAGTCCGCCGCCGCCGCGCCGCTCGAATACAATCGTCTTGCCGTCGGGCGAAAAGCGCGGCTCGGCATAATGGCCGGGGTTCGTCGTCACCTTGCGCGACGCGCCGCCGCCCGCGCCGGTGACATGGATTTCGCCCAGACCGGCGTCGGTCCAGCGCACGAAGACGAGCGATTTGCCGTCGCGCGACCAATTCGGCCACAGTTCCATCGCGCCGTCCTTGGCGCTGGTCAGCCGCCGCGCGGTGCCGCCGGTGGCGGGTTTGACCCAGAGCTTGCCGAGCGTTTCGAATACGACGCTGCGGCCGTCGGGCGACACTTCGGCCCAGCGCGGCATTTTGGTGGCGAAGCTGTCGGGCGCGACCTCGACCGCGGGATGCGTCGCATCGACGATTACGCGGTCGTCCGCGATGCTGAACGGGATGACCTGCGCCTCGCCGCCGTCACCGTTCACGCGGCGGAGCTTACCGCCGGCCCAGAAGATAATGTCGCGGCTGTCGGGGGTCCACGCCATGTTCGGATAGACGCCGGTGACCGCCCAGGTTTCCTGCACATCCTGATCTAGCGCATCATAGATCTTTTTTTCGATGCCCGAGGCGAGGTCTTTCACATAGAGCTTTGACTGCGTGCCTTCGCGCCGCACGAAGGCGAGGCGCTTGCCGTCGGGCGAGGGGGTCGGGCGAACCGCGCCGCCGGGCCCCGACGCGGCGGTGCTGATTTCGCCATCGCTAAGGTCATAGCGTTCGATGTGGAACAGGTCGGTGTTGCTGTCCTGCGCATATTCGAAGATCGGGCCGGGCGTGACGTTGCGCGTATAATAGACGCTCTTGCCGTCGGGAGCGAAGATCGGCTCGCCCAGTTCCTTCTGATGCTGTTCATTGGGTTTCTTGACCAGCGGGACGCCGGCGCCGCCCGACACATGATACATCCACACCTCGCCGGTGCCGAGCGAGCGACCGGTCGTGAAATGCTTCTTGGCGACGAGGAATTGGCCGTCGGGCGACCAGCTCGGCTGGTTGAGGAGGCGGAAATCCTCCTTCGAGATTTGGCGCTTGTCGCTGCCATCGCGATTCATCAGCCAGATATTGTCGCCGCCCGCGCGGTCGGAGACGAAGGCGATACGCCGACCGTCGGGCGAGAAGCGCGGCTGATGCTCATAGGCGAGGCCCTCGGCGATTCGCGTCGGCGTCCCGCCGTCGATCGGCATGGTGTAGATGTCGCCGAGCAGGTCGAACGCGATCGTGCGGCCGTCGGGCGCGACGTCGACGTTCATCCAGCTTCCCTCGTCGACCGACAGCTGAACCTTGCGCGTCGCGAGGCCGGGCGGGGCGTTGACGTCCCACTTATCCTCCTTCTTCGCGTCGGCATCGGGCCCGGCTTGCGCCCAGACCGAGGTTGAACAAGCCAGTGTCGCCGCGAGGGCGAGAGCGAAGCGCGCCATGATATTATCCCCGTTTGAAATTATGTGCCGAGCATATGGTCCGGGCGCGAACATGCAAGCGGCAGCTTTCGACGAAGGCGCTGGCAGGCTCGACGGGCGGCTGCTAGCCCGGCCCAAACAGACCGGGAGGGCGATGTGCCGCTGACAGGAATCCGCGTACTCGATTTTGGCCGTTATATCGCGGGACCTTATTGCGCGGCCTTGCTCGCCGATTATGGCGCCGACGTCATCCGGATCGAGGCGCCCGGCGGCAATGACGATCGCTATACCGTGCCGGTGGCCGACGACGGATCGGGGGCGATGTTCATGCAGATGAACCGCGCCAAACGCGGCCTGACCTTGAAGCCCGGCAGCGCCGAAGGCCGCGAAATCGTCCGCCGCCTCGTCGAAACCGCCGATGTGGTGATCGCCAACCTGCCGCACGACGCGCTCGTCAAACTCGGCTTGGATTACGACAGCCTTGCCGCGATCAACCCGCGCATCATCCTTGCGACGGCGTCGGCGTTCGGCAGCGAAGGGCCACTCGCCAGCCGCGTCGGTTTCGATGCGGTCGGGCAAGCGATGTCGGGCACCGTGCATCTGACCGGGACACCAGACCAACCATACCGCGCGCAGGTCAATTATGTCGATTTCGGCACCGCCTTGCACTGCGCATTCGGCGTGATGCTCGCGCTGCGCGAACGCGAGACGACGGGGAAGGGACAATGCGTGTCGGGATCGCTGCTCGGCACCGCGCTCGCGCTGTCGAACGCGCTGACGATCGACCATGCGCTGAACGGTATCGATCGTCAGCCGATCGGTAACCGCAGCTTCAGTTCGGGGCCGACCGACTTGTTCCGCACCCGCGATGGCTGGATCGTGACCCAGATCGTCGGCGCGCCGATCTTCGCGCGCTGGGCCGCGCTGGTGGGGTGTTCGGAACTGGTCGACGATCCACGCTACGCCAGCGACATTTTGCGCGGCGACAATGGCGAGGAGCTGAGCGCGATCATGCAGCGCTGGTGCATCGATCGGACGAGCGCCGAGGTGATCGCCGAAATGGGCGCGGCGCGGGTTCCCGCCGCGCAGGTGCTGCGCGCGGGCGAGGCCCTGGCGCAGCCGCAGGTGGCGGCGATGGGCTTGGTCGAGCCGGTCGATTACCCCGGCGCGAACAGCGCCCTCCCGGTGATCCGAGCGCCGATTCGCCTATCGGACAGAGACAAGACCGCCGCGCGGCGCGCGCCGCAGGTCGGCGAGCACAGCGATGCGATCCTCGCCGAGCTGGGATATGATGCCGAAGCGATCTCGGCTTTGCGCGCGGCGAAGATAATTTGAGCCGGGGAGGGTGGACAAACGCCGATCGCCCATTAAGTTACCGGTCAGTATAAAAATCGCCGAGGAGCTTTCGATGACCGACAACAGCGAATATGTGCCGCCGAAAATCTGGACGTGGGACAAGGAAAGCGGCGGTCGTTTCGCCAATATCAACCGGCCCGTAGCGGGGCCGACGCACGATAAGGACCTGCCGGTCGGCAAGCATCCGCTCCAGCTCTATTCGCTCGGCACGCCCAACGGGGTGAAGGTCACGGTGATGCTCGAGGAACTGCTCGCGGCGGGCCATGCGGGCGCCGAATATGATGCCTGGCTGATCAATATCGGCGAGGGCGACCAGTTTTCGAGCGGTTTCGTCGGTGCCAATCCGAACAGCAAGATTCCCGCGCTCGTCGACCGCAGCGGCGCCGAACCGATCCGGGTGTTCGAATCGGGCGCGATCCTGATCCATCTTGCCGAAAAATTCGGCGCCTTCCTGCCCACCGAAAAAGCGAAGCGCGCCGAAACTTTGTCCTGGCTGATGTGGCAGATGGGCAGCACGCCCTTTCTCGGCGGCGGTTTCGGCCACTTCTACGCCTATGCGCCGACGAAGCAGGAATATCCGATCAACCGCTATGCGATGGAAGTGAAGCGCCAGCTCGATGTGCTCGATCGTCAGCTGGCGGAGCATGAATATATCGCCGGCGCCGACTATACGATCGCCGACATGGCGATCTGGCCCTGGTATGGCGCGCTCGCCAAGGGGCTCGTCTATGACGCGGGCGAATTCCTGCAGGTGGACGAGTATAAGAATGTTCAGCGCTGGACAGACAAGCTCGCCACGCGTCCGGCGGTCAAGCGCGGACGCATGGTCAATCGCGCGACCGGCGACCCGGCGAGCCAGCTGCGCGAGCGCCACGACGCGTCCGACTTCGACCTGCGCACGCAGGACAAGTTGCAGGACGCTGAATAATCGCATTTTGCGGATAGCGGCGGATCGCGGCGATTAACGATCGCGCAATAGCTGCCGCTATGCCGCCGATCGCCGCGACCTGACACGCCGCGAAATCCCGCAAAATACATAAAAGCGGCGTCGGGCCTTCTCGACGCCGCTTTCATTTGCGCGCGCCATTCTGGCCGCATGAGGGGTTTCAGCAGATTTTCGCGGTGCGTCCGCAGGATTCGAGTGACAGGCCTTACCCTGGCGCGCGGGGAGCGCGGCGCCGCCATCGTCGAAATGGCGCTGGTGTTGCCGCTGCTCCTCGCGTTGCTGATGGGCGTCCTCGTCTACGGCCAATATTTCATGCTGGCGCATAATGTGCAGCAGGCCGCCAACGACGGCGCGCGGGCCTCGATCGTCGGCCTCGACGCCGCCGACCGGAGCGCGGTCGCGAACCGCGCGGTGGCGCGCAGCCTGCAAGCCGTGAGCGGCACGCACAGCGTCGCGGTATCCGAAACGGGCGAGGCGATTACCGTCGCGGTCACCTACACCGCGCCGCAGGGCAGCTTGCTGCGATCGAGTTTCGTTCCGTCGCCGGACCATGTCATCCGCGCCCGCGCGACCTTTGAATTGCCGGTCGATTGACGATGCTTTCCGTCCTGCGCCGCCTTGTCCGCAACCGCCGTGCGAGCATCAGCATCACGACCGCCTTCGGCATGACGATGCTGATCGGGTCGGCGGCTTTCGCGGTCGATCTCGGCTCGCTCTATCTCGACCGCCGGAAGCTGCAGGGGATCGCCGACGCCGCGGCGATGGCTGCGGCCGGGCGGCCGGGCGAGGAGCGTGCGGCGGCCGAGCGGATCATCGCAGCCAATTGCGACTGCGGCATCGCGATCGCCGCGCTAACGCCCGGCACCTATGTCGCCGATCCGTCGCTTCAGGCCGAACAGCGCTTCAGCGGCGGCGGCGCGTCGCCGAATGCAATACGGATCACGCTGACGCGCGATCGCCCGCTGTTCTTCGGCAGTTTTCTGACCGGCCGGCAGGACAGCATCATTCGCGCGACCGCGACCGGTGCACGGCAAGGCTATGCCGCCTTTTCGCTCGGGTCGCGCGTCGCGGCGCTGAACGGCGGCCTCCCCAACGCGCTGCTGTCGGCGCTGACCGGCAGCCAGGTCAGTCTTTCGGTGATGGATTATAATGCACTCGCCAGCACCGACATCGACCTGCTCGCTTTTTCGGACGCGCTGCGCACCGAGCTCGACGCCGATGTCCTGACCTTCGGCCAGACGCTCAACACGCAGGCGACGCTGCCGCAGGTGGTATCGGCGCTCGCCAGCGCGTCGGACGGCCAGGCGGCGAGCGCGCTCGAGCATATTGCCGATAGCGCGCTGCCGCGTGCGTTGCTGCCATCGCGGGCGATCGACCTGGGGCCGCGCTCGTCGAGCATCCGGATCGATGCCGCCAATCCGGTGAAGGTGAATGCGCTCAGCCTGCTGCGTGCGATGCTGCTGCTGGGCAATGCGAACCGGCAGGTCGACCTGTCTCTAGCCGGCAGTCTGCCCGGCGGGTCGGGGGTCGATATCGCGCTGCTGGTCGGCGAACCGCCCGCCGATTCGCCGCTGATCGCGGTGACCGACACCAATGATGTCCTCATACGCACTGCGCAGGTCCGGCTGAAGGTCAACACGCGGATCGCGACGCCGCTCGCCAGTGTTCATGTTCCCTTGCTCGCCGAGCTGGGATCGGCGTCGGCGCGGATCACCGACATCGATTGCGCGCCGAACAGCCGCGCCGCAGTCTCGCTCGGCGTCGTGACGTCTCCGGCGATGGTCGCGATCGGGACGGTTCCCGACAGCGATTTTCAGGACATGCAGCGCCCGCTCGATCCAAAGCCCGCACGCGTGGTGAAACTGCCGCTCGTCAGCATCGATGCCGGGGCGGAACTGATCCTCTCGGATCTCAATGAAAAGCCGGTCGCCTTTTCGCGCAGCGAAATCGACGACGGGCAGGTGAAGACGGTGTCGAGCAGCGGGCTGCTCGCGGGCGCGGCGGAATCGCTTTCGGACCGGATGGAACTCGACGTCAATGTCCTCGGTCTCGCGCTGAACCTGAAAGCGTTGACGGCGGTCGTCGGAGAGACGGTGGCGCTCGCTGCGCCGGTGCTCGACACGGTCCTTGCCGACCTCACGGGTTTGCTCGGTCTGCAGGTCGGCCAGGCCGATACGCGGGTCAATGCGCTGCGTTGCGGCAAGGCCCGGCTGGTCTGATCCCGCGCAGAGTGGCACCGTTGCGGACATGATCGCGCGCCAGATCATCCCCGCCGCTCCTACAATGGTCGAACGAATTTGGGGGTGAGCGTGGCGACCGCACAAGAACCACAGCGCGTATCGGCGGCGGATTTCATCCGCAGCTTTGCCAATTGGCGATTGCAATCGGCGCGCAAGCCCGTCGTCGTGACGCATCACGGCAAGGATGCGCATGTGCTGATCTCGCTCGACGATTATCGCCGTCTGGGCGACAAGACCGCCCGCGAAGTCGCGGCGGCTTCGGATATGTTGCAGGCTTCGCTTGCCGGGCTTGTCGAATCGGTTCGCGACGGGGTGATCCTGATCGACCGGCAGCGGCGTATCGTTGCGGTCAATCCGGCGGCGTCCGACATGCTCGAAATGCCGGCGGCGGGCCTGATCGGCGAGGCGCTGATCGCCGTCCTGCCTTCGTTCGGCGACAGTCTAGTCAGCCATCACATCGCCCGCCTGCTCGATCATAGGGAACGGTTTTCGGGCGATCTGCCCGGGCTGCTGCGACCGCGCCAGTGGCTGCACGTCGATCTTGTTCCGACGCCGGTCGGCGGCGCGATCATGCTGCGCGATGTCAGCGAAGCGATGGAAGATTTCGCGGCGGGCGGCATGCGCGCCGCGATACTGGACGCCGTAGAGAGGGATGGCGGCATCGGTCACGCCCGCATTTCGGTCCGCGAAACAGTGGAATCGGCGAACGCAATGCTCACCGCGCTGGTGGGCGTCGATCCGGCTGCGATCCGCCGCGTGCGCTTTTCCGCGCTTCTTGCGGTCGGGCAGCGCGCCGCCTTCGTCGAGGCGCTGGAGTCGGTTTTCCGCTCGGGCGATCCCGTCCGCGTCGCGTCGCAGATGGTGACGCGCGACGGATCGGGCATCGACGTCAACCTGACGATCGCCGAAGTGCGCGGCCCCTACACCAGCGAGGGCGCGGTCATACTCGTCACACGCCGCGCGGACTAGCGGCCGCCTCCGTCTATCGCCCACGGCTGGACAAGCTCCCGCATTGCGCGCAATCATCGCCCGCGAAACGTTGCAAGTCGCAACTTGCCGTTTACGTAAAGGTGAGCGCCCATTATAAGGGCGCCAATGCCCAATGGGAGATTCGTGATGGACATGGAATTCAGCCCCGAGGATTTGGCCTTTCAGCAGGAAGTTCGCCAATTCATCGCCGAAAATTACCCCGCGGAACTCCGCGGCAAGCAGGACGAGGGCGAAGAATTGTCCAAGGAGGATTTCCTCGCCTGGCACAAGATTCTGTATAAAAAGGGCTGGATCGCGCCCGCGTGGCCGGTCGAATATGGCGGCACCGGCTGGACCCCGACGCAGCGTTTCATCTGGTCCGAAGAGACGGCGCGCGCCGACTGCATCCGCCTGATGCCCTTCGGCCTCGCGATGGTCGGTCCGGTCATCTACACCTTCGGCACGCCCGAGCAGAAGGCGCATTTCCTGCCCCGCATCCTGTCGGGCGAGGATTGGTGGTGCCAGGGCTATTCGGAGCCGGGCTCGGGTTCGGATCTTGCTTCACTCCGCACGACGGCCGTCCGTGACGGCGACGACTATATCGTCAATGGGCAAAAGACGTGGACGACGCTCGCGCAGCACGCCGACTGGGGCTTTTTCCTCGTCCGCACCGACAAGGATGCCAAGCAGCAGGAAGGCATTTCCTTCCTGCTGATCGACATGAAATCGCCGGGCATCACCGTGCGCCCGATCATCACATTGGGCGGCGAGCATGAGGTCAACGAAGTGTGGCTGGAGGATGTCCGCGTGCCGGTGTCGCAGCGCGTTTATGAAGAGAATAAGGGCTGGACCTGCGCCAAATTCCTGCTCGCGCACGAGCGCACCGGCATTGCCGGCGTCGCGGCGTCGAAGCGCGGGATCGAGAAGGTGAAGGACATCGCGCGCACCGAACTCGACGGCGACAAGCCGTTGCTCGCCAACCCCTTCTTCAAGCGCAAGGTTGCCGAACTCGAAGTCGACCTGACCGCGCTCGAATTCACCGAACTTCGCAGCCTCGCCGGCGCGAATGCGGGCAAGGGGCCGGGGCCGGAATCGAGCCTGCTCAAGATCAAGGGCAGCGAGATTCAACAGCGGCTGACCGAACTGACGCTCGAAGCCGTCGGCCATTATGGCGCGCCTTACTTCCGCGGGTTCGGAGAGGGCGACAACGAGCATCCGATCGGGCCCGATTATTCGCACCGCGCCGCGCCGACCTATTTCAACATGCGCAAGACAACCATCTATGGCGGATCGAACGAGATCCAGCGCAACATCATCGCGAAGATGGTTTTGGGTCTTTGATCAGATAATCGACGTCATCCCGGCGAAGGCCGGGATCTCGACCTGTCGTGATGACGCGACGGTGGGATCCCGGCCTTCGCCGGGATGACGGTGAAATAGAGGATAAGATAGTGGATTTCACCTACACCGAAACGCAGGACATGATCCGCGACACGCTCGCCCGATTTCTGAGCGACACCTATGATTTCGAGACGCGCCAGAAGTTCATCAACTCGGACAGCGGCCGCGATCCCGCAATCTGGACCGCGCTCGCGCAGGAACTGGGCATGCTCGGCGCATCCTTTGCCGAAGAGCATGGCGGCCTCGGCGGCGGTGCGCTCGAAAATGCGATCGTTATGGAAGAACTCGGCAAGGTCATCGGCATCGAGCCCTATCTGCCGACCGTCGTCATCGCCGGCGGGGCCTTGAAGGCCGTCGGCGGCGCGCAGGCCGATGCGACGATTCCCGAGATCATCGCGGGCAATGCGATCGTCGCCTTCGCCTATGCCGAGCCGCAGGGGCGTTACGATCTCGCCAATCTTCGCACCACCGCCAAGAAGGATGGCGTGGGCTATGTGCTGAACGGTCATAAGGGCGTCGTCTACGCCGCGCCCTGGGCGACGCACCTGCTCGTCACCGCGCGCACCGGCGGCGGCCAGCGCGACAAGGATGGCGTCTCGCTGTTCCTGATCGACGCCAACCTGCCCGGCATCGTCCGCCGCGACTATCCGACCGTCGACGGCAGCCGCGCGTCGGAACTCTATTTCGAAAATGTCGCGATCCCCGGTGACGCGCTGCTCGGCGGCGAGGGCGCGGGCCTGCCGCTGGTCGAGCAGATCGTCGACGAAGCCACGGTGGCCGTCTGCGCCGAAGCGACCGGCGTGATGCAGAAACTGCACGAAGGCACGCTCGAATATACACAGCAGCGCAAGCAGTTCGGCGTGCCGATCGCGAAGTTCCAGGTGCTCCAGCACCGCATGGTCGACATGTTCATGGAGGTTGAACAGGCGCGTTCGATGACGATCATGGCGACGCTGAAACTGGGCCTGCCCACGAACGAGCGCATGGCGGCGGTCTCGGCGGCGAAGAACAAGGTGGCACGCGGCGCGAATTTTGTCGGGCAGAATGCGATCCAGACCCACGGCGGCATCGGCATCACGCAGGAATTGGCGATCGGTCATTATTTCAAGCGCGCGACGATGATCGAGGGCCAGTTCGGAAGCGCCGACTTCCATATGGACCGTTACGAGCGGATCACGTTGGGGGATTGAGGACGCCCTGCCCTTCAGGGGAGGGCAGCGAG
>CBINGC010000043.1:0-30623 GCA_966250105.1 uncultured Sphingopyxis sp. | reverse complement strand
CGGGCGACGGCGTCCTTGCGGCGGCCGGTCGCATAGGCGCGGCCCTGCTTGTCGACGATCTTCTCGCGGAGCGGCGCGGTCGAAGCCGCGGGAGCGACGGTGCCCTCGACGGCGCCGCCCAGATCCTTGAGATCGGTCATGGTCTGTTCGTCAGCCATTATGCACCCACCTTGTTCTTGCGGTTCATCGACGCGACGTCGATCACTTCGGGGTTCTGCCCTTCATGCGGATGGTCGGTGCCGGCGAAGATGCGCAGGTTGCGCATCTGCTGGCGGCCGAGCGGACCGCGCGGGATCATGCGTTCGACGGCCTTTTCGAGCACGCGCTCGGGGAAACGGCCTTCGAGGATCTTCGCGGGGCTGGTTTCCTTGATGCCGCCGGCATAGCCGGTGTGCTTGTAGTAACGCTTGTCTTCCAGCTTCTTGCCGGTGAACGCCACCTTCTCGGCATTGATGACGATGACATTGTCACCGCAATCGACGTGCGGGGTGAACGACGGCTTGTGCTTGCCGCGCAGGATGTTGGCGATGATCGACGCAACGCGGCCCACAACGAGACCCTCGGCGTCGATCAGCACCCATTTCTTTTCGACCGTCGCGGCGTTCGCCGACTGGGTCGTCTTGGTCAGCGCCTTCATGGCACGCTCCTTGACAGAGATGGACCGGAGCATGAGCGCCCCGAAACAGGGGCGCCGCCTGTCCCAGCGGGACGAAGCGGCGCTTCGGAGCGGGCCAATGGCGCCAGAACGGTGAAAAGTCAAGCATAGCGCGGCTTTGCTGACGGGTATTATGATACCCTTGATTTCAGGAAGCCGGTTCCAATGCCCGCACGCGCTCCTCGACCAGCCTGCGGCCCTCGCCGTCGGCCGCGACGATCCAGCTCTGGCGGCGCTCACGAATGACCAGACCCGTATCGATGTCGACCGTCCACAAATTGGCGATTTCGAGCGGCTGCGCCGCTCCCGCGATCGACGCTGAATCCCGCTCGACCTTGGCGATCGTCCGCCGGGCGCCGTCGTCGACTATCGACACGTCGTCATCGTGCGATGCCGCGACAGCGGGAAGCGCGTCGTTCGCCGGTGCGATCAGCGCGCGGATATCGGCGGTCGCCAGCCGGTCGCGCTCGGCGGCGGGGAGCGCGGCGATCAATTGCGCCAATTGCTTCGCTTCGGGCCGATCCGCTTCGGCGCCCGCCTTCTCCATCCGCGCCGTCACTCGCTCCCACAATTGTTCGGGATCGATAAGGTCGATCCGGCCGCCGTCGGGCGGGACGAGATAGGAAATTTCTTCGCCAACCAGCGGGTCGAGCATCATCGTCAACATGCGCGTCACGCCGGGCTCCGCGCCCGAATCGATCCGTTCGAGCACTGCATCGAGCCGGTAGCCCCGCCCGGTCCGTTGCCATTGCAGCGCATAGACGAGCGCGAAATCGATCAGCGTTCCGTCGCGGCCGATACGGCGCGTCGTGACGCGATAGCGCTGCGGCACACCCACCGGCGGCGCAAAGCGGATTTCAGCGGTCGCGGCGGCCGGAGCAGCGCTCGACGCCGGGATCGCCAGTGGCGGGGCGGTCAGCAGCAGCAAGGCACCGAGAGCGCCCGCCGGCATCATGCGCCGGCGCGGCCGAGCCGGTGGAGCGACGCCGCTGCGACCGCGACGAGGATCGCGCCGACGACCTGATGCAGCACGGCGACCCACATCGAAACCCCCGACACGACGGTCCAGATGCCGAGCAGCATCTGCGCCGCGACGACGAGGGCGAGCAGCCCGGCCTCGCGCGCCGCGCCGCGCCGCGACAGCGTCCGCGCGAGGAGCAGCAACGCGAGCGCCGCGATCCACGACCACCAGCGGTGGAGGAAATGGATGAGGAAGGGATCGTTGGTCAGAGCGAGCCATGCGCCGCCCGCCCAGTCGATGCCTTCGGGCACGAAATGATCGTTCATCAGCGGCCAGCTGCTTGCGACATAGCCGGCGTTGAGCCCCGCGACCCATGCGCCGAGCAGCAACTGGACGAAGAGGATCCCGATCACCGCCAGCGCCGGCCCGGTCAGCCGCGCCGGACGCGCTGCGGGATCGCGGGCCAGCACGCCGAGGTCGCGCGCCGTCCAGACGAGCCCGGCGAGCAGGAACAGCGCGGTCAGCAAGTGCGTCGCGAGGCGGAAATGGCTGACGTCGGTGCGATATTCGAGACCCGAAGCCACCATCCACCATCCGATCGCGCCCTGCAGCCCGACGAGCGCGGCGAGCGCGAACAGGCGCCAGCCATAGCTCGCCGGGATGGCGCGGCGCCAAGCGTACCAGATCAGCGGGACGACGAGCGCCATGCCGACGAGGCGCCCGAGAATGCGGTGCAGCCATTCCCAGAAGAAGATCGCCTTGAAGCCCTCGAGCGTCATGCCGAGGTTGATCGCCCTATATTCGGGGATTTGTTTGTATTTTTCGAATTCCTCGATCCACCCGGCCTCGGTCAGCGGCGGAATCACGCCCGAAACCGGCCGCCATTCGGTGATCGACAGTCCGGATTCGGTCAGGCGGGTAATGCCGCCGACCGCGACCACGATGATCACGAGCAGCGCGACGGCCCAGAGCCAGCGCGCCAGCGCGGCGGGACGGGGTTGGCGGGCAGCGGGCGCGAGCGAAGTGGAAATCTGCGTCATCGCCCCGCCCTATCGGCGCTTGCAGGACGATAGGCAAGAGGCCGGAAACCCGGCCATAGAAGGAAATTCATGGTCGCGACAGGTGCGCCTTGATAGGAAAAGGCCGATGCCGCACCGCGCCCGATCGATCCTGACCGTCCTGATGCTGTCGATAGCCGCGCCGTCGGTGGCGGCGCCCACCGAGCCATCGCCCTATGCCGCGCTGGCGGCGGCGGAGGCGCGCGTGGCAGCGATCGGATTTCGCCTGACGACCGAGAATGCCGCCTGGTGCCCGGTGCGCCAGCCGCAGTTCGGCTGGATCTGGGGCGACCCGCGCCTTTACGACGCGGACCGGCGCGCCGAGGCGCTCGGCGTCTATGGTACCGACGATCAAGTTCATGCCTTCATCGCTGCGCTGGCGCCGACATCGCCGGCAGCATCGGCGGGAATCGGCGTCGGCACGCCCGTCACCGGGATCGGCGAGACACCCGTCCCCGATGGCGTGAGCGACCATCCCTTTGCGCGGATCACCGCGATCGAGACCCGCCTCGCGGCGCAGCCCCCGGACGCCGCGCTATCGCTTCATGTCGGCGCGGAGCGCGTAGTCGACATCATGCCCAGGCCTGGGTGCGCCAGCGATTTTCGCGTCGAGGCGAACGAGAAGCCGGGGGCCGTCGCCGACGGGCGCCTGGTGCTCGTCAACCAGGGCCTCGTCGATTTTTCGCCCGACGACGCCGAACTCGCGGCGGCGATCGCGCACGAACTGGCGCACAATATCCTGCGCCACCGCGCGCGGCTCGACGCCGCCGGGGTCGATCGCGGGCTCGCGAAGCAATTCGGCCGCAACGCGCGCATGTTCAAGCAGACCGAGATCGAGGCCGACCGCCTGTCGGTGTGGCTGCTCGCCGGCGCGGGCTATGATCCCGCCGCCGCGGCGCGCTTCTGGTCGCGGTTCGGCCAGCGCAAGGGCCGGCCGCTGTTTCAGGCAAGCACGCATCCGTCCTGGCGCGACCGCGTCGCCGCGCTCGAAGCCGAAGCCTCCGCCATCGCTGCGGCGCGCATGCTCGGCCGCCCGCTGCATCCCCCGTTGATCGACGCACCCCCGCCCTTGGAATAGGGCGCAGGGCATCCTATTTTGGGGACATTCCCTTTTCCCCCGACAAGGATCGACGCCATGACCCGTGAAACCGCCATTTTCGCCGGAGGCTGCTTCTGGTGCACCGAAGCCGTGTTCCAGTCACTCGAAGGCGTCGACGGCGTCGAGAGCGGTTATATCGGCGGTCATGCCGCGAACCCGACTTACAAGCAGGTGTGCGGCGGCGACACCGGCCATGCCGAGGCGATCCGCATCGGCTTCGACCCCGCGGTCATTTCCTATGCCGACCTGCTCGACGTCTTTTTTGCGACGCACGATCCGACACAGCTCAATCGTCAGGGCAATGATATCGGCACCCAGTATCGCAGCGCGATCTTCCCGCTCGACGCCGCGCAGGCCGACGCGGCGCGCGCCGGGATCGAACGCGCGGCGGCGGACTGGCCCGCGCCGATCGTCACGACGGTCGAAAGCGCGTCCGAATGGTATCCCGCCGAGGATTATCACCAGGCCTATTGGGATGGCGAAGGACAGCGCAACCCCTATTGCATGGCGGTCATTCCCCCGAAGCTGGCCAAACTACGCAAGGGTTTTAGCGATCGGTTGCGTACCGCATAGAAACATCGCGACGCGCGCGGCCGCCATTGCCATATGGCGGCGCGACGTCACTTTTCCTTGACTTTCCAATTGTTTTGACTAGCGGACGCCCCTTCGCTGGGGGCAGAGTGGCCCTGAACAGCTGGGGGCGCGGCTAGGTGCTGGCATCACTGTTATTGATCGGCGCGCTGGTGACGACGCCGCAAATGTCGGTTCAGGCGGCAAGCCAGTCGGTCGTCGAGGAAAGCGCCGGCGGGATGACGCGAGCGGTCAACCGGATGGTCGGCGGCATCGCGAGCTATGCTCGCTGGCCCGACGGGTCGTCCACCGCGGGCCGCCAGATGTGCGTCGTCGGGACGCCGCGTCTCGCGCCCCGCATGGCGCCGGACACGCCGGGCCGGGGTTCGATAATGGTCCGTCCGGCGACCGTGGCCGGCGTGACCCCCGATTGCGATATATTGTTCCTCGGCCGGATGCCGGTCGCCGACCGGCGGCAATTGATCGCATGGGTGCGCGGCCGTCCGGTTCTGACGATCACCGACGATGACGCGGCGTGCATTTATGGCGCGATGTTCTGCCTCAACAGCCGCGCGGCGAGCCTCAGCTTCTCGGTCAATCTCGACGCGATCGGCCGCGGGCCGCTGCGCGTCGATCCGCGCGTGCTGCGTATCGGTTCGGGTGAAGGAGGCGCATGATGAGCGACCCCCATCTACCGCGCCCCACCCAACGCATCGGCACGCGTACGACGCTGCAAAAGCTGCTGTCGCGCTTTCATTTCGGGATCACGCTGTTCGCCGTCGCCTTGTCGGGACTGACGATCCTGCTCGCCGGCGTGACGGCGCTGCGCGGCTATGCCGACCGCAACATGGAACTCGCGGCACAACTCGGCGCCTATGGGGTCGAGCCGGCGCTGGTATTCAACGATGCGGTCGCTGCGCGCGAAGGGCTGGAACCGCTCACGCGCATCCCCGGTATCGCGCGGCTGCGTGTGCTCAACGATGTCGGCCGGCCGGTGACCGAATGGACGTCGCCGACCGCCGATCCGGCACCGATGCTCAGCCGTATCTTTTTCCCTCGCCCCTTTGCGGTGACGGTCGAGCGCAACGGATCGGCGATCGGGACGATCGAGGTGTGGGGCGACAGTTCGACGCTGATCGACTATGTCCGGCTCGGCCTGCTCGCGGGACTTACCTGTCTGCTGATCACCGCATTCGGCACGATTTTCCTCGCGCGGCGGTTCGAATATGAACTTGTCAAACCGCTCAATGAAATCGCGACGGTCGCGCATGACGTGCGGCTGCACCGCCGCTTCGACAAGCGGGTCCAGCCGCTCGGCATCGCCGAACTCGACCGGCTGGGCGGCGACATCAACGCCCTGCTCGACGAATTGCAGGGCTGGCAGGGCCATATGGAAAGCGAACGCGCGATGCTCGCCCACCGCGCGTCGCACGACCCGCTGACCGCGATGCCGAACCGTGCCGCCTTCGACGAACAGCTCGCGCGGCGCATCATGGCGGCCGAGGGTCGCGGCGGCCGATTTGCGCTGCTGTTCATCGACGCCGATAATTTCAAGGCGGCCAACGACAATTTCGGCCACGCCGCGGGCGACGCCGTGCTCGTCGCGCTGTCGGCGTGCATCAAGGAAACGCTGCGCAAGGATGATTTCGCCGCGCGCATCGGCGGCGACGAATTCGTCGTCATCATCGACCCCTTCGACGCCGACGCGGTCGCGGACGATCTTGCCAGCCGGATCCGGACCTGCGTGTCGCAGCCCATCGCTTTGCCCGACGGCCGGAATTATCGCGCATCGGTCAGCGTCGGCGTCGCGGTATTCCCCGACAGCGGCAGCAACGCGACCGCGCTGCTCACCGCCGCCGACGCCGCAATGTATGCCGACAAATTGGCCAACCGTTTACGATGACCGACGGAGAGACGCCGTGACTTACGCCTTCCCCCACAATATCCGCCTCTTCGCGATCGCCGCTTTGGCGGCGTTGCTCGCGGCGTGCCAGAGCGCGCCGTCCCCGAGCGACTTCAGCGCGGCGCAGATCGCGACGCTCCAGTCGGAAGGATTCGTCGATACCGGGCTCGGCTGGGAACTGAACATGCCCGAACGGCTCCTCTTTCCATCGAACGAGAGCAGCATTCCGGCCGATCAGCAAAAGCGGATCGCCGACATCGCGGCCAAGCTGGTCTCGGTCGGGATCACGACTGCACGGGTCGAAGGGCACACCGATTCGACCGGGACATCGGCCTATAATCTTTGGCTGTCGCAGGCGCGCGCCGAGGCGGTCGCGACGCCGATGCAGGCAGGCGGGATGCGGTTGACCGCCGATCAGGTCGTCGGTCGCGGCGAAACCCTGCCCTTGTCGAGCAATGCGACGCCCGAAGGACGACAGGACAACCGCCGCGTGGTCGTAATCGTCACGCCTTAATAGGGCGGCGAATGTCCTGCGCCTTTTCTTGACCACCGTTCGCGGCTAGGTCTCGTTCATGAAACCGATCCGCAAAGCCGTCTTTCCCGTCGCCGGCCTCGGCACGCGCTTCCTGCCCGCGACCAAGGCAATTCCGAAAGAAATGCTGCCCGTCGTCGACCGGCCGCTGATCCAATATGCCGTCGACGAAGCGCGCGAGGCGGGGATCGAGCAGATGATCTTCGTCACCGGGCGCGGCAAGAGCGCGATCGAGGATCATTTCGACGTCGCCTTCGAACTCGAAAAGACGATGTCCGAGCGCGGCAAGGATCTGTCGGTGCTCGACCCGACGCGGCTCGGTCCCGGCAATTGCGCCTATGTCCGGCAGCAGGAGCCGCTGGGGCTGGGTCATGCGATCTGGTGCGCGCGCGACATCGTCGGCGACGAACCGTTCGCGATCTTCCTGCCCGACGAATTCATGCACGGATCGCCCGGCTGCATGAAGCAGATGGTCGATGCCTATGCCCGGGTCGGCGGCAATCTGATCTCGGTGCTGGAAGTGCCGCGCGAACAGCTATCCTCCTATGGCGTGATCGCGCCCGGCGCGCGCGACGGCGCGCTGACCGAGGTCACCGGCCTTGTCGAAAAGCCGGCGGTCGACGCCGCGCCGTCGAACCTGATCATCTCGGGCCGCTACATCCTCCAGCCCGAAGTCATGCGCGTGCTCGAAGGGCAGGAGAAGGGCGCGGGCGGCGAAATCCAGCTCACCGACGCGATGGCGACGATGATCGGCAACCAGCCCTTTCACGCCGTCACCTTCGACGGCGCGCGTTACGATTGCGGATCGAAGGCCGGCTATATCCAGGCCAATCTCGCGGTCGCGCTCGAACGCCCCGATATGGCGGACGAGGTCCGCGCCTTTGCGATCGACCTGCTGAAATAGTCCGGCGGAGGCGGTGCCCCCGCCGGAGAGACGATTATTCGCCCTCGATATTCGGCTTGGGGAAGGTATCGGCGCCAAGCGTCTTGTAGAGCAGGCCGCCCACGGCACCACCGATCAGCGGCGCGACCCAGAACAGCCATAATTGCTGGAGCGCCAGTCCGCCGACGACGAGCGCCGGCCCGGTGCTGCGCGCCGGATTGACCGAGGTGTTGGTCACCGGGATCGAGATGAGGTGGATCAGCGTCAAGGCAAGGCCGATCGCCAATGGCGCAAACCCCGCAGGGGCGCGGCCGTCGGTCGATCCCATGATGATCCATACGAAGAAAGCGGTCAGAATGATTTCGATCAGCACGGCCGACCATATGTCGTAACCGCCGGGCGATCCCTCGCCGAACCCATTCGCGGCAAGGCCGCCCGTCGCGAGGTCATAAACAGGACTGCCGCTCGCGATATAGAAGAGCAGGAACGCTGCGACGATCGCGCCGAGAACCTGTGCAACGACGTAGAGCGGAATGTCGCGCGCGTCGAAGCGCCCGCCCGCCCATAGGCCGACGGTAACCGCGGGGTTGAGGTGACAGCCCGAAATATGGCCGATCGCATAGGCCATGGTGACGACCGTCAAACCGAAAGCGAGCGAGACCCCGAGCAGTCCGATACCGACATCGGGAAAGGCGGCGGCGAGGACCGCGCTACCGCAGCCGCCGAAAACGAGCCAGAACGTGCCGATGAATTCGGCCAAACCCTTTTGGATATTCGTCATGATGACCCTCCTCCCCGCCGGCGGCCTCAGACGCCTCCGGCGCGAGAGTCATCCTATCAATGTTGTCGAATCGGGCAAGCGCTTGGTCGAGCGTGCGGAATCAGGCAGCGGCGACCGCTTCGACGAAGTGCTGCGCGCGCTGATGCAGCGACTGCGCCGCCTCGGTGAGCCCCGCCGAAAGCCGGCCGAGCGTCTGGGCGCCATCGCCCACCGCCGTGGCGCCATGGCCGATCTCGCGAACGCGCGCGTCGATCTCGCGCCCCGCGAACACCGCTTGCTCGACATAGCTCGCGATCGTCAGCGTCGTCGCGCTCTGGCCGTCGACCGCACGGTCGATCGCGTCGGAAAAGCCGTTGTTGGCATCGATCGCCTTCTCGACCTCGTCGAATCCGGCGGCGACCTGCGCCACGATGTCGCGGATCCGGTCGATATATTGGGTGATGTCGCCCGCCGCGACGCGCGTCTGGCTGGCAAGCGTCTTCACTTCGGACGCGACCACGGCGAAACCCCGGCCGGCATCGCCCGCCCGCGCCGCCTCGATCCCGGCGTTGAGTGCGAGCATGTTGGTGCGGCTCGCCATGTCGATGATCAGCGCGAGCATCTGCTCGATCGACTGGCTCGCCGCTTTCAGCGCCGCCGCCCGTTTGCTCGCCTGCCTGATCTTGCCATGCGCTTCGCCGCGAACCGCCCGCGCGCGCGATCCGTCGTCGACGATCTTCGTCATCGTCGCGGCCAGCGCATGGCCCCGATCGCCAAGATCCTGGAGGCCTGCCAGCGTCTGCGCCGTCGCCCCGGCGACGGTCACCGCGTCGCGGCCCGTCTGCTGCGCGCGTTCGGACAGCGCGCCGGCAACCGCCTCGACCTTTTTCGCCGTTTCGGAAAGCTTCGCGGTGAGCGCGGCGATGTCCTGCCGGAATTGCCGTCCGGCACCGTCGATATGCGTCGCGCGCGCCGCGCGCTCCTGCGCCAGTTCGACCTCGCGCAGCATCGCGAGTTTGGCGAGCTGGCCGCTGTCGAGCGTCTCGACGAACCGGCCCGCATCGACGAGGATCAGTTCCTGTTGCCCTGCCGACTGCGCGGCGATCCGCAGAAGGTCGGTCGTCGATCGCGCGACGTCGGCGGTCGCGCAAGGCTCGATCATCGAGGCGATCGACCCGCCGATCGTCGGATTCTGCATCAGCGAAAACCAGAAGGGGCAGAAAAGCAGTTCGCGCACGCGCTGTTCGCGAATGATGCCGATCGGGCGGTTCTCTGCATCGACCACCGCCAGCGCGCGCAATTGCGGGTCGCCGCGGAACAGGTCGATCACCTCGGCCATATGCGCGCTGGCGCCGATCGCGGACGCGTGGCCCGACGCCGGCTCAAAGGCATGTCCGATGGCGTTCATTCGATCCTCTTCAAGTTGCGACGCGGTGCGCGCCTCGACTAGAGCCAGAGGGTAAACAGCAATTTAACCATTTATTTCAGCGATGTGACACATGGACCGAACCGACCGTCGCTCCATCGCAATATCCTGTTCAGATCGCGGCGATTATGCGATGGGGCATCCAGTCGGCGAGGAGAAGGACATGCGCATTTTGATCGTTGCCGTTTTGGCGGCGCCCTTGCTCGCTGGCTGCGTCAGCGCGGTCAAGACGGTCGTCACCGCGCCGGTGAAAGCCGTCGGCCAGGTCGCCGACTGGTCGACCACCAGCCAGGATGAATCCGACCGCAATCGCGGCCGCGAGTTGCGCAAACGCGAGGAGCGTGTCGGCAAGCTGTCGCGCCAGCGCGACAAGGCCGCCGAAAAATGCCGCGACGGCAAAGAGGAAGAATGCCGGCGCGCCGAAATACTCGACCACGAAATCGAAGCCGAGATGGCGGCACCGCGCTAGACGCTACCGCACCCGCCGTCCGGTCCACACGACGCGGCCGACGAGCTGAACCGCCGCCATCGGCAGGTCGTCCCAGCTGCGATAATGCGGGTTGTCGCTGATCACCGAAATGCGGCCCTGTCCCGGTGCGCGCGCGATACGCTTCACCATCAGCACATCGTCCATGCGCAGCACATAGATGCCGTCGCGCAGCCGCGCCGCGGCGTCGCCGCCGTCGACCAATATGTCGTCGCCGTCGTCGAGCGTCGGCGCCATCGAATCGCCTTCGACGCGAATGATGCTGAGCGCGCGCGGATCAGCACCGAGGTCGCGCAGCCATTTGGGATCGAAGGCGACCTCGCCCTCGACCGGTTCGCCATCGACGCTGGCCCCCGCCCCCGCCGATGCGCCGATCGCAAGCTTCGGGACGAGAATCATTCCCGGCCCGCGCGCGCGCGCCGGCGTCGCGACCCGCTGCACCGGCCCGCCGAGCATCGCTTCCGACACGCCCAGAAAGGCGGCGATGCGGGCGCGGTCCTGCTCGGCCAGCCGTCGCGGCGAACCGCGCTTGATATATTGCTGAATATAGGCGGGGTTGCGCCCGATCACCTGCGACAGGCGCGCATAGTCGATGCCCTTGTCGGCCAAGAGGCGATCGAGCGCGGCGCGCGGGTCCTGAACAAAATCGGTCATGGTCGTGCGGGGCTGGTCCTTCCTATTTCGTCTTTACCAAACGGATTTTTCCTAGACAAGTAGGAAGTCGCGCCTCAAATAGGAAATATCCTATTCGGGTGAGTCGCCCGGATTCAAGCGCGATCAGGAGGACAGGATGGAGCGCACCCTTTTGCAACGGATCGAGGCCTTTTTGAAGGAATCGGCCATGCCGCCGAGTGTATTCGGCCGCTACGCGGTGCGCGATCCGCGCCTTGTCAGCGATCTGCGTAGCGGGCGTCAACCGGGACGCACGATCGTCTGCCGTGTGGAACATTTCATGAACAAATGGCGCGCCGAACATCGCGTCGGCGATGTCGCTCCGCTCGGCGACCGCCGAACCCGTGCCTTCTGGCGTTTCGATGCGGGGAGCGAAGCATGATGCGCTGGTCCCCCGCCCTTCCGCCTCGCCCCGGTTGCCCGCATCGGCGGCTGCGCCACTTGCTCACGCGCGAATTGCCGCAAGGCCTCACGCCCGGCGCCTCGACCTTCCGGCCTTGGGCGAGCGCAAGCTTCGTCGGGGCGCGCCACATCTTTCCCTGCACATTGGTGGCGGGAGACGCAGAAGCGACGCGGCGCGCGTTACAGGAAAAGCTGGTGTCGATCGAATGGACGCTGCCCGGGCATATCGTCGCCGATGTCGTGGTCGAATGCGGCGTCGAACCGGAGACGTTGAGGATCGAGATATTGACGGTCGAGGATTAACCGACCGACTGGCGCGTCATCCGCTGTAAAGTGGAGAGTGCGGCTTCGAGCGCGAAGTCGACCTCGGGCTCGTCTTCCGCCGCGGCGCCCGCCGCCGCCGGGATCGCCGCCTTCGCGATCGCATCCTGACGCCGACGCGCCAGTCCCGCTTCGAATCGCGCGACCATCGCGCCGAGCGATTTGTCGGCGGGATCGGGCGAAGGCGATGACGAGGTCATCTCGGCGGGCTGCAACCAGGGCGCGTCCTCGCCGAAATCCTCTCCGGGAGCCAGTTCGGCGAGCATCAGCTCGTCTTCGGCTTCGACCGCCGCCCCGCCAAGCCACGGATCGAACTCGGCGGGTTCGTAGACGCTCGTCGCTCCGACCGCGTCCAGCCCGCCCGCCGGCAGATCGCGGCCCGCGCGGATCGGCGGCCGTGGGGGATCGTCGGGGTGCAGGTCGACGCGGCGGCGCGTCAGAACGGGTTCGTCATCACCCGCTTCTTCCGAGCCGCGGCGGAAAAGGTTACGCAGCGAGGTCAGGCCGGCGGCTTCCGGTCGTGCAATCAGCAGCGCGACGAGCCCGGCAATCGCGGCAGCGACCGCCGACATGCCGAGCGCGAGCGCAAGCCGTCCGCCATTGCCGATCGGCGGAACGAACAGGTCGGAAAGGCGATCGAGATAGAGATTCCAGCTGATCGCCGCGACCCATGAAAAGGGCATCAGCGCGGCGAACAGGAAGGTCAGCGCCGCGGCGCCGATCACCGCCGGGATCGCGGGCTGAAGCGCGCGCAACAGCGCGGTCGCTACGGCCTTGACCCGGTTCTCGCTGGCTTCTTCCATATCGTCCCAAATCCATCGGCCCACCGGGGGCCATCCTGTTTCACCTCAAGCGGGCAACCCTCCGGCGCCGCGCAGCAATCGCTGGTAAACCGGTTCGTAACGTAAAATGTTTGACGACCAGTTACGATGGCTTTCGACAAAAATACGTGCGGTCCGCCGGCGTTCGGGCCACATAGCCCGGTTTTCCAGCAGGTCGGCGAGCGCATTGGCGATCGCGACCGGATCGTCGGGCGCGAAAAGCGTCCCCGTCGCGCCGTCCTCGATCAGTTCGCGGTGACCGCCGACGTCGGAGGCCGCGACCAGCTTCCCCTGCGCCATCGCCTCGAGCGGTTTGAGCGGTGTGACGAGGTCGGTCAGCCGCATCTTCTTGCGCGGATAGGCGAGGATATCGATCAGCGAATAATATCGCTCGACCTCGTGGTGCGGGACGCGGCCGACGAAATGGATCTGCGCCGCGGCCGGCGAAGCCGCCGCCTGCGCCTTGAGCGCGGCCTCCATCGGCCCGCCGCCGACGAGCAGCAGCCGCGCCCTGGGCTGCGCGGCCACAAGCGCGGGCATCGCCGCGATCAGATCGTCGATGCCTTCATAGTCGTAGAAGCTGCCGATGTAGCCGATCACGATATCGTCGGCCGTCAGGACCAGGCTTTCGCCCAGCGCATCATCGCGCGGCGGCGGATCGCCGAACAGGTCGAGGTCGACGCCGTTGGGCGACACGATAATCTTGTCGGGATCGATGCCGCGCGCGATCAGGTCGCCGCGCAGTCCTTCGCAGATCACCGCGACGGCATCGGCTGATTTGACCGCGTGGGTTTCGAGTCCTTTGGTCAGCCGATACCGCAGGCTGCCTTCGCGTCCGGTGCCGTTGCCGACCGCCGCATCTTCCCAAAAGGCGCGAATTTCATAGAGGACCGGAATGCCGAGCTTCTTGCCGACGCGCAGCGCCGCGAGCCCGTCCAGCACCGGCGAATGCGCGTGGAGAAGGTCGGGCTTCCATTCGCGCACCAGCGCCTCGACCCGCTTCGCCAAAGCCCCGATTTCGCGCCATTCGCGGATCGGCGGGCGCGCCGGCGCGATCTGCGGGGTGCGGTAGAAGGTCAGCCCGTCGACCGTTTCGCTGTCCGGTCCCGGTTCGGGGTGGCGCACGCCGGTGACGCCCGCTATCTCCCACCCCTTTGCCGTCTGCGCCTTCATCAAGGCGCGCGTGCGAAAGGTGTAGCCGCTGTGCGCGGGCAGGCTATGGTCGAGGACGTGCAGGATGCGGGTCATTGGCCAGTCCACTGACATACAAGCCTTAACGCGGCGTCAACCCCGATCGCGTAGCGGGAGCGGACATGGTCGACAATTTCTCCATTGGCCTCACGCATTTGCTGATGGCGATCGCGCTCTGGCGCCTGCTCTATCGCGACGATCTCGACCGCGAAGTGAGCCCGCGCATGCTGTGGCAGCAGCGCCGCGACGCCGAGCGTGCCGAAGCGGATGCCCGCCCCGATGCGTGACATCGCCTTCGTCGCCTTTCTGTTCGCCTTCATCGGGCTCGGCTTTCGCAAGCCGTTCCTGTTCGTGCTGTGCTTTTGCTATATCGACATCGTCGCGCCGCAACGCCTCAGCTATTTCCTCATCAACTCGATCCCGATCTCGCTGATCGTCTTCGGGCTGGCGATCGCCGGCTGGCTGGCGGTCGACGACAAAAAGAATATGCGATGGTCGGGGCGGCAGTTCCTGCTGGTCGCGCTGCTCCTCTATTGCTGGATGACGACGATCCACGCCGACTTCCCGGTCGAGGCGGCCGACAAATGGAGCTGGGTGTGGAAGGCGCTCGTCTGGGCGATCTTCCTGCCGCTGACGCTCCGGACCAAACTGCGGATCGAATCGCTAGTCCTCGTCATGCTGCTGTCGGCGGCGGCGATCGCGATCGCGGGCGGGATCAAGACCGCGGCGGGGGGCGGCGGATACGGCTCGCTGCAATTGCTGCTCAACGAAAATTACGGCCTTTACGAAGGCTCGATCATGTCGGCGGTGGGCATTTCGATCATCCCGCTGATCCTCTGGTATCGGCGGCACGGCACGATCTTCCCGCCCGACTGGCGCGTGTCGCTCTTCTGCTTCGCGCTCGTCTTCGCCTGCGCGCTGCTTCCGATCGGCACGCAGGCGCGCACCGGTCTCGTCTGCCTTGTCATCCTCGCGATCCTGTCGCTACGCGCGGTGAAGCATCGCTTTCTCTATATGGCAGGGGCCGGGCTGCTCGCGCTCGCGGCCATCCCCTTCCTGCCGCAAAGCTTTACCGAGCGGATGGAAACGATCCGCGATCACAAGTCCGACCAGTCGGCGTCGACGCGTGTCGCGGTGTGGGCGTGGACGTGGGAATATGCGAAGGAAAACCCCTTCGGCGGCGGCTTCGAAGCCTATATCCAGAACCATGTCCGCGTCGAAAAGGCGGCGAGCGACTATGATTCCGACGCCCCGCAAAATGCCGAGCCGACGATTTATGAGGAACATTCGCGCGCCTATCATTCGAGCTATTTCGAGATGCTCGGCGAACAGGGTTATCCGGGGCTCGCGCTGTGGCTGTTGCTGCATGCGGTCGGGCTGCTGCGGATGGAACAGCTCCGCCGCCGCTATCTCAAGACGCGGCGCGCCGAGGAGCAATGGATCGCGCCCCTGGCGACCGCGCTCCAGCACGGTCATATCGTCTATATGATCGGGTCGCTGTTCGTCGGCATCGCCTTTCAGCCCTTCATCTATATGATGCTCGCGCTTGAAATGGGCCTGTCGACCTATGTGCGCCGCCGCGAGCAGGAGGCGGGATGGCGCCCGCTGACCGCGCGCCCGGCGCAGGTTCCGGCGCGGCATCCGGTGGCCACTTCCGGCTAAACCCGGAACCATATGACGCAGCAAGGCGCTATGGACGCATGCCTGCAACCCGCCTTATCCATGTCGACGACAGCCTGCCCGGGATCAGCCGCGAACGGTCGGGGGTCGGCTGGCGTTATCGCGACGCCAAGGGCAAAATCATCCGCGACCGCGACGAAATCGACCGCCTCAACGCGATCGCTCTGCCCCCGGCCTATGAGGACGGCTGGTTCTGCCCCGCGCCGAACGGCCATATCCTCGCGACCGGTTATGACGCGCGCGGACGCAAGCAATATCGCTATCACCCCGACTTCCGGATGGCGCGGGAGGCCGACAAATATGACCGCTGCGCCGCGTTCGGCCACGCGCTGCCGCTGCTCCGCGCGCGCCTCGCCGACGATCTCGCCCGCCGGACTTTATGCTCGGAACGCGTCGTCGCGGCGGTCGTGCGCCTGCTCGATCTCGCCGCGCTGCGCATCGGCAACGAGCAATATGTCGCCGCGAACAAGAGCTTTGGCGCGACGACGCTGCGCCAGCGCCATGCGAAGGCATCGGGCAAGACGCTGCGCCTGCAATATGTCGCCAAGGGCGGCGCAAAACGCGATGTGACGATCAGCGACCGCAGCCTTTCGACGCTGGTGCGCCGGCTGCAGGATTTGCCGGGGCAGAAGCTGTTCCAATATGAGGATGCCGACAGCGTCTGCGCCGTCGGGTCGGACGATGTGAATGCCTATATCCGCGAGGCGATGGGCGATGAGTTCAGTGCCAAGCATTTCCGCACCTGGTCGGCAAGCGTCGAGGCCTTTGCTTTCCTCTACGATGCACCCGAGCCGCCGACGCTGAAGGCGATGCTTGAATATGTCGCCGACCGCCTTGGCAACACGCCCGCTATCGCGCGCAAGGCCTATGTCCACCCGGCGATGATCGCGGTTGCGCAGGAGCGGGCGGACTTTGCGGCGACGGTCGGAGCGCTGCCGCGCGCGACGCGCTATCTTTCGCGTTACGAACGCGGATTTTTGACCTATCTGGAGCAGGCGCCCGCCGCCGCGGTGCTGCTTCGATCCGCCTGATCCGATTCAAGAGGACCCGACGTGACTTTCTCCCTGATCGCCGCCGCGACCACCGCCGCCCCGAAAACCGCGCCCGCACGAAGGCCAGTCGCCAATCCGATCGAAGATCTGCAGCGCTATTGGGATATGAGCGTCGCGTGGGTGAACACCCACTGGCTGCAGATCGGCATCGCGATTGGTGTCGGCCTTGCCATTTATTTCCTGCTGTCGTTGCTCCGCCGCATCGCGCTCAAGCACGCGCAGTCGGCCGAAGGCGACATGTCGCTGACCCACATTGCCGGGCGTGTGATTCACAAGACCAAGTCGCTGGTGCTCGCGATCATCGCGATCCGCCTGGTTGCGGGCTATGCGCAGCCGCCCGCGGTGATCATGCAGATCGTCCAGTTGGTCTTCACCGTCGCCGTGGTGCTGCAAGGCGCGATCTGGGTGCGCGAGATCGTGCTCGGGCTGATCCAGCGCCGCGCCGCCGAAGGCCATAATGAAACGCTCAGCAACGCGATGGGCATCATCCGCTTGCTGATCAGCGTCGCGCTGTTCGCGATCGCGGGCATCGTCATCCTCGACAATATGGGGGTCAACGTCACCGGCCTGGTCGCCGGCCTCGGCATCGGTGGCATCGCGATCGGCCTTGCCGCGCAGGGCATCTTCTCCGACCTCTTCGCGTCGCTCTCGATCATCTTCGATCGGCCGTTCCGCGTCGGCGAGACGATCAAATATGACATGAGCACCGCGACCGTCGAGCGCATCGGATTGAAGAGCACACGGCTGCGCTCGGTCAACGGCGAACTCCTCGTCATTTCGAACACCAATCTGCTCGGCAAGGAAATCACCAATTTCGCGCATCTCCATCGCCGCCGCGTGACCTTCATGATCGGGGTGATCTATCAGACGACGCCCGCGATGCTGCGCGACCTGCCGGCGTTGCTCGAGGAGCAGGTCAAGGCGGCGGGGCAGGAGTTCATCCGTTCGAGCTTCGTTACCTTCGGCCCATCGAGCCTCGATTTCGAGCTGCTCTTCGACGTGTTCAGCGACGATTATGACGTCGTCACCGCGGCGCGCACCGACGTCGCGATCCGCCTGTTCGAAGCTTTGTCGAACGCGGGTTATGAATTCGCCTATCCGACCCAGACAACTTTCACCGCCGCGCCCGACGGCACGATGATTCTGCCCTATGCCGAAACCGTGACGATGAAGACGCCCAAGCCTCCAAAGGCTGACGCTACGGCGCCGTAGCCAAAGCCCTTGGCCCTTGTGCAACGCGGCAAGAGAGGCCTAGAACGCGCCCCGAACCAGCAATTCGAGGGGATGAGATATGGCCACCATCGCACCGCAGGACCTGCAAGCCAAGGTCGGTGAGCATCTGGGCACGTCCGAATGGGTGCTCGTCGATCAGGACATGATCAACAAATTCGCCGACGCGACGGGCGATCACCAGTTCATCCACATCGACGAGGAAAAGGCCAAGCTCACGCCCTTCGGCGGCACGATCGCGCACGGCTTTTTGACGCTGTCGCTGATCCCGATGCTCGGCGCGCGCACCGATGGGCCGAAGATCGAAGGCGTCAAGATGGGCGTCAACTATGGCGGCAACAAGGTCCGCTTCCTCGCCCCGGTCCGATCGGGCAAGCGCGTGCGGAGCCATGTGAAGCTGCTCGAGCTCGAAGAAAAGCGCCCCGGCCAGTGGCAACAGACCAATGAAGTGACGATCGAGATCGAAGGCGAGGAAAAGCCCGCCCTGATCGCCGAATGGATCAGCCAGTTTTTCGTTTGAGCCCTCCCCGGCAAAGATTCTGCCAACTCTTCGAAGAGGAACATCAATATGCGTGACGCCGTTATCGTCTCCACCGCCCGCACCCCGCTGACCAAGGCGGCGCGCGGCTCGTTCAACAATACGCTCGCCCCGACGCTGGGCGCCCATGCGGTCCGCGCGGCGGTCGAGCGCGCCGGCCTGGAGGGCGGCGAGATCGACGACGTGCTGTTCGGCGCCGCGATGCAGCAGGGCTCGCAGACGATGAATGTCGCGCGCCTGATCGCGCTACGCGCAGGTCTGCCCGTCACCGTCCCCGGCATGTCGATCGACCGCCAATGCTCGTCGGGCCTGATGACGATCGCGACCGCCGCGAAGCAGATCATCGTCGACCGTCAGGATATCGCGGTCGCCGGCGGCATCGAGAGCATCTCGAAAGTCAGCGGCAGCGGCAAGGTGTTCATCGAAACCGACGCCGAGCTGATCGCGATGCACAAGGACACCTATATGCCGATGATCGGCACCGCCGAGGTCGTCGCGAAGCGCTACAACATCAGCCGCGAAGCGCAGGACGAATATTCCCTCCAGTCGCAGCAGCGCACCGCCGCGGCGCAGGCCGCGGGCAAGTTCGCCGACGAGATCGTCGCGTGCAATGCGACCATGGCGGTCGTGAACAAGGAAACCAAGGAAGTCAGCTTCAAGGACGTCGTCGCCGACAAGGACGAGTGCAACCGCGCAGACACGACGCTCGAAGGGCTTTCGAGCCTGAAGCCGGTGATGGGCGAAGGCCACACGATCACTGCAGGTAACGCCAGCCAGCTCGCCGACGGCGCATCGGCCTGCGTAGTGATGGAAGCCAAGGTTGCCGAGAAGCGCGGCCTGACCCCGCTCGGCCGCTATGTCGGCATGGCGGTCGCGGGCACCGAGCCCGACGAAATGGGCATCGGCCCCGTCTTCGCGATTCCCAAGCTGCTCGAACGCTTCGAACTCAAGATGGACGACATCGGCCTTTGGGAACTCAACGAAGCCTTTGCCGTGCAGGTCCTTTATTGCCGCGACAAGCTCGGCATCCCGAACGAGCTGCTCAACGTCAACGGCGGCTCGATCTCGATCGGCCACCCGTTCGGCATGACCGGTGCGCGCTGCGTCGGCCACGCGCTGATCGAAGGCAAGCGCCGCGGCGTCAAATATGCCGTCGTCACCATGTGCATCGGTGGCGGCCAGGGCGCAGCGGGCCTGTTCGAAGTCTTCTGACGAATATCCCGGGCCGGCCACCACCGCCGGCCCGGTCGCTTGCAAGAGGAGGATTGGCCATGAGCGCAATCGGTATCATCGCGACGCTGCGCGTCCAGCCCGGCAAGGAAGAGGCCTTTGAAGGCGTCTTCGCCGAACTCGCCGCCGCCGTCCGCGCGAACGAACCCGGCAACAGCTATTACAAGCTGTTCCGAACCGCAGAGGCGGGCGTTTACAAGGTCATGGAATGCTATGACGACGAGGCTGCGGTGGAAGCGCATCGCGCGTCGGACCATTTCCGCACCCTCGGCGCCAAACTGGGGCCGTGCCTTGCGGGCGCGCCGGAGATTGAACGGCTGACCGCCGTCTGAGCGCTGATTTTGATCGATACCCGCCTCAGCGCACCCGATTGAAGTAATTCGTCCGCATCGCGGGCACGCCCTCGGCCGTGAAATAGACGACCGTTTCGGTCATCGTCTTGCCGTCGGGAGCCACCGTGTAAGTCCGCATCGACGCGGGATTTCCGCCGCGCGCGAGCGCCGTCACCATCACATTCGCCTCGGGCAGCCGCGTGGCCGCCATGTCGGCTTCCAGATTGCCCTCGACCGGTGTGGCGGTGCCGTCGGGGACATAGGTCGAGATCGCCTGCACCGCCTTGCCGTCGGGCAGGACGACCTCGACCTTGGTCCGCCACTTGCCGGCGCCGGCATCGCTATAGGTGATCGTCACGCTCTGTGGGCGTTCGGCGGGCGGCGTCGTCAGCTTGGCCGTGTCGACCATCCAGCTGCCAAGTAGCGGCGAAGCGGCCGGTGCCTCCGCAAGGGCCGGCGCGCCCTGCACCGCGGCGACAGCAAGCAGAATCGGGTAAAATGCGGTCTTCATATTGGCTCTCCACATGCGATGCCGGTGCCAAGATTATGATCTTGTATAACATCACATTGTTTCGCGAATGTCGAGCCCGTTGCCGCCGTCAATCGATCTCGGCAATCTCTCCCGACCGGTCGCCAATCACATAGCGCGGCCCGGCCCCGCGCTGCGCCGCCTTGTCCTCGCGGTTGTAGAGCCCGCACTTCTTCAAGGACAGGCAGCCGCAGCCGATACACTGGTCGAGAAGTTCGCGGGTGCGCATGAGCGCGGCGAGCTGCGCGTCGATCCGCACGCGCAGCCCGGTGCTGATCCGCGTCCAGTCGGCGCCGTTCGGCGTCCGCCCCGCGGGCAATCGCGCCAGCTCGTCGCCGATCTCCTCAAGACTCAATCCCATCTGCTGCGCGATGAGGATGAACGAGACGCGGCGGATGTCGGCGCGCAGGAAGCGGCGCTGACCGCCGCCCGTCCGCAACGCCTCGATCAGCCCCCTGGCCTCGTAAAAACGGATCGCCGATACCGCCACGCCGGTGCGCGCGGCGAGTTCGCCGATGGCGATCAGGTCGGTCCGGTGCATGATCCGCATTCCTCGCTTTTCGCTTGATCTAAACCTCACTTGAGCTTTTATAAGCCGCTGCGTCAACCCGAATCAGGAGCCTTACGTGACGCACCCCTTCATCGAACATGTGAATCTGACCGTCAGCGATCCCGATCGCACCGCCGGTATCCTGTCGGCGATATTCGGCTGGCACGAACGTTGGCGCGGCCCCGCGCGCGATGGCGGACGCACGATCCATCTCGGCAGTGACGCCGCCTATATCGCGCTCTATACCGGCCCCGACGGCCAGCATGCGGAAGCACGCTATCCCAAGGGCGAACCGCTCAACCATGTCGGCGTGCAGGTCGACGATCTCGACACGATCGAAATGCGCGTGAGGGCGGTCGGCCTCGCTCCCTTCAACCACGGCGATTACGAGCCCGGTCGCCGATTCTATTTCTTCGACCCCGACGGCATCGAATATGAAGTCGTCAGCTATGCGGAGCCGCGGCCGCGTTGAGCCGGGCAACGACCGCCCACCTGCGGCGTTGATCTGGCATGAGGGGGAACGAAAGGAGCCGTCCCCATGAGCGAAGATATCAAGCAGCAATTCTGGAAAGCCCTCGCCGACAGTCCCTATCTGATGGTCGGCGCGACCGGCGAGCGCGAACATCATATCCCGATGAACGCACAGCTCGACAAGGACGCCAACGGCGCCTTCTGGTTCTTCACCGCGACCGACAATCGCCTCGCGGCGGGCGGTCCCGCGATGGCGCAATTCGCCGCCAAGGATCATGACCTGTTCGCCTGCATTTCGGGAACGCTGGTCCACGAGAACAACCGCGCGGTGCTCGACAAATTGTGGAACAACAGCATCGCGGCCTGGTATCCGGGCGGCAAGGACGATCCCAAGCTCGTCCTCCTGCGTTTCGACCTCGACGACGCCGAAATCTGGACCGCCGATCCCAGCGTCAAGGGCATGTTCAAGCTCGCGACGGGCATGACGATGAAGGAAGGCGAACTGGGCGAACACGCCACCGTTACGCTGTAAAACGCATCGACATTGAACTGCGTGCCCCCGCAAAGGCGGGGTTCCATCTAATCGCCCCCGGGTTCTAACCGATCGGCGGCCCGATCCGCCCGTCGCGAAATTCGAACCCGCCCTCGCGGTCGCGCTCAAGCAGGGCGGGACCGTCGAGGTCGACCCAGCGCGCGCGCTGCGCAAGCACGAACGCCGGCGCGATCGCAAGGCTGGTCGCCAGCATGCACCCGACCATGATCGACAGGCCCGCCGCGTCGGCGGCGTCGGCGATGCGCAGCGCCTCGGTCAGCCCGCCAGCCTTATCGAGCTTGATGTTCACCCCGTCGTAGAAGGGCCCGATCCGCGCCACATCGGCGGCGGTCTGGCAGCTTTCGTCGGCGATAAAGGGCAGCGGCGCATAAATCGGATCGAGCAGCGCATCGGCGCCCACCGGCACCGGCTGCTCGATCATCTCGACCCCCATGTCGGCGAGCGCCTCTGCCTCGCTCAAAATATCGATCTCGCCCCAGCTTTCGTTCGCATCGACGATCAGCCGCGCCTCGGGCGCGCCCTTGCGCACTCCCGCGACGCGCAGGCGGTCGCCCTCGCCGGTGAGCTTGATCTTGAGTAGTCGATAGCCGTCGGCGGCGGCCGTGGCCGCCTTCTCGGCCATCGCGCCCGGCGTGCCGAGCGAGATCGTATAGGCCGTGGCCCGCGCGGTCGGTGCCCCGTCGCAGCCCGCAAGCTGCCAGAGCCGGAGGCCGCGTTGCCGCGCTTCGAGGTCCCACAGCGCGCAGTCGAGCGCATTGCGCGCCGCACCCGGCGCCATCAACAACTGCACCGCGGCGCGCGCATCGGCGGCCTCCATTTCCGCGATATGCGGCGCGGCGAGCAATATCTGGTCGCGGCACCCGGCCGCATCCTCGCCAAGATAATAGATGGGAGTGCCTTCGCCGCGCCCCACCGCGCCGCCACTCTCGATTTCGGCGACGACGACGTCGACATGCGTCTTGGCCCCACGGCTGATGACGAACTCGCCCGCGACGGCCCAGCGTTCGACGCGCGCGCTTTTCAGTTGGATAGCCATGCAGGAAGGCTAGTGTAGATCGGTATGACCGGCAAATCCCTTTCCGAACGCATCGGCGATTTCGGCCATCGGCTCGCGGTCGAGGGGCACGCAGCGTGGCTCGCCGCGCGCGACCCGCGCGTGCCCTGGTTCGCGCGCATCCTCGCAGTCGCGGTCGCCGCCTATGCGCTGTCGCCGATCGACCTGATCCCCGATTTCATTCCGGTGCTCGGCTGGCTCGACGACCTCGTCATCGTCCCGCTGGGCCTGCTCGCGGTCCGGCGCTTGATCCCTGCACCGCTCTGGACCGAACTCCACGCCGCCGCCGAAGCCGCAAGCGAGCGCCCGTCGAGCCGCGCCGGCATGGCGTTCATCCTGCTGTTGTGGGCAGGGCTGCTCTATATCGTCTATTGGGGCGTGCGGACGTCGCCCTGGCATTGAGCATGGGCGCAGGTCGGCTTTGGGATGGGAAGCCACCGAATCAAAAATTGAGGGGTCACAGACGGTCGGACGCGGCCATCAATCCACTTCGGGATTCAGCCCCTTCACTTCGATCAGAAAGCTTTTGGGCTTTTTGAACAATTTGCTTTTGCGATTGACCTTCAACCCGACGACTTCGGCCAATTCCATCACGAAATGAACGCAGTTGCGCTTGTTCAAGCTGTAACTCGGCTGTTCGCGGTCGCGCCATTCGGCGACCTTCGCCAAGATCCGCCCATAGGTCGCGTCGTCGACCGTCACGTCGAACTGACGGTCGCTCTTTTCGATATAGTCCGCCTTCGACGATTCGACCTTGCCCTTCACCGATCCGAAGAGGATCGCGGGGCTGACCGATGTCGCGGTAAAGCCGTAATTGGCGTCGACCATCTCCCCCGTCGCTTCGAGCGTCCCCTTCATCACGATGAAGGCGTGCGGAAAGCGATCACCGAAGTCATGGCTGTAGAAGCTCACGACCACTTCGGCGCGCGCGGGGGCGGTGAGGCCCGCGCACAGCATCAGCAGCGACAGGAGGATCAAGCGAAGGCCGCGGGTCATCCCGTATCTCTTAGCCAGCGCCGGATGATCTTGCCAAGCCGCGATTGCCGCTTGACCGCGGCGCCGACTTCGCATCATGTCTCATTGACATCGATGTAAGGAGGGAGCGAATGGCACGGAAGGCGATTTTCATTACCGGGGGCGGATCCGGCATCGGCCGCGCGGTCGCGCGCCATTTCGCCGGGCAGGGCTGGTTCGTCGGCATCGCCGACGTCAACCGCGCCGGGATCGACGAAACCGCCGCGCTGCTCCCCGAAGGCGCCTCCTCGCGCCATATGATGGACGTGCGCGACCGCGACCAGTGGAAGGCCGCGCTCGACGATTTCGCCAAGGCGAGCGGCGGCCGCCTCGATGTGCTTTTCAACAACGCCGGCATTGGGTCGGGCGGGCAATATATGGATATGGCACCCGAGGAGGCCGACCGGCTGATCGCGATCAATTTCGGCGGCGTCGTCAACGGCATCTATATGGCGCTGCCGCTGCTCCGCGCGACGCCGGGATCGGCGATCCTCAACACCGGATCGGCGTCGGGTTTCTATGGCGTGGCGGGCCTGGCGATCTATTCGGCGACGAAGTTCGCGGTGCGCGGGCTGACCGAGGCGCTCGAGATCGAATTCGCCAAGCATGACATCAAGGTGCGCTCGCTGATGCCCGGCTTCATCGACACCCCGCTGCTCGATCAGGTCAGCGCCGACAGCAACGAACCCGCGCGCACCCGCCTGTCGGCGAGCGGGTTCGAGATTTCGCCTGTCGAGGATGTCGCGCGCGCCGCGTGGGACGCGGTGCACGGGACGCGCGTGCATATGCCCGTCGGCAAGATGGCCAGACGCCTGTCGCGCATCGCGCGCTGGTTCCCGGGATTGATCGTGCGCCAGTCGAAAAAGATCGATGGGCTGGGCGCGGCGGGGCATTGAGGTTCGACGGCGTGGGGTGGGAAGCGGACCTGGCTCTCCTCCACTTCCGTCATCCCGGGCTTGACCCGGGATCCCGCTTTTTGAGGCGTCGACCGGTCTTCGGCATCAAGCGGGACCCCGGATCAAGTCCGGGGTGACGAAGAAAAAGACAACAGCTTCCGGTCGAAAGCCGTCCGAAACCTACTTCCCCGCCCCGCAGGTCACCGATCCGCTGCCGACATTGCGCACCGTGCACACCGGCCGCCCGAGCACCACGACTTTGCCGATCCCGCGCGAGGTGACCGCCGCGCTCTTGACCGCGCGCAGCATATGGTCGCCCGCGCCTTCGCTGTCGCTGATCAGTTCGCCGACCGCCAGCGCACCGGCATCGACCGCTCCCGCGCCCGATAAGGTCATCCGCGCGGTCTTCGCGGCGCCGCCGAGCGTCATCGTGCCGTTGCCGATCATCGCCACCTGCAGCCGGTCGGCCGCGATCGCGCCGACGGTCAATCGTCCGGGACCGCGCAGCCCGACCATCGCGCGCTGCCCCTTCAGCTTGTCGATCTGAAGCGACCCCGCACCGGCGAGCGTCGCGCTGTTCAGATTGGCGGCGTTGACGCGGACCGTCACCGGCCCGTGCGGCCGCCGCCGTTTTTCATCGCCCGCGAGCTGGCGCTGGCTGATCACCAACCGGCCGTCGCGGCTTTCGAGGCTCAGTCGGTCGAGCGCATCCTGCGGCCCCGTCGCCACCGCGCTCACCGGCGCGCGCGTCACCACCTCGACCGCGACGTCGGCATTGACCTCGATCGTCTCGAAGCTGGTGAGGCCGAAGTGTTTCTCGGCCGCCGACGCCGGGCCGGCGGCCAGAAGCAGGGCGGCGAGGACGGAGGTCGCGCGCGCGGCGCGTCGCAAGGTGTGGGTCATGCCCGCCGTCTTAGCGTTGCGCCGCCGCCACCGCCAGCCGGCATCAGTTGCAGTTCGCGGTGCCCGATCCCATTGCGCGCGTCGAACATTTGCCGCCGCCGCCGATCGTCGCGTCGCCCGAGCCCAGGATCGAGATGTCGGCGCTGCCGCTCGCTTTCGCATCGACGTCGCCCGATCCGGTGATCGACACGTCGAGCGTCGTCGCGGCGAGCCCGCCCGCCGCGATGCTGCCCGATCCGGTCACGTCGAAATTGCCCGACCCGATCGTGCCGCCGCCGATCTCGATATCGCCCGAACCCGACACGCCGAGCTTCGCGCTCTTGCCATTGAGCGTCGCTACCTTGAGGTCGCCCGAACCGGTGACGATCGCCTCGACCGCGTCGCCATCCACCGCATCGGCATCGATCTCGCCCGATCCGGTCAGCCGCATTGCGCGGAGGGCCGGCATGGTGATCGCGATATCGACATCCCCGTCGCTACCGCTGAAGCTGAAACCCGAATTCTTGCGCCCTATCGACAGCATGTCGCCGTCGAGCTTGATCTCCAGCTCATCGAGCACGGCTTTCGGTCCCTTGGCGGTGATCGAAAAAGCCTCGCCGCGGCGAATGGTGACGTCGTCGGGGCCCGCGACCTTGACGCCGGTGAAGCCCGTGAGGTCGAAGTTCTGCGTCGTCACCGGCCCGGCGTCGACGGTGCGCCTTCCGTCCTTGCCGTCGCTCGTCACTTCGGCGCTGCACGCCGTGACCGTCATCGCAAGAGCCAGCGGCAGCGCCGCCATCGTCCAGTTCCGCATCATAAATCTCCTCTGTGTGTTATCGCCGTAACACACGAATGCGCGGCCTGTCCAGCACGAGCCGCCATCTTGTCGCCACCTTCGTGGCGCAGAGGCGCGCATCCTTCAGGAAAGAGACGATGAGCGTAGCCTTTCGCCGCGAGAGCGACGACGAACATAAAGAGCCCGAGTATGAGCTCCCGATTCCGCTCGGGCCGAACCTCGTCACCCCGCGCGGCCTCCGCCTGCTCGGCGAGGAGGTCGTGCGCCTCGAACTGGCAATTGCCGCCGAGGCCGACGACGAAGCGCGCAAGAAATTGCAACGCCGGCTGCGCTATTTCCATACACGCCAGGCGACCGCCGCCGTGCAGGCGCCGGTCTCGGGCGATGTCGCCGGAATCGGCAGCCGTGTCCGCTATGCGCTGAACGGCACCGAGCGCGCCGTCACGATCGTCGGCCATGACGAGGCCGACCCCGCCGCGGGCCGTATCGCCTTTACCGCGCCGCTCGGCCGCGCCTTGATGGGCGCCGAGGCTGGTGACATGGTCGCATTTCAGGGGCGCGAGGATGCGATCGAGATCCTTGCCGCCGCCGCCGATCCGGAGGTCATGGCATGAAGGACAAGTTCGAACGCCATAAACAGCCCTGGACCGCGGCGGAAATCGACAAGCTCCACACGCTCGCCAAAAAGGGCATGGCGCTGAAGGCCATCGCCAAGGCGCTGACGCGCAGCGAGGAATCGGTGAAAGTCCGCGCCAAGGCCGACGGGCTGTCGATCGCGAAGCTGCGCTGAGCATGGGCATCCGAAATGCCTCGCACTCCTCTGTCCGTCATCCCGGCGAAGGCCGGGATGACGCAAGAAACTAAAAGCGCGCGTTAGCTCCATGACCGCCGCCAACTATGACGCCATCGTGCTGGGCGCCGGCGCGGCCGGGCTGATGTGCGCCGCGGTCGCGGGGCAAAGGGGGCGCCGCGTCCTGCTGCTCGACCATGCCGATCAGGTGGGCAAGAAGATCCTGATCTCGGGCGGCGGGCGGTGCAATTTCACCAACATATATACCGCACCCGACCGCTATATTTCGGCAAACCCGCATTTCGCCAAATCGGCGCTCGCGCGCTATACGCCTGCCGATTTCATCGCCCTCGTCGACCGCTACGGCATCGCCTATCATGAAAAGACGCTCGGCCAGCTTTTCTGCGACGGATCGGCGAAACAGGTGGTCGCGATGCTGCTCGAAGAATGCGCGAAGGGCGGCGTCGATGTGCGCTGCGGCCAGCCGGTGCGCGAGGTGAGCCACGCGGACGCAATCTTCCGCGTCACCTTCGGCGACCAGAACTTCACTGCCCCCAATCTCGTCATCGCGACCGGGGGCCCGTCGATCCCCAAGATGGGCGCGAGCGGCTTCGCCTACGACCTCGCGCGCCAATTCGGGCTCAAGGTCGCCGAGCCGCGCCCCGCGCTCGTCCCGCTGACGCTCGGCGGCGACGATGTGCTGTTCCGCGACCTGTCGGGGGTCGCGACCCCGGTCGAAGCGCGTGCGGGCAAGGCCGCCTTCCGCGAAGCCGCGCTCTTCACGCACAAGGGCCTGTCCGGCCCCGCGATCCTCCAGGTGAGCAGCTATTGGCGCCACGGCGAGCCGGTGACGATCGACTTCCTCCCCGATGCCGCGCCGGACTGGCTGCTCGAAGCCAAGCGCGCGCGCCCGCGCGCGACGCTCGCCTCGGTTCTCGCCCTCCCCGACCGCCTCGCCCAGACGCTTGCCGAACGCCTCGCACTGGCGGGCGAACTCGGCGCGCAGAGCGATCGCAAGCTCGCCGAGGCCGAAACACGGCTGAAACGCTGGCCCTTCCACCCCAATGGCACCGAAGGTTTCGCCAAGGCCGAGGTCACCGTCGGGGGAATTTCGACCGCAAATCTGTCGTCGCAAACAATGATGGCCAAAAGCGTCCCCGGCCTGTATGCGGTCGGCGAAGCCGTGGACGTCACCGGGTGGCTGGGCGGCTATAATTTTCAATGGGCCTGGGCCAGCGGATACGCGGCGGGTCAAGCCCTTTAGGAAAAAACCCATATAATTCATCGTCATGCCGAACTTGTTTCGGCATCCACGACCCAATTGTTTCGGACTCAGGCGATAGACCCGGGCCGAATCCCGGGCGGCGAAGAGTGAAACTACGGCGCCTTTGCCGTTCAGGATAAGAAGAACAAAATGCCTTTCGAAAATCTTTCTCCCGTCCTTTCGGACGCCCTTACCGCGCGCGGCTATGAAGCGCTCACCCCCGTGCAGACGCATGTGACCGAGGCCGAGGCCAAGGGCCGCGACCTGCTCGTCTCGGCGCAGACCGGCTCGGGCAAGACCGTCGCCTTCGGCCTTGCGATGGCCGACGAGCTGATTGAGGACGGCCGCCTGCCCTTCGCGACATCGCCGCTCGCGCTGATTGTAGCGCCGACGCGCGAACTCGCGCTTCAGGTCAGCCGCGAGCTCTCCTGGCTCTACGGCAAGGCCGGCGCGCGCATCGCGACCTGCGTCGGCGGCATGGATGCCAGCAAGGAACGCCGCGCGCTCGGTCAGGGCGTGCAGATCGTCGTCGGCACGCCGGGGCGCCTGCGCGATCACCTCGAACGCGGCGCGCTCGACCTCACGGCGCTCCGCGTCGCGGTCCTCGATGAGGCCGATGAAATGCTCGACATGGGCTTTCGCGACGACCTCGAGGAAATCCTCGACGGCACCCCCGAAACGCGCCGCACCTTGCTGTTCTCGGCGACGCTCCCAAAGCCGATCGTCCAGCTCGCCAAGCGTTACCAGCAGGACGCGCTGCGCATCTCGACCGTCGGCGAAGACCGCGGCCATGGCGACATCGCCTATCAGGCCGTCACCGTCGCGCCCGCCGACATCGAGGGCGCGGTCGTCAACCTGCTCCGCCTACACGACGCCGAGACCGCGATGCTGTTCTGCGCGACGCGCGACAATGTCCGCCGCCTCCACGCCAGCCTCGTCGAGCGCGGTTTCTCCGCCGTCGCCCTCTCGGGCGAGCATAGCCAGAACGAGCGCAACCAGGCGCTGCAGGCGCTGCGCGACCGACGCGCAAAGGTCTGCGTCGCGACCGACGTCGCCGCGCGCGGCATCGACCTGCCGACGCTCAGCCTCGTCATCCATGTCGAAATTCCTCGCGATGCCGAGGCGCTCCAACACCGTTCGGGCCGCACCGGACGCGCGGGCAAAAAGGGCACCGCGGTCATCATCGTCCCCTATCCGCGCCGGCGCCGCGTCGACGGCATGTTGCGCGGCGCGCGGATCAACGCCGAATGGATGGACGCGCCGACCGCCGCCGACGTGCGGGCGCGCGATCAGGAACGGCTCATGGAGAAATTGCTGACGCCGGTCGAGCATGAAGCCGAAGATATCGAACTCGCGCAGCGCCTCATGGCTGAACGCACGCCCGAGGATATCGCCGCATCGCTCGTTCAGGCGCACCGCGCGCTGATGCCGCCGCCCGAAGACCTCATCGACAACGGCCCGCGTGGCCGCGACCGCCCTGAACGCGGCGACCGTGCCGAACGCTTCGAGCGCCCCGAACGCGGCGGCGGCGACCGCCGCGACGGCTTCGAGGACAGCGTCTGGTTCCGCCTCAACATCGGTCGCCACCAGAATGCCGATCCGCGCTGGATACTGCCTTTGCTCTGCCGCCGCGGCCATGTCAGCAAGAACGAGATCGGCGCGATCCGCATCGGTCCCAAGGAAACGATGTTCAACATTCCCCGCGCGATCGCCGACCGCTTCGCCGAGGCGGTGGTGCGGACCGCAAACCAGGACGGCGAGGACGACAGCGGGGTGTCGATCACTCCCGCACCCGACGGCCCGACCTATCCGCCGCGCCGCGACAAAGGTGGCCATGGGGGCCCGCGCGACAAGGGCCCGCGCAACACGCTCGGCCGGGCGCCCGGCGGCGACCGCGGTTTTGGCGATCGTTCGGGCCCGCGCGGACCGCGTGGCCCCGGCGGCCCGGGTGGCAACGACCGCTACAAGCCCAAACCCTACGGCCAGCGCAGCCCGCGTCGTCCGTCGAAGTAGAGCATAAA
>CBINGC010000042.1:0-31823 GCA_966250105.1 uncultured Sphingopyxis sp. | reverse complement strand
CAGCGAGTCGCCGCGGGGGTGGCGGCTTGGTTCGGTAACGACCCTCGACAGGATTATTCGATGCTGCAGAAATTCGCCCTCACCGTCGGCGCCGCGACGTGCGCGCTGGCGCTTTCCGCGTGTCAGGATCAGGCGTCTTCGGGTGGTGGCGCGCGCGATTATATCAGCGCGGTGGGGTCCTCGACCGTCTATCCCTTTGCCACCGCGGTCGGCGAAAAGTTCGCCGAAGCGACGGGCAACAAGACGCCGAAGATCGACAGCACGGGCACCGGCGGCGGCTTCGAACGTTTCTGCGCCGGCGTCGGCGGCGACACGCCCGACATCGCGAACGCGTCGCGCCGCATCAAGAAGAAGGAATATGACAGCTGCGCCGCGAACGGCGTGAAGGAGATCGTCGAAGTCCAGATCGGCATCGACGGCATCGCGCTGGGCGAAGCGGCGCGCGGTCCGGGCTTCGAGCTGACCGAAGAGGACGTCTATAAGGCGCTCGCGGCGAACCCCTATGGCAAGCCGAACACCGCGAAGACGTGGAAGGACGTGAACCCCGCGCTGCCCGCGGTCGCGATCTCGGTATTCGGCCCGCCGTCGACGAGCGGCACTTATGACGCGTTCAAGGAGCTGATCCTCGGCACCGGCTGCGACGCCAACCCGCAAATGAAGGCGCTGAAGGACAGCGACAAGGACAAGCATGAGGCGGTGTGCACGACGCTGCGCGGTTCGCCCTATTATGTCGAGCAGGGCGAGAATGATAACCTCATCATCTCGAAGCTCGACAAGAACCCGACGAGCCTCGGCATCTTCGGCTTTTCCTATCTCGATGCGAACAAGGACAAGATCAAGGCGGTGCCGGTGCAGGGCGTCGCGCCGACTTATGCGGCGATCGCCGACGGCAGCTATCCCGGATCGCGCCCGCTGTTCATCTATATCAAGAAGGCGCATGTCGGCGTCGTTCCGGGGCTGGCCGAATATGTCGCCGAGTTCCTGAAGGGCGCGGCCGACGGCGGTTATCTAAACGCCAAGGGATTGATCGTGTCGCCGAAGGCGATCGCCGACACCGCGGCGGCGAACGGCAAGAATATGACTGCGCTGGATGGCGCCGAGCTGAAGTAGCTTACCTCCCGCTGGTGGCCGGGCGGGTTCGTCCGGTCCGGCCGCCGTTTTTTTGACGATGGACTTCCCTTCCCCGTTCGTGCTGAGCTTGTCGAAGCACCGTCCTTCTTTCCTCTTCGGTTGAAGACAAGAACGGCCCTTCGACAAGCTCAGGGCGAACGGAATTTGGGGCAGGTTAAGAGAAACACGTGACCTTCAACGCCGCCGCCCTTTTGCTTTTGATCGCAGGCCTTGCGCTGATCGGCTGGCTCGCCGGCCGGGCGCGGTCGAACCTGCTCGCCGGCCGTGCGGGAGCGAAGCTCCATTCGCGGCCGCAATATCATGGCTGGTATGTCGCGCTGTGGCTGTTCGCGCCCGCGGCGTTGTTTCTCGCGGTCTGGTCGTCGGTCTCCCCCGCGCTGATCACCAATCAGGTGCTGACGACCGAAGCGGCCGAGAGCCTGCCCGAATTCGGGTTCGAGCGCGGCGCGATATTGTCCGATGCCCGCAGCGTCGCGCAGGGCAAGCAGGCCGAGGTGCGGCTGCCCGCCGCGGCGCCGCTGGTGAAGCCCTACGCCGATGCGAGCCACCAATATGCGTGGATCGGCATCGCGGCGATGCTGGCGCTGGCGCTGGCGGGCGGGCTCTACGCCTTCACGCGCATCCGTCCCGATTTCCGCGCGCGAAGCCGGGTCGAGAAGATCGTGATGATGCTGTTGCTGCTCGCGTCGCTCGTCGCGATCCTGACGACCTTCGGCATCGTGCTGTCGCTGCTCTTCGAATCGATCCGCTTCTTCCGTCTCGTCTCGCCCGCCGAACTGCTGTTCGGCACGACCTGGGCGCCGACGAGCGGGGCCCCGCAGCCCGACACCTTCGGCGGCATCCCGCTCTTCTGGGGCACGGTGCTGATCGGCGCGATCATCGCGATGATCGTCGCCATTCCGATCGGGATGATGACCGCGGTCTATCTCACCCAATATGCCGCGCCGACGGTGCGCAAATGGGTGAAGCCCTGTCTCGAGATACTCGCGGGCGTGCCGACCGTCGTCTACGGCTATTTCGCGGCGCTGACGGTGGCGCCGGCGCTGCGCGAATTCGCGGTGATGCTCGGCATTCCGAACGCGAGCACCGAAAGCGCGCTCGCCGCGGGGATCGTGATGGGGGTGATGATCATCCCCTTCGTCTCGTCGATGGCCGACGACAGCATCAACGCGGTGCCGCAGGCGATGCGCGACGGGTCGCTCGCGCTCGGCGCGACGCCGAACGAGACGATCCGTCAGGTGCTGATCCCCGCCGCGCTGCCCGGCGTGATGGGCGGCATATTGCTCGCGGTCAGCCGCGCGATCGGCGAGACGATGATCGTGGTGATGGCGGCGGGCCTGTCGGCGAACATGACCGCCAACCCCTTTGCCAGCGTCACGACGGTGACGGCGCAGATCGTGAAATTGCTGACCGGCGATCAGGAGTTCGACAGCGCCAAGACGCTCGCCGCCTTCGCGCTGGGGCTCGTGCTCTTCCTCGTGACGCTGCTGCTCAACATCGCCGCGCTGCGCATCGTCAAAAAGTATCGCGAAGCTTATGAATAGAGAGACCTCTCCCACCGACTGGAAGGGCGCGGCGATGCAGAAACGCATCGCGGGCCGCTATGCCGCCGAGCGCCGCTTCAAGCTGTTCGGGCTGGGCGCAGTGCTGCTGTCGGGCGCCTTCCTCGCCTTCCTGCTCTTCGTGATGGTCGGTAACGGCGCGCGCGGCTTTACCTATACGCATGTCGCGGTGCCGATCGATTTCAAGGCGATGCCGCTGACCATCGACAAGGCGCGCCTGTCGGACGCCGACGCCGATCAGGTGATCGCGAATGCGGGTCTGGCCGACATCGTCGCTTTCGCCGCCGACGAGGCGCTGGGCGATGGCGGGTCGGCGCTGATCAGCGAGAATGCGTGGAAGGAAGTGCGCAGCGCGATCAAAGCCGATCCCGAATTGCTCGACGGCGAGACGCTATTCGAACTGCCCGCCGCGTCCGAAGTCGACATCATGGTCAAGGAGGGGTCGCGCGGGGCGCTCGGCGCGCGGGTCGATGCGCTGGAGAAGAACGGCAAGCTGTCGACGGGTATCCATTGGCCCTTCTTCAAGAACGCCGACGCCACCGATCCCGCGGTCGCGGGCATCTGGGGCGCGCTCAAGGGATCGGTGCTGACGATCTTCATCGCCTTCCTGATCGCCTTTCCGACCGGGGTGCTCGCAGCGCTGTATCTGGAAGAATATGCGCCGAAGAACCGCTGGACCGACCTCATCGAAGTGTCGATCAACAACCTCGCCGCGGTGCCCTCGATCATCTTCGGCCTGCTCGCGCTCGCGGTGTTCATCAACTGGTTCGGCCTGTGTCAGGCGAGCCCGCTCGTCGGCGGCTTGACCTTGGCGCTGATGACGATGCCGGTGATCGTGATCGCCAGCCGCAACGCGATCAAGTCGGTTCCGCCGTCGATCCGCGATGCGGCGCTGGGCGTCGGCGCGAGCCCGGTGCAGGTGGTGTTCCACCATGTCCTGCCGCTCGCCCTGCCCGGCATCCTCACCGGCACGATCATCGGCATGGCGCGCGCGCTGGGCGAGACCGCGCCGCTGCTGCTCGTCGGCATGCGGGCCTTTATCGGCGACGTGCCGGGCGGCATCTGCTCGCCCTCGACCGTGCTGCCGATGCAGATCTTCCTCTGGTCGGACGAAGTCGACCGGGGCTTTGTCGAGAAAACCTCCGCCGCGATCATCGTGCTGCTTATCGTGCTCTTATCGATGAACGCCTTTGCGATCTATCTTCGCAACAAATTCGAAAAACGCTGGTGAATATGACCCAAGAAGACCTGACCATTACCGACCCGAAGATGAAGGCGCACGGCGTCAACGTCTTCTATGGCGAGAAACAGGCGATCAACGATGTGTCGATCGACGTCGGCACCGACCTCGTCACCGCCTTCATCGGTCCGTCGGGCTGCGGCAAGTCGACCTTCCTGCGCTCGCTCAACCGCATGAACGACACCGTTGCGAGCGCGCGCGTCACCGGGCAGATCGAGCTCGACGGCGAGGATATCTATGCGCCGTCGATGGACGTGGTGCAGCTGCGCGCGCGCGTCGGCATGGTGTTTCAGAAACCGAACCCCTTCCCCAAGTCGATCTATGACAATGTCGGTTATGGTCCGCGCATCCACGGCCTCGCCCCGTCGAAGGCCGACCTCGACGTCATCGTCGAACGCGCGCTGGTGCGCGCGGGCCTGTGGGACGAGGTCAAGGACCGGCTCGGCGAAAGCGGCACCGCATTGTCGGGCGGCCAGCAGCAGCGCCTGTGCATCGCGCGCGCGATCGCGGTCGACCCCGAGGTGATCCTGATGGACGAGCCCTGCTCGGCGCTCGACCCGATCGCGACCGCGAAGATCGAGGAACTGATCCACGAGCTGCGCGGCAAATATGCGATTGTGATCGTTACCCACAATATGCAGCAGGCGGCCCGCGTGTCGCAGCGCACCGCCTTTTTCCACCTCGGGACTTTGGTCGAATACGGCAAGACCACCGACATCTTCACCAACCCGCGGCAGGAACGCACCAAGGATTATATCACCGGCCGCTACGGTTGATCCGTAGCGCAACAGGACGAACACGATGGCATTAACGAACGATCATACGGTCAAAGCCTTCGACGAGGACCTCAACCGCCTGCGCGGGCTGATCAGCGAGATGGGCGGCCGCGCCGAACAGGCGCTGCTCCAGGCGATGACCGCGCTGAGCAAGGGCGACCTCGACCTCGCGGCACAGGTCGTGCGCGACGACAAGAAGATCGACGCGCTCGAAAGCGAAGTCGAACAGCTCGCGGTCCAGACGATCGCGCTCAGAGCCCCGATGGCCGACGATTTGCGCGAGATGATCGCGGCGCTGAAGATCGTCTCGGTCGTCGAGCGCATCGGCGATTACGCGAAGAATATCGCCAAGCGCGTCGCGCTGATGGACCAGACGCGCTCGATCGAGGCGATCCCGCTGCTTACGTCGATGTCGTCGATCGTCGCCGAACTGATCCATGATGCGCTCGACAGCTTCGCCGCACGCGACGCCGAACTCGCGGTGCGGGTGACCGTGCGCGACAAGAATGTCGACGATTTCTACAACAGCATCTTCCGCACGCTCGTCACCTTCATGATGGAAAACCCGAAATATATCTCGGAAAGCGCGCATCTGCTGTTCGTCGCCAAGAATCTCGAGCGCATGGGCGACCATGCGACCAACATCGCCGAGATGGTCCATTATGTCGTGACCGGCGAGCGGATGGAGGAACGCGAGCGCGGCGAACAGCCCGAAGATGGCGCCGCGGAGCAGGAGGAAGGCTGATGCCGCAGCCCGATCTGCTGCTGATCGAGGATGACGAGGCGATCGCCGAACTCATCGTCTGGCATTTCGCCCGCGAAGGTTTCTCGGTCCGCCAGACCCCCGACGGCGAACAGGCGCTGATCCTCGTTGAGGAACGCGTCCCCGACATCGTCTTGCTCGACTGGATGATCGAGAGCCTGCCGGGCATCGAGGTTTGCCGGCGCCTGCGCCGCAACCCCAAGTCGGCCAACGTCCCGATCATCATGCTTACCGCGCGCGGCGAGGAAGAGGACCGCATCCGCGGCCTCGAGACCGGCGCCGACGATTATGTCACCAAGCCGTTCAGCCCGCGCGAACTGGTCGCCCGCGTCCAGGCGGTGCTGCGCCGCCTGCGTCCCGCACTCGCGGGCGAGATGCTGAGCTACGCCGATATCGAGCTCGATTCGGTCGCGCACAAGGTCGTGCGTGCGGGCCAGATCGTCGCGATGGGGCCGACCGAATTCCGCCTGCTCCGCCATTTCATGGAGCATCCGGGCCGCGTCTTTTCGCGCGGACAATTGCTCGACAGCGTCTGGGGCCAGGACAGCGACATCGAACTGCGCACGGTTGATGTTCATATCCGGCGGCTGCGCAAGGCGATCAACCTGCCGGGGACGAGCGACATCATCCGGACGGTGCGCTCGGCGGGCTATGCGCTGGATGCCGGAAAGAGCGTTTGACGATCGGAGCGGGCGTCCCATTTATCGTCACCCCGGGCTTGACCCGGGGTCCATCACTTCAGCGCCGCAGTGGATCCCGGATCAAGTCCGGGATGACGAAGGATTGAGACCGACCAATTAACTCGTCATTCCCGCGAAAGCGGGAACCCAGGGTGGGGTCAGCCGACGCACGCTCTGGGTTCCCGCTTTCGCGGGAATGACGAATGTTGGGAATGGCGGCTCACCACCCCAAAGCCAACGATCGTCAGAAGTCGAGCTGTGTCCTCAACCCAAACACATCGGCCGAATAGTCGCGGTCGCCCGTTGCGCTGGCGATCGCGGCGTCGTCGATCATGACCCGGCCATAGTTGGCGATCACCCGGACATAGTCGATCGGCGCCCACATCACCCCCAGCAGCGCGATGCGCTGGCGCCCGCCGACGATGCCGCCGTCGTTGAGGTCGAGGTGATCGTATCGCGCATTGATCTCGATCGCACCGATCCCGCCTTCGGTGATCGGTTTCGACGGCCTTAGCCGGTCGAACGATCCATCCTTGTAACTGCGGCTGTCCCCGGGGGTCAGCAACATGCCGACCTCCGCATAGCCGCCGAAGAAAGTCGGGTCGGCAAGGCCGGGGCGCTTCATCGTCTGCCAGAAAGCTTCGCCCGACGCATGGAACGGTCCCCAGATCATCGCAGCCTCCAGCCCATAGCCGTTCTCGCCCGTGGCGCTGATGTCGCCGGTATCGACCAGACGCACGTCGGTCGTGTGGACAAAGGGCCGAGCGCGATAGCGCGCGGTCGACGACAGGTCGTTGAAATCGCGGAAATGGACCGACCCGCCCAGATGAAGCTGGGTCTCGCCGAATTTGGGCATCCACACCAGGCGCCCGTCGGCGCTGATGCTGTTGTTGTTATCGTCCAAAAGACTGTTGGCATCGTCACCGAAGACGCCCGCCTGCGCGAGAAGCTGCTCTCCCTTATATTGGGCCCCCACGCCGACGCGGCGTTCGAAACCGAAGGCCGGCACAAAGGCCGCACGCTCTGTAAAACTGGTGAACAAATCGCTCGTCACATCTTCGAGCGAGGTAAAATGTCTGACGTGCCCCATCGTGACCGACCAAGGCCCTTTGCCATAAGTCAGATATACGTCGGTCAGTTCGGCCGAGCCGCCGGCGAAATCGGCTTCGAGGCGGTACGAAAAACCGCCCGGAATCTTGCCATCCACGCCCAGAAACACCCGGCGGATTTCGCTCGTCAAACCGCCACGCGTTCCCAGCACGCCCGCGGGCGCGTCGATGCCCGCCATGTCGAACTGCATGCGCCCGCGCGGCTTGAAACTCCAGCCATCTGCGGTTTTCAATTCGGGCGCCCCCTTCCAGCTGATCTCGGTCGCGGGTTTTGCGGTGACCGATGGCGGCGTCGGCGTGGGAAGCGGGGCGGGCGCCGGCTCGGCGGTCGCCGCATCGAGTCGCGCTTCGAGCGTCTGGACCTGCGCCTTCAACGCCGCCAGCTCCGCGCGCAGCGCAGCCGCTTCCTCGGCGCTCATCGCCTGCGCCCGAGCCGTGGTCGGCAGGCTGAGGATCGACGTCGCCAAAAGAGCGGCGGTTAGGGCACGGCGCATGAACGAAGCTCCATTGCGAAAAGGTGACTGTCCGATGGCGCTAATATTGCTGGTATATGACAATCCGGCGTCACAGAAATGACAATTCGGCGACAATCGATGTTTTTTCGCGACTGTCATCACCCTTGCCTGCCCCGAACGAACGGTTAAGGACGTCGCGTTTTATTTGACAACTTTTCAGCCTTTCGGGGAGACCATCATGACGATCAAATTTGACGGCCGCGTTGCCATTGTTACCGGCGCCGGCGGCGGCCTTGGCCGCGCCTATGCGCTCGAACTCGCGCGGCGCGGCGCGAAAGTGGTCGTCAACGACCTCGGCGGATCGCGCGACGGCACCGGCCATTCGGACGCCGCGCTGCAGGTCGTAGAGGAAATTCGCGCCGCCGGCGGCACCGCCATGTCCAACGGCGGCAGCGTCACCGAATATGAGCAGATGGTCGAAATGGTCGCACGCGCGAAGGAAGAATGGGGCGGCGTCCACGTCCTCATCAACAATGCCGGCATCCTGCGCGACAAGAGCTTCGCCAAGATGGAGCCCGCCGATTTCGACCTAGTGCTGAAGGTGCATGTCAGCGGCAGCGCCAACGTCACCAAGGCGTGCTGGGAATTGATGCGCGAGCAGGCCTATGGCCGCATCCTGATGACCGCCTCGTCAACCGGCCTCTACGGCAATTTCGGGCAGGCCAATTATGGCGCGGCGAAGCTGGGGCTCGCGGGGCTGACCAAGACGCTCCACCTCGAAGGCGCCAAGTACAACATCCGCTGCAACACGATCGCCCCGGTCGCGGGCACGCGGATGACCGAAGACATCTTCCCCGCCGAACTGTTCGAGAAGTTCACGCCCGAAAATGTCGTCCCCGCCGCGCTCTACCTCGTCAGCGAAGATGCGCCGACCAACATGATCGTTGGCGCGGGCGCGGGAGCGTTCCACGCCGCCTATGTCACGATGACGCCGGGCGTCGCGCTGCCCGAAGGCGAGCGCACCCCCGAGGGCGTCGCCGCCGCGTGGGAGAAGATCATCGACCGTAACGGCGAAACCGTCCCGCAATCGGGCAGCGAACAGTCGATGAATGTCATGAAGGCATTGATGGCGCTGGGCTGAGCCTGATACACCCCCGCATGAGGGGCGCCGGGGCGGCGCGTCCCATGCGGGGGGATGGCATGGCTGAAATGGGGCTGGCCGAAGGCATCGACCTTTTGGCGCGACGGGCGAAGATCGTTAAGGCGCTGCTGGCAGCGGGCCTGTTGTCGCTGATCGCGATGCTGATCGGCGAAATCGCTGAACTCCATGGACTGATCAACCTGGACAATGCCGACCTGGACAATGCCGAGGGTCTTTACGCCGCGGTTCTGCTCGCCAACTGGCTGATCCTGATCCTTACCTATGTCGTTTTCGGGACGTGGATCTATCGCGCTGCGGCCAATGTCGACGCGGCGTCGGTTCCGGGTTTCCGCTTTACGCCCGGCTGGGCCGTCGGCTGGCACTTCGTGCCGATCGCCAACCTCTTCAAACCCTTCGGCGCGATGCGTCAGATCTGGAATGCCAGCCACGGGAACGAAACGGGCGACCTCGATCGCGGCAACGCCCTTCTTACCTTCTGGTGGACGTGCTGGATCGTCACATCGATCGTAGCCAACTATGTATTCCGGCTCAGCCTGAAGGCCGATACGGCGGAGGAATTCCGCACCGTGCTCGAACTCGAAATTTTTTCATCGGCGATCAGCCTCGCGCTCTATCCGCTCGCCTATCAACTGGTCGACCGGACCACGCGCGCGCAGCAGGAACGGCTGACCTCGGCGCATATCTTCGCCTGATTTATCGTATTGCAACACTAACACAGCTCTGCTAAAAGCGCCTTGGGGCAAGGGGATCGGACGAAAAGGACGACCCCGATGTATAGTGAAACCGACCTGCAAGCCGCGGTCGATGCGAAAGTACTGACGCCGGAGGCCGCGCAGGCTTTCCGCTCGCATATCGCATCAGTGCGCGCCGCCCCCGGTGCCGACGAGGAATCATTCCGCCTCATCACCGGCTTCAACGATATTTTCGTCAGCATCGCGGCGGTCATCCTGCTCATCGCGGTCGGCTGGATCGGCGCATCGATCCATACCGCGCTCGGCGGCGCCTTCGTCGCCGCCTCGGCGTGGTTGCTCGCCGAATATTTCACCCGCAAACGCCGTATGGCGCTCCCCAGCATCGTGCTCGTGCTCGCCTTTTCGGGTGGCGTCTTCGCGACGATGGTCGGCGTCCTCGTTCGGCATGGCGAGGCTATTTTCGGGCACAGCCCCAGCGAGACCGTTGGCGCGATCCTGATCGGCGCGATGGCGCTGATCACCGCCGCGGCGACCTGGGCGCACTGGAAGCGGTTCATGGTGCCGATCACCGTCGCCGCCGGCACCGCCGCGCTCGCCGCCACCGCAGTGGCGCTCGTGCTCGCGATCACCGGAATGCCCAGCCCCGACGGTACGCTGCCGATGGTGCTCGTGCTCATCGCCGGGCTCGGCGTCTTCACGCTCGCCATGTGGTGGGATCGCAGCGACCGGGTGCGCCAGACGCGGCGCAGCGACGTCGCCTTCTGGCTCCACCTGCTCGCCGCGCCGATGATCGCGCATCCGATCTTTCATCTGCTCGGCGTCACCGATGGCGGCAATATCGGCAGCGGCGCCGCGGTGCTGGTGATCGGCGTGTATATTCTGTTCGGGCTGATCGCGCTAGCGATCGACCGCCGCGCGCTGCTCGTATCGGCGCTCGCCTATGTGCTCTTCGCGATGACGCAGTTGTTCCGCACCTTTGGCGCGGTCGAGCTCAACGTCGCGCTGACCGCCTTCGTCATCGGATCGGCGCTGCTGCTGCTCTCGGCCTTCTGGCAGAATGCGCGCGCGGTCGTCGTCGGCGTCCTGCCCGACGATCTGGCGAACCAGTTGCCCGCGACGATCCGCACCGCCAGCGTCGCGGCGCAGGGATAGCAAGCCCGGCCGCAGGAGCCGGTTTTCAGGGGCCCCGGCCGAGCGCCGGGGCCCTTTTTCATTACCGCCGTTCCATTCGCGGGATGCCGCGAAACGATTCGCCCCCTTGCCTGAACGGCGAGGCACGGTAAGAGAGGCGCGGATCCGCAGGGCCGAGCATTCTGTGGACCGCTTTCGCCTGGTCTCCATGGCAAGGCGTCGCTGCATTTCGCAACACGGCGCGGACGGGCGGGTCCGGGCCAAGGAATTAAGCCACTCTCCCAGGTGAAGCGATGACACCGCCGAACATATTGATGGTGGAGGATGATCCTCCGATCCGAACCCTGACCGCACGCGCGCTGCAGGAACATGGTTATATCGTCCGCACCGCGGGCACCGCGCCGCAGATGTGGGACGCGCTGAAGGCGGCGCCCGCCGACCTGTTGCTGCTCGACATCATGCTGCCCGGTACGTCGGGCATCGACATCTGCCGCGAAGTCCGGCGGACGAGCGACGTTCCGATCATCTTCCTGTCCGCCAAAGGGACCGAGACCGACCGGATCGTCGGCCTCGAGCTGGGCGCCGACGATTATCTCGCCAAGCCGTTCGGCGTTCGCGAACTCGTCGCGCGCGTGCGCGCCGTGCTGCGGCGCCACGCGATCGAGCGTCCGGCGGCGGACCGCGAACGCGGTCTGATCCGCTTCGACGACTGGACCGCCGACCTGCCCCGGCGCCAGCTGACCTCGCCCGATGGCGCCGCGGTCGAGCTGACCGGCGCCGAATTCGACCTCTTGGTCAGCCTTTGCGACAATGCCCAGCGCGTCATCGCGCGCGAGCGGCTGATCGAATTGTCGCGCACCCGGCTCGGCGACAGTTCGGATCGCAGCATCGATGTGCTGATCAGCCGCCTGCGGCGTAAATTGTCGAATCCGGGCAAGCCGGCGCCGATCGTCACCGTCCGCGGCATCGGCTATATGCTCAACGTCCCGGTCGAGCGGCTTTGATCCTGTTCGAAAAGCGCGGGTTCGGCCTGTTCGGACAGATCGTCGCGATCCTGTTCGCGGCGGTGCTGCTCGAAAGCGCCGCAAGCATGTTCCTCTATGAGCGCGCGAGCCAGTTTTCGATCAACGGCGACAAGGCGCGGCGGCTGGCCGAACATCTCGTCCTCTCGGGCAAGCTGATCGAGGAAGCGCCGCGGTCGCAGCGCGACACGGTGGCGTCCGAACTCACGACCACCCGCTATCACCTCGTGTGGCAGGAACGGCTGGTCAATCCGCCGCCGGTGTCGCCGAAGCTCAACCAGATCACGAGGCAGATCCTCGACTGGGAGCCCGACATACAGGATCGCGACCTGCGCCTCTATCTCCAGTCGCCGGGGCTGCACAGCACCATATCAGGCGCGATCCGGCTAAACGACGGGAGCTGGGTCAGCTTCAGCGCGCGCGATCATGTCCGCAAGCTCGACCTGACATTGTTCCGAACTCTTCAGACGCTGGTTCCGGCGGTCGCGCTCGTGCTGCTCGCCAGCCTGCTCATCCGCCACACGCTTCGCCCGATGCGCGACCTGACGCGCGCGGCCGAAACGCTCGGCAAGCGCGACTTCGTCGATGTCCCGATGCGCGGTCCGGCGGAGGTACGGAAGGTCATCGACGCGTTCAACGACATGCAGCACCGCATCACCGCGATGATCGCCGACCGCACCCAGGCGCTCGCGGCGGTCGGGCATGATTTCCGTACGCCGCTGGCGCGGCTGCGGCTGCGCGCCGACAGCGTCGCCGATCCTTCGGTCGGGTTCGCGATGGAGCAGGACATCGGTGAGATGGAGCGGATGATCGACTCGCTGCTCGCTTATCTTTCGGGCGATATCGACGATCCGACCGAACCCGTGGCGGCGACCGACATCGCGGTGATGTGCGCGACCGCCGCCGACGAGGCGAGCGACCGGGGGCACCGCGTCCGCTATGCCGGGCCCGATCATCTGGTGCTGCCCGTGCATGGCATCGCGCTCAAGCGCGCGCTCCTCAACCTCGTCGGCAACGCGCTGCGCTTCGGGAACGAGATCGAGGTGCGGCTGCGTAGCGGCGATCAAAGGGTAGAAATCGAGGTCGCCGACGACGGCCCCGGCATTCCCGAACATCTGCGCGAACAGGCCGTCCAGCCCTTTGCCCGGCTCGACAGCGCGCGGGCGCGCGACACCGGCGGCTTCGGGCTCGGCTTGTCGATCGTCGAGCGCATCGCGCGGATGCACGGCGGCTCGCTCGAACTCGGGCAGAGCCATCTCGGCGGTCTCGCCGCACGCCTGCACCTCCCTGCCGCCTGAGAAACATTTCGTTACATTAACGCTGCACCGCAGCAAAGTTCGATCGCCATGTGCGTGAAACCAACCAGCAAGGAGTGGTTTCATGAACGACCTCATCGGACGCGTGTTCGATTTCGAAAAGCGCGTCTTTCCCAGCCGCAACGACCTGTTCGCCAAGCTTGTCGCCGACGGCCAGAGCCCGAAGGCCCTCATGATTTCCTGCGCGGACAGCCGCGTGGTGCCCGAACAGATCATGCAGGCCGAACCCGGCGACCTGTTCGTCTGCCGCAACGCCGGCAACATCGTCCCGCCCTTTGCGACGCAGAATGGCGGCGTTTCGTCGACGGTCGAATATGCCGTCGCGGCGCTCGGCGTGCGCGACATCATCGTGTGCGGCCATTCGGACTGCGGCGCGATGAAGGCCCTGATGAACCCGCATATGATGGACGGGATGCCCAATGTCGCCGCCTGGCTGCGCCACAGCCACGCCGCCGAACATGTCGTGCGTTCGGGCTATTCGGATCTCGACGACGCCGAACTCGTCCGCGCCGCGAGCCTTGAAAATATCGTCGTCCAGCTCGCGCACCTGCGCACCCATCCGTCGGTTGCCGCGGGCATCGCGCGCGGCGAGATTTCGCTGCACGGCTGGTTCGTCGACATTCACCAGGGCGTGGTGATGGGCCTCGACGGCGAAAGCGGCCGCTTCATTCCGATCCGTGCGGAAGACCCCCTGCCCGTCGCGCTCGCCGCTGCGCAGCGGCTTGCGATGCACTCCGGTCAGGCGCAGGCCGCCTGATCATGGCAAGCCAGGCTCTCCCCGCCAGCTCGGCCAGCGGCTTTTCGCGCGATTTCGCGGCGTCGATCGTCGTGTTTCTCGTCGCGATGCCGCTGTGCATGGGCATTGCCGTCGCATCGGGCCTCCCCCCCGAGAAAGGCCTGATAACAGGCATCATCGGCGGTATCGTCGTCGGCGCGATCGCCGGTTCTCCCCTCCAAGTCAGCGGCCCCGCCGCCGGTCTTGCGGTGATCGTCTTCGAACTCGTCCGTACGCAGGGCGTCGGCGCGCTCGGCCCCATCCTGCTCATCGCGGGCGCCGTCCAGCTGATCGCGGGCGTGATGAAACTCGGCGGCTGGTTCCGCGCGATTTCGCCGGCGGTCGTGCATGGCATGCTCGCGGGTATCGGCGTGCTGATCGTCATCGGCCAGTTCCACGTCCTGTTCGACGCCAAGCCCTTGGCAAGCGGCCTTGAAAATATCGCCGCGATGCCGGGACGCCTGCTCGGGCTCAACACCTCGAGCCCCGGCGGCGCCGAACTCGCGCTGCTGATCGCCGCCATCACGATCGGCGTCATGGTGGCGTGGGAAAAATGGCGTCCGGCGTCGATGCGCCTCGTCCCCGGCGCGTTGCTGGGCGTCGTGGCGGGTACGCTGACCGCGCTCATTCTCGATATGAACGTGACGCGCGTCGAAGTGCCCGATTCGATCCTTGCCGCGATCACGCCGCCGACCGACCTCGCCAGCTGGCTGACGCCCGAAATCATCGCCGCCGCTGTTGCGGTCGCGTTCATCGCCAGCGCCGAGACATTGCTGTCGGCGGCGGCGGTCGACAAGATGCACGACGGTCCGCGCAGCGATTTCAACAAGGAACTGCGCGCGCAGGGCGTAGGCAACATGCTGTGCGGCGGCGCGGGCGCGTTGCCGATGACGGGCGTGATCGTCCGCAGCTCGGCCAACGTTCAGGCGGGTGCCGTGTCGCGACGCTCGACGATCCTGCACGGCGTCTGGATCCTCGCCTTCGTCGCTTTGCTGCCGTCGGTGATGCGCGCCATCCCGATGGCGACGCTCGGTGCGGTGCTCGTCGTGACCGGATGGCGACTGGTCAAGCTCGACCATGCGCGCGAGTTGCTCAAGCATCACGGCATGTTGCCGGTGGCGATCTGGGCAACGACGCTCGTCCTCGTGGTCGCGGTCGACCTGCTCACCGGCGTGATCGTCGGCATCCTCTTCTCGCTCGTCGAACTCATCCCCCATGTCCGCCGCCTGCGGCTCAAGGTGGATCATTCGGACAATGAAGAGGGAACGCGGGTCAGCCTGTCGGGTGCGGCGACCTTCGTCCAGCTCCCCAAGCTGGAAAATACGCTGGGCGCGATCCCGCGCGACAGGGCGGTCACGATCGACTGCGGTCAGCTTTCGGGGCTCGATCACAGCTGCGCCGAACTGCTGCGCGACTGGGTCGAACGCCGCAAGAAGCATGGCAGCCCGACCGTGCTGCTGGGCGACGAAGAAAGGCTGCGGCGGCTCGCGGTGGCCTGATCAGAGAGCTCCCCTACGGGAGGAACGGGTGTGGGTCAGGCGACCAGAGAGAGGCCTGATCCACACTCGCCCGTTTGGGGGCCGAACACTGAGACAGGAGCATTCCTGATTGAATCGTCATCCCGGCGAAGGCCGGGATCTCAACGTCTCGGCCCGACGCACCGGCGAGATCCCGGCCCTCGCCGGGATGACGAGATAAAGAGAAAGATGCTTGGTCTGACCTAGTCCCCGACCAGCTTCATCAGCTTGCGTTCTACCGGGGCGAGCACGTTAGAAAGCTCGTCACCGCGTTTCAAAATCGCCCCGGCTTCGGAGACAAGGGCCCACATGCCCTGCCGGCTCCGCAAGGCGGGGTGTTTTTCTATGCGATATTCGGGGCGCTCGGCGGCGCGGCGAAAGGCCGAAAAAATGGCGGCGTCGCGGTGGAAATCCATCGCATAATCGCGCCAATGCCCCGCCGCGACCATCCGGCCGTAAAGGTCGAGGATGCGCATCAGTTCGGGGCGCTCGAAGCCGGTCTGAAGCGGAACCATTCTATTTCCGAACGGCAGGGGCGTGACAGTCCCCATCAGGCGCTTTTCCGACTCCCCTTGCGCCGCGGCGCTTCGTCATCGACCGCGGCGAGCTCGCGCTCCGCAAGCAACGCCGCGAGCTGCTTCTGCATCTGTTCGAGCTGGCATTGCAGCAATTCGACCTTCTGCGTCGCGGGGTCGAAAGTTTCGCTGCAGGGCGTGCCATAGGGCACGAATTCGCGCGCATATTCGGTCGCATCGAGCAGTGTCGAACGCGCGGGAATGCCGACCATCACCGCACCCTCGGGCACGTCCTTGGTCACCACGGCGTTCGCGCCGACGCGCGCGCGCGCGTTGACAGTGACGGGGCCGAGAATCTGCGCCCCCGACCCTACGATCACATCATTGGCGAGCGTCGGGTGGCGCTTGCCGCCGATGCCGTTCGCGGGATCGGTGCCGCCGAGCGTCACGCCCTGATAGATGGAAACATTATCGCCGATCTCGGCGGTCTCGCCGATCACGACGCCGAAGCCGTGATCGATGAAGAGATGCTGCCCGATGGTGGCACCCGGATGGATGTCGATCGCGGTCAGAAAGCGCGACAGATGATTGACGAAGCGCGCGAGGAAGAACAGCCGCGCCTCGAACAGCCAGTGCGCGACGCGGTGCATACCGACCGCGAGCAGTCCCGGATAGAGGAGGATTTCCCAGCGCGACCGCGGCGCTGGGTCGCGCGCCTTGATCGAATCGAGATAGGCGACCAGCCCGTTGAACATATAATGTCCCCTGCGACCCTGTTCTGTTCCGGGCAAGATAGATGCTCGGGAGCCCCATTTCCACCCCCGGACGCGTTTTAATCGTCAGCGGCCGAACAGGCCGATGCGCAGGAGAAGCAGGCCCTCGCTGCGCAGATCCCGCGCGCCATCGCGCTTCGCGATCGCGCCGGCCCAGCGATCGAGCATCAGGAGCGCGCGGCTTCCCGCAAAATCGCGGCGTGCGGGCGCCCCGGACTCCTGGGCACCGTCCAGCAAAGCCCGTGCTTCGGGCTCGGCTTCGACTACCCCGGCGCCCCAAAGAAGGCCCCAGCGTTTGCCGCCCGCCTCCGCACCGCCCGACAGCGCAAAAAGGTGCGCGCCAAAGCTTTCGGAGGCCGCGCGCCGTTCGCCATCACTCTCGGCCAGCAGCATCGCTTCCGCCGCATCGACGAGAGCGTCGAGCCCGCCCTGCCCCGCCCACGTGCCCTGAAGTTCGGCGAGCAGCGGTTCGCCCTTGGGTAGCGCCGCAGGGTCGATCGCGATCATCGCCGCCATGTCGCGCCACCAGGCAAGCTTGATCTGCCCGATCAGCGGCTCGCGCACGTCGATGAGCAGCTTGGTCAGCCGTGCGGCGAGTTCCCACAGCGCCGCCACGGCCGGACGCCGCGCCTGCGGCACCGCGACCATGACACGCGGATCGCGCAGGTCGGGGTAGGTGCTGTTTTCGAATTTGGCGGCGTAGGTCATATGCAAGTCGCGCTAGCATCGCCAAACCGTCATTGCGAGCGAAGCGAAGCAATCCAGGGCGGCTCTACACTGCTCTGGATTGCTTCGTCGCTTCGCTCCTCGCAATGACGAGGGAGTCAACCGCGATTGAGGACCGCTTTCACCGCCTTCACCACACGCGGCGTGTCGATGAGCGCGGCCTTTTCGAGATTATGCGCATAGGGCAGCGGCACATCCTCGTTGCACACGCGCATGACGGGCGCGTCGAGGTCGTCGAAGCCATGCTCCATCGCGACCATCGCGAGTTCGCTGGCGATCGAGCAGACCGGCCAGCCTTCCTCGACGATGACGAGATGGTTCGTCTTCTTGAGGCTCGCGAGCACCGTCGCGGTGTCGAGCGGGCGCAGCGTGCGCAGGTCGATGACCTCGGCGTCGATGCCCTCGCCCGCCAGCTCGTCGGCGGCTTCGAGCGCGAGCCCGACGCCGATCGAATAGCTGACGATCGTCACGTCGCTGCCCTGCCGCATGATCCGCGCCTTGCCGATCGGCAGCACGAAATCCTCGACTTCGGGCACGTCGAAGCTGCGGCCATACAGCAGCTCGTTTTCGAGGAATACGACGGGGTCCTCGGTGCGGATCGCCGCCTTCATCAACCCCTTGGCATCGGCGGCGTCATAGGGCGCGATCACGATCAGGCCGGGGACGCTGGCGTACCAGGGCGCAAAATTCTGGCTGTGCTGCGCGCCGACGCGCGCCGCGGCGCCGTTGGGTCCGCGGAACACGATCGGGCAGCGCATCTGGCCGCCCGACATATAGTTGGTCTTCGCCGCCGAGTTGATGATGTGGTCGATCGCCTGCATCGCGAAGTTGAAGGTCATGAACTCGATGATCGGCTTCAAACCGCCCATCGCCGCGCCCGCGCCCAAACCGGCGAAACCATATTCGGTGATCGGCGTGTCGACGACGCGTTGCGCGCCGAATTCCTGAAGCAGACCCTGCGTGACCTTGTACGCGCCCTGATATTCGGCGACTTCCTCGCCCATCACGAAGACGCGGTCGTCCTTCCGCATTTCCTCGGCCATCGCGTCGCGCAGCGCTTCGCGGACGGTGAGTTTGACCATCGCGGTGCCCTCGGGGATCGCGGGATCGTCGGCGCGCGCCACGGGGGCCGGTGCGGCCGCGGCGGGCGGGGCAGCGGGAGCATCCGATTCGGCAGCTTTCTGCGCGGCTTCGGGCGCTTCGGTCTTCGGAGCCTCGGACGCCGGCGCAGCCGCTTCCTCACCCTCGCCCGCGATCGTCGCGATGACGGTGCCGACCTTCACATTGTCGGTGCCCTCGGCGACCAGAATCTGGCCGATCGTGCCCTCGTCGATCGCTTCGAATTCCATCGTCGCCTTGTCGGTTTCGATCTCGGCGAGAATGTCGCCCGACTTGACCGTGTCGCCTTCCTTGACGAGCCACTTGGCGAGCGTGCCTTCTTCCATCGTCGGCGACAGTGCCGGCATCTTCAATTCGATGGCCATCTCAATATTGCTCCACCAGCACGTCGGTATAAAGTTCATGAAGTTCGGGTTCGGGCGCGCTTTCCGCAAAGTCGGCGGACTCGGCCACGATCTGACGGATTTCCTTGTCGATCGCCTTGAACTTGTCTTCGCTGATGCCGGCGTCGGTCATCAGCTTTTTCAGATGTTCGATCGAATCGCTCTTGTCGCGCACCGCCTGCACTTCTTCGCGGCTGCGATATTTGGCGGGGTCGGACATCGAGTGGCCGCGATAACGATAGGTCTTGAGTTCCATCAGCACCGGCCCCTTGCCCGCGCGCACCCATTCGATCGCGGCTTCGGCGGCGCCGCGCACCGCGAGCACGTCCATGCCGTCGACCTGCATGCCGGGGATGCGGAAGCTTTCGCCGCGGCGATAGAGCTGGTCCTCGGCCGACGAGCGGTTGACCGACGTGCCCATCGCATATTGGTTGTTCTCGATCACGAAAATGATTGGCAGCTTCCACAGCTCGGCCATGTTGAAGCTTTCATAGACCTGGCCCTGGTTCGATGCGCCGTCGCCGAAATAGGCCATCGCCACGCCGCCGTCGCCGCGATATTTGTGCGCGAAGGCGAGGCCGGTGCCGAGCGACACCTGCGCGCCGACGATGCCGTGGCCGCCATAAAATTTATGCTCGACGCTGAACATATGCATCGAGCCGCCCTTGCCCTTCGAGATGCCGGCCTGGCGTCCCGTCAGTTCGGCCATGATGACCTTGGGATCGATGCCGTAAGCGAGCATGTGGCCATGGTCGCGGTAGCCGGTAATCACGCTGTCCTTGTCGCCGTCGAGCGCCGACTGCAGCCCGACCGCCACGGCTTCCTGACCGATGTAGAGGTGACAGAAACCGCCGATCAGGCCGAGACCGTAAAGCTGCCCCGCCTTTTCTTCGAAGCGGCGGATGAGCAGCATTTCGCGGTAGAATTTCTCCAGCTCTTCGGGCGATGCGTCATAGGGGACGGGATCGCGCGGCATCTCGCGATTGGTCGCGGGGGCCGGTGTGGATGCAGTCTTTTTCGGCGCGGGGGAGGTGCGCGCAGGTGCTTTGGCCAAGACGGGTTCCTTTGCATTTAGCCGTTACGGCAAGGCTCCCTATAGGAGAGCCGCGCAGCACTTGGCAACGCCCACCATGGCAGGGAGCGGCATCAACCTACGTATGCAGCATGAACGGCGCAAAGCCGCCGAAAAGGGCCTCAACGCTTTGCGTCGGGCTCCATTGGAATGATATATTCGTCGGGGTGATAGGCGCCGAGTTTCTCGCGCACATATTCCTCGGCGAGATCGGGATCGACACGGCCGCGGTCGAGCAGGTTGACGCGGTTCTGAAGCTCGTTCTGCTTCTTGGTCAGCTCGCTCAATATGACGCGTTTCTTCTCGACCGACTGACCATAATCGCCCCAGGCGTAAAGCCCGGTAGGACCGAAAATGATATAGCCGATCATCGCCAGCACGACGATCACCGCGATCGCGGGACCGGCTGCCCGGTTCATCGATTTGCGGAATTTGTGGCGCTGCGTCATCGCCGCCCTTGAATCAGAGTTGATTCGTGGCGTCAAGCCGTCAGCGCGCAGTTTTCCGCAGCTTTGCGATCAGCCGAAAATCGCCGCGCCCGGATAGCGCGCCATGTCGCCCAGTTCTTCCTCGATGCGGATCAGCTGGTTGTATTTCGCAAGCCGGTCCGAGCGCGCGAGACTGCCCGTCTTGATCTGGCCGCAGTTGGTGGCGACCGCGAGGTCGGCGATCGTCGAGTCTTCCGTTTCGCCCGAACGATGCGACATCACCGCGGTGTAACGCGCGCGGTGCGCCATATCGACGGCGTCCAATGTTTCGGACAGCGTACCGATCTGATTGACCTTGACGAGCAGCGAGTTGGCGAGGCCGTCCTTGATGCCCTGCTCCAGACGCAGCGGGTTGGTGACGAACAGATCGTCGCCGACGAGCTGGCACTTGTCGCCGACGAGGTCGGTCAGCGCCTTCCAGCCGGTGAAGTCGTCTTCGCCCATGCCGTCTTCGATCGACTTGATCGGATAATCGGCGACGAGCGCGGCGAGATATTCGGCCATCTGCTCGGGGCTCAGCGAAAGACCCTCGCCGCTGATCTCGTACTTGCCGTTCTTGAAGAATTCGGTCGCGGCGCAATCGAGCGCGAGCACCACGTCGGTGCCAAGCTTGAAGCCCGCCTGATCGACCGACGCGGCGATGAAGTCGAGTGCGGCGCGCGTCGAGGCGAGGTTCGGAGCGAAGCCGCCCTCGTCGCCAACGGCCGTCGCGAGGCCCTTCGCCGACAGACCCTTCTTCAGCGTGTGGAAAATCTCGCTACCCCAGCGCACGGCTTCGGCGATGCTGCCGGCGCCGACGGGCATGATCATGAATTCCTGCACGTCGATCGGATTGTCGGCATGCTCACCGCCGTTGATGATGTTCATCATAGGCACCGGCAAGGTGCGGGCGGAAACGCCGCCGACATAGCGATAGAGCGGCAAACCGCGCGCGTCGGCCGCGGCCTTCGCGGCGGCGAGGCTGACGCCGAGGATCGCATTGGCGCCGAGGCGGCTCTTGTTGGGCGTGCCGTCGAGGTCGATCATCGCCATGTCGAGTTCGCGCTGGTCCTCGGCATCGAGGCCGATCAGCGCCTCGGCAATGTCGCCGTTGACCGCGGCGACCGCCTTGATCACGCCCTTGCCCAGATAGCGCGCCTTGTCGCCATCGCGCAGTTCGACCGCCTCGTGCGCACCGGTCGAGGCGCCCGACGGCACCGCGGCGCGGCCGAAGCTGCCGTCTTCCAGCAGCACATCGACTTCGACGGTCGGGTTGCCGCGGCTGTCGAGGATTTCGCGGCCGTGAATGTCGATGATGGCGGTCATGGCATATGTCCTGCTGGCGGCCCGAAATCGGCCGGGGGAGAAAGGCGCCCGCCTGTTATCGGCGCCCTGCCCCTAGTGCAACCACTGCATAGGAATTTTGCGCGGCTATGGAACCATTGGCCGCGCCTTGCTATATATTATGGCAGGACCAAAGGGGACGTTCGCCAAGGCGGCGCCCGATAAAAGAAGAAGAGGACAACGCCGATGGCCAAAGCCGCTACTCCCGCGACGAAGAAAGTTGCCGCTCCCCGTCCCAAGACGCCCGCGAAGGCCGCTGCGACCAAGGCTGCGCCCGCGCGCAAGCCCGTGGCGGCGAAAGCGGCCAAGGATCATCCGATCCGCGATCAGATCGCCGCGACGCGCGACACGATCAAATCCGAAGCCTCGAAAAAGGCCGCCTCGCTGAAGCAGGACGCGACGACGCTGAAGAATCAGGCCTCGACCAAGGCGCGCGACGCCGCGACCAAGGGCAAGGACCGCGCCGCCGAAGCCGTCGGCAGCCTCGCCAAAATGCTGGAGGACAGCGCCGGCACCGTCGATACCAAATTCGGCAAGCAATATGGTGATTACGCCCGCTCGGCCGCTTCGACCGTAGCTGGCCTCGCGACGACGCTCGACAAGAAGGACCTCGACGAGCTCGCCGCTTCGACGCGCGACATGGTCAAGAAGAACCCCGCCATTGCGGTGGGCGCCGCCACGGTGATCGGCTTCGTGCTGGCGCGCATGCTCAAGGGCAGCTCCAACGATTGACCGGACCTTGGCCTCTTCCGATCCGAACATACCGCCGACGTCCGGTGAACGCCATTTTGACGGCGTAAGCCACGGCTATGCGCCCGATGGACGTCCGCTAACCCCGCCCCCCGTTCCGCTCGAACAGATTGTCGGCGACGTCGTCGACAATCTGTCGGCGACAGCCAAGGCCGAGCTTGCGCTACTCGAAGCGCGCAGCGAACTCGCGCTGCATGGCGCGACCTGGACCGCGGCGTGGGGCGCAGTTGCCGCCTCGGCGCTGGGCATCGCGATGCTGGCGCTCGCTTTCGGGGCGATCCTGGCGCTCGCGCCGCATGTCGGACCGTTCGTTGCGACCTTGATCGTCGTGGCGGTGCTGGTCGTCGTGGCCGGCTTCGCCGGCTGGCGCGCGCAGCGCAGCTATGGCGACATTCGCACCGCGCTCCGCAGCGACCTGACCAGAGAAGGGATCGACGATGCCGCGGATGCGTAACCGCCTGATCGTCGCGGCGCGGCGCTCGATGCTCCAGCGCGGCGAACTCCACCGGCGGCTCGACGTCGCCAAGGCGGCGTTCAAGCCGTCGGCGCTCGTCGATCGCGGCAAATACCGGATAAGCGAAAAGGTCGACGACACCGCACATGCCGTGCAGCAGCAATTTCGTAACAATCGCCTGCCCATCGCGATCGCCGCGGCGGCGGGCGTCGCCTGGCTGCTGCGCGAGCCGATCAAGGAATATGCGCCCAAACTGACGCGCAAGATTCAGGATTTGGCGGTCGAGGTCGCCGATCATTTTCGTGCCCCCGAAGAAGCGGCGGACGAGGATGAAATCGAAACTCTGGAGGAAGACGATCATGAAGCCGTTCGGTGAAACCGCCCGCGAAACGCGTGCCAAAGCGAGTGAACTTGCGGAGAAAACCGCCGAAAACGCGCGCCTGACCGCCGAGGCGGCGAAGGCGCGTATTCAGGACGGCTACGGCCGGGCCCGCGCCGCGACCGAGGATTTCGCCGCCAAGGCGAGCGAGCAAGCCGGCGTCGCCCGCGAAGCCGCCGGAGAGGCCTATCAAAAGGGCAAGGTGCAGGCGAAGCGTGCGAACAGCAAGCTCAAGGAAGCCGCCGAGAAGCAGCCGTTGACGTTGGTCGCGGGCGCCGTCGCGATCGGCGCGCTGCTCGGCTCGCTGCTGCCCAAGGGTGTCCGTAAAGACGAGGAATGAGCTGCACTTGCCGTTAGGGCGAAGCACTGGTAGGGGCCGCGGCTTCTCCCCTCCCCCGCGCTAACCCGCAAGGAAAGCTAGCCATGAGCAAATTGCATCTCGTGTTCGGTGGACGCGTCAGCGATCCGCAGGGCCTCGATTTCGTCGATCTCGCCAACCTCGACGTTGTCGGCCTCTATCCTGATTATAAATCGGCCGAAAAGGCATGGCGCAGCGCCGCGCAGCGCACGGTCGACGACGCCGAAATGAAATATGTCGTCGTCCACCTGCACAAATTGCTGCAGCCCGACGCGGAATAGCGCTGCACCCCACCCGCATCCCCGAGCGAAAACGAGGGGCTCGTTCGAGCGGAGCGAGAACTGCGTATCCACGCTGCCTCGACTTCGCTCGGCATGCCCCTCGTCTTCGCTCGGGGATGCGGCAGTTTTGGCTAGCGGCTTTACCGAAAATTGTCGGCGTAGGCCTGAATCTTCAAACGCCGCTCGGGCGTCGCGGTGACCTCGACCTCGATCCCGTTCTTCTCGGCGTAAGCGACCGCTTCTTCTCGGCTCGCGAAGCCGAGGCGCAGCTGGCGCTGCGTGTCGCCGCTGCCCGCCCAGCCCATCAGCGGATCGGGCTTGCGCGCTTCGGCAGGCGCGAATTCGAGCATCCAGCGCCCGGTCCCCGCTCGCCCCGACTGCATGGCATTCTTGGGCTTCTGGAAAATACGCGCTTTCATCGGGGTCGTCCTGTGCAATCGGGGCCTGTGGCGCCGCCTTAGCGCCAAGCGGCGCGCACGAAAAGAGGCCTATTGCGCATCGCGCCGCGCCTGCGCCGCTTTCGTCATCAGCGTCGGGCGCGCGTTTGCCGGATCGTCGGGCCAGCTATGCTTGGGGTAGCGCCCGCGCATCTCGCGCGCGACATCGTGCCAGCTCCCGCTCCAGAAGGAGACGAGGTCCCGCGTCGTCTGGATCGGCCGGTGCGCTGGCGAGGTCAGCGCCAGCACGAGCGGCACCGGCGGATCGCCGATCGTGGGGTGGCGCGTGAGCCCGAACAGCTCCTGCACGCGCACGCTGACCGTCGGCCCGCCATCGGCGGCGTAATCGATCGGATGCCGGCTGCCGACGGGCGTCGCATAATCGGCGGGCGCATGTTTTTCGAGCAGCTGGCGCGCCGGCCAATCCAGCATCGCCATCAGCGCGTCGGTCAGCCGACGGTCGCCGATATCGCGCAGCCCCCGGCACCCGGAGAGCAGCGGCTTGAGCCATAATTCCAGGCTGTCGGCGAGCGCGCCGGTCGAAAGCGCATCGATCCCGGCATAGGAAGCGCGCTGGCGCAGCGCCTGCGAGCCCGGCCCCCAGCCGATCAGGCCGAGCCCCTTGCCGCGTACCGCGGCCATTCGCACCGCGACATCGTCTTCGGCATTGTCGCTGCGCGCCGCCTGTCCGCTCGTCAAAGCGATCGCGCCGAGCCGCCGTTCGCGGCGATGGTCGATGCGGTCGTTCGCGGCATCGTAGCTGCTTGCCGAATGGTGGGCGATGCGATCGGCGAACAGCGCCTCGACCCCGGCCACCTCGATCGGCGCCGCGGCGAGGATGCGCACACCCGCCGCATGACCCTGCGCATCGGCGATCGCGAGCCATTCGCTGCCGGCGAGCGGGTCGACCGGATCGATGCGATAGGCGCGCCCGCCGACGCTCAGATATTCGCCGCGCTGTCCCGCGCGCTGACGCGCGACGCGGTCAGGCCAAGCGGTCGCGATCCAGCCGCCGATCGAGCGCGGCTGAGTGACATCCGTCTCCGCCGCCAGCTTCTCGCCGATGGTTGCGAGCCGGCGCGCGAGGCGCCATGCACCTTCGCTACGCTCGTTCCGCTGCCCGCGCCAGCGCCCGAGCCGCGCCTCGACATCGACCCCGCGCCCGCCGAGCCCCGGTTCGGTGAGCAGCACCGCGAGGCGCCCCGCCATTTCAGCCTCCCCCGCCCGCGCCGCGTCGAGCAGCATGTGCGCGAGTGGCACCGGCAGCGGAATGGCGGCGAGCGCCTTGCCGTGCGGCGTGATGCGGCCATCGTCGGTCAGTGCGCCGATCGCCTGCAGCCGCGTCTTCGCTTCGGAAATCGCGGCGGGCGACGGCGGGTCGAGCCAGCCCAGCTGGCGCGGATCGACGATGCCCCAGCTCGCGCAATCGAGCACGACGGGCATCAGATCATTCTCGTGGATTTCGGGCGGGTCGAAGGGCGGCATGCCCGCGGTCGCCGCCGCTTCCCACAATCGGTAAGCAACACCCGGCCCCTGCCGCGCCGCGCGGCCCGCGCGCTGGGTCGCCGATGCCTGGCTTGCGCGCTCGGTGACGAGGCGTGCGATGCCCGCCGCCTTGTCGAAGCGCGGCCGCCGCGACAGGCCGGCGTCGATGACGATGCGCACACCGTCGATCGTCAGGCTGGTTTCGGCGATGCTTGTCGCGAGGATCAGCTTGCGCCGCCCGTCGGCGTCGCGGACGAGCGCCTTGCGCTGGAGCGCGGGGTCGATCTGGCCGTGCAGGCGATGCACGGCGAGCGGCAGCCGCGCGTTCTCGACTGCGGTCGCGGCGCGTTCGATGTCGGCGGCGCCGGGCAGGAAGGCGAGCATGTCGCCCGCGATTTCGTCGCCAAGGGCTTGCCGAACCGCCCCCAGCACCGACGCTTCCAACCGATCCTCGGCACGGCGACCGATATGGCGCAGCTCGAGCGGCCAGATTTTGCCTTCGCTCTTCACCACCGGCGCGTCGCCGAGCAGCGCCCCAAAGCGCGCGCCGTCGAGCGTTGCGGACATCGCGACGAGGCGGAGGTCGTCGCGAAGGCCCTGCTGCGCGTCGATCGCAAGTGCCAGCGCGAAATCGCCGTCGAGGCTGCGCTCGTGGACTTCGTCGAACAGCACCGCCGACACGCCCGCGAGTTCGGGATCGGCGAGGATGCGGTTGCGGAACAGACCCGGCGTCATCACGAGCAGCCGCGTCGCCGCCGACTGTTTGCTGTCGAGCCGTGTCGCATAGCCGACGCGCCCGCCGACCGCCTCGCCCATTTCCTCCGCGATCCGCTCGGCGGCGCCGCGCGCCGCGAGCCGGCGCGGCGAAAGCAACCACACCTTGCCCTTGCACCACGGTTGATCGAGCAGCGCGGGCGCGACGCGTGTCGTCTTGCCAGCCCCCGGCGGCGCGACGACGACGGCATTGGGTTTCAGCACCAGCGCCGCCATGATGTCGGGCAGCACGGCATCGATAGGAAGCGACTGGATCAATCGGATCGCTCCTATCCCGGAACGCTCAATAAGCGCGCGAGACCGCGAAGGCGACCGCTTCGGTCAGCGCCGACTTCGCCTGGCTGGCACTAAAGCCGCCGATCGCGTCGACCGCGCGCTGGCCATAGTGGCGCGCGCGCGCCAGCGTGTCGGCGATCGTGTCATGCTTGCGGAGCAGGCTCGTCGCGTAAGCGAGGTCTTCGTCCGACGTCTTGTGCCCCGTGATCGCGAGCTTCCAGAACTCGCGCTCCTCGGCGCTGCCGCGCGCATAGGCGAGGATGACGGGCAAAGTGACCTTGCCGTCGCGGAAATCGTCGCCGACCCCCTTGCCCATCGTTTCGGCGTCGGAGACATAGTCGATCGCGTCGTCGACGAGCTGGAAGGCGATACCGAGGTTGCGGCCATAGGCGTCGAGCGCCGCCTCGGTCGCCTCGTCGCGCTCGGCGACGACCGCGGCGATCTTGCACGCGGCGGCGAACAGCTCGGCGGTCTTGGCGTTGATGATCGCGAGATACTGATCCTCGCTCGTCTCGATCCGGCGCTGCGCCGAGAGCTGGTTGACCTCGCCCTCCGCGATCACCGCCGAGGCGCGGCTGAGGATCTTGAGCACCTTCAGCGACCCGTCCTCGACCATCACTTCGAACGCGCGGCTGAACAGGAAATCGCCGACGAGCACCGACGCGCTGTTGCCCCAGATCATGTTCGCGGTCTTGCGGCCGCGGCGCAGGTCCGATTTGTCGACGACATCGTCGTGGAGCAAGGTCGCGGTGTGGATGAATTCGACCGCCGCGGCGAGCTTGCAATGGCGATGACCCGGATAGTCGAGCAGCTTGCCGCACGCCAATGTCAGCATCGGGCGCATGCGCTTGCCGCCGCCCGCGATCAGGTGGCCCGCGAGCTCGGGGATCAGCGGCACTTCGGACTGCATCCGGTCGAGAATGACCGAATTCACCTCGTTCATGTCGGCGGCGACGAGCGCCATCATCGGGTCGAGCGAGGGCGGCCTTTGCCCGTGAAGCTGATGAATTTCCGCAGTCATAACGCGGCGAGCCTTGGCGCCGCGGTCGCGATTTTGCAACGACTTTCGGCTTGCCTCCGCCCCCTTGCCGGTGCCAAGCGTGCCGAAGAAGAGAGGAGCCGCCTACCCATGGACGACCAACTGAGCCGTTACCGCCAGAGCATCGACAATATCGACGCGGCGCTCGTCTATATGCTCGCCGAACGGTTCAAGGTGACCAAGGCGGTCGGCGAGCTCAAGGCGCGCGAAGGCCTGCCTCCCGCCGACCCCGGCCGCGAAGAACGCCAGATCGAGCGGCTGCGCGAGCTGGCGCGCGACGCCGATCTCGATCCCGATTTCACCGAGAAGTTCTTGCGCTTCATCATCGACGAAGTGATCCGTCACCACCAGCAGGCGAAACGGGAGCAAGGGGCATGACCCTCGATCACCCGATCTTCGCGCGATGGCCGGCGCAATATCCCGACCGCATCCAGCTCTTTTCCGCGCCGACGCCGAACGGAGTGAAGGCCGGGATCATGCTCGAGGAAACCGGCCTTCCCTATGAACCGCACCGGATCGACATCATGGCGAACGAAAGCCATGACCCGGCGTTCCTCGCGCTCAATCCCAACGGCAAAATCCCGGCGATCTACGACCCGGCGGGACCAGGCGGAAAGCCGCTGGCGCTGTTCGAATCGGGCGCGATCCTGATCTATCTCGCCGACAAGAGCGGGCAGTTTCTGTCGGCCGATCCGGGCGCGCGTTACGAAACGATCCAGTGGGTGATGTGGCAGATGGGCGGCGTCGGCCCGATGTTCGGCCAGCTCGGCTTCTTTCACAAATTCGCGGGGCGCGACTATGAGGACAAGCGCCCGCGCGACCGCTACGCGGCCGAATCCGCGCGGCTGCTCGGCGTGCTCGACGGGCGGCTGGCGACGCGCGAATGGATGATGGGCGACGATTACAGCATCGCCGACATTTCGCTGCTCGGCTGGGTCCGCAACCTGATCGGCTTTTACGACGCCGCCGAGATCGTCGGGTTCGAGCGGTTTGCGCATGTCCAGCGCTGGCTCGATGCGGGCCTGGCGCGGCCGGGCGTGCAACGCGGGCTGGAAGTGACGGCGGCGTGAGGTCGTTTTCGGCCGATTCTAGCCGTCGCCCCCACGAAGGCGGGGGCCGCCAGCGGCCTTGCTCGGCGGCGCCCGCGTAAACCGACAGCGGCCCCCGCCTTCGCGAGGGCGACGAGTCAGCAATCCCCTCAAAGCGGCCTTTAGCCCTACCCCGCCGGCAACCGCAGCCGTACGAGCAGCCCGCCCAGATCCTCGCTCTCTTCCAGCGCGATACTGCCGCCGTAAATCTCCGCGACGTCGCGCACGATCGCTAGGCCCAGCCCCGTCCCCGGCTTGCCGCTGTCGAGCCGCACGCCGCGGTCGACCACGCGGTCGCGGTCGGCGGGAGAAATCCCCGCGCCATCGTCCTCGATCAAGATTTCCGCCATATCGCCTTCGCGTCCGACCGTTACGAAGACGCTCCCGCCGCCATATTTGGCCGCGTTCTCGAGCAGATTTCCGATGAGTTCGTCGAGATCCTGCCGCTCGACGCGCACGATGACGCCCTTGTCGCCCGCCGCATCGAGCCGCACGTCGGGGTAGAGGGCGGCGACCGCGCGCGACACGCTGCCGACGCTGTCCCATACGGTCGCGCGTGCCTGTGCGGCGCCGCGGCGCCCGACGGCGCGGGCGCGGGCGAGGTGATGGTCGACCTGGCGCTGCATCGTCGCCGCCTCGCGCCGCACCGTTTCGGCTAGCTCGGTATCGGAACTGGTCGCGCTGTTGACGAGCACGGTGAGCGGGGTTTTCAGCGCGTGCGCAAGATTGCCCGCATGGAGCCGCGCTTCTTCCGCCTGCTTTTCATTATGCGCGAGCAGCGCGTTGAGTTCGTCCACCATCGGCTGCACTTCACGCGGCAGTGGCGCGGTGACGCGGCGGCTCTGCCCGCCGCGCATCGCCGCGATCGCGCGCCGGATATGGCGCAGCGGCCACAGGCCGTAGAAGGTCTGGAGCGCCGCGAGAATGATGAGGCCGAGCCCGAGCAGCGCGAGGCTGGGGATCAGCGTCTGCCGCACCGCGCTGACCTGCGCGTCCAGCGCCTCACGCGATTGCGCGATCTGGTATCGCCAATTGGTCTCGCTGCCCGGCAGGATGACGTTGCGTTCGAGCACGCGCAATTCCTCGTCGGGAAACTGGATGCTGTCATAGGTGTGGATCTGGTTGTCGACATGCGGCGTCGGCGCCTTCAACGTGCGTTCCCACAGCGAGCGCGAGCGGTACGGCTCCTGCCCACCCCCGCTGATCTGCCAATAGAGGCCGCTATAGGGTTCGAGGAAACGCTGGTCGCCGAGCGGCTCGATCAGCCGCACCTCGCCATCGGGGCCGATTTCCGACGAGCGGATCATCGCGATCAGCACATATTCGAGGCCCGAATCGAAATTGCGCGTGATCGCGGTCTTCAGCACCTGATCGAGCGCGAAGCCGCCACCGATCAGCAACACCGAAATCCACAAGGCCGCGATCGCAATCATGCGCCGCGCCAGCGAGCCGGTCATACGGCCCGAGGCGGTCAGGGGCTTGGTTGCCGCATCCGGATCGGGTTCGACCGCCGGGGCGACGTCGGCCTTCGACATGATTTATTGCGGATCGTCGAGTTGATAGCCGAGCCCGCGGATCGTCGTGATGATGTCGGCCCCCAATTTTTTGCGGATGCGCGTGACGAACACCTCGATCGTGTTCGAATCGCGGTCGAAATCCTGATCATAGATATGCTCGATCAGCTCGGTGCGGGACACGACCTTGCCCTTGTGATGGAGCAGATAGGACAGCAACTTATATTCCTGCGCGGTCAGCTTCACCGGCTCGCCGGCGAGCGTGACGCGGCCCGAGCGCGTGTCGAGGCGGACGTCGCCCGCGATCAACTCGCTCGAAGCATTGCCCGAAGCGCGGCGGATCAGCGCGCGCAGGCGGGCGATCAGTTCCTCGGTCTGGAACGGCTTGGCGAGATAGTCGTCGGCCCCCGCATCGAGCCCGGCCACTTTATCGGACCAGCTGTCGCGCGCGGTCAGGACGAGCACCGGGAAATTGCGCTTTTCGCGCCGCCAGCGGTCGAGCACGGTCAGTCCGTCGATTTCGGGGAGCCCAAGATCGAGGATCGCCGCGTCATAGGTTTCGGTCGAGCCGAGGAAATGCCCGTCCTCGCCATCGGTCGCGAGGTCGACGGCATAGCCCGCCCCCTCCAGCGTCGCCTTGAGCTGCGGGCCCAGCGTGGGTTCGTCCTCGACAATCAAAATCCGCATTCAGGCGCCTTTCCTTTGCGAAACCGAACAGCGCGGCCGCATGTTTCGACTGTGTATCAAGTCCGAACGTCCATCGCAAAATCTCGTTGCGACGAAACGAGCGGTCTTTGGCAATTGTCAGGGTTTGCGGCCGACGATCCGGCCGGTGCGGGCATCGACATAGACGACGACGACCTGGCTGCCGTCCATGAATTTCAGCTTGTAGAGCATCCGCCCCGCATCGAACTGCGGCCCGCCGAGATAGGTCATGTCGTTATACGGCGGGCGCGAGCGGATATCGGCGATCAGCTTGCCCAGCGGAACCACCTGCCCTTGCGCCGCCGCCTCGCGCAGATTGTCCTGGTCGCGATCGCGGTCGCCGCGCGCGGCCACGGGCGCCCCTGCCGACAGGAGCAGCGCGGAAATCAGCGAAAGGGTCAAGGTGCGGGTCATGGCCGTTTCTCTAACGCGAAAGCATTGAATAGGCGATGAATGGGCGTGTCAGCCGCGGTTCGGGTATCACCATGGCCGAAGGAGCCATGGTGGGCGCGACAGGGATTGAACCTGTGACCCCACCCGTGTGAAGGGTGTG
>CBINGC010000041.1:0-35103 GCA_966250105.1 uncultured Sphingopyxis sp. | reverse complement strand
AGCCCGTTCACGAGCAAGGTCGGCTGGCCGACGCCCGCGGGGACGCTCTGGCCGCCCTTGCCGCAGATGCCGATGCCTTCGTCGATCGCCATGTCGTTGCCGATGCCGGTGACTTTCGTCAGCACGCTCGGCCCGTCGCCGATCAAGGTCGCGCCCTTGATCGAGTCGCCAAGCTTGCCATTCTCGATCTTGTACGCCTCGGTGCAGCTGAAGACGAACTTGCCCGATACGATATCGACCTGCCCGCCGCCGAAGCTTTTGGCAAAAATGCCGTTCTTGACGCGACTGAGCAGCTCGGCGGGATCGTCGTTTCCGCCCTTCATGAAGGTGTTGGTCATCCGCGGTATCGGCGCATGCGCGAAACTCTCGCGCCGTCCGTTGCCCGTCGGTTCGACCCCCATCAGCCGCGCGTTGAGGCGGTCCTGCATATAGCCCTTGAGGATGCCATCCTCGATCAGCACCGTCTCGCCCGTCGGGGTTCCTTCGTCGTCGATCGAAAGCGAGCCGCGGCGACCGCCGCCCACCGGACTCTCCATCGCGCCATCGTCGACCACCGTCACGCCGGGGGCCGCGACGCGCTCGCCGATGCGTCCCGAAAAGGCGCTCGTGCCCTTGCGGTTGAAATCGCCCTCCAGCCCGTGGCCGATGGCTTCGTGGAGCAGCACGCCGGGCCATCCGGGGCCGAGCAGCACGGTAAATTCGCCCGCGGGCGCGTCGACCGCACGCAAATTGACGAGCGCCTGGTTCAGCGCCTCGTCGATCGCGCGGTTCCACTGTGCGGGTTCGAACAGATGATCGTACATATAACGCCCGCCGAGGCCGAAATAGCCGCTCTCGCGCCGGCCATTCTCTTCGACCACGATCGACACGTTCAACCGCACGAGCGGGCGGATGTCGGTCGCGAGGAAGCCGTCGGCGCGGACGATCTCGACCACCGACCAGCTGCCCGCGAGCGCGACCGAGACCTGGACGATGCGCGGATCGCGCGCGCGCGCCGCGGCGTCGATTTCCTGGCAGAGCGCGACCTTCTTCGCGAAGGGGACGAGGTCGAGCGGGTTCGCTTCGCCATAGAGGTGGCGGTTGGTGCGCGGCGGCGGTGCGGCGTGCGCCTGATTCGACGGATCGAGCAGCGCGAGCGTCTCTGCCGCGCGGCGGATCGCGCCGGCGCTGATGTCGCTGGCGTGCGCAAAGCCCGTCATCTCGCCCGACACGGCGCGCAGGCCGAAACCGGCGTCGGTCGAATAGTCGGCGGTCTTGAGGCGCCCGTCGTCGAAGCCGAAGCTCTCGGTCGCGCGATATTGCAGGTAAAGCTCGCCATCGTCGGCCTTGGCGAGTGCTTCGCGCGCAAGCGCCTGCGCAAGATCGGGGTCGAGCGCGTCGGCGCGATAGAGGAAGCGGCGGGGATCGGTCGGGCTTGTCATGGGTAGGATATAGGGGCGCGGGGCTTGGGACGCAAAGGCCCGTTTGCGCCGGGTCGAATGGAAGGAGCTGCGTGGGACGGCCGCCTTGGGGTGGATTCTGCCATTCCCATAACCGTCGCCCCCGCGAAGGCGGGGGTCGCTGTCGCTTTACGCGAGCGCCGAGTAAGGCCGCTAGCGGCCCCCGCCTTCGCGGGAGCGACGGCTAGTTTCGGCCGACAGCGCCTTTTACCGCCTCGCCCCCTGACCCAAAACGGGACGGATTCTTCAAGGTTAACGGAATCGCGAATACGCGCTGATTTTGCTAACAAACTGTTAACCAATCGGTTCGGGCCGAGGGAACAGGGAGCAAGTCATGCGCACGTTCGTGTTGTTGGGGATGGCCGCGGGGTCGTTGTTGCTGGCGGGCCATGCGCGCGCCGAACAGCCGGCGCTCGACTATGGCGTCCCCGCCGATCCCGATACGCGCGTTTATACCGGCTATCCCGACCGGGTGCCGAGCGAAGTCGATTATCGCACCGTGGGCGGCACCTATGATGCCGAAGGCCGCTGGACCGGTACCTGGGACGGCACCTATGAATCGCCCGACGGCCGCGTCTACGAGGGCCGGTACGAAGGAACGGTCGAGGGCCATGGCGCCGGCTATCCGCCGCCGCCCGCTTATGACGATTCCTATTATAGCGGCGGGTACGACCCGCATTATGAAGCGGAAATGGAACGCCGCTGTGGCCGGGGGGGCACAGTGGGCGGCGCGGTTGTCGGCGGGCTCGTGGGGGGCATCGCCGGCAACCGCATAGCCGGTCGCGGCGACCGCACCGCCGGCACGCTGATCGGCGCCGGGGTCGGCGCGCTCGCCGGCTCGGCGATCGGCAGCGCCGCGGACAAGCGGAAATGCGAGCAATGGTGGTCGAGCCGCAGCGCCCGCTATCAGGGCGGCTATTATCAGGGTGGTTATCCCGGCGGCACTTCGACGACCTATCACCATGGCGGCTATGGCTATGGATACGGCTATTACACGCCCGGCGTCGTCGTGACGACGATCATCAACGGCGCGCCCATGGTGACCGAGACGGTCGAGACCTCGACGCGCACCTATTATGAAAATGCGCCGGTGCGGAAACGCTATGTCGCGAAGAAGAAATGGAAACCGAAACGCAAGCCGGTGCCGCGCTGCGTCTGCTAAGCGTTCGTGAAACAGGTCTGGTCACCTGTAACTGGTCTCAAGGCCCGTCATCCACCGGATGGCGGGCCTTTCCTTTGCCCGCCTGCTTCGTCGCTCTGCGCAGACCCTCGGCAGGGAGGATCTTTAGATGAACGCCAGCAAAACCAAGGCTGAACGCCAGATAAGCGCCGGGTTCAGCGCCGCGTCACGGCTCCTCCGCTAAACCATCCTCAACAGGCCGCCCCATGCCGCCTGCGCTTGTTTGAGGAGACCGAACCATGGCTATCAAGACCAACCTGACCAAGGCCGCAATTGGTGCGGCCACCGCCGGCGCGATGCTGATGAGCGCCGCCCCCGCCGCCGCGCGCGACCGCTATGACCGCGACGGGATCAGCGCGGGCGAAATCATCGCCGGCGCCGTCGTCCTCGGCGGCCTCGCCGCGATCCTGTCGAGCGGCGACAACGACCGCTACGACCGCTACGACGACCGTTATCGCGGACGCTATGACGACCCGCGCTACGGCTATGGCTATGACTATAACCGCTATGGCAACAGCCGCAGCGCGGTGAACCAGTGCGTGAACGCCGTCGAGCGCGGCAGCCGCCGCTATGGCCGCACCGACGTCACCGAAGTGACGAAGATCGATCGCAAACGCGATGGCTACAAGGTCAAGGGCCGCGTCGTCGTGCGCGATGGCTACGGTGGTCGCTGGGGTCGCGGCGGCTATTATGATCGCGGCAAGTTCAGCTGCGACATCCGCTATGGCCGCATCCGCGACATCGATTTTTCGGGGCTGCGCTAACTCCCCCGAAGTCTGACAATCAGCCCGCCCGTGCCCCCGGCACGCGGCGGGCTTTTTGTTTGCGCTGGCCCCGCATCTCCCATCGACCGCTTCGCATTGCCCGCACCGGATATCGAATCCGACCTTGCCATCCCGGGCTCGTCCCGCAAAAATGGTCCTTTCTCAAAGGAGAGTTCATGCGCCGCCGTACACTTCTCGCCGCCGTCCCCGCCGCCGCGCTGTTGCCGACCGCGGGCCTCGCAGAAGGCACGAAGCCCAAGGCCGCGCCCGCCGCTCCCAAGGCCGACGCTTCGACGCCGCCGGTCTGGGAAGAAGGCGCCGACCGGTTCGTGCGGCCCGACGTCCATGCGGGCGACAGGGTGGTCGGCGCGAGCTTCGCATCGCGCACCGCGGCTTATGGTCTCAGCGGCGCGGCGGGCACCGCGCATCCGCTCGCGACGCAGGCGGGGATCGACATCTTGAAGCGCGGCGGGTCGGCGGTCGACGCCGCGATCGCGATCAACGCATGCCTCGGTCTGCTCGAACCCACCGCAAACGGCATCGGCGGCGATGTCTATGCGATGATCTGGGACCCGAAGGCGAAGAAGCTCGCGGGCCTCGCAGGATCGGGAAAGAGCCCGCGCGGGCTCGACCTCGCGACGGTGCGGTCGCGCGCCAAGGGCGGCACCCTGCCCGCCTATGGCGCGATCAGCGTGTCGGTGCCGGGCACGGTCGATGGCTGGTGGACGATGCACCAGCGCTACGGCAAGCTGCCGTGGAAGGACTTGTTCGAGCCCGTCATCGCGCATGCCGAGGCGGGGGCGCCGGTGCCCGACATGATCGCTTATTATATCCGCCGCAGCCTTGTGGGCTTCCGCCAGCCGGGGCGCGGGATCGAGGAAACCGACAATGCGCTACGCACCTATGGGTTGAACGACGGCAAGGGCCCGGCGGCGGGGCAGGTCTTTCGCAATCCCGACCTCGCACGCACCTTCCGCCTGATCGCCGAAGGCGGGCGCGACGCCTTTTACGAGGGCGAGATCGCGCGCACGATCGACACCTATTTCAAGCGGATCGGCGGTTGGCTGCGCTACGAGGATCTGGCCGCGCACAAGTCCGAATGGGTCGAACCGCACAAGACCGGCTATCGCGGCACCGACGTCTATGCGCTCGGCGCCAATACGCAGGGCACCGCGACCTTGCAGATGCTCAATATCCTCGAGCATTTCGACCTGAAGGGGGCGGGCTTCCAGTCGCCCTTGTCGATCCATCTGCAGGCCGAGGCGAAGCGCCTCGCCTATGAGGACCGCGCGCGTTACTACGCCGATCCGCATTTTTCGAATGTGCCGGTCGAATGGCTGATTTCGAAGGAATATGCGGCCGAGCGCGCGAAGCTGATCCGCCCCGACCGCCTGCTGTCGCCCGTCCATCCCGGGCAGGCGCCGAGCCACGGCGATACCACCTATTTCAGCTGCGCCGACAAGGACGGGATGATGGTGTCGATGATCCAGTCGAACTTCCGCGGCATGGGGTCGGGGCTGGTCGCCGACGGCCTCGGCTTCATGTTCCAGGACCGCGGGCAATTATTCAGTTTGGCTGACGGGCATCCAAACATCTATGCGCCGGGAAAGCGGCCGTTCCAGACGATCATCCCGGGCTTTGCGGCGCATGGGCAGGTGCCGTGGATGAGCTTCGGCGTGATGGGCGGCGACATGCAGCCGCAAGGACAGGCGCAGATCGTGATCAACCGCGTCGATTACGGGCTCGAAATCCAGTCCGCAGGCGACTCGCCGCGCTGGCATCATGAGGGATCGTCCGAAACGATGGGCGAGGATTCGCCGGAGCTCGGCCCGAACGGCATGTTGCGGCTCGAAAGCGGCGTGCCCGAGGCGACCCGCCGGAAGCTCGCCGATATCGGCTGGACGCTGGGCGAACCCGATGGCGGATTCGGCCGCTATCAATGCGTCGAGCATCGCATGGACGGCGATACGCGCGTCTATGCCGCGGCGAGCGAGATGCGTGCCGACGGGTGCGCGCTGGCGTATTGAGGCGAACGATGGCCGGATAATTCCGCATAATTATCAAACACGATATACGAAAATTTACCTTCCCCGTTTAGGACTGGTACCGGGACCAAAAAGATGACCGTCCGAGGTGGGAATCGGGCGGCAAATGTCGAGTCGCGCATGTCGAATTCCGAGGCCATCCCTGCCTCACCGCTCCCGGAGGAAAAGCGCCAGCCGCGGCAGTCGCGACTGGTGAAGGCGGCGCTCGCCTGCCAGCGGCTGGGCCGGTTCGACGTCACGCTTCGCAACGTCTCGCTGACCGGCATTGGCGGCCAGGCCCCGCAGGCGCTGCAGATCGGCGAGCGCATGACGGTATTCATGCCCGGCCACGAGCCGATGCTGGGGACGGTCCGCTGGGTCGCGGGCACGCGCTTCGGCATTCAGACCGACCGCGAGATCGAAACGATGCGGCTGCGCGCCGCGCACAACGATCAGATCGTCGCCGCCGACAGCAAGGCCGATTTCCAGATCATCCCCCCGCCGCGCGTCGACACCTGGCGTCCCGGCCTGACCAGCGGCCCGCCGGGGCAATTCGGGCGCAAACGGTAAGGCTCTACCCGCGCGCGTCGAAGGCCGATCGCGCCTTTTCGATCCGGTCGAGATTGGTTTCGGCCCAGATCCAGACCCCGCAAAAGGCTTCGCCCAAACTATGGCCGAGATCGGTCAGGCAATATTCGACCTTGGGCGGAACGACCGGATGAACCGTCCGCACGACGAGGCCATCGCGCTCCATCGCGCGCAAGGTCTGCGTCAGCATCTTCTGACTGATCCCGGGAACGAGCCGCGACAATTGGGTGAAGCGGCAGGTCCCATGATCCTCCAGCTCCTCGAGGACAAGCAGCGTCCATTTGTCGGCGACTCGGCCGATAAGTTCATTGACGAGCGTCTCGACGCGCGGATCGACCGGTGCGTGCGGATCATATGAAATTTTTTCGGCGGCGGGCATCGCGGAAAATCCAATTCTCTCTTTCAGGTAACTATGGCACTTCAGGGTGCCTACTTTCTTTTGGAGAGTATAGGGATATTTAGGCCTTCTCACCCCGAAGGAGAATCGCCATGAAGACCAGCGGCAACACCATTCTCGTCACCGGCGGCGGCTCGGGCATCGGCCTCGCGCTCGCGCAGCGCTGGCACGACGCGGGCAACAACGTCATCGTCACCGGCCGCAACGCCGCCAAGCTCGACGCGGCGATCGCCGGACGCCCGAACATGTCGGCGATGTCGCTCGACGTCACCGATGCCGATGCCATCGCGGCCTTCGCGAAAGAGATCGTCGCGAAATTTCCCGCGCTCAACATCCTCGTCAACAATGCCGGCATCATGAGCGCCGAGGATGCGAGTGCGAAGCGCGACCTCACGCATGCCGAAGCCACCGTCATCACCAACATCCTCGGCCCGATCCGGCTGACCGACGCGCTGGTCGATCATCTCGCGGCGCAAGCGGATAGCGCGATCGTCAATGTGACGTCGGGGCTCGCCTTCGTCCCCTTCCCCAAGGCGCCGACCTATTCGGCGACGAAGGCGGCGATGCACAGCTATTCGGTAGCGCTGCGCATCCAGCTCGTAGGCGAGGTCGAGGTGATCGAGCTGGCGCCGCCCGCGGTGCGCACCGACCTGACCCCCGGCCAGTCGACGCGGGAAGGCTATATGCCGCTGGACGACTTCGCCGACGAGGTGATGGCGCTGTTCGCGCAGCAGCCGACGCCGGCGGAAATCCTCGTCCAGAATGTGCTGCCGCTGCGCAACGCCGAAGCGAACGGGACGGTGCCGCAGGTGCTGGCGATGCTGGCGTCGCTGTAGCGAAACATCGCCCTTCCCTTCAGGGGAGGGGCTTTGGCGTCGCCCAATTGCGCTTTCCCACCTTCCCCACTATATGCGCGCGCATCATGCAGATTCCCGGCCATATCGACCCCGTCACGACGGGCACCGTCCCGCTGCGCGGCGGCAACCGCATCGACCTTGTCGGGCTGACGCGCGACGCGATCGGCGGCGTGCTCGTCGAGGCCGGTCTCGACCCGAAGGCGGCGAAGCTGCGCGCCAAGCAGATCTGGCACTGGATCTATCACCGCGGCGTCACCGATTTCGAGGCGATGACCGACATCGCGAAAGCGATGCGCCCGTGGCTGACCGACCGCTTCATCATCGGCCGCCCGACGGTGCGCGAGGCGCAGGTGTCGAGCGACGGCACGCGCAAATGGCTGCTCGCCGCCGCCGATGGCCAGGAATATGAGATGGTGTTCATCCCCGACGCCGATCGGGGAACGCTCTGCGTGTCGAGCCAGGTCGGCTGCACGCTCAATTGCCGTTTCTGTCACACCGGCACGATGCGTCTCGTCCGCAACCTCGCCGCGGGCGAGATCGTCGGGCAGGTGATGCTGGCACGCGACGAACTCGGCGAATGGCCCAAGGGAACGATGGCGGGTTTCGGACCCGATCCCGAGGACGACGATGACGAAGAGGGCGGCCATTACACCGCCGACGGCCGTATCCTGACCAACATCGTGATGATGGGCATGGGCGAGCCGCTGTATAATTTCGACGAGGTCAAAGGCGCGCTCAAGATCGTGATGGACGGCGACGGGCTCGCGCTGTCGCGGCGCCGCATCACGCTGTCGACGAGCGGCGTCGTGCCGATGATGGCGCGTGCCGGCGAGGAAATCGGCGTCAACCTGGCGGTGTCGCTCCACGCGGTGTCGAAAGAAGTGCGCGACGAGATCGTGCCGCTCAACCGCAAATATGGCATCGACGAGTTGCTCAAGGCATGCGCCGATTATCCGGGGGCGGGCAATTCCCGGCGCATCACCTTCGAATATGTGATGCTGAAAGACAAGAATGACAGCGACGAGGATGCGCGCGAGCTCGTTCGGCTGATCCGCGAATATGGGTTGCATGCGAAGGTCAATCTTATTCCTTTCAATCCGTGGCCCGGTGCGATCTATGAATGTTCGACCCCCGAGCGGGTGCGCGCGTTCAGCAACCTGATTTTCAAGGCCGGGATTTCGGCGCCGGTGCGCACCCCGCGCGGGCGCGACATCATGGCCGCGTGCGGTCAGCTCAAGAGCGCCGCGACCAAGCCCACGCGCGCCGAACTCGACCGCATCGCCGAGGAAAAGCAGGCCGCATTGGGCTGACAGCACGCCCGCACCTGCCTTTTACCCACATCTGAAACTCGCAGAAATCCGCCTATTTCCGGGCGCGCTTTCGCATAGCTATTCTATACTGTGTGGTAAAAATAACACAGGTAAGAAAATTGTCATATTCTGAATGATCCGTTCATTGAAGCGACAGCCGCGGACGCCATTTAGGGGGCGGACCGCGACCCAAAGGGCGTGGTCCGACACTGAAAGAAGGAAATAACATGAAGAAATTCGCAGTTGCAGCCGCTCTCCTGACGGCCATCGTTGCAACCCCCGCCCTTGCGGCCCCCGCCGGCGAAGGCCGCGTGGAAGTTCGCGGCGGCCTGATCACCGGCAACGGCCAGGATGAAGGCACGGCCGGCCTCGCCGCGGGTTATGATTTCGACCTCGGCAGCTCGACCTTCGTTGGTGCCGAAATCGCGGGTGACAAGGTCCTCGTCGACGGCGCGAACGTCCAGTTCTCGGCCGGCGGCCGCGTTGGCGCCAAAGTTGGTGCCAATGGCAAGCTCTATGCCACTGGCGGCTACACCTTTGGCGACATCGACGATCCGTATGTCGGCGCCGGCTACCAGCACAAGCTGACCCAGAACGTCTATGCCAAGGGCGAATATCGCCACCAGTTCATCGACAATTTCGGTGACTTCGACACGTTCGTCGCCGGCATCGGCTTCGCTTTCTGATCCTTCGGACCAGCGAAACGAAAAGAGAGGGGCGGCCCATCGGGTCGCCCCTTTTTTTGAACGGCCGCAACCGGCCGCTACAAATAATTGACGTTGAGCGTAAACGTCCCGCTGTAATCGCCCGCGGGCTGGTTCGCCGGCACGGTGAGCGTGCCGCCGATATAATAGGTCTGCACCCCGCTGGGCAGCAATGTCGCGCCGAGAAGCGCGAGGCCGCCGCCGCTGGTGGTCGCGGCGCGGACGAGGCTGGCGGTCATCGCCGGTGCGCCGCCGCCGATGCGCGTGAGCGTGACCGACGTGCTGCCCGACACGGTGATCAGGAAAATGCCGCCGGTGCCCTGGAACACCGCGCGGCGGCCGTCGTTGCCGACGAGCGTCGCGCCGCCGGCGGCGCTGCGCCCGTTGGTGACGGGATTGATCGTGATCGTGCCGCCCCCCGCGCCGCTGAGCAGCGTGCCGAAATCGAGATCGTCGGTCTTGATCAGCGTGTTCGGGCGGACGACCGCCGCATTGGCGGCGGCGCTCACTTCGGCGGCATGAGCGGGCGGACATAGCGCCGCGCTGGCCGTGGCAACGGCGATGGTCAGGGCGCGAGCAGCGCCCCGACAGTATCTGGTCCCTCGAATCCCCACAGATTCTGCTCCTGTCTGGCACAGGCTATGCCAGCGGGACCTTCATCACGGGTGCATGGGGTTGGTAAAAGCGGCGTTTACTTCCACAGACGCTCAGCTTTTATCGGCGATCCCGCCGATCAGGACGAAGCGTCGGTCGCAATAGCCGCAGTCGGCGAAGCCTTCGTCGGTGTCGATCTCGAGCCACACGCGCGGGTGGCCGAGCGCCGCATCGGCGAGGCCGTCGCCGGTGCCGTCGCAGGCGATGCGGGTCTTGGGCGTGCGAATGGTTTCGGGTGCGGGCTGGGTCATCGACCGCGCCCATAGCAAGCGCGCGAAGGCTCGGCAATCGGGTCTGCGCATGATGAATGGGTCGTGACGGCACCGGTGCAGGCGCCCGTCCGGGTGCCAGTGGTCCCCCGGTGCCGTCTTCCCCCCACAGGAAGGCCTAAAGATAGTTCAGCGTGATCGTGAAGCTGCCGCTGTAATCGCCCGGTGCCTGGTTCGCGCCGACCTCCAGCGTCGCCCCGACCGGAAAGTTATAATTGCCGAGCGGCGAGGTGATGCGGAAACGCGTCGGCGTTGTCGACAGAATCGCGGTCGGCGTGCTGCCGATCTCGAAATTGCGGACGCGCATCCGCGTGCCCGGTCCGGTGATCCAGATGCTGTTCGATCCGAGCGATATGTTGACCTGGCGATTGAAGCTGCCAAGCCCGGCAAAGCGCGCGGGTTCGCCGCCCCCGCCTGCAAGGGTGACGCCGCCGGTGCGGCTGCGCGACCCGCCGGGTTCGATCGTCACCGTCCCCGCGGCGTTCGACGGAATGATGTCGCCGAAGTCGAGGTCGTTCACCTTGAAAAAGGAGAGCGGACGAAGCACGATGGCTTCGGCCTCGCTCTGCGCGCCCACCTGCGCCAGCGCCGGCGAGGCGGCGGCGGGCGCGATCAGAAGCGCAGCGATGGCTAGGCCGCGCTGCATCCGCAGCGGGCGAAAGATGTGACTGGTCCCCACAGCCCTCGTCCTAACGGCAAGATTCCAATTTAGCGTTAACGTGCCGATCGGCAGAAAATCTATCGGCGATGATGGCTTTCACGCGCGCGGCCGCGCGGCTATGGAAGCGGCCATGAGTGAAGCCGCCATCCGCATCGACGCCGTCTCCAAACTTTATGCCGGCGGCAAGCAGGCGCTCGACAATGTCAGTTTCGACGTGCCGCGAGGAGAAATCTTCGGTCTGCTCGGCCCGAACGGCGCGGGCAAGTCGACGCTGATCAACATCCTGGCGGGGCTGGTCAACAAGACGGCCGGCAATGCGAGCATCTGGGGCTTCGATATCGACGCCGATCCGCGCAATGCCAAATATTCGATCGGCATCGTGCCGCAGGAGATCGTCTTCGATCCCTTTTTCACGCCGTTCGAGACGCTGGAGAATCAGGCGGGGCTTTACGGCGTGCCGAAGGACAAGCGGATTTCGGACGCGCTGCTCGCCGCGGTGCATCTTTCGGACAAGCGCGACGCATACGCGCGCACGCTTTCCGGGGGGATGAAGCGCCGCCTGCTCGTCGCCAAGGCGATGGTGCATTCGCCGCCGATCATCGTGCTCGACGAACCGACCGCGGGGGTCGACATCGAACTGCGCCAACAGCTTTGGGAATATGTGCAGTCCCTCAACGATCGCGGCGTCACCGTCGTCCTCACGACGCACTATCTGGAGGAAGCCGAGGAGCTTTGCGACCGGATCGCGATCATCAACCATGGCAGACTGATCGCCAACAAACCGACGCGCGAACTGGTCGACATGGCGCGCGAGAAGATCGTCGTCGTGACGCTCGACGCCGATATCGGTGCGCTCCCCGCGCATCCGGCGTTCGAGAAGGTCGAGCGCGAGGGCGAGCGAGGACTCGCGATCAGTTACAACAAGGACCGCATGAACGCGGGCGAGGTACTCGCGGCAGTCAATGCGATGGGGCACGGCATTGTCGACGTGTCGACGCGCGAGGCCGATCTGGAAGATGTGTTCCTCAACCTGACGCGCGCGGCGAATGGCTGAGGGCGGCCCCCACGACGTCATCATCGTCGGCTCGGGCGCCGCCGGGCTGACCGCCGCGATCGCGCTTGCCGATCATTGCCGCGTGCTCGTGCTCGCAAAGGGCGGACTCACCGGCGGGTCGACCGCCTGGGCGCAGGGCGGGATCGCGGCGGTGCTCGACGCGGGCGACACGTTCGAAAATCATATCGAGGACACGATGATCGCGGGCGGCGGCCTCAACCGGCGCGAGACGGTCGAGTTCGTCGTCGAGAACGCCCCGCACGCGATCGAGCGGCTCGTCGAAATGGGGGTGCCGTTCAACAAGGATGCCGAGGCGCTGCACCTGACGCGCGAGGGCGGGCATTCGCACCGCCGCATCGTCCATGTCGATGACGCGACGGGCTGGGCGGTGCAGGCGGCGCTGCTCAAGACCGCGGAGGCGCATCCGAACATCACCCTGCTGCCGGGGCAGGCGTGCATCGACCTGATCACGGGCCGGCACGAGGCGCGCTATTCGGGTTCGGGACGCGTCTGGGGCGTCTATGCGCTCGACGAGAAGAGCGGGAAGGTCCGCGCACATGTCGGCCGCGCGACGATCCTCGCGAGCGGCGGGGCGGGGCGTGTGTATCAATTCTCCACCGCGCCGAGAGGCGCGACCGGCGACGGCATCGCGATGGCGTGGCGCGCGGGCGCCCGCGTCTCCAACATGGAGATGATGCAGTTCCACCCGACCTGCCTCTACAACCTCGACGTCAAGAATTTCCTGATCACCGAAGCGGTGCGCGGCGAGGGCGGAATCCTGAAGCACCCCGTCACCGGCCACCGCTATATGCCCGATTATGACGCGCGTGCCGAGCTTGCGCCGCGCGATATCGTCGCGCGCGCGAACGACGACCAGATCAAACGTTACGGCCTCGATTATGTCCATCTCGACATCAGCCATCAGGACCCCGATTTCGTCGCCGGGCATTTCCCGAATATCTATGAAAAGCTGCTGACGCTCGGGATCGACATGACCAAGCAGCCGATCCCGGTGGTGCCCGCGCAGCATTATACGTGTGGCGGGGTGCTGATCGACCTCGACGGGCGCACCGACCTGCCGGGGCTCTATGCGGCGGGCGAATGCACCGAAAGCGGCCTCCACGGCGCCAATCGTCTGGCGTCGAACAGCTTGCTCGAATGCTTCGTCTTCGGCGAAGCGGCGGCGAAGCATATCGTCCAATGCTGGGATCAGCTCGAACCGCCGCCGGCGATCCGGCCGTGGGACGAAAGCCGCGTCACCGATTCGGACGAAGAGGTGGTGATCAAGCAGAACTGGACCGAGATCCGCCGCTTCATGTGGAATTATGTCGGCATCGTGCGCACCACGAAGCGGCTCGAACGCGCGCAGCACCGGATCAAGATGCTGGCGGGCGAAGTCGGCGACTATTACGGCCACTTCCGCGTCACGACTGACCTGATCGAGCTGCGCAATCTCCTCCAATGCGCCGAACTGATCGTGAAGAGCGCGCTCCACCGCAAGGAAAGCCGCGGGCTCCACTATACGCTCGATTATCCCGACCTGCTGGACGCGGCGGTCGATACGGTGCTGGTGCCGTAATAATCTCACCTATTTGCGCCTGCTCGACCTGCGGCTCGGCCTCTTTGTCAATTTCGGCGGAGCCATTTTTAAGGAAGGCGTTCATGGCGTAACGAACGGCAAGATATCTTGCCGAGCTTCGAGATATTGCCCAAAATTTAGGCAATTCTCTGCCTCACCTGCCTGCTCAACACACGATACCGCGCGCCCGTGCCCCTAAAACCGTCACAAAATGTCAACTTATGCCGCCACGGCGCAATCTGGCACGCCCGTTGCACAGCAACATGGTGCCATTAGCGAAAGGGGGCGTCATGAAGCTGATCCTGGCCATCATCAAACCATTCAAGCTCGACGAGGTGCGCGAGGCGCTTACCGGGCTCGGCATCGCCGGCATGACCGTGACCGAGGTCAAGGGCTTCGGTCGGCAAAAGGGGCAGACCGAAATCTACCGCGGCGCCGAATATGCCACCAACATGGTGCCGAAGGTGAAGATCGAACTCGTCTGCGACGACGCGCTCGCACCGCGGGTGGTCGAAACGCTGCAGCAAAGCGCCGGCACCGGTTCGATCGGCGACGGCAAGATTTTCGTCCTCGACGTGGGCCAAGCCGTGCGCATTCGCACCGGCGAGACCGGCGAGGCGGCTCTGTAATGACAAAGGGGGAAGCAATGAAGTTCGCAAACAAGATTGCGGCGAGCGCCGGGGCGATGAGCCTGTCGCTGTTCGCCGCGCTGCCCGCCTGGGCCCAGGAAGCCGTCACCGAAGCGGCGCCCGCCGCCGCGCCGACGCCCGACAAGGGCGACACCGCGTGGATGATGGTCGCGACCGTGCTCGTCATGGCGATGATCGTTCCCGGCCTCGCGCTCTTTTATGGCGGCCTCGTCCGCACCAAGAATATGGCGTCGGTGCTGACGCAGATACTCGCCGTCGCGGCGCTCGCGATGATCCTCTGGGTGATCTACGGCTATGGCCTCGCCTTCGGCGGCGACGCGAGCCAGTTCATCTCGTCGGGTAAATATTTCCTCGCCGGCGTCACCGCCGATTCGACCGTCGCGACCTTTACCGACGGCGTCGTCATCCCCGAATTCGTCTTCATCGCCTTCCAGATGACCTTCTCGGCGATCACCGTCGCGCTGGTGCTCGGCGGACTCGTCGAGCGCATGAAATTCTCGGCGGTGATGGTCTTCGCGATCGTCTGGCTGACCATCGTCTATTACCCGATCGCGCATATGGTCTGGTATCTCGGCGGCGACGAAGCCTCGACCGGGCTGATCTTCGGCTGGGGCGCGCTCGACTTCGCGGGCGGCACCGTCGTCCACATCAACGCGGGCATCGCGGCGCTCGTCGGCGGCTTCATCATCGGCAAGCGTCGCGGCTATCAGAAGGACATCATGGCGCCGCATTCGCTGACCATGACGCTGATCGGCACCGGCCTGCTCTGGGTGGGCTGGTTCGGCTTCAACGCCGGCTCGGCGCTCGAAGCCAATGGTTCGGCCGGTCTCGCGCTGATCAACACCTTCACCGCGACCGCGGCCGGCGTCCTCTTCTGGATGCTCACCGAGCGCGCGCTCGGCCACAAGGGCTCGCTGCTCGGCGCCTGTTCGGGCGCGATCGCCGGCCTCGTCGCCGTCACCCCCGCCGCGGGCAATTCGGGGCCGTTCGGCGCGATCCTGCTGGGCGCGATCGCCGGTATCGTCTGCTGCTGGTTCGTAATGAAGGCGAAGCCCAAGCTCGGCTTCGACGACTCGCTCGACGTGTTCGGCATCCACGGCATCGGCGGCCTGATCGGCTCGGTGCTGACCGCGGTCACCATGCTGCCCGCGCTCGGCGGCCCGGCCGGCGACGATTATGTCCTCGGCAGCCAGCTCTGGATCCAGATCAAGTCGGTCGGCGTCGCCGTCCTCTGGTCGGCGGTCGGTTCGGCCATCGCCTTCTATATCGCCAAGGCGGTCACCGGCGGCCGCGTCTCCGAAGAGGTGGAGCGCGAAGGCCTCGACCTCGGCGAGCATGGCGAACGCGCCTACAACTACTGATTACGAGACAGGATACCCGTCGCCGTACGCTCTCTCTCCTTTCAAACGGCGGCGGCGGGATCCTACCGAGGTTCCTCCTGCGAACCACTGGCCGGGGCCCCGCCCCGGCCTTTTTTTACCGTGGCGCGGATGCAACAGCGTCCGGCGATAATTTCGCGCCCGATTCGCGCGCCATTGCGGATTTAAGACAAGAGGCGCACCCTCCCGCCCGGACCAACGTCAGATTGGCCACCAGGAGGAGGATTATCATGAATGCACGAGCATCTTTGCTCGCCGGCTTGTCGTGCCTTGCGCTCGCAAGCACTCCGGCAGCGGCGCAGGACGCGCCATCGAACAGCTATGACGGCAACGAAATCATCGTCACCGCGACCAAGCGCGACGCGAGCCTTCAGGACGTTCCCTTTTCGATCAACGCGCAGACCGAGCAGGCGATCGAGCGCGCGAACGCGGGCACGATCGAGGATCTGTCGCGCAACGTCGCGGGCCTGACCGTCCAGAACCTCGGGCCCGGTCAGAGCCAGGTGTCGGTGCGCGGCGTTTCGGCGGGCCAGATCGCGCGCGACCAGCCGGGGGTCAAGGAACAGGTCGGCGTCTATCTCGACGAATCGGTCGTCTCGCTCTCGCTGTTCACTCCCGACCTCGATCTGTTCGACCTCAATCGCGTCGAGACGCTGCGCGGGCCGCAGGGCACGCTTTTCGGTTCGGGTTCGGTCGGCGGCACGCTGCGCTACATCACCAACCAGCCGACCACCGACCGCGTCGAGGGCAAGGTCGAGGGCAATGTGAACCTCGTCGACGGCGACGATTTCGGCGGCCACCTCAAAGGCGCGGTCAACCTGCCGCTGAGCGAGAATCTCGCGATGCGCGCGGTCGGCTATTACACGCGCTACGCCGGCTTCATCAGCGCCCTGCGCGAAGGCGGCGGGGTCAGCGAGGACGTCAACAGCGGCGAACGCTATGGCGGGCGCTTCTCGCTGCTCTGGCAGCCCGCCGAGGGTCTCTCGATCACCCCGCGTGTCGTCTATCAGAAGGTGACGACCGACGGCTTCAACCGGCAGGAAGTCTATAATCTCTACGCCAATCAGTTCACGACGACGCGCCCGCAGGTGACGTTCGAGGAGCGCCAGCAATATCTGCTGCTCGACGAGGCGTTCGAGGACGAAGTCAAGCTTTTCGACCTCACGATGAGCTATGACGGCGACACGATCGGCCTGACCTCGGTGACGAGCTATACCGACCGCGACATTCTCGTCAGCCGCGACGCGAGCGCGCTCACCGGCAGCGTCTCGGCCGACCTCGGCTTCCCCGACGCGGGCATCCTGCTGCCGTCGAACCTCGTCGACACCACCGGCGTCAAGCAATTCACGCAGGAAGTGCGCGTCAATTCGGCGGGCGACGGCCCTTTCCAATGGCTGATTGGCGGCTATTATGCCAACGTCAAACGCGACTATACGCAGCGCCTGCCCACGCCGGGCTATGACGCCGTCACCGATGCGACGCTCGGCGACGGAACCTCGGCGGCGGTGGCGAACGGCTTCGGCCCCAATTCGCCCTATAACGCCGACATTCCCTATGACCTGTCACAGCTCGCGATCTTCGGCGAGGTCAGCTATGATTTCACCGAACGCCTCACCGCCACGGTCGGCGGCCGCTATTACGCTTTCGATGAAACACGGCGCTTCGTATCGGGCGGGCTGTTCACGAACGGCGACAATGACCGCGACAAGACCTCGTCGACCGGCTTCTCGCCGCGTCTGCTCTTGAGCTACGACGTCGCCGACGGCATCACGCTGAATGCCCAGGCGTCGAAGGGCTTCCGCCTCGGCGGCGTCAACGATCCCCTGAACCTGCCGCTCTGCGACGGCGGCGTGCCGAACGGCCCCGATGCCGAAACCTTTGGCGGGCGGCCGCGCTACGACGACGAAACGCTATGGAACTATGAAGGCGGGGTGAAGGCGCAGTTCGGCGGCATCACCTTCAACGCCGCCGGCTTCTATACCAAGATCAACAATCTGCAGGTCACCGCCGACGCGGGGAGCTGCTCGTCGCGTATCGTCTTCAACGCCGACGCGCACACGATGGGGCTGGAGTTCGAGCTGTCGGCGAGCCCCTTCACCGGCCTCGATCTCGGCCTGTCGGGCAGCTATGTCGAGGCCGAGTTCGACTCGACGCTGACGCGTCCGAACGGGACGGTGATCGAGGGCATCCGCGACGGCAACCGCCTGCCCTCGGTGCCGAAATTCCAGATGGCGGCGAACGCGACCTACAGCTTTCCGATCGATCCGTCTTCCGACACCAACGCCTTCGTCACCGCCTCTTTCCAGCATGTCGGCAGCCGCTATACGCAGCCGGGCGATCAGGAGAACAACCCGCGCACCTTCGTCCATGGCTTCACCTTCGGCGGCGCACCGATCGGCTCGGCGACGACGCTTAATCTCAAGCTGCCCGACTATCAGCTGGTCAATCTCGGCGCGGGAATCGAGTTTCCGGACGAGCTCGAAATCTCGGTCTATGTGAACAATCTGCTCGACGAAAATGCGCTGCTCGCTTTCGATCGCGAGCGCGGCGGGCGCGCGCGACTCGGCTTTGCGACGAATCAGCCGCGGACCTTCGGCGTCACGGTGCGAAAGGGCTTTTGAGGGGCGGCAAAATGGGGACGGGCGCAGCACGCCCCGGTCCCTTTTCCGCCCTGAAATGCTGCACAAATTATATGCAGCATGGTCGTAACTTTTGCCTTTTCAACATGACATTAATATGGCATTCATTGGGTCAACAGTTTCAGGAGGGGAGAGCCTGAAAGGCTGGGCCGGGACGCAAGTCCCGGCCCTCTTTTTTTGTGCGCAACAGGAATCCCGCCACCGATTGGCGATTTTCAGGGGTTTTTGCGCGTGTAGCGCGGCATGGCGAAGGTGCGCCCCAGTGCTATCGTCCTGCAGCAGCGAATCGCGAGCGACCGATCTCGCCATCGGCGCTGCCCCAATGCGTCCACCATTTCGCCGCATTGGCTCCGCCCCCAATCACGCAGCCGTCCCTTCGCGTCGTCTCCATTTCCTCTCCCCTCAAGGGAGGAAAACGGTTCACGCCAGCGCCGCCTTCACGAACTCCGCCGCGCGCTCGCCGATCATGATGCTCGGCGCGTTGGTGTTGCCGCTGACCAGCCGCGGCATCACGCTTGCATCGGCGACCCACAGCCCGTCGATGCCATTCAGCTTCAGCGTCGGATCGACCACCGCGTCGGCATCTTTCCCCATCCGGCACGTCCCGACGGGGTGATAGACGGTGTCGGCGCGGCTGCGGATCAGCGCGTCGAGCGCGGCATCGTCGTCCAGATCGACCGGATGCCGGTCGACTCCCGCATAATCCGACAGCGGCGGCGCCGCGGCGATCCGGTGCATCATCCGCACCCCGGCGCGCAAGGTCGCCATGTCGCGCTCATCGGTCAGGAAACCCGGATCGATCGCCGGCGCGGCGGCGGCGTCCGACGACGCCAGCATCACCGACCCGCGGCTCTCGGGCCTGAGCACGCAGGCGTGGCACGAAAAGCCGTGCCCCTTCACCTTGGTGCGGCCATGATCCTCGAGCATCGCGGGCACGAAATGATATTGGATGTCGGGCGCGGGAAGGTCGGCGCGCGATTTCCAGAAGCCCCCCGCCTCGGCAAAGCAGGTCGTCATGATTCCGGTGCGCTGCCTGCGATGCTCGAAGATCGCCTTCACCATCCGCCAGGTCCCGCCCGCGCTGTCGCCGAACGGATCGGCCGAGCGCGTCTCCCAGCTCGACACATAATCGATATGGTCCTGCAGGTTCGCGCCGACGCCGGCGCGGTCGGCGATCACCTCGATGCCCTTGTCGCCGAGGTGCGCGCCCGGACCGATCCCCGACAGCATCAATATCTGCGGGCTGCCGAACGCCCCCGCCGACAGCACCACGCCGCCGCGCGCGCGCAGCGTCTCGCGTTTCGATCCGCGGCGGATCACCACGCCCGTCGCGCGGCCCTCCTCAATCAGGATCTTCTCGACCAGCGCCCCGGTCCGCACCGCGAAATTGCCGTGCGCGCGCAGCGGCTCGACATAGGCGCGCGCCGCCGACCAGCGTTCGCCGTCCTTCTGCGTCACCTGGTACAGCCCGAAGCCCTCCTGGCTGGCGCCGTTGAAATCGGCGGTGCGCGGCAATTGCAGCGACGCCGCGCTCTCGACGAAGCGCCGGCTCGTCACATTGGGCCAGCGCTGGTCCATGACATTGAGCGGGCCGCCGCTGCCGTGAAATTCGTCGCCACCGCGCTCATTATGCTCGGCGCGCTTGAACCAGGGGAGCACCTCGGCATAGCTCCACCCCGTCGCGCCGAGGGACGCCCACTGGTCGTAGTCGAACTTGTGCCCGCGGATATAGACCATCGCGTTGATCGCGCTCGACCCGCCGAGCCCGCGCCCGCGCGGCTGATATCCGATGCGGCCGTTCAGCCCGGCCTGCGGCAGCGTATCATATCGATAGTTCGACGATTTGGGGATGAAGGGCATGAAACCGGGCGTCTTGACCCGGACCGTATCGTTGCGCCCGCCCGCTTCGACCAGACAGACGGTGCGCGACCCATCCTCGGCGAGCCGCCCCGCCGCCGCGCTCCCCGCGCTGCCCCCGCCAATAACGATGATGTCGAACTGATCCATGCTCGCGACTCTCCCTCGCGCCGCCTGCTGGCGGTCGCCCGGGGACTTACATGAATGTCATTAGAGGGCGAGGCAAGGCCAATACCGTCGTCCCCGCGAAGGCGGGGCCGTTGTCGGACTTGCGTCACATCGATGGCCGCTCCCGCCTTCGCGGGGCCGACGGTGTTACTCCGCCGCTTCCTCGACCGGCCGCCCCGCCGCCCAGCGTTCCTTGATCATCGCGCTCGTCGCGCGGCTGCCGTCGTGGCTCCAGCCGGGCTCGCGCCACATATAGGACAGTTTGTGCCGCCACGGCGCGGCCCACACATCCTTCGCGATCCCGACCCATTCGTGGACCGCGGCCCAGAGAATGTTGAAGCTGCCGAGTTGTTTGACGATGCCGTAACGCACCGGCTCGTCGTCGCGTTCGGGGACGAAGCTGCCGAACATCTTGTCCCAGATGATGAAGACGCCCGCATAATTGGCGTCGAGATAGCGCGGGTTGACGCCGTGATGGACGCGGTGGTGCGACGGCGTGTTCATCACCGCCTCGAACCATCTGGGCAGCCGCTTGATCGCCTCGGTATGGATCCAGAACTGGTAGATGAGGTTCAGCCCCGCGCAGAAGAAGACCATCGCGGGCGGAAAACCGATCAGGAACAGGGGCAGGCGAAACAGGAAGGTCAGGCTGAAGAAACCCGTCCACGTCTGCCGGAGCGCGGTCGAGAGATTATAATGCTGCGAGCTGTGGTGGATGACATGGCTTGCCCAGAACCACCGCACGCGGTGCGCGCTGCGGTGAAAGGCGTAATAGGCGAGGTCGTCGAGGAAGAAGCAAAGAATCCACGCCCACCACCAAGTGCTGAATTCGATCCCGATGTCGAACAGGCGGAATTGATAGATCCACACCGACATGGCGATCACCGCCGCGCCGACGAACGCACCCGCGACCTGGCTGCCGGTGCCGAGCATCAGCGAGGTCAACGTATCGCGCGCGCTGTAGCGGCTCTTGTCGGCGCGCAGCGAGATGATCATCTCGGCGATCAGCAGCAGGATGAACGCCGGGACGGCGTAGACGACGGGATCGGGAAGCTCATCCACGGCCGAACTCCCGCATTCGCGATGCCCACATCCCCGCATCCTTCCCCAGTTGCAGCGTCACCGCACCGAACGTCCTTTCCGGCATCGTCAGCGTCAGAAAATCCTTGTCGAGCCGGCCGATAACCTGTCCGTCGACCGGCCGCGCCGCGAAATGATTGCCGTGCGCGCGCACCAGCATCATCCGTCCCTCGGCATTGCGGACGATCGCGGCAAAGCCCGCGCGGTCGCGCGCGACCTCGATGCCGTGAAACCCCGCCTCGGCCTCTTCGGCGAGCCGGACCGCATGGGTTTCGTCCGCGATCCGCGGATCGGCGCCGAGCCCCATTTTGCGGACCAGCCAGGCGACGAACAGCACCGCAACGAGCGACGCGCCCGTCTGGACGAGCATCGCCGTCATTTTTCCCCCGAAAGCGCGTCCAGCATCGGCCGCAGCCCCGAAAGGTCATAGCCCGCCTTCGCCGCCGCCTCGACGATGCCATCGACCTCGTCGCCCGCGCGCGCGCGCGTCAGCGCCCAGAGATGTGCCGAGCGCGTGCCCGAGCGGCAATAGGCGAGGATCGGCCCGGTCGCGCTCGCCAGCAATTTGTCGAGCGCGTCGATCTGCGCATGGCTGAAACCGGCGTGACCGATCGGAATCGCGGCATAGGCGAGTCCCTCAGCCGCGCAGGCAGTCGAAATCTGTTCACCCTGCGGCGCCGCCGGCTCCTCGCCGTCGGGCCGGTTGTTGATCACCAGCGCAAAGCCCTGCGCCTTCGCCTCGGCGACATCCTCGATGCCGATCTGTGGCGCGACACTGAATTGGGCGGACAGGGGACGAAAATCGCTCATGCCATCGATCTAAGCCCACCGGATGGTTGCTGACAAGCGTGAAGGTGCGGATCAAACCGAAGGATGGCCGCTTTGGGGTGATGAGCGGACATTCCCCAACATTCGTCATTCCCGCGAAAGCGGGAACCCAGAGCGCGCGTCGGCTGACCCCAATCTGGGTTCCCGCTTTCGCGGGAACGACGAAGTTATGAGATACTCGGCGGTAGCTTCCGGTCGTTTCCGGTCAGCGTTCACTTGCACTGGAGGAAGTTTTGCGAAACGCCCCATAAAGCCAAAGGAGACCACCAATCAGTAATATCGGTCCGTAATAGTCTTTGGACCAATCGCGGCTTTGGTAAAGCTCGCTCGCCCCAGCCGCACCGCCGAGCAACATCAAGATGGCGACGATTAGATATTTAGGTTTTTCCAGCGACATGATCGTTTCCAAATTTAGCGGGTCTCGATCTTGTTATGAACCCTTGCTTTAAGGTCCACAACCGGTCGGATGCCGACGCGGCCAGGGACACTCCCCGGTCGGAACCGGCGATCAATATTGCCTAATCACGTTCAGAAACGCATCGCCCCACGCCTCGAGCTTCTTGCCGCCGACGCCCGGAATGTCCGCGAGCGCGCTTCGCGTCGCGGGCCGCTCGCTCGCCATCGCGCGCAGCACCGCGTCGTGAAAGATCACATAGGGCGGCACGCCTGCCTCGGCGGCGAGCTCACGGCGCATCGCGCGCAGCGCGTCGAACAAGGGATCGCCGACGGGGTTCGCCGCCGCGCGATCCGCCCGCGACGCGCGCCCACCCTCGCGTTGGCTGCGCCTGACCGGCGGCTCGGCGATCAGCACAGGCGTCTCCCCCTTCATCATCGCGCGTCCCGCGGGACCGAACATCAGCCCGCCATGCTCGGTCGTCTCCAGCGCCTCGCGCGCGACGAGCGTGCGCACGAGCGGCTTGATCAGCCGCGCCTCCTCGCCCGCGACGATGCCGAAGACCGAAAGCTTGTCGTGCCCGCGGCCGACAATGCGCTCGTCGCTTTTCCCCGTCAGCACCGCCTCGACATGCCCCGCGCCGAAACTTTGCCCGGTGCGATAGACCGCCGAGAGCAGTTTCTGCGCCAGCACGGTGGCGTCGATCTGGCTGGGCGCCTCCAGGCAATTGTCGCAATTGCCGCATCGCTCGGGCAGCGTTTCGCCGAAATGCCGCAGCAGCAGCGCGCGGCGGCACTCGACCGTTTCGACCAGCGCCCCCAGCGCGTTCAATCGCGCCCGTTCGCTCGCGATGCGCGCCTCGGGCAATTCGCCCAGCCGCATCCGCGCACGCGCAAAATCCTCCGCACCCCACAGCATCATCGCCTCGGCGGGGTCGCCGTCGCGCCCCGCGCGCCCCGTTTCCTGATAATAGCTCTCGATCGACTTAGGCAGCCCCGCGTGCGCGACGAAGCGCACGTCGGGCTTGTCGATCCCCATGCCGAAGGCGACCGTCGCGGTGACGATGCCGTCCTCCGACGCGACGAAATCATGCTGCACGCGCGCGCGCACTTCCGCATCGAGTCCGGCGTGATAAGCGGCGACCGTCCGCCCCGTCGCCTTCGCCAGTTGCTCGGCCAGCCGTTCGGTGCCGCTGCGCGTCGGGCAATAGACGATTCCCGGCCCCGGATTGGCGGCGATGAAATCGGTGAGTTGTTTCGCGGGGCTCACCCGCGGCGTCACCCGGTAGCGGATATTCGGCCGGTCGAAGCCCGCCAGCACCAGCCCCTCGGTCGGGATGCCGAGCTGGACGAGGATATCCTCGCGCGTATGCTTGTCGGCCGTCGCGGTGAGCGCGAGCCGCGGCACCGCCGGGAAAGCATCGAGCAAAGGCCGAAGCAGCCGGTAATCGGGCCGGAAATCATGCCCCCATTCCGAAACGCAATGCGCCTCGTCGATCGCAAACAGCGCCGGCGTCCGCGCTGCCATCAGCGCGCGAAAGCCCTCGCCCGTCGCGCGTTCGGGCGCGATATAGAGAAGATCGAGCCCGCCATCGCGATACGCCTGCCGCGTTTCGGCGAAATCGGCATCGACGCTCGTCAGCGACGCGGCGCGAATGCCCGCCGCGCGCGCGCCGCGCAGCTGATCGTGCATCAGCGCGATCAGGGGCGATACGACGACGACGCAGCCGTCGAGCGCGACCGCCGGCAGCTGATAGGTCAGCGACTTGCCCGCCCCGGTCGGCATCACCGCGAGCGTGTGCTCGCCCGCCATCACTCGGCCGACGACATCGGCCTGCTTCCCGCGAAAGGCGTCGAAACCGAAGGTGGATTTGAGGAGAGGGAGGAGCGCGTCGGCGGACATTGGGAAGGGCGATAGGAAGTTTGGCGCGGTGGGGGAACCCCCCGATTGATCCGTCGATCTACGCCAGCGTCAGCATCGCCCGTTCGGCCATGCGGGCGGCGGTCTCGCGCTCGGCCATCACCACATGGTCGGCGCCGCGCCGCACCAGGTCGTCCACTTCCTCGTCCGAATGCGCGCGTGCGACGATGACGAGTTTCGGGTTGATCGCGCGCGCGCGCCGCACGATCGCGCCCGCCTCGACCCCTTCGGGAATCGCGATCAACAGCGTCGATGCCGCGTCGAGCCCCGCTTGGCGCAAGATGCTTTCCTTCGTCGCGTCGCCGACGATCACCGTCGCGCCCGCGGCTTCGGCGGCGGCCGCCATGTCCTTCTGGTCCTCGATCACGGTCAGCCCTTCGCCGCGCCCGCAGATCATGCCGCCGATATGGCTGCCGACTCGGCCATAGCCGATCAGCACGACACCCGCGTGGCACGGCTCGGGCGTTTCGGGGAGGATGCCCTCCCCCGGCTCCGCGACCAGCTCGTCTGAGCGGAGGCGCCTGACCGCCAGTGTGAAGAGGATCGGGTTGAGCAGGATCGACAGCATCGATCCCGCCAGGATCAGATCGCGCCCGGTTTCGGGCAGCACGCCGAGCCCGACGCCCAGCCCGGCGAGGATGAAGGAGAATTCGCCGATCTGCGCGAGGCTGACCGAGATCGTCAGCGCGGTCTGGTTCGGATGACCGAAAGCGCGGACCAGCGCATAGGCGGCGAGCGACTTGCCGATAACGATGATCGCCACCGTCGCGACGACCGGTCCCGGCTGCTCGGTCAGCACCTCGGGATTGAACAACATCCCCACCGACACGAAAAACAGCACCGCGAACGCATCGCGCAGCGGCAGCGTCTCTTCGGCGGCGCGCCGCGACAGCTGCGTCTCGCCGAGGATCATGCCCGCGAAGAAGGCGCCCAATGCGAAGCTCACATCGAAAATCACCGCCGCGCCGAAGGCGACCCCGAGCGCGATCGCCAGCACCGCGAGCCGGAACAGCTCGCGCGATCCCGAATGCGCGACCCAGTGGAGCACCCAGGGCAGGATCCGCCGCGCGATCAGGAACATGAAGGCGCCGAAACCGATGACCTTGATCAGCACGATCGCCGCCGACTGGAGCAGGCCGACGCCGCCACCTCCGAAGCCCCCTTCGTCGCCGCGGTCGCCGAACATCGCGGGCAGCAGCACGAGCGCGAGCACCATGACGAGGTCCTCGACGATCAGCCAACCGACCGCGATCCGTCCCTTTTCGGTCTCGACCATGTCGCGCGCCTGAAGCGCGCGCAGCAGCACGACGGTCGAGGCGACCGACAGCGCCAGCCCGAACACCGCGCTCCCCGCGATCGACCAGCCGAGCCACAGGCCGAGCATCGTGCCGAGCGCGGTCGCGACCGCGATCTGCAGGATCGCGCCCGGCACCGCGATCTTGCGGACCGACAGCAGGTCTTTCAGCGAAAAGTGGAGCCCGACCCCGAACATCAGCAGAATGACGCCGATCTCCGCGAGCTGCATCGCAAGCCCCGTGTCGGCGACGAACCCCGGTGTAAAGGGACCGACGAGGATACCCGCGAGCAGATAACCCGCGATCGGCGAGATTTTGAGCCGGTGCGCGAGCGCCCCCATCAAAAACGCGACGCCAAGGCCCGCGACGATGGTTCCGATCAGCGTGGTGTCATGCGGCATGAGCCCTGCGTAAAGGGCGCAGACGCGAGGGGTCAACCCAAGCCAAGTATTTTAGTTAAAATTGCGCCTTCAGGCCGCATATACCCGCTCGCCGTCGCCCTTGTCGTCGCCCCTGGCCACCCCGCGCCCCGGCCGTCCGATCAGGAAGCCCTGCGCCTCGTCGCAGCCCTCGCGGCGCAGCACGTCGAGCTGCTCGGACGTCTCGATCCCCTCGGCGAGGATCGGGATCGACAGGCTTTTGCCGAGCGCGAGCACGGCGCGTAGAATCGCGGTCGACTGGACGTTGCCGGCGAGTTCGGCGAGGAAGAAGCGGTCGAGCTTGATCTTGTCGAACGGAAAGGCGCGCAGCGTTTCGAGCGACGAATAGCCGGTGCCGAAATCGTCGAGCGCGACCCCGACGCCCAATGCCTTGATCTGGCGCAGCACGTGCAGCGCGCGTTCGCGGTCGGCGATGATCGCGGTTTCGGTCAGCTCGATCTCCAGCCGCCGCGGCGGCAGGCCGGTGTCGAGCAAGATCTGGTGGAACAGGCGCGGCAGGTCGACATGCGCGAGTTGCAGCGGCGAGACATTGACCGCGACCTTCGAGGCGTGCGGCCAGGCGGCCGCATCGGCGCAGGCGCGCCGCATCACCCATTCGCCAAGCGTCAGGATGAAGCCGTTCGCCTCCGCCAGCGGGATGAAGATGGTCGGCGAAATCGGCCCGCGCACCGGATGCGTCCAGCGCAGCAGCGCTTCATATCCGGTGACCTCGCCGGTCGTGACCGAGGTCTGAACCTGATAATGGACGTCGAGCTGATCGCGGTCGATCGCGCTCCTGAGGTCGGCCGCCAGTTCGCGCTGGTCGCGGATCGCCTCGTCGAGCTGCCAGTCATAATGGCACGGCGCGGTCGCCGCATCGGCCTTCGCGCGGTACATCGCGAGATCGGCATTGTTCGCCAGCATCTCGGCGGTCGCGGCATCGTCGGGGAAGACCGCAACGCCGATGCTCGCGCCGAGCCGCGCCTCGAAATCGGGAAAGACGAGCGGCGCCTTGAGTTCGGCATCGAGCCGCGCCGCGAACGCCGCCAGCTGCGCGCGATCGGTAAAGCGCGTCAGCGCGACGAATTCGTCGCCGCCGAGTCGCGCGACGAACTCATTGTGCCCCAGCGCGTCGCGCATCCGCTGCGCGATCCGCGCGAGCACCTCGTCGCCCGCCTTGTGGCCGTGGACGTCGTTGATTTCCTTGAAGCGGTCGAGATCGATCGCGCAGAGACCGACGCGCTCGCCGTTCACCATCGCCGCGCCGATCTGCCGCGCCAGTTCGGCGCGAAAGGCGACGCGATTAGGCAGGCCCGTCAGCGCATCGCTCATCGCCATCCGCATCAGTTCGCGCAGCGCCTCCGACCGCGTCTGGCGGTCGAGCATGGCGGCGAAGACCCCCGCCGCAATCACGATTCCGCCGACGAGCACCGTCGCGAGCGCAAGCGCGTTGAATTCCGCCGGGCGCAGCGGCGTCGCGTCGAGCGCCATCGGGGTGATCCGCATCGCGGTCATCGCTAGAAAATGCAGCGAAGCGATCGCCAGCACGATCAGCAGCGTCGCGAGCGGGACGCGGTATCGCACCGCGCGGCTCGTGCGCAGCACGGTCAGCGCCGCGGCGGCAAAGGCCATGCCGCAGATCACCGCCGCGGCGATATAATTACGGTCCCAGGCGACGATGCCGTCGACGCGGTACGCGGTCATGCCGGTGAAGTGCATCGCGGCGATCGCGGCGCCGAACAGTGCTCCGCCGATCGCCCCGAAAACCTCGTCCTTGCCCCAGGCCGCGGCCGCAAATCCGATGAAGGAGCCGACCATCGCAACCATCAGCGACGCGATCGTCAGCACCGGATCGAGCGTCACCGGCGCTTTCGCCTCAAAGGCCAGCATGGCGACGAAATGCGTGCACCAGATCGTCGCGCTCGCGGCGACGGCGACGAGGAAGGCCCAGGCGATCCCCTGCGCGCGCGACGCATCGCGGGTGCGCTCGAACATCTGGACGATCGCAAAGGCGCCGACGCCGCAGATCGCGACCGCCAGCGCCACGAGCCACGGATCGTGGTCGATCGCGATACACATCGCCAGCCTGATCAAGATCCCACCTTTCGCCCCGGCGTCCGCCCACGGGCGGACGAGTCCAAGAAGCCCGATTGGTGGAAATCACTTACAAAATTGTAAATTCGAGACGAAATAGCGATCCGCGAGGTCAGGCGTCGACGGTCCCTTCGTCACGCTCGGCCTGCTGCCGCGCCCACATGTCGGCGTAGAGGCCGCGCATGCCGAGCAGTTGGTCGTGCGTCCCCGTTTCGGCGACCCGCCCCTTCTCGAGCACGATGATGCGGTCGGCGTTCGTCACCGTCGACAGGCGGTGCGCGATCACCAGCGTGGTGCGCCGCGCCGCGATTCGGTCGAGCGTCGACTGGATCGCGGCTTCGGTACGGCTGTCGAGCGCGCTCGTCGCTTCGTCGAGGATCAGCAGCGGCGGATTCTTGAGCAGGGTGCGCGCGATCGCGACCCGCTGCTTCTCGCCGCCCGACAGCTTGAGCCCGCGCTCGCCTACCTCGGTGTCGTAACCTTGCGGGAGCAGCGCGATGAAGCCGTCGATCGCCGCGCCCTCAGCGGCCGCCGCGATGTCTGCGGCGCTCGCTCCCTCGCGGCCATAGGCGATATTGTACCCGATGCTGTCGTTGAACAGCACGGTATCCTGCGGAACGATGCCGATCTCGGCGCGCAGGCTCTTTTGCGTCACCTGCGCGATATCCTGATCGTCGATCGTGATCCGCCCGCCCTGCGGATCATAGAAGCGGAAGAGCAGCCGCGCGATCGTCGATTTGCCCGCGCCCGAGGGCCCGACGATCGCCAGCGTCTCGCCAGCGCCCACGGCAAAGCTCACGCCATTGAGGATCGTGCGGTCGGGCTCGTAACCGAAAACGACATTCTCGAACGCCACGGCGCCGCCATTGACGACGAGCGGCCAGGCGTCCGGCGCGTCCGCGATCTCGGACGGCGTATCGATCAGGCGAAACATCGCCTCCATGTCGATCAGCCCCTGGCGGATGACGCGATAGACCATGCCGAGCATGTCAAGCGGGCGGAAGAGCTGCGCAAGCAGCGTGTTCACCAGCACCACGTCGCCGACCTTATACTCGCCGGTCGACCAGCCCCACACGGTGTACGCCATCGCCCCGGCGAGCGCGGCGTTGGTGATCAGGCTCTGCCCCATATTGAGCCAGGCGAGGCTGTTCTCGCTCTTCACCGCGGCGCGCGCATATTGGTCTGCGACGTCGCGGTAGCGCGCTTCTTCGCGCTCCTCGGCGCCGAAATATTTGACCGTTTCGTAGTTCAAGAGACTGTCGACGCTGCGCCCGATCGTCAGCGTGTCGAGGTCGTTCATCCGCGTGCGCAGCGCGTTGCGCCAGTCGGTCACCCGCCGCGTGAAGATGATATAGACGACGACCATCAGCGCGGTCGCGCTGGCCAATCCGAAACTGAACTTGGTCCAGAAGATGATCAGCACCGCGGCGAGTTCGATGATCGTCGGAGCGATGTTGAACAGCAGGAAATAGAGCATCGTGTCGATGCTCTTGGTGCCGCGCTCGATCACCTTGGTCACCTCGCCGGTGCGCCGCGCGAGGTGGAAGCGCAGGCTCAGCGCGTGGAGGTGGCTGAAGGTCCCGATCGCGAGTTCACGCGTCGCATCCTGCCCGACCCGTTCGAACACGACGTTGCGCAGATTGTCGAACAGCACCCCGGCAAAGCGCGCGCCAGCATAAGCGAGAACCAGCCCGATCGCGAGCGCCACGCCTTCCTCCATCCCCGGCGCCATGCGGTCGATCGCGGCACCATAGAGGAAACCCATCGACAGCTGCACGCCCTTCGACGCGAGCACGATGAGCCCGGCGAGGACGATGCGGACCTTCGCCTCGGCCTGCCCGGCGGGCCACAGATAGGGGAGGAAGCGCCGCAGCGTCGCAAGGACGGGCGGTTCGCGGCTGGCATCGGCGGAGGTGGCGGTATCGGGGGGCATGGACGCCCCATGTAGGGGGGCGGGGGCCTAACGCCAAGCTCCGGCTCCCGCTCCATGGAGATCATGTTTTTTCGCACAAAGGCACGAAGGCACAAAGGCCACCCAAACCCGTTTGCCCTGAGCTTGTCGAAGGGCCGCTCTTCCTTTCAGCGTGGCGGCAGAAAGAACTGTGCTTCGACAAGCTCAGCACGAACGGAATTGAGGGACGCTTCGTGCCTTTGTGCCTTCGTGCGAGGAATTCTTATTTCAGCGCGATTCGCGATAGCCCGCGCGGCGGATGATCCGGTCGATCAGCCGTCGCTCTTCGGATGTCGGGACAGGCACGATCGTCGCGGGAGGCTCCTGGCGGCGGCCGAACAGCGGACGCCGGGGCGGGACGAGGGGGGAAAAGCGCATGGGGGCTGCTTTCACGCTGCGCGGCGGCCCCCCGGCGCCGCTATGATCTGGTCCCGCAGCCATGGTGAAGCCGCGTGGTTGCGGCCCGGTAAAGCGGCGTGGTTACTGCTTTCTTTCCGGTACCGTGAAGGTACCGGTGACGCGTCCGCCGGTGCCGCCCTCGACCGGATTGCCGTCGGGCCCGCGCGCCGCGCCGCGCCCGTCGACCGTGGCGCGGCCGCTGCTCAAGTCGATGACGAGCCGCCCGCCGCGCAGATTGTTGCCGCGCTGGCGCAGCTCGACATTGCCGACCATCGTGATCAGGCGCCGGTCGAGATCGTAAATAGCGACATTGCCCTTCGCCATCTCGTCGCCCTTCACCACCGTCACCCCGCCGGTCGCGTCGAGCCGGTTGACGTCGGTGCCGCCCGCGCGCGTGTAGGCGACCGTCATCCGCGGCGCGGTGACCGTCAGCCCCGCCTGCGTCACGCGGACATTGCCCGCCAGCACGACGCGGTCGGCGCGGTCCTGCACTTCGATGCTGCCCGCGGCGAAATCGACCGGTGCGTTGCTGTTGTGGTTGGCGAGCGCCTGCGCCTTCGCGCGGTCGCCGCCGCCGGCCGACAGGAATGCAAGGCTGGTCAGGGCAAAGCTCGCCCCCGCCAACGCCATGCTCCTCAGGGTCCAAAGCCGGTTCATTTGAGCACTCCCTGATTGATCCTGAGCCGCGCATCGCCCTCAAGGCGCACAATCCGCTTGTCGAGGTCGGCCGTCAGCCGATTGGCCGAAAAGCGGCCGATGTTCAATGTGCCCTCGACGCCGCCCTCGCCAGCGAGGGTGCGCGTGTTGAGGTCGACCGCGACATTGCTCGCGTCGATGCGATAGCCGTTTGCGCTCTTGACCTGCACCGTTCCCGGCACCGCGACCTTTTCGGTCTCCATATTATAGGCGCCCGTCTTCGCGACGATCGTCGCGGGGCCGTCGGCGAGCTTGATCGCCCCCGACAGGTCGGTCATCCGCACGATCGGTTCGGCCGAGCTTTTCTGCACCGCGCTCCCCGCGAGCAGCGCAAAGGGCTGGCCCTTCGCATCCTGTCCGCGATATTCGGCGCGCGTCACCTTCATCCGTTCGCTCGCCATGTCGACCTTGTCCTTGGCGAGCAGAAAGCTGATCTCGGCGCGCTGGGTGAAGGGCGAAAAGACGAGCACCGCCGCGACGACGCCGATGACGAGCGGGAGGCCGAAGCGCAGGATGCGCACCACCCGGTCGTGGCTCGACCCGCTCGCCGCCCACATGCGGCGCATCGTGCGGTCAAGATCGGCGCGTTCGGACATCCATCAGGGCCTTTTGCGAATCGCTGGCATCAACTGTGCGCGAAAATGTCGACCTCGGGCCAGCCGGCGAGGTCGAGCGCGGCGCGCGTCGGCAGGAAATCGAAACAGGCCTGCGCGAGTCCGGTGCGCCCCTCGCGCGCCAGCCGCGCGTCAAGAATATCCCGCATCGCGTGCAGAAAGCGTACGTCGCTCGCCGCATAGTCGCGCTGCGCATCGCTCAATTCGGCGGCGCCCCAGTCGCTCGACTGCTGCTGCTTCGACACTTCCTGGCCGAGCAGTTCGCGCACCAGTTCCTTGAGCCCGTGCCGGTCGGTGTAGGTGCGCACCAGTTTCGAGGCGATCTTGGTGCAATAGACGGGCGCGGTGACGACGCCGAGCGCCTGCTGCAGCGCCGCGATGTCGAACCGCGCGAAATGGAACAGCTTCAGCCGCGCGGGATCGGTCAGAATCGCCTTCAACACCGGCGCGTCATAGGCGCTGCCGGGCTTGAAGCGGACGAGATGCTCGTCGCCCGACCCGTCGCTGATCTGGACGAGGCACAGCCGGTCGCGCAGCGGGTTCAAACCCATGGTTTCGGTATCGATCGCGACCGGACCCGGGCGCAGCACGCCCTCGGGCAGATCTTCTTCGTGGAAATAGACAGTCATAGCCGCCGCCTTAGGCCAAGCGGCCCTGCCGCTCAATGGCTGGTTTGCGGGGCCGCCCCCGGGGCCGCGAAGCGCGCGGCAAAGCGTGCGAAATTCGGCACCATCTTTCTGAAATTTTCTGTTCGCAGCCTGTGGATAATTAGGCTATATCTTGCGTCCTTGTGGCATAGGGCGAGTCTGTGCCCGTGGTGAACTGCGTCCCCGTCCGGCGCAAGGAGCCGGTTGAATGGGGTGTGGACGACCGAAAGCGACTACTAAGCAATGAGTTTCAACAAGGATCGCCGTGGCCATCGGGGACGCGGCAAGCGCGATGATTTCGGCAATTTCGACAGCTTCGAACCGGCTCCCTATGGCGGCGACAGCTATGGCGGCGGTCGCGGCGGCTTCGGCGATCGTGACCGCGGCGGCTTCGGCGGCGGCGATCGCGGCGGCGGCGGCGGGTTCGGCGGCGATCGCGGCGGCTTCGGCGGTGGGGACCGCGGTGGCGGCTTCGGCGGCGGACGCGGCGGCGGCATGCCGGCGCAGGTCGTCGGCGAAGGCCAGGGCACGGTCAAATTCTTCAACGCGGCAAAGGGCTTCGGCTTCGTCGCGCGTGACGATGGCGGCGAAGACGTGTTCGTGCACATCAGCGCGGTCGAACAGGCGGGCCTCCAGGGCCTCGCTTCGGGCCAGCCGATGGCCTTCACGCTCGTCGAACGCAACGGCAAGGTTTCGGCCATCGATCTCAAGATCGAAGGCGAGCCGATGCCGATCGAGGAGTTCGCCCCGCGCCGCGACGACCGCGGCGACCGCCCGGCTCCGGGCGGCGCGCGTGGCCGGCGCCAGCTGACCGGTGAACGCACCTCGGGCACCGTCAAATTCTTCAACACGACGAAGGGCTTCGGCTTTATCGCGCGCGACGACGGACAGGCCGACGCCTTCGTCCACATCAGCGCGGTGCAGCGCGCCGGCATGACGGGCCTCGACGAAGGCGACCGCGTCGCTTTCGACATCGAAGTCGACGACCGCGGCAAGTTCGCGGCGGTGAACATCCAGCCGCATCAGGACTGATCGGCCGGGCAGACAAACGGAAAGGGCGGCCATGGGCCGCCCTTTTTGTTCGTGATGAAGAGCGGCGGCAAGCGACCGGTTGCTGCCGTTTCTTTCTTCGTCACCCCGGGCTTGATCCGGGGTCCCGCTTGATGCCGAAGACCGGTCGACGCCTCAAAAAGCGGGATCCCGGGTCAAGCCCGGGATGACGAAAGTGGAGGAGAGCCAGGTCCGCTCACCACCCCAAAGCGGTCGCGGACGAAATCGCCGGCCTCAATACCCCAGCGTCGCTTCCAGGAACCAGATGCGCTGCTGCGTCTCGTCGGCCCAGCCGTCGACCAGCCCGCTGGTCGCGATGTCGCCATCGGCTTCGGCGGCGGCCTTCACCTCCTTCAGCTGCCCGAGCAGAGTCTTGTTGTCGCCTGCCAGCGTCCGAATCATCGCCTCGGCATCGGCGCCCGCGCTGTCGTCGTCGCGAATCGACGCGCGGCGGCCGACGTCGCCGATCGAGCGCAGCGTCGGCGCGCCATTCTTGCGCACGCGCTCGGCGATCAGGTCGGTGGTCGCGAAAATCTGCGCCGCCTGCTCGTCGAACAGCAGGTGCAGTTCGCGAAAGCGCGGGCCTTGGACGTGCCAATGATAGTTTTTGGTTTTCAAATAGAGCGCGAAACTGTCGGCGAGCAGCGCGTTCAGCGCATCGGCCACCGCGGGCGCATTATCATTCTTGTCGGACATGGGAGCATCCTTTCTGTTGCCTCACCTATATAGCGAAGCCGGACGATATTTTCCCATTGAAGTCTTGGCTGAGCATCATTGACAAAAACGATGAAAGCCATCGCCGCCTATCGATCAGCCGATCAATCCGAACGCGCCAAGCGCGGTACGAAGGCCCCAGGCCATCAGGATCGCCGCCGCCGCCCAGCGCAGGCTCCGCGCCGCGGGCCGCTCGGCGAGCGCGGGACCGAAGGCGAGAAAGGGCAGCATCGACAGCGTCCAGCCGACCAATCCGCCCGCCGCCGCCCACTGCCCCGCCCCGCTCGTCGCGGCGAGCGCGCCGATCAGGAAATGGCTGCGGTCGCCGAACTGGTTCGCCAGCATCCGGCCCGCGAACACCGCGACCGCCTCATCCGCTCCCTCATCGCGAACGGCCTTCATCGGCCACAGCAAGGCGGCCGCGGCCGACAACATCGCGAGCGTGACGAGCAAGGCGGCGACGCCCTGCCCGATCATCCGGTTGGCGACCGCCCCGGCGATCGCGGCGACGACCGCGTTGACGATGAAAGCGCCGAAGGCAATGCCGACCGTGACGCGCCGGTCGCGGCGCGCGCTCAGCAGACGCGACAGCGCGATCCCGCTGCGCCCGTCGGCATTGGCGAGCAGCACCGCCACCAGCGCAAGCATGATTGCGTCCATGACGTCGGATCTGGATCGTCAGGCGTTCGGGGTCAATGCCCGAGCCGCGTCGCCACCGACGCCAGCCAGGCCTCGTGCGCCGCGGCCGGCATCGGTCCGCGCGGCGCCTGCGCCGCGTCGCTCATCGCGTCGAGAGAGAGCCTGCCCTGAAGGGATTGAGGCATCGTGA
>CBINGC010000040.1:0-35793 GCA_966250105.1 uncultured Sphingopyxis sp. | reverse complement strand
ACCATGTATCACCGAGGCCAGAAGCCGAGGCGGACCGAGGCGGGATTGCAGTCCCATCCCCGGTCCTATCGCAACCCTTGTTCAGAAGGGATACGACTATGGGAGCTGATAGCACCCGTGCGCCCGAGGGCGCCACCACGTTTACCAACAAAGACGACGCGGCAATCATCGCCGCATGGGATCGCAGGGCCGCAGCCTTCGCGAGCCTTCAAGCGCTGCCCGATAATCCGCGAGGCGATGGCGAGACGCCAGAGCGACATGCGCAATGGGCCATCATCGACGTTGCCGAGGCCGAAATCTGCACCAGCGTTGCTACCACGCCACGCGGCGCGGAATTGCAGCTTTGGTGCGCCGCCGTTTATCAATTCGACGCCGCCGAGGATGAAGGCCCCTGCTATCGCGGCGACCTCGATTATTTCACCGCGCAGGGCGACCGGCTCGACTGGAAAGACAAGCTGTTGATCGCCGCCATGCGGTCGCTCCGGGCGATGCAGGCACCGAAGGTTGATACGACCGCTTGGGACGCCGCGCTCGCTGAATATGAGCCGATCCGCAAGCGGTGGGCCGAGGACTTCGACGAAGGCGAAGCCCTGCCTACGCGAGAAGAACGTGACGCGGCATATAAGGCCTTCCAGCAACGGCTGCCGGAGTATCGCGCCGCTCGCGAAAAATTCATGGCCGTTCCCGCCCCTACGCTCCGCGCCTTGGCGACCAAAATGGGTATAGCGGACCCTGTGGACGATGATCATGCCGAGCTTTGCAGGCTCGACGCGGAACGGCTCGCAGGGAGCGCGGCATGAGCGCGTCGAACATCCGGGGACAGTGGGACCGCCTTCGGGCGGCCTACGACGCAGCCAATGCCGCTGCCGATGGGGCTTCGCTCGCTTGCGAAATTGCGTTGCCCGAACTGCGCGACAGCATCGTCGATGCGAGCGACGAGGCCAATCACGTTGAATATGTGGCTTGGCAAGCCGTGATGAAGGCGCCGGCGCCCGACTTGTCCGCCGTCCATTGGAAGCTGATCGAGATGTTCGGAAACCCGGGCCGCGAGCGGATCGAGGGAGGACTCGCCGACCAATGGCTGTTCGACCTTACCGACGCCATCTTGTCGGACGTTGCGCGCCTTAACGGCGGTGAATCATGAGCGCCCGCCGCGAACCGAGCAGCCCCGCTATGACGGCATGGGGCTGGGCTGTCTGTCTCGGCACGTCTTGGCTGGCAATCCAGACGGTGCTGTCGTGAGCGCGCTGTCTATTCGGATCGGTCGGGGGGCTTCGCGGCTCCCCGCCGACATCGCGCTGTCCATTATTCCCTCGCTTCCGCGGCCTGTTCTCGAGAGGCTGGCGCAATCCATCATCGACCGGCTCGACGACATGGACGCGCCCGACGAGGATCGCGAGGACGACGACCCTTGCGGCCAAATGGACGAGGACGAGCTAACAACCGGACCAGGGCTGGTCTACACGCACGGCGACACCCATGACGGTCCCGGCTGTCCAATCGCTGATCCCGGCGGCCATGCGGTCGGCGAGGGCAATGACCCGCGCCGATTGCCGCCGCCGACCTATGACGGGGAAGACCAGAGCATCATCATCCTGCCTGCGCCAAAAGGCTTCGAGCCGACGCGATATCGCGTGAGCTGATCTGGCCGCGCGGAGGTCCGGGCGGCGGGTTCCAGCTCGCCGCCTTTTCTGTGGATCGGTCCGGCACCTGTAGCCGAGACGCCGCATATTCAAGATCGGTAGATTCCCGCCAAGTGGACGTTGGAAGGCACCTTACCTCCCGCGCGATGTGCGCGCGAGAAACAAGGAGACGATCGATGAATATGCACACCCGTATCGAACTGCCTAAAGGCGTGCGGCACTGGACCAACGACGGTTCAACGGTTCCCGATTGGTTGCGCAAACACATCTCCGGACAGACGTCGGCGAATGGGTCCTTCCTGATTGCAACGCCCGTCGGGGCAGCCCGGGTCCATGCCGGCCACGTTGTCGTTGAGTATCACGGTTCGGCGTGGTGTCGGGCGCCGGAGGAGGTCTCCGAGCTGATCGAGGGATTAAATGCGGAGGCTAGTACGGGCTGCCCTGCTATCGGCCCTGGCAAATCGGCAAAGTTTGGTTCAACTAGCAAGTTGGCGGCGAAGAAGAGCGGAAGCTATCGCGAGGTCGTCGGGGCACCCCCATCGATCGAGTTTATTCGGCCGATCGATCTAAACGTGGATCCGACCTACCAGCGCTCGATCGAAAATGAAGCCTCGCGGCGGCTGATCGCGAGCATCGCGGCAAACTTCGACTGGCGCTTATTCTCGCCGCTCCTGATCTCCCGCCGACCAGATGGCTCGAAGATTATCATAGATGGTCAGCACCGCTGGGCCGGTGTGATCCGTCGCGGCGACATCACACATCTGCCGTGCTGCCTCTATTCATACGAGAGCGCGGAGGAGGAGGCAAAAGTCTTCATCATGGCGAACCGCGCGCGAAAGGCGATGAACCGGCTCGATGACTTCTATGCGGCGCTCGCCGCAGCGGACGAGGATGCTCTTGAGATTCAGCGTCTGGTGACCGATGCCGGCCTTGTCGTGTCTCGGAGCATGTCGGTAGCGGCTCGGAAGCCCGGCGAAATTACGTTTACCTCGTCAATCTCGTCGGCTCTCCGCCGCCACGGCGAACAGGTGGTTTCCGCTGCTCTTACCTCGATGGCCGAGGCGTTTGACGGTGCGGTAATGGCGCAAGGCTCATCGGTATTTAACGCCCTCGTTTTGCTCTTTGCGAATCCGCCGCGGGGGTTTGATCCCGATGCGCTCGTACCAGCTCTGCGCGGCTTCGGTGCGGACGGCTTTCGGAATGTCATTCGTGATGTTCAAGGCAGTGACGAGCGGTCGAGTGCTTTGCGAACTGCGATCGTGGCCGCCCTCGGAGCTAGGGGAGTGCTTGCTGCTGCAGCATGAGGTGCAGGCGGCGCCGGCGCGCGCCGCCTGATCCATAGCGCTTCACATCGGCAATGGTCGCTCGCCAGTCCAGAGGAGCGCCAGCTTCTCGGCAATCGCTTTCCATCGCGCAACGCCCGCAGCGTCATCTTCCAGAGCCAACGCCCCGATACGTTCGGCGATATAGACGGCCGCCTTGTCGCCGTGCTCGCGTTCAACAAGTAGCGCACAGGCCCACATCTCACGCTCAGGTGTGATCATTCGAGCAGATATCGCACGGCGGATACGAGTCCGGCAACGAATGATCCGCCGACGACTGCTGTCGCGATCCAAAATTCTATTGCGAGCGCACGCGCTTTCCATTTCGGCTCGCGTTTCATTCGCAGCGATGCCCCTGCCAATATCGGTCCCAGCGAGCCGCATAGCCATCACGGACCATCGCGCACGATATATCCCCTGATTGGGGCGAGACGCAAAATGCGGCCGTTCGGTTGCCGCCAGCGCCGCCGGCTGATCGGCAGCGCATCGTTGGGCCCTTTACGGTGATGTGGCCCGTCGATCGCGTTCCTGTCGGCTTGCCTACCAAGCCTGCGAGGTGGTCGCGGGCTGCTCGTGCATCGGCGGCCGGGCACGGGTGGCCGGGGCTGCACGATCCATCCATTTCACGCGCTGCAATGCCCGACAGCCGGATATGAGGCCCCTCGGCGCACCATACAGGTCCGTCGCCGTCCCAAACGGCGGTCGGCGTGCAATCGAACGATTGCCCGGCAGGCACGATGGAAGCGGCAAGCATCGCGGTGAAGATCATTTCGGCTCGCACCCCTCAGGCCAAGGCTCATCGACGCCCCAGCGCCCGCAGACGCCGTATGTGTTTGGCTTCTCTTCAGTGCTTATGACCATGCGGCTGTCGCCGTCCACTATATCGACAAGCGTCGCGGCTAGCTGGCCAGCGAGAAAATCTTCCTTAAATTCAGGCATCGGATGGCGTCCGCGGCCATGCCGCCCCTGCCGCATGGTCTTGATCTTGATGAAGAAGCTATCCCGGAGATCCTGCCTTTCGATGCGCCGCATTTTCAGTCCGCCCCAGTGAACCGGATAACGAATCCAGCGTTGGCAGGGTCTAGCCGCGTGATTTCGGCCCGAGCCGCTTCTATCGCCGCGCTATGTGCTTCGGCAGCGCGCAACGTGGCGCCGTGGTCTCTGAAATGCTCGTCGGTGCGTTCGCCCGGTTCCAGCCCTTCCGCGAGCAGGAGATCGATGCCAGCTGCCTGCACAGCTTCCCGCGCCGAAACCCCTTCGCGTGACAGGACAGCATGAGCCGCTGCAAGCGCGGCATCCCGCACATCGGGCGTCAGCTTTTCCTGACCGTAGATCGTGAGCTTTCCGTCCATCGTTCAATCCTCGAATAGACGCGCGCGAATGTCCGATGCAGCCGCGTTAAGCGTCGTGGCGCGGGTTCGCAGCTCGGCATTACCCGTCCGTCCGGCGCGATCGTTGAACCGATCTGCCTTGCCTTCCAGATAGTCAGCAATCCGGTCGGCATCGGGCTTTCCATTATGTCCCGGCGTCACGCGTGCACCTGGTTGGGCTGGAACGAGATGATGCTTCCGGGCTGGGTCGCGCCCAATTTCCGGGCAGCGTTGAGCACGTCGAAAACACGCTTGTTCGCGCGGACGTGCGCGGGATCGATGTTGAAGCGTTTATGATCTTCGGCCCGGAGCTGCTGCACGTCGATGCCGGACTCGCCCAAAATGCGATAGCGATGGGTGAGATTGTCCAGATCAGCCGCAGTCACGCCGTGCTTCTCAAGCACGCCCTCGACCTCCTCGCGGGCCTTATCGACTGCCGCTTGGCTGACGCCTCTCGCAACAAGTTTGAAGCCGCGAAAGCTGATCGCTTGCACGTCCATTTTCATTCTCCGACTCGATTCTCGATTGCACAAATGTTCCACCAATGTTCTCATTTGTCGAGTCATGAGTCGAGAGCTAGCGAACCCCATAAGCAACCTGTTCGACGCTGCCGTCCGGCATCGGACCATCAAGGCGTCGTGCCGATGCGGGAACGTCGGCATCTTCGATCCGCACGCCCTCTGGTACCTGTTCGAGCGGAAGGGATGGAACGACAAGCTGCCCGCGGTGCGCAAGCGGATGCGGTGCCTGCAATGCTACTACGGCAAGCGGAAGCGGACGCTGGCGAGCCTGGAACTAACTTCCGAGGATCACACGCGGCAATTGCCGATGCCGGATATTATCGAGTGGAAACGGCAGTTGCGGCGGCGGCGTTAGGCTGCACCAACACCCCGCGGCGTGGGCGGGATCCGTTGACCAGTGCTGGTCAGGAAAAGATTTCAAGGATTGGCAAGACTTGCCAGAGGTGAATTGATCGCGTCGTGAGAGTGTCGCGAATCGTGGCGCCGGTCCATTCGGCGATCGGTTGCGGTAGCGACTAAGCTTCAATTAACCTGATTCGAGGCTAGCCAAAAGGCCTAGGTAGTTTTCCCATTATGGGTCTCATTGCGATTTTGGTACGGATTCCGTATATAGAAGTTGTCGGAAAACCGTGGGCCGTCATAAAATCTGCTTGCATTAATGCAGGATTTGAGCTTGCCCACAGTTAACCGCAGCGTAACATGTTCATGGGAGATGCATGATGCATCCATTATGTGCAGGTTGCGTTTTGATCACATGAGAAGGGTTGGTCCAATGAGTTCGCTTGATACTGGGAAGGCCGACTGCCCTTTCACAGGGCAGGGCGAGTCGCTGGTGAATGTAAAATTCTTCCGCGGCACCCGTGATGACATCATCACCGCTCAGGAGATTACTGAGCAGGCACGTCATGCAGTAATGCAGCAACGCATGGGTACGGCTACCGTGGCGCATGAAGCGCCCCGTAGTGCACACCCGTCGATCGATGTTGCGCGGTTCGTCGCCGAACTGTAAGGCATCAAGCATCGATGAAGTTAAAGGGCCTAGCTTCTAGGCCCTTTTTCGTAGGTGCATGATGAAAGTATCTGATCTTATAGGCCATTTCTGCACGAAGACCGAATTGCCGGTCGACGTGAATGAACTGCTGCCCCTTTTGTCCAGCAACGGGCACGAAACTGACATCAAGTTTATTGGTGTCGACCTCGACCCCGAGATTCTTCAGGGCAAGATAAAGATCTGGCATGATCGCGAAGGGGTTTACAGCGCGGAACTCAAGCGATTTGCGAACATCTACTATCATCGCGGACATGACACCGACTGGCAGCGCTTCATCTGCTGCAAGGAGTTGATGCATCTCCTCGACCCAGACGGTGCCCACGTCAACACGACCGACCAAATCAGTCAACTTGCCGAGAAAATCGGCCTTCCTCCTTACATGCAAGACCCTGTCGCGGACGGGCTGGCAACCAACGTCGATCGACTGGCGGAGTTTCGCGCTGCCGCTATCCTTCTACCGCTTGCCGTACGCAATTTGCTGATGCCCAAACTGCACGACAATTCGATCACTATTTCGGAAATCGCCATTATGGCCGACATTCCTCGCAAATATGCTGGTTTTGTGATGAGCCCCGGATGGGAGGAAGTGCACCGGCTTTTTCTTGGTCAATAAGTCTCACCTTTCCGGTTCGCAAAGTAGATGGGGCTAATCAAACGCCTCTTTGAAGATCGCTGTTACGACTTCCTCTTCCAGCCGGGCGATCGAGTACAGCACCGACACGACCTCCACCTTGAGCAACGCTGCGGTTTCATCCGACAGCTTGCCCTTGGCTGCGGCCGCCATCTCAAGCACCACATCAAGGGGCAGGGTGATCGCGGCTAGCTCTAGATCGGCGCGTAGGGGCATCAAGTGACGACATAACTGTCTTCGCTCTCGCCGTCGCGAGCTGAATTGGACACCTTTCGGTGCTCAAGGGTATAACGAAGGATCGAATTGTCTATCAAATCGCGGGCGTAAGCGCGCTGATACCATGGCCGCACCTTGCTAAAGCCTTCGCCGGCCATATAGATAATGGCGGCATGAACACGTTGCTCCGCGGCGACGTAGTTCGCATCCATGACATTCCGGAGGCCGTCCAGAGAAGCTGGCCTTATGTCGTCGGGATCGATCTCGGATTTGCGGAGCATCGATAGAATGGACAGAGGAACGCGCTTCTTCTCGCCGTCAAACAGCATCACGACGAAATATGCCAAAACGTCGCGGAACCAGATGATCGCGCTAAGGGCCAGCATGCCAAGGATCAGCCAATATCCGCTCTCATCGAATGATTCGTGTTCGCTGGCGAAGAAATGCCAGAGCAGCATGATGGCCGCGATGTCCACGGCTCGCTTGGCAAGAAAGAAGCGCCAAAGGGTGCCCCAATAGTCGCTTGCGAGATGATCGCTAGGCTGCCCCATACCCCCTCCTTCTGCATCCCCAGATGTCGATTGCCACAGGCGCTACAGCCTCCTTCATGTCAACGTTGACACCAGCGCCCGGCGGTTCATCATAACCCGATGTGCAACCTCTACACCAACAAAACGACGGTGCAGGAGATGGCGAACCTCTTCGGGACGCCAGCCACCTACGGCTCTAACGCGCCCGAGGAAGTCTATCCCGGCTATCCCGGCATCGTCGTCCGCGAGCATGAAGGCGCCCGCGTCCTGCAATCTATGACTTGGGGCTTTCCCGTCCGCCTCAAGGGCATGAAGCCGACGAGCAAACCGAAGCCAGTCAACAATGCTCGCGACGACAAGCTGCTGACACCTTTCTGGAAACGCTGGTTCACGACGCCGGCACATCGCTGCCTGATCCCGTTCACCGCGTTCGCCGAGGCCGAGGGCCCGAAAGGCAAGATGACGCGAACGTGGATCAGCGTCGAAGATCAGCCGACCGCGGCATGGGCTGGATTGTGGCGACCCTCGGACGAATGGGGCGACTGCTATACCGGCGTCATGGTCGACGCGACTGAAGAACTGTTCGACATTCACGACCGAATGCCGGTGATCTTGCAACCCGACGAGCACGATGCTTGGCTGAACTGCCCCGCCGAAGATGCCCTCGCATTAGTGCGGAAATATCCAGCGAGTAGACTGTCGGTGGATCGCACGGACGAGCCATGGTTCAAGCGGAAAGCGGCCGAAGGGCCGACACTGATCTGATGCCACGCTTGTGGCCGGATCCGCGCGACAACAAGCCCGAGCCGAGGATGTTCCTCCGGGTAATCGTTGCAAGCGGTATGGTATATTATGGGGTGAGCTGGTGGCGGTCCGTCATGGGTGGCTGATTTTATCAGCCTTGAGACCAACCGCCCCCTCGACTAAATCTACTATAACCGCCGTTTTCTGGCGGTGGAGATGTCGAGCGCTTCGTGAACAGATGGCATCCCACGCGGCAGCACTATGGAAATCTCCGGCTGCTTTAAACTTTGCGGCCTGCCGCGCCGCATACATAGAGTCTGTTTCGTCCCGTTTCATTGTTTGCCCTTCCGTGCGGACAACGGCTGGCGAGGCATGAAGTTTCCCGTTTCTGTAGATGAATGACAGCCCTACGCGTCAAGGATATATGGCGCCAATTTTAATGGCGTCCAGCGCCCGGGGGAGTAGCGATGTTCGATCGAGCCAGAAGAAACATCGCCGACCTGCTCGCCGCCATTGCATGGGAAATAAGCCCCGACGATGATTTCGATCTGAACAACAGTTGGGATGAAGCGAACCGTCTCGATTTCCAGACGGCTGCCGGCATCGGCTTCCATATCGACAACACGGCGAAGCGCGTAAGGATCGCCAACAAGCATACGCCGGGATCTGAAGCAAAATGGGTGCTGGAACTGGACAGCGGAAAATACGAGATTACCGTTGCGCTGATGGAGGAATTTTGACCGCCCCTGACGGCGACCTTATTCCGACTCGCCAGCGCGTCCGGAACGGCATAGGGTGCCCCGGCTTGTCGGCAACTGTCGTCAGACGCGGGAGCCTTAGGGCGACGCCTCGGAGGAAACATCATGGGCCACATCGACTGGATCCCAGTTGCAGAGCTATCCAGCCAGTTCAAAGATGGACGTCCGATGCTGCTCTGGACCGACATCGGCCCATATGTCGGCGGGATGGAGCGGGCGAATGGCTCCACCGAAAAAATGTGGCATACCCTGACGCACGGAGAGCCGATCGAAGGTGTGACGCACGCCGCCGAAATCAACGAACCTTAATCGTGAGAAGGGCGGAGAACCGCATGTCTGCGCCATCTGTAGGATATTACGGCCTCGTGGCGGTCGGAGACGGATGGCGACCGGTCACCAATGATGAGGACCGTCATACCTTGGCGCTGACAGTCGCGCGCGAGGCCGGCGCAACCCACGTCGGCTATTGGGGTGGCAAGGACTGGCAGCACGTCGAGCCGATCGACGAGTTCGAGCGCGGCCTGCAGTAGCTATTCCCATTCGGCCTTGGCCGGTCGGCAAGGGTTGAGGCCTTTCACGCCGCTGGCGCGCATCAGGCGACACGCCGCGTCGAGCTGGCGCGCGATCGACTTGCCCCATGCGTTGCGCGCGTCCTGCACGCGCTCGCCTTCCGCCTCGCTTTCCAGCGCCGCCGCCGTCATCGGCGGATAGTCGGGCCGGTCGAAGGCGTCAGCAGGAACGCGGAGGTCGACCTGCGGCTTTATCTTGCTGTTGCAGCTCGACGCAGACCCGACGACGAGCACGATCGGAAGGGCGAGAATCAGGAAGGTCTTTCGTTGCATCGGTGATCTCCTTTTGCTGGTCGGCGTCGGCTTTCGCACCGGCGGCAAGGTCGGCATCGCGCTCGGCCGCCGCGTCCGCTTCGCGCTCGCGCTGGGCTTCGAGAGCGAGGCGGCGCTGTTCGGCCTGGTCGGCGAGAAGGTCGTTCCGCGCGTCCTCGCGGATCGCGCTGATCGCGGCATTGATCGCGAGCCAGAGCAGCCCGGCGACGATCGCGAGGGCGATGAACTTACCGATCCGCGGCGCCCATTTTTCGGCGAGGCGCGCGGGCAGGGATTTAGCGAGGCCCTTGATAAGAAGCGGGCCGAGCAGCGGAATTAAGGGAAGGGCCATATCAGCCTCCAAAAATGAGATTGGCGAGACCGAACAGCAGTCCGGCGACGCAAAGGATGACCGCCCAAGCCGCCGCATAGGCGGGCATCGGGTCTAAGGCCCACTTTTCCATCAGGTGGAGGGCGAGGGCCGAGATCATTGCGGAACCTCCCCATCGACCGGCTCGGGCGCGGTGGGCGGCGGATCAGTCGGCGGCGGGGTCGCGTCGACCTTGAGCTTGCCGTCGCCCGCTTCCAGCTCGACGCCGCCGTATTTCGCCTTCAGATAGTCCGCGCCCCAGACGACGAGCGCGACGATCGCCGCGAACCCGGCCGCGATGGCGTTGTTCCAAAACTGCTGAGAGAGGGCCATCTGCCCGAACAGCGACCCCGGCGCGGCGCCCTTGAGGAACGAGAAGACCCAATAGAGCAGCACCATGTTCTGAAACGACAGGGCGATGATGCCGAGTAGCATGGCGAGCGAGAATATCGCTCGCATCTGCTGGCGGGTCAGGTTGACCAGCGCGCGGAGGAAATTGCCGACAGCGCGGAAGGGCGTGCCGAGCCAATGCAGGGTTGCGCGTAGCCAGCCCATCGTCACGCCCTCCGATACAGCGACGTTTCGGCCGCCTGCTCGCGGTTGGACAGGCTCATTGCAGTTGCTCCCGCCGCAGCAATTCTTCGATCAGGTCGTCCGCCATTGCGTCGACAGCGGCGAGGCCGATGGTGCCGCCGTTGATGGCGATCCGGTCGTCTTTCCAGCCGGGCGTCGCGGCCTTGGCGTCGAGATTGTTCGCTTTCCAATAATAGCCCGCCGCCATCATCCCGCCTTCGGGCGTGCGGATATAGGAGGGCACGTCGGCGAGCGGGATGCCCGCGGCGTCGGCGAAGGCCTGCTGGTTCTTCTTGCCGGTCGTTTGCTTCGGACCGGCACCGCGGTGCCGCCAGCCATCCCCGGAAGCAGGCGGGCCGTTGCCCATGCGGTTGGCATAGACATTGTTTGCCAGCTTCTCGGGATTGTGGGCGAGGCTGTGGGCGAGCGCGTTCGGGCCGTTCGCGGCCTTGCCGCCGATCGCGTAGCGCCCGGGCCACACCTCGGCCATCCGGCGCGCTGAATAGTTAAGGTTCTCTTCGAGCCGCGTCAGGCCCATGCTCTCGACGCTGATATTCGCGAAGAAACTGGCCACCTCGCGAAAGGTGTCGATGCCCCACCGATAACAGGCGTCTTGCGCGGGCTTCACCCATTGCTCGAGGTTCGCCCGCTTGTTTTGCGGGAATGCGAGGCACAGGAAGTCGAGATCGATCTGGCGCTGCGCGAACGACAGGTCTTGCGCGATATGTGGAGCGGGAAGCGGCGGCGGGACGAATGGGGCGGCTGGCAAAGGGCGGATCGCATTGAACGCCGCCTGTCGCGCCGTGTCGAGCATCTGAGCGAGGTTCATTTGAGCAACCCTCCCTTGATGGCCGCGAACAGCGCGATCACCGCGCCCCCGATCCATCCGACAAGTGGCGAACCCATCGCGGCGGCAAGGAACGTCCGCTCCCCCCGCTGCTCGCTCCGCCATGATTCCAAGGTGTCGACGCGATCCTCGACCTTCGTTAGCCGCGCCTCGTTCTTGTCCCGACGCTCGACGGTGTGACGGTTCTCCGTTTCCATGCGCGCGAGCTGCTGCTGCACGTTCGACATGGTCGTGTTGAAGCGATCGACGCTATCGGAGAGCCGGCGCACCTGCTCGATGAGCATCTGCTGCGCGGCCGCGTCGGGCTGCATCGGCATCATGATCGGAGCGTCAGGCATCACCGGCCCTTTCTCGACGCAAAATAGGCCAGCAACAGCACCGCCACGATCGCGATGAAGAGGGCGGAGGTCAGGTGCGCGTGGGGGTTCGAGGGAGCGTTCACGCTCACACCATGTAAGTGAAGGTCATGCGGAGCGTGTCGCCGGCGGCCCACGTCGCGGGACTGTTGAACGTCACGGCCCCGCTGGTGTCGCGATACAATCGGACCCAGTTCTGACCGTTGGGAAGCTGCACGATTCCAGAGTAGATCGTCGAGCCGCGCGATAACATCGCTTGCCCCGGAACCTGCACGAAGCCGTTGCTGTTCGGCGCCCACGTCGGGAGCGAAAATCGGAGGTCGCCAGAACCAAGGGTAGTGGTCGATCCCACGGTCAGGATGATGGTTACGGTGACCGTGTCGCCTTTGCATGAGGCATAGCCGACGAGCGTTCCATCCCCAAGCGAAGGCGCGGTGCCGCCAGAGGTGAGCGTGGGCGTATATGACTGGCGCCAGGCGTCGATTAGATTGCGGCCGTTGCCGCTGTTGTTGATGATCGGGAGGTTGTTGTAGCTGTTGCCTTGCAATGCGATGTTGTCAGAGCTGCTGGCGATCGTGATTTGAGGACTGATGTCGCTCCCTGAAATCGAATTGTTGAAACCCCTGACAGTAAGGGCGAGCTGATTGGCGACGCGCGTTCCAGTGATGAGAACCGCGCGGCTTTCGGCGTTAAATTCGATGTCTCCGATGAAGCTGTTGGAGACGAACGTGTTGTTCGATCCGCCGAACGAGAAGGCACAGGTGCCGTCCGTCTCGATCAGCGAGAACTTTCGAGGCCGCGCGCTAAGCTGCTGGGCGGGGTCGATTACGACCGCAAACCGGCCCGTTGTCGTCCCTGCGTTCGTGCGAGCGAGGCGGCAGTCATAGGCTTCCGATTGCGACCCGGCATTGGTGGCGAAATTCATCACCACCCCATCCCAATCGGTCGCCCGGACGTGACGAACCGACTGACGCCCCGCCGATCCCTGATAGTCCATGCACTTGCCGGTGAAGTTTGCGCCGTCGCCGTCGATGTAGAGATTGATGAGCTTTGCGCCTTCACCCATCACGAATTGGTCACCATTAAAGGCATGGTGGAGACGGGTGTGTTTCGGCGTCTGTCCGACGAGACCGCAGTTCGAAGGGATCGTCAGGCCCGCCTCCAAGCGATATGCAACCGAAGGATCGGGGACAAAGACGAGCGCGCCGCCTCGTGCAGTTGCCGCCGCGAAGGCCGCGGCGAAGGCGGGCTGGTCGTCGGCAACATCATCCCCGACCGCGCCGAAATCGGTGACGCGCAGGACCTCCGTCGCAATTTCATGATGGTCGCGGAGAACGGCGCCGCTATCGGGCTGCTGAAACCCAGAAAACTCGCCGCCTGTTCCTTGGCCAAGGGCGGCGGTCGTTGGCACGCCGCCCGCGAAGATATCTGCTGCGGCGCTCTCGGTCGGGTCGATGATGAAGGATTGGAGAGCGGTCGCGACCGGCCCCGCATCGTGGCGATAGACCTGCCCCGTCCCGTTGCCCTGATCGACCCAGAAGGTTTCGCCTTCGGTTGTGCCCGCAAGGCCAACTGCGGTGCTGGCATATTCGCCGACGCCGGCGGCGGCGAGGGCTGCTGCTGCTGCTGATTGTGCGTCGTCCCGCGCCTCGCCCGCCAAAGATGCCTGCCGCAGCGCCTCGGCCGTGTTTTCGCCCATCCGAACGACGACAGGCGGGCGACCTACAGTGACGCGAATATCTGCCATGTCAGGCCCCCATCAATCGGATTTCGCCGGCGAACCAAGTCTGCTTGTCACCGCCCGCCGGGGTCACTTTGGTGCTGTGAAAAAGTGGCTCGATCGCGCCGGGATCGGAGCCGTCTCGCAAATCCCGCACGTCGCTTTCAGAAAGCGTGCGCGTCACGACGGTATCGCTTCCGATCAGCTGCGCGTCGAACGTGAAAGACTTTAGGACAGTGCTCGATTCTTCGAACGCGGCGCGAATATCGTCTTCGAATGTCGCCGAAGTGTAATCCACGCCCTCAATCGTGAAGACGTCGACAAGCGGCTCGTCGTTGAAGATGGTCAGCGGCTCATAAACGCCGCCCGCCGCCGCGATGTCACGCGGCCACGTCGAAGGAACTGCCATCGTTTTTCCTTTGCTTAGGGTATCGGGTTATCCCAACCACCACCGCCGCCGCCCCATCCTGGAGGGCGAGGATCTGGGGTCGGAGCAGAGCCGCCGGACAGCGTCGCGATCCAGCCAATGAAGACATATTCGTTCGACGCCATTTCAGTGGCCGATGGCTCTTCGGTCACGACATATTCTTCGTCGGCGATATGCCAGAAGACGCCGTATTTCGTTCCGCTTGCGAGATAGATGGCGGTGTCAGCGGGGAAGCTGAACGCGCGGCCGTCATCAATGATGCCGTCGAACGCCGCAATGCTGATGCTGTCGTCGTCGCTGGTGACGGGATAGAGGACGGTTTGCGACACGATCTTGCGCACGCCGTCCTCTGCCGTGTTGACCCCGGCCACGTCGTCGCGGTCGGCGGGATCCAGAAGCGTCGGGGTCGGCGGTGCGGTGCCCGTCTTGCCCAAGGCGAAATCGTGCTTGTCCGTCGTTTCCGACATCAGCACCACGCGAACCGCCAAGGTCTGGGGGTCGACCGACCGGCGCACGATGACGCAATCTTGTTCTATCAAGCCACCTTCCGGGTCGTCGATCGTCACCATGTCGCCGGGGCGGTAGAAGCGAAATTCCGGTTTGAGGTTCCGCTCGATCGGGAACATCTCGCGCCCGTTGACCAGCTTGTAGGCGGCGAGCTGCGCGGCTTGGTCTTTGTCCTGGCAGAGGTCGATCTGGTAGGTATCGATTTTTTCTTCGCCGTCCTCCGCGAGATAGCCAGCGTCGGTGATCGCATCGCTCTCGACATATTCCCACTTATGCGCTCCCGAGCGATATTTCGGGACGATGGTGTTGATGCGGTCGCGCCACGTCTGCATCCCTTTGGTGCGATAGGTGCCATCGGCATAATCGTCGGGGGTGATCGTGGCCAAGGACACGCGGGGCGCGTCATATTTGACCGACAGCACGCCGCCGGCGAAAATCGGTTCGGCCGAGCCGGCCGCCATGATGCGCTTCAGGTTGGCCCAGCGGTCGCCGGGCTCAAAGATGACGCCGCCGACCTTCCATCCGTTGGTTTCGCAGACGTTGCCCCAAGCCGTAAAGGCAGCGATGTCGATCGCATCCTCGGGAAGCCCGATGCCGAAGACCTTCCGCCCGTCGACATGTCGGCCATAGATGTAGCTCAGCGCGTGATCGCGGGGGTTTTCCGAATAGGCCCACGTTGATTCGTCGTCGATCCGCTGAGACCCTGAACCGCCGGGCCGCGTGCTGTCCGCGGTCGGGTCATAGGCCATGACGCCCTGCCAGACGGCGCCGAGCTGCGGCACTCCCGACGTATATTTTTTGCCGTCCTTGTCGAATTTCAGGCCCCATAGGATCGCAGCCCTGCCGCTCAGTTTGTAGGATGCGCCCCATCCCGGCATCCCGCCCCATTGCGGGGTCAGCGCGGACGCTTCGGGTGAGGCCCCAAGCTGATAGTCGCGATACATGAACTCCGAATAATATCCGGTCGCGGCCGATCCCGAGAATGGGACCGTGACGAAATCCGCGTGCATCGAGACGAGGCCCTGAACCAGTCCCAGCGAATAGACGATAACCATCCCGCGATAGGGGTTCTGGACCTTGCCGACCTTGCCGCCGTAGCCAACGTCGTGGCGAAGGACGCCGCCGTAATAAGTCTCCCCGATTATACAGGGGGTTTCGGAGTTTGCGGCGACCGTGACCTGCGTGACAGAGCCTTGGGCGGGCGGCCTCTTTGCTAGAGCCTGTGCGCCGATCGTGGCGAAGCCAGCGGCTAGGCCGGCCGCCGTCGCCACAGTTGATGCAACCGCAGCGAACGCCGCGGTGCCGATCCCGGCCGTGGCGATCGTTCCGGCGACCAGCGCGACGACGCCCGCAACCTTCGCAACGGTTTTCAGCACGCCGCTCATGGGCGAAACGCCGCCACTACGGCCGACAGGTCAATCTCCATATGCTGGAAAGGCCCATCCTCTCCATACCAGCCCATGAACTTGTTCCCCGCGCAGATGGTGATCGCGGCCCGAATGCCGTCGGTTTTCCCTTCCGCGCCGGGCAGGATCGCGATGTCTCCGACGATCATCTTTGCCGGGGCGATTTCGGCGAGCCCAAGGTTGAGGCAAAGAGCCGGAAGGCTCGGCGCCCCCATTGCCTTGAGGGCCTCGCGCGCGCCCTTCTTTGTGCGGAAGAGCGGGACATCGGGAGGAAAGTGGCCGGTGTTGACGAGATGGGCGTGCAGGACATGGACGCAGGTCGTGTCGGTCCAGTTTCGCTCGGTCCCCCAAAATGCGTTTTTCGTGGCCTCGGTCGCGCGGGCGCGGTCGGCGAGGTTCATACGAGCCGCTCGAAATTGCGGCCATCACTCGGGCGACCCCCGCCGCTGCCCGAATAGCCTTGGCCGTAGGACTGAGCCGGAAGCGCCGTCCCCCATGCCACCCCGACTCCGACCCCGATCGCATTGTCCTGCCCAAGTTCGCCGGGATAGAGGAGCTTATGGAACCGGGGCGACAAGGTGTTGCCCTCGTTGATGACGAACAGTCGCTCCGCAGCGGAAACCACGTCCATTTCCAGTTCGCGCGTGCCCTTGCCGATGATGAGGTCCGTGCTGTCGGCCTGCCCGTCAAATTCAAGGCTCGGATCGCCGACAACTTCGTTCGTGTCGATGTCCACTTCGGCAATCCACATGCGGACCCGACAACCCTGATATTCGGGCTGGGAGAGCGTTGCAGCCGATGCGGTGGAGTTCGGCAGGAAGGTCATGCGCAGTGCGGGAATTTCATCGCCCACGCCTTCCTCTACCGGCTCCATGCTGCCGATCGTTCCGAAGTCCGGATCGTTCGCCTCGAAGGTTTCCGTATCCCATTTGACGAAAGCGCCGTCGCAGATGCGCAACGTCGCATCGGGCAGTTCGATCTTCACGAGGCCGGCAAGGGTGGCGATGTCCATCAGGCCGCTTCCTCGATCGTGAATTGAATCCCGACGTGGTGAGCAAGAGAATATTCCCACGCCCATTCCTCGCCATCGACGAGGCCTTCGATCATCGGCTTTTGCAGATGGACCGGGCTGTTGTCGGCGGGCGAGACGCGAAGCGGCGGGGTCAGGGTCAGCGTTGCTTCGCCCGATCCATCGGCCGCGCCGGATGCCGCGACATTGTGGAGATAGTGCTGCCCGCCGTTTTCGATCGACAGCCAGAATCCTTCACTAAAACCATAGCCGAGCCGAAAGCCATCGCAGAGCAGCGACGATCCGGTTTGCCCTGCCCCTTTGACGAGCGGAGCGCCGGGAGAGCCCTGTTCGATGCCGATCAACTGCCATTCGATCCGAATGCCCTCGGTTTTGGCCCTCAGGAGCCGAGACACGACGACACGCCCCAAGTCCTTGTTGACGATCGGCGGAAGACCGACAGCCACCCGAAAGCGATTTCCCAGCCGATTGACGCGCTGAACCGGGCCGCCAAGCGGCGGGCGCTGGATGCTGCCGAAGTCCATGAGCGCGGGCTGCACCATGTTCGGCACGACACCTTCAGGCAATTCGATCATGCGACCCGCCTCGTTCCGCTGCGACGGATTTGCGCGACGCCGCCTTGTGCGCCGGCCGACGCGATGCCCGGAGACGCGCGAACGATCCGGCCATCTACGACGACATCGAAATAGGGCGACGGAACGATTTCCGCGATACGGCCCATCCCTCCCATCTCGTTGTTGGGCGTCACCCGTGCACCGCGCGGCAGGTCAACCAGTTCGGGGCCCCGCTCACCAACCAGCGCGATCCCGCCCGGGTGGAAGTTGGTCCCGGAGGCATAGGCGGGCACTTTGTTGAGCCTGCCCTGAACGCCCTTGCCGAAGGCACCGAGGCTGCCGAGCTGGAGGCCTAGCCCGATCACCCCCGAAAGAATATCGAGGAAGCTTCCTCCCCGAATGGAATTGGATAGCTGATTGAGCGTGCCGAGAACGTCTTGCGCCATGTTCTCGAACGACTGCGCGACCTGCACGCGCGAGGTTCGGGAATTGTTGACGAGGCCATCGGCGAAGCGATCCCAACTCGCATTCGCGCCGTCGATCGCGTCCTGCATCGTGGGCCCTATGCCGGATGCTACAACCTCACTGGCGCTTTCCACATAGGACGACGTGAAGCCGCTAAACTCCGACCGGATCGCAAGAACAGCCTTCGCGTAATCTTCGGTCGATAGCTGACCCTTCTTCATCGCGGCGGTCAGCGTCGCCAGCTCTTCGCGGAAACGGCGAATCTCCGCCTCATCCGGGAAGAGGCGATCAAGAATGCCCTGCGTCGCACTGCGTAGCTGTTCCCCTTCCGGGGTAAGCTTGCCCAGCACCGCCGCGAGGCGGGGACCATGGACGTCCGCCATGGCCCGGAGAGAGGCTTCGGCTTCCTTGTTCTGCTGAGCGACGACAGACGACGCTCCTGCAAGATCGTTCGCGACCTTCATGAAGTCGCTGGCCCCGGAGCCCGGCGAGAACCGTGACAGGTCAGAGCCTCCGAAGGCATTGGCGCCGATCGCGCGCGACAGGCCGGGTTGCACGAGGGGCCCCCACGGGGTTTGCACGGCGGGCGCGGTAGACCGCTTGGGCGTCCGCAACAGCAAACCACTGGACGGTTTCAGAAAGGGCGCGTTCTTGCGCGCCGCTATCGCCGCCTTTGCTCCATCGGTCAGTTCGACGCCCGGGCCGAGGTCCTCCATCTGCATCCGGGTGAACTGCTCGGAGAACGTCCCCGCGCCCGGCCGCCAATCGAGGTTGGAGAAATATCGCCATGCCTTCGCCGCCTTCCCGGCGGCTTCGACCAGCTTCGTCAGGGCCTCAGCCAATTCGATGATGCTGTCAGCATTATCCGCCACGGCGCTCGCGATCTTGGCTTCCAACACCTGTTTCATCGCGGAGAGCTTGTCGGCGGTTTCATCGGCCTTCTGGATTTGCTCGTCGCTCAGGACAATGCCCAGCTCGTGAGCCGCGTCGCGAAGGCTGTTCACGCCAGCCGCACCGCCCTCCATGAGGGGAGCGAGTTTCTGGCCCGCCTTGCCGAATAGGTCGACGAGGATCGCCGCGCGCTCGGCGGGACTTTCGATCTTCTGCAATCCTTCGGCGATCAAGGGAATCGTCTCGCCCGCGTCGCGAACGTGGCCATTCGAATCCCGCACCGAAATGCCGAGACGTTCGAGCGCCTCAGTCGGCTCCTTCGCTCCTTGCGCGGCGTCGCCAAGGCGGCGAGTGAGCTGCGACAAGGCTTGATCCATCTCGCCGGTTTCGATGCCAGCCTGAGAGGCGGCGTAGCGATATTCCTGAAGAGCCTTCGTCGTCACGCCGAGCTGAGCCGCGACCTCCCCGAGCGAGGAAGCATATTCGAGACCGCGCTTTGCGAGATCGGCGAATTGCACGGCTGCGATGGCGCCAGCGATACCGACGAACGCGCCCTTGATGAGCACGCCCGCCTTCGAGATATGCTTTTCGAGGCCGGTGACCTCTTTTTTCGCCCGCGCGCTATTCTTTTCGAATGCCGCGGTTTCGAGCGACAGGCTGACCGCCAGCCGGGCAATAACATCACTGAGAGCCACGCCGTGCCTCCTGCCGTTTCTTCATGCGGCCGATCATCGCGCGCAGCTCGAAGGCTCCCGCGTCCGGATCGTTCGCGCCGCTGGCAATTCGCTTTTGGTAATGAGAGAGATGCTCAAGACGCTTGGTTCGCGCGAAGGCCTCGCTGTGCCACCCGATCGAACCGGCCAGGTCAGCCGATGCCCTGAAACGCGCTCCGACGATCAGGCGGAAGGTGCGCGGCGTCGCCCGCCAGAAGGCTTCCGGGTCGAGCCCCGCTTCGCACCACTGCTCCCAGAGTTGCTCCCACGTCGGGGGCTTGCCGCCTTTCCCCGCTTCTTATCCTCCGTGGCCTCGGGATATGACGCCTTGTCCGCCGCCTCCAGCGCAGCCTTCACCCGGTCGGTGTCTGACAGACACATCGCGCCGGCCTCTTCCGCCGTCACCTCGGGGTGGTGCGCGCGCAACGCCCCGAAGAGCAGTGCTCGTGTCGCGCCGATAAATCCCGACGCCGCCGCCACGGCGATCGTCACCAGCGGTTGCCGGTGAAGACCCTCGGCCGCGACGAAGGCTTCGAAGTCGAGAACGAGCGTGAACTTGCGGCCGTCGCTCAGGACAAGATCAACCTCGCCTTTCACGGGGTTGGTCACGGGGTCGGGTCCACATAGGCCGCGTCAGAGACGACCTCGCCGAGCGAGACGGTGACGGTCAGTTCCATGTTGCCGTCCGGGCTCACCTCGCCGGAATCGACATTGGTGACTTCGCCCATGACGTCCTGCGTCCAGACGAGAACGCCAAGCTCCGGATAGTTGAACCGAAGGTAACGTTCGCCGGCCGAATTGAGGGCGCCCATGATGAGCGCATATGTGTCCGAGCCGCGCCGCGCGTTGAGAACGATCGTTGCTTCGCCCGTGTCGATCATCCCCTTCGTGTAGGTGCGACGACGCCCCGGGGATTTGAGCGTCGTCGTTTCGACGCGTTCGGCGGTCGGGTTGCCCGGCGTGAACGAACGGACGCTGACCAGCTCTTCCAGATTGGCTACCGTCGCATCGGACGACAGCCACACTTCACCGCCCCAACCAGTGGAGGCCTCCTGAGTTTCCGCCATCTGGCGTCTCCTTCTACGTGTTAGATAATCTTGTGCTCTGCGAGCAGGTCGATGCTCGCCCGGTGCACAAAACCGGATTCCGTATCCTCGCCGAGGTCGCGCGGCCCCTCGGCCTTCACGCGTCCGAACTGGACGCCGCCATGGGGTCCGGGCGTGGCGACCGTGAGGATGATCATTTCGGCTACCTGCTTGGCGGCGCCGTAGCTGTCCGCGAAAACATCGATCTGGACGCGTGCTGTTCGGGCGCGCTCATAACCCTTCAAGGTTTGCGGGCGGGGATCCGATATAACCTGATAACAAGCGTATGGCCGCTGGATGCCCTGAGGGACCTTCCGCCCCGGGTAGAGGCGCGAGCCCAAGGCCGCGGCGATTGCCGGGGTGCCTGTTATCCATGCGAACAGGCCCGTTCCAACATCGGCCATTAGCGCCTCCGTGCGGCTCGTCGCGCAATGCGATCCTTGGCCTTGCCAATCTGCATCGTCAGCTCTTCGCGGACGTCGTGGATGACGTTCGCACCTTCCGTATCGGCAGCGGGCCGGGCATAGCTGTTTGCCGCCATTTTGCTCGTGCCGTCCTCTTGCCAACCGGCATTGGCGCGAGCTCGCTTTCCGACCGGCGCGGGGCCGGTGATGACTTCGACGCCATTGCGCGGGTCATATCGTGTGCTTCCCGCCTGCCTCGTCGCCTTGACCCGCTGCGTCCGCATCGTCTCATTAAGGTGCTTGCCGTCGCCGTCCCGGTCCTGCGGATCGATGGGGGCGAGGCGAGCCATCTTGTCCTCAATTCGCTTCATTGCGCCTTCAGCGGTGCGCCACAGGACATTCTTCGCGGTCGCCTTCGGCAGCTCTTCGGCCAACGCACGCTCCAACTCCTTGAAGCCGGTCATCTTGAACGTCTCGCGGGCCATCAGGGAGCGATCCGCGAGACGGTAAAATCGATCTCACCTTTGCCGATCGGCGAAATGTCCGTGATGTCCCAAGCGACCGCGCCGACCTTGACCCGGTCGGCTTCCGTGATGGTTCGGGTCACGGCGTTTTGGCGAACATTGAAGGTCGCCTGCTTGCTGGCCTGTTCGCGGGCGGCTTGCCGACGCTCGTCCCCGCGACCGAAATGGACCTTCGCCATGGACGTCCCGATCTCGCCCCACGTCTCGCTCTGCTCGCCATATTCATCCTGACCGCTCGTGAAGCGTTCGAACGTTATGAGCGTGTCGCGGTCTCCTGCGGGTGTCTTCGCCATGCTGTCGCTCCGGTCAGGCTAACGTCGGGCGGCGGCGGGTCTCGAGAAGCGCGCTCGCGGCATCCGGCAAGCCGCCATTCTCCCGGTCACGGTAGACCGTGCCGAGCGTCAACAGGATCGCGGCCTTCACGTCGAACGGGACCGTTGCATCGGTCCAGTCGGCATCCTCCTGTTTGATGTGGCGAAGGACGATCGCGGTGGCGGTCTCTGCATCATCGGCGACAGTGGCGGCAATGTCGGGGTCCGCCATGTCGGTTTCGGTGAGCAGAAGGTGGCGGCGGGCCGTGTCGGTCGTGATGAGCGCCATTACCGTGCGTCCTTCCCGTCGCGGCCCCGCTTCACCGCGAGGCGCCAGCCGCTATCAGGGCTGTCAGGCTTGGCGTCGGTGGCGCGCTGCGCGATCCAGAATGAACCCGCCCACGTCACGGCGTCGCCATGCTGATAGGTGCCTTCCTTCCAGACGCCGCGATCGAGGACGACGGGGAAGGCAAACTCGAAAGAGTGCATCTCGTTGCCGTTCGTGAAGCAGAATTTGAAGGTCCGGTCGTCCTCGCCCTGCACAATATCGAAGTCGTCCAGCGTAAAGGTCTGGCCGGCCTTGCCGTTCTCGCCGTCCCTCCCAACGACCCGGCCAAGCGTTTTCGTCCGCCCGTCTGTCAGGGTGAGCACAAGATTCCCGTCGCGATCGATCAGCGCGTCGGCAAGGCCGATACCGTTCCGGCCATCCTGCGGCACCGGAATGGTATCGAATGCAGCGCGCACGAGGTCGTCGAGGATGGCCTGCACCGCTTCCATGTCAACTTCGCCGGGCTCCCCCTTGATCGCTTCGGGCAACTCGCGCGCCTCTAGGTCAGCGATAAGCTTCGCTTGTGCGTCTATACGCTCGGCCAAAGGTGCCGTCGCCGCTTTGACTGCGGTGGCCACGACGTCCGCGATATCGTCGATGTCAACCATTCAGGCGCTCCATGATCTTTTCGCGCAACAGCGCCTTTTGGCCAACGCGGAGAGCGGCGAGCTCCTCGTCGGTCGGGCCATCATCGTTGGCGGCGGGACGCTCTGCCGGGGGCGCCGTCGCCTGCTCGATAAGCTGCGCGTCGCGGGCGGCGATAGCGGCAAGACTGTGATCCTGCTGTTGGAGGTAGACGGTATCGCCGCCCTCGGGCAGCGGCGCTTCGCCCAACTCGCGGCGCTGCTCGTCGAGCGTGAGCATACCTTTCTTCTTCGCGACGACCTCGACCTTGGCGACACTATCCATGCGAATGAGGCCGTCGGTATCAAACTCGGTTCCGGCATTTTCGCCGAAGCCCAGCCCCTCATCGAGACACAATTCGATCGCCTCGATATGCGCCTGAAGACACTGAGAATAATAACCGATCGTCCGGGCTTCGACGCTTTCCCCGGAAGGCGGCGCGCCAATGCCGGCCATGAAGCCGGGAACGTGATAGGTCGCGCAGATGACTTCGGCGGTCCACTTCAGTTGTTCGATGACCTGAGCGTCCACGGCCTTGACCAGAAGCGGCTCATATTTGAGGCCGTCGCCGAGGACGGCGGTCTTGCCGGTCCCGGTGCCGCTGTAGTTGGTCTGCCAAAATTCGCCGAGCGCCTTGGCGTCTTCGTCGCTGACCTTGCCGGGCGCAATCAGGATGCCCGAGGGGCGTCCGCCATTCTGGAAAACGAGCGTGTTGGCTTTCTGGATCGCGTTGCCCTGCATCGCCGCGAGGCCCGCCGCGAAAATCGGGGACAGGCCTACAAGCGGGTGGAACAGGCAATTGAAGCGATCGTGAATGATCTCGCGGGCGGGGACGTAAACCTGTTCTTTGATGCCCGAGAGCTTGTCGGCGTCGAGCTTGTAGAAGACGTCTCCGCCGTCCGAAACCATCGGCTCGACGAGCGACGGGTCGAGAACGTGGAGGCCCGAGACCATGCCCGCGTTGTTGCGGACTTTCAGGACATAGGCGTTGCCGGTGCGCAGCTTCGACAGCACCCATGATTCGATAAACTGGATGCGATTCTGATAGCCGTTCGGGCGGCGAAGGACGGTGCGGTAGGGGCTATTGCGCCGCTCGGTCCAGATGCCATTCTCGCCCATCTCGACGATCTTGATACGCAGCTTCGAGACGTCCGAGGCGATGAGCGTTTGACACGAGAAGACGGCATGGTTCGCCTGCGCCGTCGTCAGGTCAACGCGCACGTCCTGCTGGAATGCGCCGACATAGCTTTCATTCGCGAACAGGCGGAACCAGCCCCGGCCGCCATCTGCTGGCGTCAGGGTGCGAGCGCGCTTGATCTCGAAGCCGAACGGGAGTTTCACGCGGGTTTGGTCTTTGTGCGGGCGGCGCGCTTGGGCTTCGCTGCGGCTTTCGGTTTCGGCGCTGCCTTGGGCTCGGTGTAATATTCGGCCTTCTTGAGGGCGATGAGAACGCGGGCGTCCGTTCGCGTGCGGGCCGTGAAGATGTCGTCTGCCTTGAGGCGGCGCGTTCCGTAGGTGAGCGACTTCGTTGCCTTCATCTGCGGCATGGTCGGTCTCCTTGAAAAGGGTGGCGGGCGGCCAAGGGGACGCCGCCCGCCGAGGGGATGGTTACGGGGTTACTTCGGGCGTGCCGTAATCAGCGTCCCCGATATAGGCGACGGCCGACGCGCGACGCTTGGCGTAGTTGAGCGGACGCACAACCTTGATCGCCACCGATTCCGTCTGGAACATCGACACGACGCTGCCGTTGGCAGTCGGGGTGTCGCTGGCACCAGCCGGCGCGCTGTCCATCTCGATCGCGGCTTCCGTCGAAAGCGAGACCTCCACGCCGCGGTCGCCGATCTTGTAGATGTCCGACGGCTTGAGCAGGATGAGATCGCCCGCGCCGACGTTGCCGCCAGCCTTGATCGGATCGCCCAGCAGCGTGCCACCGCTTGCGCCGAGGCCCGGGAAGGCCCAAGCGCCCAAGGCATTCTGCATCAGGCCCAGCGACTTCGCCAGCGTTTCGGTCGTGACGAACTGGAGGCCCGTCGCGTTGTTCGCCGCGATGAAGGGCGCATAGAGCGCCTTCACGTCGGTGATGACATCGGCGATGTCGTTGCCCGCGCTGGTCCCGGCGGTCAGACCGTTGAGGATGCCAGCCGGCGAGACGTTCGCCACTGCTGCCGCGTTGCTCAGGAAGGTCTGGTCAACACGCTGCGCCGAGGCGTTCACGAGCGCATCGCGCACGAGCAGTTCGGCCGAGGGCGACGAATCCTGTAGCAGTTCCTTCGAGATGACCGCGATAGCGGCAACCTTCAGGCGCGACAGGGTGACGTCGCTAAAGTCGGCCTTGGTGACCGGGATCGACTTGGACTGACCGACCCAATAGGCCGTCGCCGCGCCGTCCTGGCCCTTGATGTGGACGTTTGCCGGCACTTCCCGGAGCGGCAGATTGTCGAAGATCGTCTGCGCGTAGAGGAAGTCGATGAAATCGCCGGTATAGCGGGTGTCCGCCTGAGCAAGCTCAGCGCCCCATTCGCCCGATTCGGTGCCGCCGCCTGCGACTGCGGCTTTGATGACCTGCACGAGTTGCGGGTTCGATTTGCCCCAACGCTGGTTAGCGATGCCTTCTGCCGAGATGCCATCGAGACGCGCCAACGTCTTTGCGATGACCATGCGGGTATAGTTCTGGCCTTCGAAGGCCTCGTTGGCGTCGCCCTTGACGATGATCGTGGTGCCGGTGCGCGAACCAGCCGCGTCGGCCGCGTTCTTGCCGTGGACGGGGGTCGCGGTCGTGGCAGAAGCCTGCTCCATCTTGCGCAAGCGATCGAGATGCTTGTCGATCGCAGCGATGTCGGCTTCGTTGCCGTCGAACGTTTCCGACTGCTCGGCGTCGAGCGTGGCGCCTTCTCCGGCCGCCTTTTCCATAATGCCGCTGTTGGCGGCGACGAGGGTTGCGCGCTTCGCTTCGAAGGCGCTGATCTGTTCAGCGATGTTCATTTTCTGAGGTCCTTAAGAGGTCCGCTTGATTTCGCGGATAACGAAGGGAGCGGCCCGGACGCGGGCTGCGTCATCCAGCTTCACGACGCGCGCATTGGTGCCAGACGAGGCGGGCGCGGCGAGTTGCGGAATCTGAAATTCGGGAATGCCGGCGGCCTCCCGATAAATGCGATCGAACTGCTTTACGGCAGAAATGACGGCCTCAGGGTTCGCGGGGATCGTGACGGCCGAAAGCTCCATCCAGTCCCACTCCTCGAAATCGAGACCGCCGTTTTCGATGAACGACCATTTGAGCGGGCTGAAGCCGATGGAGGTTGCGCGGACGAGCTTGAGTTTGAGCGATTGCCAAGCCTTGTCGAGCATATCCTTCAGAAGCCCCGGCTCGTCGGTCTGCGCGATCTCAGCCTTGAACTTGATGCCCGATGCCTTGACGTCGGCGTCCACGACATGGCCGATCGGCTCATCATGGTTGTGCTGCCACAGGAACGGTATGGGCAGGGCGAACTTCGCCCCGAGCGGGTTGACCCGATCTTGCATCCGGTCGGGCGTCGGCGTGGTCGCGGTGCCCTCAAGGATGCGCTTGGCATCGTCGAAGGATTTGACCTCGATAAAGGAATAGGCGCGGTTGAGCATATTGAACCTCAGACGAAGTGAAAGTTGAGCCCGCGTTTCGGGCGCTCGAAGGCGACGGCGGCGCCGAGGGCCATGCAAGCAGCAATGGCGGCGTCGATCTTGTTTGCTGACCGCTCCTTGGCGAGCCAGTAGTTCCCCCAGCGGTCGGCGTCCTTCATGGCGGACATGATGGCGCTGATGAGGACGGGGTTATTGTGGATCCGAAGACGGCCCTCATAAATGAGCTGTTCGAACAGGCGGACGCTCATCGGCATCCAGAGGCCCTCGGGAGCGCGGCCCGCTTCCTTTGCGACCTCCTTCATGGTCTCGGTCGGGACACCCTTTTTCGTGCCGCCCTGCGGATGCTCGATGCATTCAATCGAGATCGCGAGCTTCTGCATTTCGGGCTCAAGCATTCGGCTGAAGGCGTAGCGATCATAGGCCAGGCACTGAACGTTGTAGTCGTGCTGGTCTTCGGCGAGCGATTGCGCGACGTGGAGGTAGTTGATGATCTGGCCCTTGGGGGCGAGCAAATGACCATCCTTGACCCACTGGTGGTAGTAGTCGGCCTTGTCCTCCACGGCCCGGGTCGCCAGCGTGTCCCCCGGCGTCCATGCCATGACCCACAGGTCATAGACCGGCTTGCCCTGATGCTCCCCGGCTTCGACCGTGCCTGACTGCACGCAATAGCCCTTGGCGCAAATGTCCTTCACCATCGACAAGTCGGCGCCTAGAAAAACGTCCTTGCCCTGATGTTCGTCGAGCGGGTCGAAATCGACGATGCAGGGCTCGAGCGCCTTGCGGGTCATCCATGCCGTCTCGGCGTCGGTCCACACGCAGAAGTGAAGCCGCAAGATGCTGTTGAGCTTTCCCGGCATGTCGAGCGCCTGCTTCACGACGCCCGCCAGATATTCTTCGTCAATCGTCACGCCGAGAAGCGGGTTAGCTTTTATCCAGCAGCTCGGATCGGTCAGCGGGTCGTCGCCGGGATCGAGCGCGCAGACGTAGGCGAAGGTCGTGTCATCGATTGCGTCGCCGATATAGAAGGCGTCATCGCTGCGAGCGATCCGGTTTCCGGCCGCCACGCGAACCGCATGTTCATGCTCTTCCCAGCAGACAGTCTTCCGGTTGCTGCCGCTGTTCGTAATCATCAGGATAAGCGGTTGGATGCGGAATTTGAAACCGCGCTCCAACATTTCCATAACGCCGCGATCGGGATGCTCGTGAACCTCGTCGCAAAGCGCGAAGTGCGGACGCGGACCCGAGCCGGTTTTCTTCGTCTCCCTCGATACGGGCTCGAAGAACGACCCCGAGCTGAGATGGTGAATGTTATACTCTTTGCCTTCGCCGCCGCTGAAGCTGAGCCGCTGTTTCAGGGCGGGCGACTGCTTGACCATCTTCACGGCATCGCGGAACAGGATGCCCGCCTGCCCCTTGGTGGCACCGGCCGCATATATCTGCGCGCCAGATTCCTTGTCGGCGATGAGGCCATAGAGACCGATGCCGCCCGCGAGCGGTGACTTGCCGTTGCCCTTGCCCTGCTCGATGTAGGCCCGGCGGAACCGGCGGCGCCAGCCATGCTTGGGGCTGTTGAACTGCCAGCCGAACAGGGACCCGATAATGAACGCTTGTGACGGGTGCGCCCGGAAGGGCTGGTTCTCGAACTGGCCTTCGCTCAGCTTCAGCTTCTCTTCGAAGAAGCGCAGCGCGCGCGCCGCCTTGTCAGCATCGAACCTCAGCCCTCTCTCGTGACCCTTTTCGAGGTCGTCGAGATGGCGGCGACAGGCGTTGCGGACATGGGGCCCTGCAATGATCTCTCCAGCGACTACAGCCTTGGCATAGGCGGTTGCCCGGTCAGTCGAGCAGGTCGTCGCGCTCTTCTTCGTCGTCGCCATATACGATCTTCGTCCGGTCAGAGGGCGAGGCGCCGAGCTTGCTCAAGATGGTCTGGAGCAGCTTCATTTTGCCTTCGCCGACATCGGCGCCCGACAGGATGAGCCCGCGCAGCTTCGCGGCGATCTCGACAATGGCGCGGTCACTTTCGAGCAACCAGGGCAGTTCGCGCTTGAAGCCCTCCCATGCCCGCTTCCCGTCATCGTCCAGAAAGGCGGACGGGTCACCGAGGGGGCGACCCTGCGGCGGGTCCTTACGGTTGCGATGGCGTTGCGGGTTCTTCGATGCGGCGCCCGTCATGCTGGCTTTAGCGGCGGGCTGGCGGGGGTTGCCCATCGGACCTCCCAACTGTGGATGCGAATTTTTGAGGCGGCGGTCGGTTTCCAAGGTCACGGTTTCGGGTTTCGGAAACACCCCCCCCGTCACGGGATCGGCTGGTAGGTCAGCAGCAGGGGAGGCGAGACGGGAACTTCGTTCACCACATACCGGACACCATAGTGGGCCAGCGTCTTCGCTCCTTTGTCGCTAAGCCAGTCGGCGAGGCGGGCAGACAGGATGCAGGCGCAGAGGCAGGCCAGTGCGAGAACATACATGGCGGCACTGGTCCATGGACGAAGTTCGATGCTGAGATTGAGGTTCACGTTACGGGCCATCCGTCGGCTCCTATCGTTAGGCGCGGCCTGTGCCCGAACTGCTCGCGGGTCATGCGATCGTGGCAGTCGTCGCAGAGGCAGCGGATATTCTCGTCGACGTCCTCTCCGCCATGGGCGAGGGGCTCGATATGGTCGGGCACGGTCGATGCGGTGACGCGGCCCTCTTCATTGCAGATGCGACACAGCGGTTCGTTGCGGAGGCGGCGCTTGCGTAGCTCGACACCCTTCCGACCGCGGATGCGTTCGCCCATTGCCTGATTCCTCTCGACATGGCAGTCATCCGCGCCACGTACGGCAGTGACGCGCCGGCGCGCCGACATTCCAGCGTTTGCAGCGGCGTCCCGTTGAGAAATATTAGTGTCGGAAGCGATACTAATTTCGGAAGGGCGCCCGCGATTATCGAACTGTTTGAGCAATTCGCCACAGCGGCGGATTGCGCGCGCCTTCACGATCTTCCCCGCCTAGAACGGCGCCAAGCCCCGCGAGGATGCGGGGGCCTGATCTGTCCGGTTGCTTGTCCGCTTGTGTGTCCAGGATTGCGCTGCACTTCGTCGGAAGCGGGTGCTTCCTGCGGTCGGTGCGAGGGCGCCGAAGCGTGTCCTGTTAACTCGCGTGGCTGCTACGGCAGCGGTGCCCGAGGGCTTGCGAGTTTATGACAGAATCCTTGTCCTATTGCAAGACTCATGCTGCAATCGCAGAGGCTTGAAGCTCGACGTCCTCCACCAGCAAAGCGGTATCGACCTGCACGGCTTGCGAGAAGCCGGGGAACAGCACCCAAGCCCATCGGTTGCGTCCGGCCTTCACGATGCCGGGGAGCCCGGCGAACGGGCCTTCAGGGGTGCGGACACGATCATTCGGGCGGAACATGCGCGCCGCCTTGGCGGGAAGGTTCCGGCGTTCGGCATGGCGCAGCGCGTCGAATTTCGCGTCAGGGATGCGCGGGATGATGCCACCCCATCGGGCAACCCTGAAGGCGGGGTGGTTCGTCACTGGGCGCGCTGCTTCGGCGATTAGGTCGAACAAGCGCGAACCATGGGCGAAGACGTAACCGGGTGTCATTGCCACGGTGATGTCGCGGCGGACCGTGCTGCGCGGTCGCCGCTTGCTGATGACCTTCGACGGTGCCCATACCTCAAAGCCAGCTTCTTGAAGGCTGGCCGCGAGCGGGAGCGTCTTCGGCCCCATAGTCTCCAGCACGATCCAGAATTGCCCCATATCCCGCATGTCCGTTATTTCTCCTTCAGGCTGTCCGGCAATTCGGCCCAGCCGGCGATCGGCAGAATGATGTCATTCGCGAGGAAGCCGGGATTGCTGATCGTGATGCCGTCTTCGGTGATGGCGAAGTTGCACGCTTCCGCATCGGCGCGTGATGCGATCTCGATGGCGCGGCCGATAACGATACATTCTTCTGGAGGGAGGCGGGAAAGCGTTGCGACCAATTCATCCGGTGACATGTCCTCTCGGTAGCCGATGGCGGCTAGGTGCGAGCGCGCTTCATCTTCAGTCATAGGTGCAATCGACGATATTTGAGCGCTCACTGGCTGATCTCCTTCACGAGATCGTCGATGCTCTCGCACGCCTCCCGGCGCAGCTCGTTCGCCATCGTCGGCATGGCGTCCTTCGTGCCCGCGACCATCATCTTGATCGCCGACAGCCGCATGATGATTTCCGCGTCGGTGGGCTTCTTCGCCTTCGCCATTATGCGGCCTCCTTCTTCACAGCGAGGCCGTCGTTCGCGGCGATGGCGAGGACCTTCCGATAGATAAGCGGGTAGCCGCCCGCGAGCAGCACCGAATAAAACATCGCGTCTATCTGCGCCTCGGTCATCCCGCCTTCGCAGCACGGCTTCAAGTCGGGGTCGCCCTCGAAATTGACGATCTCGAACGGGAAGTCAGCCGCGGCGAGAAGGCCCAGGAACCAGCGGGCGACTTGCTCGGATTTCTTCATTCCGCCGTAGTCAGACAGCCGGGCGGACCGGGCCAGTCCCTTGAGACGGTCGATCATCTCGATTTCGTCGGGCGAAAAATCATCGTCGGTAATGGGCATTAATCCCTCCTTCGGGCTGTGGTGGCTAGGTGGAGCGGGTCCGTCACAGTGACGGTCACGTGACGCGGTGTGACGTAACGCGTTACGGTTCGTTACTCCCGTAACGACTGCGGGGGTGGGGTGCAGATTCTGCGGGGGTGACGCGAGCGCCAAAATTTTCAGGGGTGCCGGTTTGTCGGGGGCGCCTGTCTGGCAGGGGTCAAACTCGTTGACCGGTCCAGCAGGTTGACCCGTCCACGGACGGTCCACGGACATTCCGCGGATTTCCTTTCGCTCCGGTGGAAATGAGGTTGCGCCGATCATGCGACCATGCCCCGGCGAGCGTGATGGCGGGGACGGACCCGAGCGGACAGACGTCTGCCGTCGAGGCCTACAGCCTCTCGCCAGACCACCCCCGAAACACCAGTAGGAATGGTTATAGCTACATGTGTGCAGGAATCCGGTACAACGAACTTTGGCGGATTTCGGTCGTTCGCCGGTTTTGCGGTACCGGATTTAGGTACCGCTCTGGCCGGGATTTTCTGCCCCGCGGCCTTGATCGTACCGGAATCCAGTACCGGCAATTTTTCTTGGGCCTTCGCCTTGCGGTATGTCGCGCGGGCCTCAAGGCCGCGCTGCATCCGGCGGCGGGCGGCGTTGTCTGTCGGTTCAAACGACCGCCACTCGTCGGTGATGCCGGTGCCGGGAGCGTGCAGAAAGGTGATCCTCCAGCACCGCGCGCGCGATGTCTCGGCGGACTTCACGGAGAAGTGGGCATCTTTCGTCATCCGCAAGAAACCCGCTGATTCAATCTCGCTGAAGGCGGCGCGCGCTGAATCGACGCTGGCGAGGCCCATCCGGTGCGCGGCGTCGCGAACTGACAGCCACAGGCTCCCATTATTTTCGCCGTTATGCATAGAGAGGATCTCCAGCAGCAGCGTTCGACCGTTCGGGGTTAGGGAAGCGAAGGCCGGTGAGTTTTGAACAGAGTGGGGGACGCGGGTGAAGGCGTCGCGTGGCGCCTCGTTCCGACCCTTCTTGTTCGTCTTGGATCGCCCCATCAGTGAGCTGCCTTCGTATGGTCAATGACCGGGAAGCCGGTCGCGTCGGACAGCAGCCTCGCCGCCATGGTCGCGGACAGGTGACCGGCATGGGTTTCAGGCGCGTGGATCGACGCGGGCAGGGCGTCTTTCGGCTCGACCCGAACCCGGTAGAAGGGGCCGTCCTTTCGCAGGTGGATTGTGGCTGCGGTCGCCATGTTCAGGCGGCTTCCCCGAACAAGTCGCCCTGCGGCTGATCCACCTTCGGTGCGTAACAAGAAGCAATCCAGATGGTGACTGCGACTCCGTGCGCACCCTCGCGGCGCTCGCCCTTGGTGACGATCTTGCCCAGCTCTTTGAGGTCGGTGAGACGCGGGCGGATAAGATAGGCCTCGCCATCGACCATGGCCGCGATCTCATCGCCTGTTATGCCGCCGGGGCCAGCATCAAAGACCATCTGGTAATAGGTGGCGAGCAGGGTAGGGCGCTTGGCGTTGATGTGGCGCGCGCCGTCCTCGCTGGCTTCACTACCGCGACGGAACCCGGCGCCAGCCGGATATTCCGGAAGATCGTCAGTCACGATGAATCACCTCGTCACTCGGGCGAAGTCCCGCCCGTTCCAGTAATTGGGTCAGCCATTCGGCTTGCCGATCGGTGAGGGGGGCCGGGTCGGTAATGCACTGGCCAAGGAAGCTGCCCGCCTTGCGGGTCAGGCTGGTTTCGCCTCGTCGGTGAGCATCGAGCAGCGCAAAGGCGTCGGTCGGGACGCTCATCAGCGGCTGGGCCGCTTCAGTTCGAGGCAGAGGCTGAAATACAGGCCCAGCCAGCCAAACTCGATGTGCAGGACTTTGGAGCGATCATCGCCCCGGTTGGCCGGAGCGTCATACATCGACACATTGGCGAAAGGGACAAGGTCACTCGTGATGACGTCCCATTGCGTGCGGCGCCGGGTGCTCATGCGGCCTCCGACCGGAAGTCGGCTTCGATCTCGCTCTTGCGGGCGAACAGAAGCGCGCCTTTCTTGAAGTGCGGAATCTGGTCCTTCGCGACCATGCGGTAGACCATGGCAGGGGTGATATGTTCTCCCATAAACCGCGCAATAGCCACCGCGCCGCAGAGCAAATCGTCCGTCAATGGGGCGCTGACGGAATGCGCGTTCTCGTCCATTCTCATTTATTCGCTTGCCTCCGAGAAATAGGAAGGATAGGACCGCTATCGAAAGGAGAGGTATCTCCTTCAGGCGATCATTGCCTAACGAACGAGAAACATGCAAGCGAAAAGAACATTCGCGCTTGAAAAGGACATGCCCATTCTTCGTTTCGGGCCATCGGGGGTTTAATCGAATGCCGCGTTGCAATTTCAACTACAGCCAGATCGAAGAGCTATTGGCGGACGTGCACCGCATCGCACCCGCCAAGCGCGTCGCATTTCAGGGGCGGCTCAAGCATTTTCAGCGAGCGAGCTTCCCCACCGGGCAGAAGCCCGGCAAGGGGCGCGCGCTAAATTATACGATCGAACATCTTTTCAAGATGGTCCTCGCGATGGAGCTTGTTCAGTGCGGCATCCCGCCCAAGCTCGCCGCCGGCATCGTGACCGATAACTGGATCGCGCTGCGCACGACCATTTATCTCAACACCTTTTCACCATCCGAGAGGCGGGAAGCGTCTGCCGACGAAGCCGATTGGTGCTGGCTGGTGCGGCCCGAAGCAATGCGCGAACTTACTAAAGAGGGTGTCTCAGAATATGACCAGATGGAAGCCATCATGGCAGTCAGGGAATCGGAACTATCGAAATTCCTGTTCCGCGACTTTGGCACTATCCTGGGCACCGGCTGGCGGACGTTGGTCGTCAATGGCGGGCCGCTGGTTCGGGGCGTCGTCCGCCTGCTTACGATGAAACTCAATTGGGTCACCACCGAAGATATTCGAGCCGACTTTCTTCAGGCAATGGATGAGTGGAGCAAGCGGCATAGCGAGGGAGCGGCCGCATTAAAGAAAACGATGGATGGCTGGACACCCTCAAAGTGGGTCCTCCCCCCCGTGGAAGAGCGCTGGCCAGCCCTAATTGTCGAGACGGGGCGAGAGATACTTAGCGCGAACCGGGATCTGTTCGAAAAGCTCAGGGCCAACGTGGGCAGCGAGGTTCGCATCACTGCGAATGAGATTGAGCTTCTGCGCGACGGTGGACTTGTCGAGATAAATGCCGAGGGCGTCCATTTTACTGACCTCGGCAGCCTAATCATGGAGATGCTCGAAGAGGAGAAAGCCGATGGCAAGCATCCGTAAGCGCACTTGGAAGAGCGGCGGCGAGGTGAAAACCGCATGGATCGTCGATTATCGCGACGGCTCGGGCGCGCGTCGGGCCAAGCAATTTGACCGCAAAAAGGACGCCGACGGTTGGCTGACCAATGCCGCATGGGAGGTCTCGAAGGGTCTCCACGTGGCGGACAGCCAGAGCGTCACGGTGAAGGACGCCGCTGACCTCTGGGTTAAAGCGGCCGAGGCGAATGACCGCGAACGCGGAACCGTCGAACAGTATAAGGCACTGCGTGACCTCCACATCGTGCCGCTCATCGGAGCCGAGAAGCTGACGAAGCTGTCGCAGCCGAAGGTCGAAGCCTTCCGCGACCAGCTTCTTGAGACGCGATCGAAAGCGATGACGGGGAAGATCGTGCGCGCGCTATCCAGCATCCTTGCCGAAGGGATGCGCCGGGGGCTGGTTGCGCAGAACGTCGCCGCGAAGGTCAAGGCGGGCCGCTCAAAGCGCGAGAAGCCGAAGGTGGTCATCCCGACGACTGCCGAACTTAAGGCGATTATCGCGCACGCCGACGAGGGCATGAAGCCGCTGGTGCTGGTCGCGATCTTTACCGGACTGCGTTCCTCGGAAATCCGCGGGCTCCGGTGGAAAGACGTGGACTTCAAAGCGAAGACCATCACCGTCGCCCAGCGCGCCGACAAATACTGCCAGATTGGTTCTCCGAAGAGCGAGGCCGGTTACCGGACCATCCCCATCGGTGACGCGCTGGTGAGCGAGTTGAAGAAATGGAAGCTGCGCTGCCCGATCGGCGATTTGGATCTCGTCTTCCCGAACGCCGCCGGCAACGTGCAGGACTATGGTCACTTGCTGCGCCGCAAATTCTTCCCGCTGCAAATCAAGGCGGGCATCTGCGACCCGGTGCTGGTCGACGGCAAGCCTAAGCTGGACGCCAAGGAACAGCCGATCGTCGCCGCTCGCTATGGGCTCCACAGCCTTCGCCACGCCGCCGCGAGCGCGTGGATCAAACAGCGCATCGACCTGAAGCGGCTTCAGGTCTGGATCGGCCACGAGAACATTGAATTGACGCTGGACACATATGGCCATCTCATCATGGATGCCGAGGGAGATGCGGCATTGATTGCAGCGGCGCAAGCGGAGTTACTGGCATGAGCATTATTGAACGGGCGCAAGCCGCAGTTGTGGCCGAGCTATTTCGGCAAGGCGACCTCATGGAGGCCGGGTTGGGCAAGATCGACATGGCTCAGGTCGATGGGTCGTTTCGGGTCGCCCCTCTCGTCCGCGCCGTCCTCACTGCGATGCGCGAGCCGAGCGACGGGATGATTGAAGCCCTTTGGCCGGGTGAACCGGACTATTTCGCCGGTAAGGTTGTCCCGCTCCGGAGAATGACGGTCGAAGGGTGGCGCGCAATGATCGACGCCGCTCTGGCGGAGGGTTAATCCCGCTCTCAAGATTTTCCGATGCAACACAGATGCAACAAAAACGGCTAAATGTCCGCTTTTCTGCGCCCCAATCTAAGATTCCTAATCTGGGGGCCGTGGGTTCGAATCCCGCCGGGTGCACCATTTGATG
>CBINGC010000039.1:0-37179 GCA_966250105.1 uncultured Sphingopyxis sp. | reverse complement strand
CCCATCGTCATCGGCGGCCATTCGAGTTCGGCGATCGCGCCATGATCGAGCGTGACCTGTCCCTTCGCGCTATCGATTGCGGTCACGGTCGCCGTGCCCTTGCCATGTTTGGTTTCGGCGGGCATCGCCATGGTTCCGGCGTCATCGGCCATCGCGGCCTTTTCTTCGGTCTTCGGCGCTTCGCCCTGCTTGCCGCAGCCGGCAAGTCCTGCGCTGAGCGCGATGCCCAGTGCGATGGCGGTCAAATTCTTCATGTCATTTCTCCTTCGGGTTGAACGGGATGGGCCGCGCGCCTGCGCATCAGCAGATAGGCGGCGGGAATGATGAGCATCGAGAGCAGCGGCGCGGTCAGCATGCCGCCGATCATCGGCGCGGCGATGCGGCTCATCACTTCGGAGCCGGTGCCGGTCCCGACGAGGATCGGGAACAGGCCCGCGAGGATCACCGCGACGGTCATCGCCTTCGGCCGGACGCGAAGCAGCGCGCCCTCGCGAACCGCGGCCAATATGTCGCCATCGCCGCGATCGGCGAGCGCATGCTTGAGGTAGATGAGCATGACGACCCCGAACTCGGCGGCGACGCCGGCGAGCGCGATGAACCCGACCGCGCTCGCGACCGACTGGTTGTAACCGAGCAGATAGAGCAGCCAGAGCCCGCCGGTGAGTGCAAAGGGCAAGGTCGCCATGATGAGCAGCGCCTCGTCCCAGCGGCGGAAGGTGAGGTAGAGCAGGATGAAGATGATCGCGAGCGTGACCGGCACGACCACCTTCATCCGCTCGGTCGCACGAACGAGGAACTCGAACTGCCCGGTGTAGGAGATGCTGACGCCGGGGGGCAGCTCGACATCGCGCGCGATCGCCCGCTGGATGTCGTGCACCAGACCCTGCAAATCGCGGCCGCGGCTGTCGACATAGATCCAGGTCACCGGGCGGCCATTCTCGCTGCGCAGCATCGGCGGCCCGTCGCTGACCTTGACGCTCGCCACCGTCCCGAGCGTGATCTGCTGGCGCGACGGCGTCAGGATCGGAAGGGCCGCGAGCTCGCCGATGCTGTCGCGCATCTCGCGTGGATAGCGGACGCTGATCGGATAGCGCGCGAGCCCCTCGACCGTCTGGCCGATCGTCTCGCCGCCGATCGCGCCCGCGACGATCGCCTGCACGTCGGCGACGTTGAGACCATAGCGCCCCGCGGCGGCGCGATCGATGTCGACGTCGATATAACGGCCGCCAGTCAGGCGCTCGGCCAGCGCCGAGGCGACGCCGGGGACGGTCCTGACTACGCCCTCGATGCGCTTCGCGGTGCGGTCGATCTCGGCAAGATCCGAGCCCGCGACCTTGATGCCGACCGGGCTTTTGATCCCGGTCGCGAGCATGTCGATGCGGTTGCGGATCGGCGGGATCCAGAAATTGGCGAGCCCAGGGACCCGGACCCGCGCGTCGAGCTCCTCGATCAATTTCTCCTCGGTCATGCCGGGGCGCCACTGGTCCTTCGGCTTGAAGCGGATCGTCGTCTCGAACATCTCGAGCGGCGCGGGGTCGGTGGCGCTGTCGGCGCGGCCCGCCTTGCCGAACACGCTTTCGACCTCTGGCACCGTCTTGATCAGCCGATCGGTCTGCTGGAGCAGGCTCGACGCCCGCGCTGCTGAGATGCCGGGAAGCGCTGAGGGCATGTAGAGGAGATCGCCCTCATGCATCTGCGGCATGAACTCGCCGCCGATCTGGGTCATCGGCCAGAGGCTGGTGGCGAAGACGAGGCCGGCGATGAGGAGCGCCTTTTTCGGCCGTTCGAGCACCCAGTCGAGTGCCGGGCGATAGGCGCGGGTCAGCCAGCGGTTGACCGGATTGGCCTGTTCGGCCGGGATCTTTCCGCGGATCAGCCAGCCCATCAGCACCGGGATGAGCGTGATCGAGAGGATCGCAGCGGCCGCCATCGCATAGGTCTTGGTGAAGGCGAGCGGCGCGAAGAGCCGCCCTTCCTGGCCTTCGAGCGTGAAGATCGGCAAGAAGGAGAAGGTGATAATGAGAAGGCTGAGGAACAGCGCCGGGCCGACCTCGGCGGCGGCATCGGTGATGACGCGCCAGCGCTCGGCGCCCTTCAATTCCTCGCCCGGATGATCGCGCTCCCAATGTTCGAGATGCTTGTGGGCATTTTCGATCATCACCACCGCCGCATCGACCATCGCGCCGACCGCGATCGCGATGCCGCCGAGCGACAGGATATTGGCGTTGAGCCCCTGCAGCCGCATGACGATGAAGGCGATGAGGATGCCGAGCGGCAGGGTCAGGATGGCGACCAGCGCCGACCGGGCGTGCCACAGGAACAGCGCGCAGACGAGCCCGACGATGATGAATTCTTCGACGAGCTTCGAGGTGAGATTGTCGACCGCACGATCGATCAGCCCCGAACGGTCGTAGGTGGTGACGATCTCGACCCCCGGCGGCAGGCTGCGCTTGAGCTCGGCGAGCTTGGCGCGCACGCCGTCGATGACCTCGCGGGCATTCTTGCCCTCGCGCATGACGATCACGCCGCCCGCGACCTCGCCCTCGCCATTGAGTTCGGCGATGCCGCGCCGCGTGTCGGGGCCGATCTGGACCGTCGCAACATCGCCGACCGTCACCGGGATGCCGCCGCCGGCGGTGCGGATCGGGACGCTGCGGAAATCGTCGAGCGATTTCAGATAGCCGCCCGCGCGCACGATATATTCGGCCTCGGCGAGTTCGAGGCTGCCGCCGCCGCTTTCCTGGTTTGCGCGCTTGAGGGCGTCTGCCACGTCGGTTGCGGTCACGCCGAAGGCGGCAAGCTTCTGCGGATCGACGATGATCTGATATTGGCGCACCATGCCGCCGATGCTCGCGACCTCGGCGACGCCCGGCACTGACTTCAGTTCGAAGCGCAGGAACCAGTCCTGGAGGCTGCGGAGCTCGGCAAGATCGTGGCGGCCGCTCTTGTCGACGAGCGCATATTCATAGATCCACCCGACCCCGGTCGCGTCGGGGCCGAGGCTCGCCCGCGCGCCGTCGGGGAGCCGGCTCTGCACCTGGCTCAGATATTCGAGCACGCGGCTGCGCGCCCAATAGGGATCGGTGCCGTCGTCGAAGAGCACATAGACGAAGCTGTCGCCGACGAAGCTGTAGCCGCGCACGACGCGCGCGCCGGGCACCGAGAGCATTGTCGTCGTGATCGGATAGGTGACCTGATCCTCGACGATCCGCGGCGCCTGACCCGCATAGGTGGTGCGGATGATGACCTGGACGTCGGAGAGATCGGGCAGGGCATCGACCGGCGTCGTGCGCACCGCGGCGATCCCGAGCAGGGTCAGGATCAGCGCCGCCGCGACGACGAGCCCGCGCGCCGCGACCGAAGCGCGAATGATCTTCGCGATCATTGCGCGGGCTCCAGCGGACGGACGGTGAGGCCGGTCAGGCTCGCCTCGGAATCGAGCAGGAACTGGCCCGACGCGACGACCTTTTCGCCGGGAGCGAGCCCCTGCAATATCTCGGTCTTGCCACCACCTTCGCGTCCAGTGATCACTTCGGCGGGATGGTAGCGCCCGTCGCCCTTCTCGAGCATCACGATGCTGCGCGTGCCGGTGCGGATCACCGCTTCGCTCGGCACCAGCAGCGCCGGTTTGGCATCGCCCCCGAGCGCCACCACCGCGAACATGCCGGGGCGGAGACGCCCGCCGCGATTGGCGAGTTCGACGCGCACCGTCAGCGTCCGGCTGTCGGCCGATGCAGTGGGCAGGATCGCAATGATCCTGCCGGTGAATGCTTCGCCGGGAAAGGCGGTGAGCGTCGCGGTCGCGCGCTGGCCGACCTGTACGAGTCCCGCCTGCGCTTCGGGGAGCGCGGCGTTGAGCCACACCGTGCCGAGCCCCGAGATTTCGGCGAGCGTCTGCCCCGCGGCAAGCGTCACGCCCGCACGCGCGCCCAGCGTCTGGACTACGCCGCCGATCGGCGCGCGGACGGTCATCCGGCCGCCGGTGCGTCCGGTCCGGTCGACTTCGACAATCACGCCTTCGGGCATGCCCATCAACCGCAGCCGCTGCCGCGCCGCCGCAGTGAGGTCGGGACGTCCGAGTTTCTTGACGCTCAGATATTCGGTCTGCGCGCCGCCCCATTCGGGCAATTGCAGGTCGGCGATCGGCGTGCCGGCGCCGATGACGTCGCCGGGCGCGAGGCGATAGACGCGCTCGACGAATCCGCCCGAGCGCGCCTGGACGATCGTGACGTCGCGCTGGTTGAAATCGATGCTGCCGTTGACGTCGAAGGTCGCCGCGAGGCTGCCCATTTCGGCCACGACCACCCTTATGCCGAGGCTCTGCCGCGCGGCAGGATCGACCGACACGCCCGGTGCCGCGCCGCTGCCCTCGTCGGCATATTTGGGCTCGAGCTGCATGTCCATGAAGGGCGACTTGCCGGGCTTGTCGAATTTCTGGTTCGGGAACATCGGATCATAATAATAGAGGATCTTGCGCCCGCCGCTGCCTGCCGCTTCGCTTGGCGCATCGCTCTGACCGCTCTGTCCCAGCCAGTAACCGCTGCCGCCCGCGATCAGCACCGCGGCCAATATTCCGGCGCGCCAACGCGCCGCTGATGTTGCATCGGTCATCGACCTGCCTCCCCATAAATAGTGTTGATCCGGATCGCGTCGCGCGCGACCTCGGCTTCGCGAGCGAGCGCATCGACTTCGGCCTCGGCGAGCGCGAGTGTCGACAGGAGTGCGGTCCCGAGATCGAGCTTTCCGGCGGCGTAGCTGGCGAGATCGAGCTCGGCGCGCTTCTTCGCGAGCGGCACGAGCCGCGTGCGCGCATTGGCGAGTTGTTCATGATGCATGCGGTGATCGGCGAGATCGGCGTCGAGCCCCGCCGCGATGTCGCGCTTGGCGGCCTCACGGTCGAGCCGGGCGCGCGTCGCCTCGCTGGCGCGCGCGGCGATCTTGGGATCCTGCCGCCTTTTCGAGAAGAAGGGCAGATCTACGGTGACGCCAACCGTGACGAGGTCGCCAAAATTGGGCTCGCGCCGCCCATAGGCCGCGTTGACGCTCCAGTCGGGGCGCTTGTCTGCGCGGGCGAGACCGGTCTCGGCATCGGCGGCGAGGGCGCGGGCATCGAGCGCGCGCAGCCTTGGCAGGGCGTCGATTCCGGAGCGCAATCCTTGCTCGTCGATCATTTGCGGCGGCAAGTCTCCCAGCGTGTCGGCGGCTGCGTCGCCGGTAAAGCGCGCGAGCTGCGCGCGGGCGCGGGCAATCTCGGCGGCGAGTGCGCTGCGGCGATCATTGATCGCGGCGCGAAGCTGATCGGGTTCAAGCGCCTGTGCCGGGCGCGCAGCGCCGCTGGCCAGCCGCGCGGTCACCGTCGCTTGAAGGTCTTCAAGACCAGAATCGAGCAGGTCGAGTTCCTTGAGACGCTTCTTGGCGTAGTAAAGGTCGACCCAGGCAAGCGCGGTCGCGAGCCTGATATCCTGCGCGGTGACCGCCTCGTCGGCGCGGGCGATTCCGATGTCGGCCTGCGCACGCGTTGCGCGCGCGCGGCGCTTGGCGGGGTTCGGGAACTCCTGGCTGACGCCGACGACCTGCATCGTGAAGTCGTCGCGATTGAACCGGCCCGCGTCGGGCCCGGTCACCGGGAAATCCTGCAGGACGATATTGAGTTTCGGGTCGGGCAGCCGGTCGGCGGCGATCGCCGCCGATTGGGCAGCATCGATGCCGGCTTCGCGACCCTGCAATTCGGGCGCCTCTGATGCCGCGCGGTCGAGCGCCGTATCGAGCGTCATCGGCTCGGCATGTAGCGCCGCGGGCGTCGGGATAAGCAAAACTGCCGCAAGATATATGCGCATATGTCCCCCTCTTTCGAGTCAGGCGGAAATGTCCCCCGGCACGTCGGCCGGGGGACGGAAGCCGTCAGCCCTTGGAGGGCGACATGCGATGTCCGGGCATGTCGTGCATGCAGCCCGCTGCGTCGGTCTTCATCATGGTGCAGTCGCAGGCCGCCATATTCATTGATGCGTCTTTGACCCACACGCGAACGCGCGGGTTGATATTGGACTTGTTCGGTCCCGGCACCTGGCGGGTCTGCCATTCATAATGACCGCCGCTCGCGTCCTGCGCGGACACGGGAGCGGCAAGGGTTGCGGCCGCGAGCGCGGCAACGACAAAAATCGTCTTCATGGTGAAATTCCTCGGTTGAAAAGCTGGGAGACACGCGCCGGGGAGACCGGCGCGCATCGCGCGTTTCAGCCGCGGAATAGAGGCGGTTCGGGCTCGGGACCGACGATTCGGCCCGTCAAGCGAACGGCAGGCCGCGCGTCTACCGGCGCCGGCCGATAGGCGGCCGCCTCCAGCGAGGCGGCGGGCGCCGCGACCGCCAGCGGCAGCGCGCAGCCCATCTTGGCGATGCAATCGAGGGTCAGGCCCTTGCAGGGTGCGCTATCTTGGGACTTGTCGATTCCCATCATCTCGGCGCATTCGTCGCTCATCGCCGCGGTAGTCGTGGTTGCGGCTGCCGGGATCGCCGGCGCGGAGGCGAACGCGGCTTCCTGTGCCAGGAGGCCGAGGACGGCTCCGACAAGAAGCAGGAAGGTGAGCCAGCGTTTCACGGTAAAAGCATGATCCTTGTCAAACTTGGCGTCAATTCGAAACTGGAGGAAGATCCCGCCGACCTGTTCGCCGGCGGTCCCCTCACGGTTACACCGGGCCCGGTTAATTATGGCCCATCGTCATGGCAGCGGGCGCGAGCAGCATCCACAGCGCCATGGCGATCATCATCAGATTCTCGGTCAGCGATATGAAGCCCAGCGGCACATTGCTGTCGCCGCCGACGCAGGCGCATTTAAGTTCGCGCTTGTCGATATAGACCGCCTTGAAGACAGAGACGGCGCCGATGCTCCCTATGAAGAGCGCGACCGGGATCGAAATCCAGCTCAGCGCGCCGGAAATCATCAGGATGCCCGCGAGCGCCTCGGCGAACGGATAGATGGTGGCGTAGGGCACCCACCGCTTGGCGAGCAGGTCATAGTTCAGGAACATGCTCGAGAAGCTCTCGATGTCGCGGAGCTTGAGGAAGGCAAGCAACGCCATGCTGAACCCGATAAACCATTCGGCGGCACGGATTGTGAAGGGCGTGCCCGACACCGCTTGGCTGGCGGCCAGCGCCATCAGCGCGGTGATAGAGAAGAGCGCGATGACGGGCTTATAGGTAAGCGCCTTAGGATCGCGGACTTTCAGACCGAGATGGCGCCTCAGATCGTCAAGACCGCCGATCCGCTCGCCTTCGATGAAGGTCTGCGGCGTCGTCGCGACGCCATGTTTCGCCTTGAATGCGTCGGTTTCCTCGCGGGTCGTCAGCCAGACATCCTCGACGTCATAGCCGCGGCTGCGCAACAGATGCAGCGCCTTCAGGCCATAGGGGCAGATATGCTGCTCCATCACCATGCGATAGATGGTCGCCCGCGGCTTGCCCGAAACCGCCGCACCAGTGTGCGCTGGCGCGCTTTCGTTCGCGCGCTGAACCTGCATATTCATCGATTCGCCTTTCTTGATTCCCGATCGCTTCCCGCTATATAGGCTCCGTACCATAGTACGGAGTCAAGGCCTTGCGTGACATGACCATCGGCCAGCTTGCCCGGCAGGGCGGCGTCAATGTCGAGACGATCCGCTATTACCAACGCCGCGGCCTGTTGCCCGTTCCGCCTCAGTCGGCCAGCGCCCCGTCGGAAGGCCGAGTCCGGCGTTACGACGAGGCGGTTCTGCGCCGTCTGCGCTTCATCAAATCGGCACAGGCAGCGGGATTTACGCTCACCGAGATCGCCGAACTGCTCGAACTCGACGCGTCGAGCGATCGCGCGCGAGCGCGCGAACTGGCCGACGCGCGCATCGCGGCGATCGAAAAGACGATCGCCGAACTCGATGTGGCGCGGCGCGCGCTCATGGGCCTGTCGCGCCAATGCGCTGCCGCCGACACGCTCCACTGCCCGATCATAGCGGCGTTCGAGCAGATCTAGCCCGACTGGTCTTGGGGGCGGATGGTGCTGACGGCCCGTCTCACCTCCCTCAAACTGGTGTCAATCGGTCGCAAATGGTTCCAGCATCCCGGCTACAAGCGATGGGATGGTAACTCCGGCTGCGACATCGAGCTGAAGGCTAGCGCGGATCGCAGCCGCAGTGTCTCGCCGCTGCCGCGTCCGGAGTTGCGACGGCCGTCCGAAGTGCCTGGGTCAGGCGCCATCGAATCTCCGCGGCTAGGACCGGCATCAGAGCGAACAAATAGGCTTCCACGGGGAAGACCTGACCATAGGGTCAAGCGAGCGATTGCGTCACGTGCACGGCGCCGACCAAGGCTCCGACGAGGGGCAGAAGCGAAAAGCGCCGCTTCTGGATGAAGGTAGGAGCCTTTGGGCGTTCCGGATCAACTTCATCCTGGCGATCTGAACAAATCGGGGAGCCCAATTCCGATGGTTTTACGTCGCCCGAACCATTTTTGAGGGATGAGTCGTTCTGGTGCGTAATCAATGTCAGTAGGGGATGTTGGGTGCTTGAACCCGGAAGCCGTAAGCAGCGGTTTCCGGGCATGCATGTTTTTGTCCTCGACTTCCCCGAAACTCATTTGGGCTGCGCGAAAGGGCAGTTCTTCGAAACAGGGGAAGCATAATGAACAAATTATACTGTTATTCGTCGACGAAGCGCGCAATGCAGCGAAGCTCGATGGCGGCGATTGCGGTGGCGGTCGCGTTTCCCGCGCAGGCTCAGGAAGCCCAGTCGGACGGCCTCGCCGAGATCATCGTAACGGCGGAGAAGCGCGAGGAAAATCTGCAGTCCGTTCCCGTCTCGGTGACAGCGATGACCGGCGAGGCGCTTACGGCAACGGGCATATCAAACGTCGAAGACCTCCAATTTTTTGTGCCGGGCGTGTCGATCACCAACGATTCCATGGCGATCATCAATATTCGTGGAATTGGCACCTCGGCGTTCGGCGTTGCGACCGACCCCAGCACGACAGTCCATTATGACGGCGTCTACATCTCGCGCCCGACCACAAGCTATCAGGATTTGTTCGACGTCGAACGCATCGAGGTGCTGCGCGGACCGCAAGGCGTTCTCTTCGGTCGCAACTCCGCCGGCGGCACACTCAACATCATTTCCAAAATGCCTACGGAGGATTTGACTGGCGCGCTGGGACTCACCGTCGGAAATTACGAGAAGCGCTCGCTGAGCGGCACGATTTCTGGACCGCTTGGAGCGGGCGTCCGAGGCCGCCTCACCTTGCTTGCCAACCAGCGCGACGGCATCTACCGCGACGTCGTCTCGGGACGGCGATACCAAAACGAAGATAATCTCGCTGGACGACTGACGCTTGCGATTGACGCGAGCGACCGTCTTGAGATCGTGTTGCGGGCGGATGCCAGCCGTGATCGCGAGACCGGCGCGCGGTCTGTTCGGCCCTTTTATCCGCAAGGCTTCGTCGATGCGGGGGCGACGATCCCGGCCAATGACAAAGAGGCCGCACTCGACCGCCTGCCGCGTTACGATGTCGATGCCTGGGGCGTGTCCTCGACCATGAACTGGGACGGCGGCCCGGTCACGCTCCGCTCGATTACGGCGCTGCGCAAGAGCAAGGTCGTCCAGGCGCTCGACGTTGACTCGACTGACCTCTTCCTCCGCGATATCGAATTTTACGAACGTTCCCGCAGTTTCACGCAAGAGTTCCAACTTCTCAACAACGATGCGGACAAGCTGCGCTGGATCGTCGGAGCATTCTATCTGAATGAAAAGGGCAACGACGAAATACGGATCATCGAACCGGGTCGTCGGCTCGCGATCCCGGAAAACAATACGACGAATGCATTCGCGCTCTTCGGACAAGCAAGCTACGAACTCATCGACCGCCTGCGATTGACCGGAGGGCTTCGATACTCATACGAAAAAAAGGATTTCGGATATCGTGTCCTGCTGAACGGAAATCAGGTCGATGCCGGTCAGCCCAAATCATCCTGGACCGCCTGGACTCCGAAAATTGGGATCGATTACGACCTTGCCGATGACGTCATGGCTTATGCGTCGGCAACCCGCGGGTTCAAATCGGGTGGATTCCAGCTGGGAGACGGGCGGCCTTTCCTCCCGGAGTATGTCTGGAGCTACGAAGTCGGCTTGAAGTCGACGCTCCTCGATCGCCGGCTTCGAGCTAATTTTTCGGCCTTCTATTATGATTACACCAATCTTCAGGTGGTCGAGTATAATAATGGCGTTGCCAGTACCACCAACGCCGGCAAGGCGACGATCAAGGGCGTTGAAGCGGAACTGATGGCACGGCCGTTCGATCGCCTGACGCTTACATCCACGATCGCTTATCTCGATGCGCGCTACGATGTCTATTTTGACGACGTCGGCGCAAGCCTCAAGGGCAAGCGGCTGCCGAACGCGCCGAAGTGGAACATCACTCTCGGCGGAGAATATAAGGCCTCCCTGGGCGGCGGAATGCTGACATTACGGACCGATATCTCCTGGCGCGACAGCATCTTTTTCAAGCCCAGCAACAATCCGCTTTTTTCCGGAAACGCCACGACCCTTATAAATGGGCGTGTCGCATGGCAGCCGGCGAGCGAAGCGTGGGAAATTGCGCTTTATGGCCGAAATCTCACCAACGAGCGCTATGTGAGCTATAGTACGATCGGGACGGACGCGACGGGTGTCTCGAACCCTACTCTTCCGCTCTACATCTACGGCGAGCCGCGCCAGTACGGATTGCAGCTGCGCTACTTTTTCTGAGGTTCCTCGTCCTGCGAGGTCCCCCGGCGACTCCCCTACGGTCGTCGGTCCCCCTGGGCGCTTGCGCCCGGGGGGAATACTTCCTCTGAACGCAGGACATGATATGTCCCTGTTCTCACCGGCGCCGTTACTTGAACGGCCCTGCTGATGGCACGATGAGCCGGACAGTAAGATGGCACGAACAGATACGGGCTAGTCCCATCCTGAACGTCGGTAGCGCGCGCGATTTCGATGCCCGGCTTTCCCTGTGACGCCGCGAGGATGCAAAGACCAACTGCTTTCGGAGGCCTACGCGTCGTCGGCTGCCTCACGGCAATGGATGGGAGATCGCCTTGATCGCCTTCAGGCCCGTACCGAAGCGGGCAATGGCGACCCTGTTCTGTTCGAGCTCGGCGTAGGGCAGGTAGGAAATGTCGAGATCACCGATCCGGCTGAAAGCCGGGCGTCGGAGCTGAGCGCGGACATCGGCTTCTCGCGCATCGGGTGCAACCAGGAAAAGTGGCGTCGACAAATGAAGATTCTCGCTGCTCAGCGCGAGATCAAGCATGCGGACAATTCCGGAATAAATGGATGTCGAATGCTCGACTTCGAATGCCGCCGCGACCGTAGCCGTCGATTGCTCGAGCCATAAGATGTCGATCAGTCTTATGGCATCGCTTCCTTGAGCGGTTGCGATGGCATGCGGCAAGCTATCGAGGCATCGAGACCCGAGCGGTACACCCTCATGAAGGCGCCCCCGGTCATTTGCCGCTACCCAGACGTCATATCCAAGTGCAAGGCCGAGGTCCCGAAGCCAGGATTGGACTTCGCTATGCGTCCGGTCGCTCTCTTTCTGATTTGCAAGCCCCTTATCGAACTTGTCGGACTGTGAGCGCGTTTCATTCAGCAAGGCCATCCAATCGCGAGCATTTTCGCTCGAACCGCTGAGCGGTGGGGCTGGAAACCGTCCCGATCCGATATCGAACAGCAGCCCTCCTATCGCGCCCAAATCGTTGGAGAGAAGATCCCGGTAGCAATCGTTGAGATCCAGAATGCCCGCGCGCATCGCGAGAAAATGCTCCCAGCTGCCAAGCTTCACATTCGCACCCGTCAGCGCGTTGTAGCCCTTTACGATTGCCGTATTGAACGGAGGCACAAGGGTGGGATGCAGAAAATAGAGAATGTTGGCTACCGCAGGACCCAACCCCTTGATCTTCTGTCTGTCGATTGCGAGGATCCCGGCGACGACCTCCTCGGCGGTATCGCAACAGGAGCAATGGTGAAGAAGTCTGCCAAAAGCTCGTTGATTGTCGGCGTTCTCGTAGATGTCCGGGATTCGGAGTTTGGGCTTCCACAAGAAAGCATGATCCGCACCTTTGAAAATCTGTCGTTGCTCGGCGATTGAATGAACAATGATCTCCAATGACGAGCCCCGATATGCCGCTCCGAAGGTGCCGGCCTCAATTTCGGCGACGACCTGCGAGATTCCTCTTCTGATCGACCGAAAATTCTTCAGTCGTTCCTCCCACAGGAACCAGCTTTGATAGGTCGAGCCGGAATCGCCGCGCCAGCGCTCGATCAGTTCGCGAACAAGATCGCGCTTCATGTTTATAGCCCCCGCTTGATCCATTCCGAATTGCTGTTTTCCACCTGCGGCTTGCCGGCCAAGACAGTTCGCTCGATCCGGCCCTTAGCGAAAGGCGAAACCTTCCGTCCCACCGGCAAGGTGGGCGGGAATGGAAGGTCGAAACGAGCCCGTTCACGCCCGGCGCTGCATAATTGTCGACGACCTCAGTGCCCTGCGTGTTCGCCCGCTCCGCTTGATTTCTGACTCGCGCCTTCCGCCTCTGTCATGCCCTTCATCATCGCGTCATGGTCCATTGGCGCATTCTGCGTAATAGCCTGATATTGTGCCGGCGACAGGCCAGGGAGTTTTCGGACAAACGCGACCATATCCCAGATGAGACGATCATCATGCGTTTTCCCCCAGGCCGGCATGGCGGTCATCTTGATGCCATGCTTGATGATCCAGAATTGCTCCGCAGCCGAACGTTCCGAACCTTTGAACAAGACGGGCGCTTGCGGATACAGCCCTTGACTCATTTCGGTCTTTTCCATCCCGGGCGCGAGATGGCAGCCGCTGCACATCTCGGTATAGAGACCTGCGCCCGACGCGATCCGCGCCGGAGCCGCCAAATCTGCCGGCACCGCGATCGATCCGGATCGCGCTGCGATGGACTTCTCCCTGAATGTTTCGATGACGCTGTAAGTCAGCCGGTTATGGGGGGCATCGGCCGCTATATTATATAGGCCGAGATAGACGGTGATCGCACCCGCGCCCGCTATCAGGGCAACCGCCAGCAGCGTGAACGTCACGCTCGGCATATGCTTTCGGAAATCGAAAGTTCGAAATCGCTCCATTATCTATCTCCCGCATAACAGGCCTTGAGCTTTGCAGCCGAACGCAATGCGGCGGCTGTGCAACAGATGATACGCACCCCAACAGCTTTGCCCTTGTCACAGACGAGGCAGGCGTTTCCGTACTTGCCGCGACGAGCCATTTCAGGGTGCCCACACCCGCTCGGGCTCATGCGTCCTGCTAGGTGTGGGTTCGGAGAGATCGTGAGGACTAGCCCCTTTTTTGCCCGCTCAGATGCCACCCGCCGGCCGCACCTTCGGCTTGCGTGAGGAGCTGTGGAGATTGAAGATCTGCCACTTTCCGTTGTCCTGTTTGAGGACACTCGTAGCGACGCCATCCCGTTCGATGGTCTCGCCGCTCGCGAGCACAATCGAGAAGCTGTAGGTCTCGGTTGCGATCGCGATATTTCCTTCGCCGCGAACCGAAATCTTGTAATTGCGGAAGGTGAAGGATTTGAATTCCTTGAGTTCGGGACCCATGTGATGGTCGCGATAGTGGGCGAAGTTCCCTTCAACGCCGCCGGACTCGAATATCTGGGCGTCTGGCGAAAAGAGGGCCTCGACGCCGGTCAGGTCCAGTTTCTCCATCGCCGATTTATACTGCGCGAGCGCTGCCGCCGCGCCCTGATAATCCGCAGGCTCGGTCGCCTGAGCCGGGACGGCCACCAGCATGGCCAATGCGATTGCTGTAATCGTCAGTCGTCTCATATCATTTCCCCTTGTTGTGCCGACACTTCACGAGTGCCTCCGGTGGTTTCGATCAGATTCTGGCAAAGCGCAGCCGCAAAGAATTGGCGATGACGCTGACGGACGAGAGTGCCATTGCAGCGGCGGCAATGACCGGCGAGAGCAATAGTCCGAAAATCGGATAGAGCACGCCCGCAGCGACGGGAATCCCGGCGACATTATAGGCGAAAGCGAAGAAGAGATTCTGACGGATGTTCGCCATCGTCGCATGGCTGAGATGCCGCGCCCGCACGATGCCCAGAAGGTCGCCGCGCAGTAGCGTCACACCCGCGCTTTCGATGGCGACATCGGTTCCCGAGCCCATCGCGATGCCGACGTCGGCGGCGGCGAGCGCGGGGGCGTCGTTTACCCCGTCGCCGGCCATGGCGACGATCCGGCCCTCTTCGCGCAGCCGCTGCACGACCGCACTCTTCTGGTCGGGGAGGACATCGGCCTCGACGTCGTCGATGCCGAGGCGCCGCGCGATCGCCTCGGCGGTGACGCGATTGTCGCCGGTTAGCATGATGACCTTGATTCCGGCTTCGCGCAGCGCCGCGAGTGCGTCGCCCGTCGTCTCCTTGACCGGATCGGCGATGGCGATGACGCCGGCCGCCTTGCCGCTGACCGCGATGTAGATCGCCGTTGCACCGTCTGTACGAAGCCGGTCAGCCGCCTCGGCGAGTGCGCCCAGATCGACGTCATATTCTTCGAGAAAGTTCGCATTGCCGAGGACGATCGCCTTGTCGTCGACGACCCCGACGATGCCCTTGCCGACCGGCTGGTCGACTCCCGATGGCTCGACGAGCGCGAGGGCGCGGTCTTCCGCCGCTTTGACGATTGCGGCGGCCAATGGATGTTCGCTGCTGCGCTCAAGGCTCGCGGCAATCCGGAGGAGGTCGTTTTCCTCGAACCCTTCGGCGACTTCGATGGCGACGACCGAGGGTCTGCCTTCTGTCAGCGTCCCGGTCTTATCGACGACGAGCGTGTCGACCTTCTCCATCCGCTCAAGCGCCTCGGCATTTTTGATCAGCACGCCAACTTCGGCGCCGCGCCCCACGCCGACCATGATGGACATTGGCGTCGCGAGGCCGAGCGCGCAGGGACAGGCGATGATGAGCACCGAGACGGCGGCGATAAGGCCATAGGCCATGGCGGGCACGGGGCCCAGAAGCGACCAGACAACGAAAGCGGCAATGGCGACGACGATGACGCCGGGCACGAACCAGCCCGAAACGGCATCGGCGAGACGCTGGATCGGCGCGCGGCTGCGCTGCGCATCGGCGACCATCTGTACGATTCGCGCGAGCATCGTGTCGCGCCCGACCTTCTCGCTGCGCATGAGCAGGCCGCCCGTTTGATTGATCGTTCCGCCGACCAGCGCCGCCCCGGCCGCCTTGGTCACCGGCATCGATTCGCCCGTGACCATCGATTCGTCGACCGTGCCGCGGCCTTCTACGACGATGCCATCGACGGGGACTTTTTCGCCCGGACGGATGCGTAGCATGTCACCGACCGCGACGTCCTCGAGCGCGACCTCCTCGTCGCTTCCATCGCTGCGGACGCGCCGGGCGAGCTTCGGTGTGAGGTCAAGGAGCGCGCGGATCGCGCCGCTCGTCGTTTCGCGGGCCCTGAGTTCGAGCACCTGCCCGAGTAGCACCAGCACCGTGATGACCGCCGCCGCCTCGAAATAGACCGCGACCGAGCCATCATCGGCGCGGAACGCAGCCGGAAAGATTTGGGGGACGATCGCCGCGATCATGCTGTAGCCCCACGCGACCCCGGTCCCCATCGCGATGAGGGTGAACATGTTGAGGCTTTTGTTGCGGATTGAGAGCCACGCGCGCTCGAAGAAGGGCCAGCCCGCCCATAGAACGACGGGAGTCGCGAGCAACATCTGGGTCCAGTTGTTCGTCTGGCGACCGACAAATTGATGAAGGCCTGTCAGATGGCCGCCCATTTCGAGCGCAACCACCGGGAGTGCGAGAAGGAGCCCGATCCAGAAGCGCCGCCGCATATCGCGATATTCTTCGCTGGGGCCGCCCGATGCTGTCGGCATGACGGGCTCGAGTGCCATGCCGCAGATCGGGCAGCTTCCGGGGCCGGCGCGCTGGATCTCGGGATGCATCGGGCAGGTCCAGATGGCGCCTTCGGGTGCATCGGCTGCGGCCGGCTCGCGTTTTGCGGCATAAAGATCGGGATCGGCCTCGAATTTGGCGAGGCAGCCTGCGCTGCAGAAATAGTGATGCTTGCCGCTATGCGTCGCGATATGAGGTGTGGTGGCCGGATCGACCATCATGCCGCAGACCGGATCAGTCGTGCTCCCGCTGCCTTTTTCTGCGCCCTGATGATCGTGCATCGCCGCCGCTCCCGTATGTGTCGGATGCCCGCCTCGCGGCGGGGCGGTCCAAACGCCACCGGTCGAGTTCGCCGTTGGCGTCGTTCCTGGCGGTTCCAGAATGGAGCCGCTTCTATCGATACGCAAGAAGAGCGGTTATCCCTTGGATTTTCTTTGCCCCGTGCCGTCAGGTCCCGGGCTTTCGGGCCTCGATGATCCCGATCGCACCGGTTGGCGTGCGGAACGTCTCAAGCTCGCGAACATCGCAAAAGCCTGCCTCTCTCATCAGCACCGGGAGCAATCCATCGGCGTTGGGCTGGGTGTCCTGGACGCCGTCGAGCTGCTGGATCGTGAGGCGGAACAACAACCGCATGAGGCGGCTGCGCTGTTCCCCATAGTCGGCAACATAGAGTTTGCCGCCCGGCGCGAGCACCTGCCGGGCCTCGCGTAGCAGACGTGCCTTTTCCTCAAGCCCGACCTGATGAAGGACGAGGCAGATCGCAATCTTGGCAGGCGGGGGCCAGTCATCGATCGCCGAAGCCGCGAAAAAGCCAACTCGAAACTCCGGCGGTGGAACAATCTGCGCGGTCTTCGTTCGGGCAATTCGCGTCGCTGCCTCGTCGGGGTCGAAACCAAGATAGCGGACGTCCCGGCTATGGCGAGCGATCGCCAGCGCAAGATTTCCCGTACCCGAGCCGATATCGAGAATGACGTCACCCTCGCCGAGCGCCATATGGCGAACGAGACGGTCGCGCCACACGCGCTCGCGCGTTGTCACCGCGACGCCGAAATCATAAAAGGGCGTCAGGAAGTGATATCCTGCCGCTGGCGTGTAGGATCTTGCTACGGGTTTCGGGTCGGGCATGGCCGTCTCCTTTCGACGCTTTGGCTTGCCGCCGGATTGCGGCCGCAATCGCCGGTCTCGACGAGACGCTTAAGGGCAAACAGGCGCGGCAGTCTTGAATGTTTCGCCGGGGCGACGCGGTGCGAGGCGCATCCGGCTCAGGGCACGATTTCGAACGCGAAGGCACTAAGGCCGGCCGAAGGCGTCACGCCTAGCCATTGAGCGCAGCGGCGCGTGAAGTGCGATTGATCGGCGAAGCCTCCCGCCGCCGCGGCGTCGGCAAGACCTCCGCCGCCGACCAGCGTCCGCACGGCGCGTTGAAGCTGGAGCCATTGCAGCAATTTGGCCGGAGGCACGCCGAAGTCGCGGCTGACGATTTCGCGGAGGCGCGAGGGCGAAAGGCAGGCGACGTCGGCCAAGGCGCGCGCGGTCGACAAATCGTCAGGGGCCGCGAGCACTTCGGACAGGCGGGCATCCACCGGACGCGCCTGCGAGCGGTCGAGATAGTCGGACGCCCAGCGCTTCGCGTCCGCGCCGCTTGCGATGTCACCTAGTCCGGCTGTCTCTATCGGCGTCAACAGGACAGGCGCCGATCCGGCGGACAGCCGGGTGCCGGCACGAAAAAGCGGGTCGAGATAAAATGACCGCACGAGGGCGCCCGGCGGCCCGAGGCGGTGCCGGACATGCGACGCTATCGCAATGGCGTGTCCGGCGGGAACTATCAGGTCGGCATCACCGGAAATTTCGAGGTCGCGTTCGATGGCGAGGCTGATCTGGTGCGCCACATGGTTATGGGGACGGCTGCTCCCGATGCGCGCGTCAATGAGCGCCCAGCCGGTCCCGAGCATGATCGAACCCGACCAAGAGGCGGTGCTTGGGGTCAAACCGGATCGGCGGTGACGAAGGGTTCGAGCGTACCGAACCAGGCAACCAGCGCGAGTATGGCGAGCGCGGCCGACGCTTCGATGATGAGGCTTCTGCGCATGGCTGCAATCGCGAGGTCGGGGTCGGCGTCGACATTGTCGGTATCGGTCCCCGGGACGGCGGCCGCGAGCGCCGGGGTCAGCCGCCAGCGGTTCGCCGCCGCGAGCGCCAGCATCAGTCCGAACAGCGCAAGCTTGGCGAGAAGCAATTGTCCATAGGGCGAGCCGAGGGAACGGCCGAGATTCTCGGCGCCGACGATCATCTGGCTGTTGACGAGGCCGGTGGCGGCGATGACGAGGACGCAGATCGTACCGACGCGCGAGAATTGATCGAGGCTCCGCGCCGCAATTTGGAGTCCGCCCGGCCATTCGCGGACACGACGTGGTGAGATCAGGATCAGGAAGGCGCCGATCGCGCCGATCCAGACCGCCGCTGCAATCAGGTGCAAGATGTCGCTGATCCGGTGCACGGTGCCTGCGGCGCCTTCGGTCGCGCCGGCGTGGCCGGACCAGACCAGACTCGCGACGGCCACCGAGCCCGCGGCCGCGAGTACGGCGGCCGAAGTTGTCGGCCAGCGGACCATCCAGATCGCGACTCCCAGCGCGAGCAGCAGCGCTGCGCTCCGGTAGACCCAGGCTGTGCCGACCTCGGTCTCGCGAACAAGGTCCCAAAAAGGCTGGAGTTCCAGGGAGAGGAGCCCCACACCCTGCATCGAAGCCGCGAGCACGCCCATCCCCAAGATGGAGAGAAGCAGTCCGGCGGCGCAGAGCCATCGCTCTGCGCGCCAGATCGAGGCCATCATCGACTGCGGCGCAAGGCGTTCGCTCCGTGTCAGCGCAAAAAGCGGGAACGCAGCAAGGCCGGCGATGAGCATCAGGTCCGCATAAAGTGCGAACCTGATGCCGATCAGAACGGGGTCCCCCACCGTCTTTTACTTTACGGTGAAGCTGAATTCGCTGCCCATGCGGTGGGTATCAGCGCCCGCCGCCGACCATGTGACCTTGTAGGTTCCGGCTGTCAGCGGCCGCTTGAGCATCAGCATCGCCGACTTGCCCTCTTTGCCCATCATCGACGAGTAAGGCACCTTCATCGGGGCATGATTGGCCATGCCGGGCATGCCGGTCATGACCAGCTCGGTCTTGAGGGTCGAGGCGACGATCTTTTCGTTGAACTGAAGATTGACCGACGTGACCTTCGAAACGGTCGAATTGGCGGCGGGCGTCGAGCTGACGAGCTTGGTGTGCGCGCTTGCCGTGGCCGGCATGAGAAGCAGAGCGAAAGCCGCCGCTGCAGAGGGGAGAAGAGACTTGAACATGAACACCTCCAAATGCGTGTCTGTCCTGCTAATACGCAGGATATCGGCATGGCCCTCAAATATTCCGGAATAATATTCTGGTGTGAGGGGTGAGGCGCTTCGGCGCGTATGTACAATGATGGAAAGGTTTGAAGAGACGATCGATGGATAAGGAGCTTCGCATTTTGAACAGGATCGATCTGCCCGCAGCGCTCGATGCGCTCGATGATCGCATCATGGGCGCATTGGCGATCCGCCGGCGCGAAGCGGTAGCGATGCGCCGCCTGATGGCGCTCGCGGCCTTTGTCTCGCTCGGCGGCGGTGTCTTTGCGGGGAGTGCGATTTCCCAGCCGGCGGTCGCGGCAAGCCCCCTGACCCCATTCGGCCCGCCTAGCGCATTGGTGCCTTCCACCTTGCTGGATGTACAGTAGCGATGCCGTCGCGCCGTCTTCTTCTCTTGGGGCTCATTGCCTTCGCCGCGGCGATTGCCGGCGTGTTCATCGGCCGTCTGGTAGCCGATGCGCCCAAAGCCAGCGAAACCGAACTTCATGCGCTTCTCCACGGCCAACTCGACCTGACCCCGGAGCAGGAAAAGAAACTCGAGCGGATCGAAGCCGACTTCGCCGGTCGCCGCCAGGCGCTCGAACTCGAGATGCGCGCCGCCAATGTCCGGCTCGCGCAGGCGATCGAAGCCGAGCATGGCTATGGACCGCGCGTCACCGAGGCGATCGACGAGACGCATGAGGTGATGGGGACATTGCAGAAGGAAACGCTCCAGCATCTCTTCGCGATGCGCGGGGTTCTCAACCCCGATCAAGCGGAAATGTTCGACAAAAGCGTGGTCAAGGCGCTGACCGCCGATGCGCGGTGAGCGCCGACCTATCGCAATGTAGCGACCAGGATCTGGCGGCCTTTGCGCGCGCGCACCGCGAAGACGCCTATCGCGAGTTGCTGCGCCGTTACAAAACGGGCGTCTACCGGCTCATCGTAAAGCAGATCGGCGATGCCGACGAGGCGATGGATTTGACGCAGGAGACGTTCGTCTCCGGCTTTTCGGCGCTCGATCGCTATGATGGCGAACGCCCCTTCCGCACATGGATCGCCCGTATCGCGCTCAACAAATGTCGCGACTGGGCACGACGGCGAAAGGTGCGCGCCTTTTTCTCCCGCGCGCTCCCGCTCGAAAATGCGCATCACGTAGCAAGCGATGGTCCTGGGCCCGATTCCGCGGCGACCGACAGGCGAGAGCTCGCCAGGGTTCGCGGGGCGATCGATCAGCTGCCGCAGAATTTGCGCGAAGTGTTGCTCCTCCGCGGTGTCGACGAGGTCAGCCAGGCCGAAACAGCGGTCATTTTGCGGGTCAGCGAGAAAACAGTCGAAACGCGCCTCTATCGAGCGCGGACCAGGCTCCGGGAATTGCTCGCGGGAACATCTGCGAGCGCCGAGGGTTGAGGGTTCGACCGCTCGTTCAGGCGGCATCTCCTCATCGTCCGGCATTTTTATTGAGGGGCAGGCGTGCCGCCTGCGTATAGCTTTAGGAACAGTCAGTAACGGTCGGAAAGAATATGCAGATGGAAAGGCGTCGGTTCGTCAGTGGAGCTTTGGGTGGAGGGGCTGCTGCGGCGATGGCCGCATGGTTCCCGGCCTGGGCCCAGCCGGTGTCGTCCGGCATCACCGCGCCGCTTCCGACCGTATCCGGCAATGACATAACGCTGCGCATCGCGCGCCAGACGATGCGCATCGACGGCAAGGTCAGTCGCGCGATCGGGATCAACGGCACCGTGCCCGCGCCGCTCGTCCGGCTGAAGGAGGGACAAAACGCGCGCCTCACCGTCGTCAACGATCTCGACGAGGACAGCTCGATTCACTGGCACGGCCTGATCCTGCCGTTCCAGATGGACGGCGTGCCCGGCGTCAGCTTCCCCGGGATCAAGCCGCGCTCGAAGTTTGTCTATGAATTCCCGGTCGTTCAATCGGGGACCTATTGGTATCACAGCCATTCGGGGCTTCAGGAACAGCTCGGCCATTATGGCCCGATCGTCATCGATCCCGCGGGCGCCGACCCGATCGGCTACGACCGCGAGCATGTCGTCGTCCTGTCCGACCACAGTCAATTGTCGCCCGAGGCGATCTTCCGCAAGCTCAAGGTCAATCCCGGCCATTTCAACATGCAGCGCCAGACGCTGGCGGGCCTGCTTGCCGGCAAGGATCAACCGCTCAAGGAGCGGATCGATTGGGGCAAGATGCGGATGGACCCGACCGACGTCGCCGACGTCAATGGTTCGACCTACACCTTCCTCGTCAACGGCCATGGTCCGCGCGACAACTGGACCGCGCTCTTCAGCCCCGGCGAGCGGGTACGCCTGCGCATCGTCAATGCGTCGGCGATGACGATCTTCAACGTCCGTATCCCGGGCCTCAGGATGACCGTCGTCCAGGCTGATGGGCTCAATGTCGTGCCGACCGAAATCGACGAGTTCCAGATCGCGGTCGCCGAAACCTATGACGTCATCGTGACCCCGGTCGAGGACCGTGCTTATACGCTCGTTGCCGAGGCCAATGACCGCTCGGGCATGGGACGCGCGACGCTCGCACCGCGCGCTGGCATGGTCGCCGAGGTGCCGCCGCTCCGCGAACGGCCGCTCGCGACCATGAAGGACATGGGCATGGGCGACATGTCGGGCGGCGCGATGGCGGGTATGGACCATTCGGGCGGCGATATGGGCGCCATGCCCATGCCGGCGAGCGACCCTTCTTGTCCTCCCGAACATGCCAAGATGGGCCATTGTACGCCAGCGGGGGAAAGCGGCGCGATGGCGGGCATGGATCATGGATCTGGCGGAGGCATGCAGCACAGCATGCGCGACTTCAGTGTCGCGCCGCAGGTCAAGCGCGATCCCAGCGTTCAGACGATCTCGCCGATGCCGATGGATCGCATGGGCGAGCCGGGGCAGGGACTGGAGAATGTCGGGCACAAGGTGCTGACCTACCATGACCTTGTCGCGCTCGAGCGCAACCCCGATACCCGCGCCGCCTCGCGCTCGCTCGACATCCATCTGACCGGCAATATGGAACGCTTCATGTGGTCGTTCGACGGCATCAAGATGTCCGACTATCACGAGCCCATCCCCTTCATCGAGGGAGAGCGCGTGCGGATCAACCTCATCAACGATTCGATGATGAGCCACCCCATCCACCTCCACGGCCATTTTTTCGAACTGGTGACGGGCAAGGGCGACCGGTCGCCGCGCAAGCATACGGTGCTTGTCCAGCCGGGCGGCATCGCGAGCTTCGATTTCACCGCCGACGCGCTCGGCGACTGGGCGTTCCATTGCCACCTTCTCTATCACATGCACGCGGGGATGATGCGCGTCGTCAGCGTCCGTCCGAAGGGAGACGGCGAATGACCCGGGTCGCGCTTCTCCTCGCGGGTATCGCCCCGCTGGCCTTTGCTGTGCCCGCCGCGGCGCAGTCGATGGATCATTCGATGCATGGTGCGGCGCCCGCGCCGACACCCGCTCCCTCGCCAACGCCAGCACCCGTAGCGCAGTCCGCGCCCGAAGCGCCCGCCGAAGGGTCGATGGAGCAGATGGACCATGGGAACATGCAGGGCATGGACATGGAACCCGAGGCTTCAAGCTGCCCGCCCGAACATGCGGCGATGGGTCATTGTACGCCTGAGGCGGAAGCTCCAGGCAAGGGCGCTTCGGACATGGGTGCGATGGATCATGGCGCACCGCAGCCGTCCGATCCCGATTGCCCGCCCGAACATGCCAAAATGGGCCATTGCACCCCGAAGGGCGGATCTGCGGACGCGATGGCGGGAATGGAAGGCATGGCGACCACGAGCAGCGCTAGCGGCACCGATTTGCCGCCGGGCGATGCTACCGCGCCTGCGCCTCCCGGCGACTGGTATGCCGATCGCATTTATCCCCAAGCCGAAATGGAGCATTCGCGCCACGACATGATGAAAGAGAATGGTGCGCAGACCATCGCTTTCATCAGCTTCAACCTTGCCGAATATCAGGCGCGCAAGGGCCGCGACGGGTTCCGCTGGGACGGTGAGGCTTGGTACGGCGGCGACATTAACCGGCTGACGATCAAGAGCGAAGGCGAGGGCGTGTTCGGCGAAGGCATCGAGAGCGCCGAGGTACAGGCGCTCTACAGCCGGGCGATCGGACCCTATTTCAACGCGCAGGCGGGTATCAGGCAGGATCTTGGGCCCGGCCCCGACCGCACCTATGCGACGATCGGCTTCGAGGGGCTCGCCCCCTATTGGTTCGAAGTCGAGGGCGCGCTGTTTCTTTCGAACAAGGGTGATCTGCTCGCCCGGCTCGAAGGCTATTACGACCAGCGCATCACCCAGAAACTGATCCTCCAGCCGATGGCGGAGGTCAATTTTGCGCTCCAGGATGTCCCCGAGACCGGCGTTGGTTCGGGGCTTTCGGATTTCGAGCTCGGGCTTCGCCTGCGTTACGAGGTCGTGAAGGAATTCGCGCCTTATGTCGGCGTCGAATGGGCGCGCAAGGTCGGCGATACCGCGCGTTTTGCCCGCGCCGCGGGCGAGGATGCGAGCGGCGTCAGCTTCGTGATGGGGGTGCGGGCCTGGTTCTAGAAGTTTCGCGGGGTGGCGACACGTCGAGGAGAAATGCCGTGAAACCAGCCTATCGCAGCCTCGCGCTGCAGACGATCGTCAGCGGCGTCATCATGTATCTGGTGATGTTCGTCATGATCGACCGCCTCTCGAGCTTCTACAATAATCTCAACATGCTCTACATGACGCTGATGATGGTCTCGCCGATGGTCGTGCTGATGATCGTCGCAATGCCGGGCATGTTCCCGTCGAAACGTCTCAATACGTTCCTGCTGCTGGGATCGGCAGTTGCCTTCTTCGGGAGCTTCGGGCTCATCCGGACACAGACGACGATCGGCGACACGGCCTTCTTGCGTTCGATGATCCCGCATCACTCGGGCGCGATCCTCATGTGTGAACAGGCTTCTCTCAAAGATGCCGAGATACGCGAACTCTGCCGCGGCATCATCGCGGGGCAGGCGGCCGAAATCGAACAGATGAAATCCATTCTCGCGAGGAAATGACATGAAAAATCTGATGACGCGCCGTCATCTTTTCGGCCTGATTGCGGTCGGATCGGGGATGGCGCTTGCGGCATGCAATTCTGCCTCGGGCCCGGCGGCGACCAGCGATAAGAATGGCGCGGCGCCCGCGCCGGGCGCCGAGACGTCCAGCCCCAAGCGAATGCTCGTTTATCGCGATCCCGAATGCGGCTGCTGCGAAGCTTGGGCGGATATCGCACGCAAGGCCGGTTATGATGTGACTGTCGAGAACCGCGCTGACATGGCCGCCGTAAAGACGCGATATGGTGTGCCTGGCCAGCTGGCGTCGTGCCACACGGCCGTGATCGGCGGCTATGCGATCGAGGGTCATGTGCCGATGCGGCATGTTGCGAGACTCCTCCACGACAAGCCACGCGACATTCGCGGAATCGCCGTGCCCGGCATGCCGCGCGGTTCTCCGGGAATGGAAATGCCGGACGGAAGCGCGGACGCATTCGAAGTGATGGCATTCGGCAGCGACGGCAAGGTTTCTGAATTCCGCGCATGACCTGCCGACACGAAGAGGAGACAGATATGACGAGATTCATTCCCCTAGCGAGCGCCGCCGCGCTGATATTTGCTCTGGCAGGATGCGGCACTGAGCCCGCGCAGCAGAGCGACGTCACACCGGAACAGAGTGAGGTCACTGCCGGTGAGCCGCCCGCAATGGTCGAGACCATGCCCGTAGCGGACGAGCCGCCCGCCGCGTCTGCCCCGGCGGCGCCGACCGAAGAAGCGATGCCTCCGGAGAAATCCCGCCCCAAGCAAGAACCCGCCGCGAAGGCCGCTGTGCCGCCGCGGGCAAAGGCCGCGCCGGAAGCGCCGAAACCTGTCGAACCCGAACCCGATCCTCATGCCGGGCACGATATGGACAAAAAATAAGGAGCATGTGCCGACGCGGCATGTCGCCCGGGCGGTCGAGGACAAGCTGCGCGAAGTGTCCGGCATCGCCGCGCCCGGCATGCCGCGCGGTCGGGCGCTGCTCGATGCCGCAGCGAGAGATATAACCATATGGAATAACCATCTCGTTTATAGCGATGAGTGGTGATTATTTCTGGTCATGCCAAGGCCGCGAAGATAGCTCGGTGGCGAAGCCGAGAGCTTTCGCAAATGGGAGGGGACCATGAGAAAATTGCTTCGCACGAGTGGCTCGATTATCGCCGTCCTGGCAGGCATGTCGGCCGCCGCCGCCTTCGCGCAGGATAACGCCAAAGAGGCGCCGGGGCCAGGCGCGTCGCAGGGCGAAATCGTCGTGACGGGTACGCGGCGGAACGATCTCAAGGCGGCCGATTCCGCTCAGCCGATCGACATCATCACCGGTGCCGAACTGCTCGAAAAGGGCACGGCCGACATGAATGATCTCCTGCGCACCGAGGTCCCGTCGCTCAATGTCCAGCGCCTCGTCAGCAACGACGGCGCCGTTTTTACCCGGCCTTTCTCGCTGCGCGGCCTGCCGCCGGACCAGACGCTGGTGCTCGTGAATGGCAAGCGGCGCCATCGCGGCGCGACGGTCCAGTTCACCAATGTTCCCTATATCCGGGGATCGCAGGGACCCGATCTTTCGGCGATCCCGTCGATCGCGATCGGCCAGCTCGAGGTTCTGCGTGACGGCGCGTCGGCGCTCTATGGATCGGATGCGATCGCCGGCGTCCTCAATTTCGGTCTGCGCCGCGACCGCGAAGGCGGATTGCTGATCGCCCGCTATGGCCAATTCTATAAGGGCGACGGCGAGGATTTCCTCGTCCAGGGCAATGTCGGGCTTCCCTTCACCGACGCCGGTTTCGTCAACATCAGCGGCGAATATGTGAACGCCAGCACGACGTCGCGCGGCATTCAGCGTCCCGACGCGCAGGCGCTCATCGATGCCGGCGTTCAGGATGTCCCGGTCCCGGCGCAGCGCTGGGGAAATCCCGAATCCGAGGCGGCGCGCATCTTCGTCAATGCCGGCATCGAACTGTCGGAGGAGATGGAATTCTACACCTTCGGCAACTATAGCTGGAGCCGCGGCACGACGGCCTTCTTTTACCGCAACCCCGATGCCAGCTTCATTTCCACCTCGATTCCGCTCACCAATACGCCCGGAGGACAGCGGTTCAGCTTCCGCCAGCTCTTTCCCGGCGGTTTCACCCCGGATTTCGGTGCCACGGTGACCGATGCGGCGCTGGCGGCCGGCCTCAAGGGCGAATTCTCCTCGGGCCTGACCTATGACCTCAGCGCTTCCTATGGTCAGAACCATGCTTCCTACCGGATCGAAAATACGGTCAATCCGTCGCTTGGCCTCGCGTCGCCGACCTCCTTCAAGCCGGGGCAGCTCGAGCAGCGCGAACTCGCTTTCAATCTCGATCTCACTTACCCCATCGCGATCGGCACCTCCGATCCGCTGACGCTTGCAGGCGGTCTCGAGTATCGGCGCGAGACATATGAGATCACGGCCGGCGACATCGCATCATGGCAGGTTGGTCCTTTCGCGTCGGTCATCGATCCCGATACCGGAAACCGCGTCGGACTGCCGGTCGGCTCGAACGGCTTCCCGGGCTTCAGTCCCATCCAGGCGGGCGAGTTCGCGCGCAGCAACTGGGCCGCCTATACGTCGCTCGAAGGCAATCTCACCGACGCGCTCCAGTTCGGCCTTGCCGGCCGCTACGAGAATTACTCGGACTTCGGCTCGAAATTCACCTGGAAGATCAACGGGCGATATGATTTCTCGGACGTCTTCGCGGTGCGCGGATCGGTCAACACCGGCTTTCGGGCGCCGACGCCGGGCCAGTCGAACGCCTCGCAGGTCCAGACCAACATCGACTCGATAACCGGGGCGCCGCTGACCGCAGGCATTATCGCGCCCAACAATCCGGTGGCGCAATTCTTCGGCGCGACGCCGCTTCGGCCCGAGAATTCGTTCAACGTCGCCGGCGGCATCGTGGTGAAGCCCTCCAATCGCATCACCTTCACGCTCGACTATTTCAACATCAAGGTCGAAGACCGGATCGCCGTATCGGGCAATTTCAATCTCACCCCGGCGCAGCGTGCGCAGCTCGCGGCGCTTGGCATTCCCGGTGGGGATTCCTTCCAGCAGGTGAGCTTCTTCACCAATTCCTTCGACAGCCGCACCCAGGGCGTCGATGCGGTGCTCACCGTGGGCTTCGACCTCGGCGACGGCAAGGCCACGCTCGGCCTCAACGGCAACTATACCAAAACCGATGTCATCAAGGCCTCGCCGGTGATCACTGCGGACCGCGAGCGGCTGCTCGAACTCGAGGGCTTCGTTCCGAAGTGGAAGGGCAATGCGTCCTTCACTTATGCGGGCGAGCGCTTCGGCTTCGTCGCGCGCGCGAACTATTATGGCAAATGGACCGACTATGGCGCCGCACCGGCTGCCGACCAGACGGGCGGCGCCGAACTGCTGGTCGATCTCGAGCTGTCCTACAAGGTTAGCGACATGCTCAAGCTCGCGGTCGGCGGCGAGAATATCTTCGACAATTACCCCGACGTCGAGGCGCGGCAATCCCAGATCAACAACGGGATCCGATATCTCCGCTTCGCGCCGACGGGGTTCAACGGGGGCTTCTGGTACGTCCGCGCGACCGCCTCCTTCTGATCGGTGGCCGTGAGGGCCGTGCGGCGTCTTGTGTCTTCAGCTGGCGTCGGAGCCGAACATCGCGTCGCGGTGGGATTCGAGCACCGCGATAAAGGCCGCAGCGACTTGGGACATCGGCCTCAACTTCGGCGTGAAGAGCATATATTCGAAATGGACCTCCGGCGCGAAATCACGGACCGTAAGGCCCCGCTCGGCATAATCCGCTGCGGTCACGGGGTTGAGAATCGAACATCCGACCCCCTGCATGACAAGCGCGCAGATGGTCATCGCATATTGGGTTTCGATGACCATCTCGCGGTGGACGCCCGCGTCCTCGAAAATGCGGTCGATGCGGTGACGCACGCCGTCCTCGAGCGCGAGCGAAATGAAGGGCTCGCCCTCGAGATCGGCCGGCCGGATGACGTCCTTGACGGCCAAGCGGTGGCCGGCAGGGAGAACGCAGGCGCCGGGGCAGCGCAGGAAGCGCTCCATCCTTATGCCGGGCAATTCGCGCGCCGGCGTCGCGAGCCCGATGTCGAACTGCTGGTTCGCCATCCATTGCCGCACCGTCGAGGAACTGCGGGTCTGGAGCTGAACGGTGACGCCGGGATGTGTCTCGCGAAAGGCCGCGATCACACGCGGCAGGAAACTGACCGCGAGCGCCGGAAGGGCGGCGATCCGGAGCGTGCCGGTCGCCATGTTGCGGATGTCTTCCGCTACCCGCTTCAGGGCCGCAATGCCCGAGAAGCTCCGCTCGACTTCGTAGAAAAAGGCGTCGGCTTCGGGCGTCACGGTGAGCGCGCTGCCGCGCGAACGCAGGAAGAGCTGAAAGCCCAGCTGATGCTCGAGCTCGGCAAGCATCTTGCTCACCGCGGGTTGCGACAGGTTGAGCGACTGCGCGGCCTGGGTGACCGATCCCGAGAGCATCACGGCCCTGAAGGCTTCGAGGTGACGCAGGTTCATCGGACATCGCTCCCTATAGCTATTTCTTATGGCGCTAGCATTGAAAGCCTCGTTTATGAATAGGTCGCACGCATCGCGCCGCTGGTTACCGGCGCTGCTCGCCGCAGGCGCCCTGTTACTCGGCGGCTGCGGCCGCGAGCCCGCCGGCACCGGTGGGCATGAAATCGCCGCGGCGAAGGGATCGACGCTTGCGCGGATTCGCGCGCGCGGAACGCTCAATTGCGCAATTCATACGGGGCAGCTCGGCATGTCCTATCTCGACAAGCGCGGGCGCTGGCAGGGGTTCTTCGTCGACTACTGCCGGGCGCTCGCCGCTGCGGTCCTCGGCGATGCCCGCAAGGTCCGGTTCATGCCGGTCGCCTCGAACAAGCGCTTCACGATCGTGCAGACGGGCGAGGCCGACGTCCTGTCGCGGACGACGACATGGACGCTGACGCGCGACACCGACCTCGGGGTGAATTTCGTCGGCACCATGTATTATGACGGGCAGAGCTTCCTGGTGCCCCGGCGATCGGGTGTGCGGCTTCCGACGGATCTCGATGGCGCATCGATCTGCATCACCAAGGGGACGACCTCCGAACTCAACACCGCCGAATATTTCGAGCGCAAGGGGCTGCGTTTCCAGTCGGTCGTGTTCGAGAATCCCGAGGAAGCCAAGCTCGCCTTCTTTGCCGGGCGGTGCGACGCGATGACCACCGATGCCTTCACGCTGACCGTGATCCGTCTCGCCGATACCGCGCATCCGGACGATTATGTTGTGCTGCCCGAACGACTCACCAAGGAGCCGGTAGGTCCCGTCGTGCGCAGCGACGACGAGCAATGGTATGAGATCAACAAATGGGTGCTGAACGCGCTCTTTGCTGCCGAGGAAATGGGGGTCACCCGCGCGAATGCAGCGCGCATGCGCATGGCCTCGCGTGACCCCGAAGTGCGCAAGATGCTCGGCGGCCTGCCCGGATTCGGCAAGTCGCTCGGCCTCGACGATGACTGGGCGTATCGCGCGATCGAGGCGACGGGCAATTATGGCGAAATCTTCGACCGGCACATTACGCCGCTCGGCGTCGAGCGCGGGCAAAATAAGCTCTATCGGGACGGCGGGCTGATCTACCCGTTGCCGATGCGATGACCCATACGCAGAGGCGCCTTGTAATCGCTGCGTTGCCCTGGCTGCTTTTGGCGGGCGGAGTTGTGGCCGCCTACGGCCTGTTTGCGACATTGGCTGACAATCTTGCGGACCGAAACATCCGGACGGGGTTCGGTTTCCTGTTCGACCGGGCGGGCTTCGCGATCGGTGAAACGCTGATCGCCTACGCGCCGGGCGATTCCTATGCCGCGGCGCTGGCGGTGGGTCTTCTCAACACGCTTCTGATATCGGCGCTCGGTATTATCTTCTCGACCTTGCTCGGCCTTGCAGTTTGTATGGCGCGCCTGTCGACGAACTGGCTGCTTGCTCGGCTCTCCGGCCTCTATATCGAGCTGGTTCGCAACATCCCGCTGCTGCTCCAGATGTTTGTCTGGTACGCCGCATTGTTGTTCGGTCTCCCTGCTCCCGGCCAGGGTGATGTCGGTGCGGTCGATCTCGACAACCGCGGACTGCACCTCCCGGCGCTCACGCTCGCCGATCCAGTAACGCCGCTATTGCTGATCGCGCTTGCGGCTTGCGCTTTTCTGTTTGTTGCCTATCGGCGCAAATACGTTGGAGCCGGGACCGCGCTAGCCCTGACCGGCATTGTCATCCTTCCGTTTTTGCTGTGGGGCGCGATCGATCTGCCGCGGGCGGGGCGTTTCGGAACCATAGGCGGCCTCTCGCTCTCCACCGAATTTCTGACGCTGGTCGCCGGCCTTTCCGTCTATGCCTCGGCCTATCTGGCCGAGATATTCCGCGGCGCGATCCTCGCGGTTCCCGCGGGGCAGCGCGAAGCCGCGAAGGCGCTCGGGCTGTCGCCGGCTCAGGCGATGGGACGGATCGTGGTTCCGCAAGCGCTGCGCATCGCGATACCGCCGATGACGAGCTGGCATCTCAACACGATCAAGAACAGCTCATTGGGCGTGGCGATCGGATATCCCGAGTTTGTTTCGGTCGTCGACACCGTCATCAGCCAGACGGGCCAGGCGATCGAGGGCGTCGGCCTGATCGTTCTGACCTTCCTCCTGCTTTCGCTGTCCTTGTCACTCGTCACCGGCCTCTACGCGCGCCGGATGGGGTGGAGCGTTACCGGACAGCCCGGCCGGAGCATCCAGACGGCGACCCTCGAACCGTTTCCGCTGCGCTCGATCGCCGCCTGGCCGTCGTGGATCCGGCGCAACCTGTTTAGGGGAGGGCGCCAATCGATCCTGACGGTCTTAATCCTCGCCCTCGCCGCGCTGGCTGCCGGCAAGGGCCTGTCCTGGCTGTTGATCGACGCGACCTATTCCGGGGGCGCGGCCGAGTGCCGCTTGGCCAGCGGCGCTTGCTGGCCTTTCCTCCGCGAAAATGCGCGGCTCATATTGTTCGGAACCTATCCCGAAGCCGAGCAGTGGCGCTCTGCGGCGGCGGCGGCCATACTGCTTTCCTGCCTCGCGCTCTCCTTCGTCCCGCGATTCTGGAGCAGCCGCCTCGGTCTTGCCTGGCTCGGCGCGATCGCGATCGCCATGCTCCTGCTGCGCGGTGGGGTCGCGGGCCTCGCTTATGTGCCGATGGAGAAGTGGAGCGGCCTGCCGGTCACATTGCTGCTCGCGAGCATCGCAGTGGTCGGCGCTTTCCCTCTCGCCATCCTTCTCGCATTCGGCCGCAGGTCGGCGCGGCGCGGCATTCGCTGGCCGAGCGTCGCCTTCATCGAGCTGGTTCGCGGAACGCCGCTGATCGGAGTGCTCTTCCTCGCTGCGGTCCTGTTCCCGCTGTTCGTGCCCTCCTATCTCTCGATCGACAGCCTGCCGCGCGTCCAGCTCGCGCTCATATTCTTCACTGCCGCCTATATGGCCGAGGTCATCCGGGGCGGCCTGCTGGCGGTTCCCGTCGGGCAAGCCGAGGCCGCGCATGCTCTTGGCCTCACCAAATGGCAGGCGCGGCGCCATATCCTGTTGCCGCAGGCGCTGAAAGTCAGCGTGCCGGGGCTGGTCAACACTTCGATCAGCGAGGTCAAGAACACGACGCTCGTCCTCATCGTCGGCGTCTTCGATTTGTTGCAGACGACCCGCCTCTCCTACGTCGAGGCGCAATGGCGACCCTATTTCGCCGAAGCCTATCTTTTTACCGGGACAATCTTTTTCCTCCTCTGTTTCTCCCTGTCCCGGCTCAGCATGAAGATCGAACGGAAACTAAACTATGCAGGATAATCACGACAGAAAATGGCCCGGGGAGCCGGCAAGCCCGAAAGGGCGCGCCTGGCAGGATCCGACGCGTGCCGTGCACGGCGGTCCCCGTCCGTGCGATCAGCGGGGCCTCATCAATCCGCCCGTCGACCGGGCCTCCACCATTATCTACGACAGCGTCGAGGCCTATATGGACCGGCACCAGGGTCTCTACGATGAGGTCATCTATGGCCTGTACGGAACGCGAACGACCTTTGCGCTCGCCGAGGCTGTCAGCGAACTTGAAGGCGGCTGCGCGACCGTCATCACCTCGTCCGGAACCAGCGCAATCGCGCTAGCCCTCACGGCTTTCGTGGCCGGGGGCGACCATCTGCTCGTCGCGGACTGCGTCTATGGGCCGACCCGCAAGTTTCTGACCGACGTTCTCGCGCGTTTCGGGGTCGAGGTGGAATATTTCCGGCCCGATATCGGAGCGGAGATTGCCGGGCTGTGCCGCAGCAACACCCGGCTCATCTATATGGAGACCCCGGGCTCGCAGACATTCGATATGATCGACGTCCCCGCGATCACGGCGGTTGCGCGCAGCCGGGGCATATTGACCGCTCTCGACAACACCTGGGCCACGCCGCTCTTCTTCAAGCCCTTGGCCCATGGCGTCGACATCTCGCTTGCTTCGGCAACCAAATATCTCTCGGGGCACTCCGACTGTCTGCTCGGCACGATGACGGCGGCCAGCGATGCCGTCTACCGCCAGCTCAAGGACGCGGCGGCGCGCTGGGGCAACTGCGCGAGTCCCGACAATTGCTATCTGGTCCACCGGGGCATCAGGACGCTCGATGCGCGCCTTGAACGCCACCAGCGCACCGCAGCGACGCTGATCGAATGGTTCGCCCAGCAACCCGAAGTGGTTGCGGTCCGCTATCCGGCTCATCCCGCCGACCCCGGCCATGCAATCTGGAAGCGGGATTTCACCGGTGCTTCCGGATTGTTCGGTGTTCAGCTCGATGGCCTGACCCCGCCCGAAACCAGCGCCTTTTTCAACGAATTCTCGCTATTCCAGCTCGGTTCGAGCTGGGGCGGCTTCGAAAGTCTCGCGGTTCCGGCGTGGCCCGCTCCGATCCGCGATTTTCCCAATGGCGAGGCAGATGGGGCGCTGATCCGCATTCACGCCGGCCTCGAAGCGCCGCAGGATCTGATCGCCGACCTCGCCGCAGCCTTCGCGCGGGTACGAGCGCTCCGCGGCCGGGGGCAGGCGTCATGACCGACGCCTCGGGCCACGCGGCCGTCAGCTTGCGGCAGGTCGACAAATATTATGGCGCCTATCATGCCCTCCGCTCGATCGACCTCGAAATCGCCCCGCGCGAGCGGATCGTGATTTGCGGCCCTTCAGGCTCCGGCAAATCGACGCTCATTCGCTGCATGAACAGGCTCGAGGTGCCCGACTCCGGTGCCGTCCTGATCGAGGGAACCAGGATAACCGACGCGTCGCGGGAGGCCGTTGCGGCGCTCCGCGCCGTCGGCATGGTCTTTCAACAGTTCAATCTGTTCCCGCACAAGACGGTGCTGGAGAATTGCACCCTCGCGCCCGTCCTGCTCGGCGGCTTGTCTCTTCCGGAGGCGGAGGCGCGCGCCATATCCTATTTGGACAAGGTGAGGATTGGCGACCAGGCGGGCAAATATCCGGGGCAGCTCTCGGGAGGGCAGCAACAGCGGGCCGCGATAGCCCGCGCTCTGGCGATGGAGCCCCGGATTCTTCTCTTCGACGAGCCGACATCGGCGCTCGATCCCGAGATGATCAAGGAGGTACTCGATGTGATGACGTCCCTTGCCGGCGAAGGACGGACGATGGTGTGCGTGACGCACGAAATGGGATTCGCGCGCGAGGCGGCCGATCGCATGCTTTTCATGGATCAGGGCCAGATCATCGAAGACGCAAGGCCGGCAGATTTTTTCGCCGCGCCGAAAAGCGAGCGCGCACGGACCTTTCTCGAACAGATACTTTCGCATTGAGCGGCTCAAGTCGGTCGCGCCCCCAAGCTGTGCCGACCCACTTAATCATGTCATTTCATAAGCAAGCCGAGGGAGGGGCCCGCCGGCTCCTTGCGCGAAAAGGCTCAGGCCGGAAAAAATTTCAAAATTGATGAGGGGTAGAGCTTTGGGGTGCGTATCTAGTAAGTATCGTGCGCCCGGAATTTACTTCATAACCAATTGATATGATTCAATAAATTCCTATTGACCTGTATATACATTTGATGCTCTCTGAGGGGAATCAGCCAACCATCAGGGGGTTTCGCTATGATGACCAGGACAATTTTGCTCGCCAGCGCCGCAGCGGTCGCGACCTTTGCAACGCCAGCGCTCGCGCAGAGCGATGCTGCGACGCAGTCACCCGCCGCGGAGGATGCTCCGAACGGATCGGACATCGTCGTGACCGGCTCGCGCATTCGTCGCCAGGATCTCGCGGGCGTCGGCCCCGCGACCGTCGTGTCGGCCGAGCAGATCGAGAACACCGGCGTCGTCAATATCGAGACGGTGCTGCAGCGCCTTCCCGCCAACGCCGGCTTCGCAGGCAACCAGACCTCCGCCTATTGGGCGAACAATGGATATGGCACGGCGCAGGTGAACCTGCGCGGTCTCGGCATCAAGCGCACGCTTGTTCTGCTCAACGGCCGCCGCCTCGTCGCGGGCGGCACCGGCGCGAACTCCTCGCCCGATCTTAACATGATCCCGGTCGCGGCGCTCGCGCGCACCGATGTGCTCAAGGACGGCGCCTCGGCGATCTATGGCGCCGACGCGATGGCGGGCGTGGTCAACCTCGTGACCCGCACTGACTATGAAGGCCTCGGCCTCAGCGTGCGCCAAGGCATCACCGAAAAGGGCGATGGCTCGGACTTCACCGCCGACCTCCTGTGGGGCGTCCGCAACGATCGCGGCGGTTTCATGGCGGCGGTCACCTATCAGAAGACGAGCGCGGTCAATATGGCAACGCGCGCGCCTTGCTCGCTTGCCGAAACCACGCCCGGCATGCTGAGCTGCGTGAACAGCGCCTCGACGATCGGCGGCCGCGCGGTGCTGCCGAACGGCCAGCAGATCAACTTCAATCAGGTGCTGGGCGGTAACGGCAACTTCTTCGAGCCGTACAGCGCTGCCAAGCACAACTTCAACTCGAACCCGTTCCTCAACGCGGTGAGCCCGGTCGAGCGCGTGAGCACGGCGTTTTTCGCCGACTATGACATCACTGACAATATCGAGGCGTTCGGCGAATTCCTTTACACCTTCCGCAAGTCGAACCAGATCGCGACGCCCGGAACGCTGCGCAACCTCTCGATCGCGGCGAGCAATCCCACCAATCCGACGGGGCAGAATATCGTCCTCATCCAGCGCCGCCTCGCCGAGCCCGGCCCGCGCCAATTCTTCCAGGAAACCGATACCTGGCAGGGTACGTTTGGCCTCCGCGGCAAGCTCTCGAACGATTGGGGATGGGAAATCGCCGGCGCGTTCGGCCGCAACACCGCGGTCGACGGCTCCACCAACATCGCCAATCTTGAGCGAGTGGCGAATTCCCTCGATACGACCAAGTGCAGCCTCGCGGCGGGGGCTTCGATCCCCTGCGCCGACTATCTGGGTTTCGGCGACCTGACCCCCGAAGTGCTCGACTATATCCTGTTCACGTCGCGCGACCGCGGTGGCAATGAGCTCGCGACGGTGACGGCCGATATCAACGGCGATCTCTTCAAGCTGCCCGCGGGACCCGTCTCCTTCGCGGCCGGTGTCGTCTATCGTAAGGAAAAGGGTTGGCGCGATCCGGACCCGCTGACGGTGCTTGGTATCGCGAACACGAACCAGCAGGATCCGATCTCCGGAACGAGCACGGCGAAGGAAGCCTATCTCGAACTGTCGGTGCCCGTTCTGGCCGACACACCCTTCTTCCAGTCGCTTACTCTCGATGGCGCGGTTCGCTACTCGAACTACGACCTGTTCGGCAGCGACTGGAACTACAAGGGGAGCGTCGACTGGGTCATCAACGACAGCTTCCGTCTGCGCGGCACCTACGGCACCGGCTTTCGCATTCCGAACGTCCCCGAATTGTTCGGCGGCGTCTCCGAGGGCAATCTGACGACCACCGACCCCTGCTCGCGCTATTCGACCAGCGGCAATGCGACACTGATCGCCAATTGTCAGGCGTCGGGCGTGCCGGCCAATTATGTTCAGCTCGGTACAACGATCCTGACAACGGTCGGCGGCAACGAGAATCTGAAACCCGAAAGCTCGACGACCTGGACCGTCGGGACGGTGATTTCACCGAAGGGACTGGTTCCGGGACTCTCGCTCACTGCCGACTGGTTCGACATCAAGATCAAGGATGCGATCCGTGCTATTCCGGGCTCGACAAAGCTCAGCATTTGTTATGCGAGCCAGAATCTTTCGCATCCCTTCTGCGAAGATTTTACCCGCAGCCCGTTGACCGGCGAGGTTACCTTCCTCTCCGCGCAACCGATCAACACGGGCCGCGAAGAAATGAACGGCCTCGATCTGGGTCTCGTTTACAACAATGACATCGGCAGCGTGAACGTCTCGCTCGACGTCAACGTGACCTATCTCAACAAATATGTGGTCCTGCCTTTCCCCGGCGGCGCGCCGATCGACTTCGACGGCTTTATCGGCGGCGGCAATGGCGGCTATCCGAAATGGCGCGGCTATGGCGTGCTGACCGCTGAAAAGGACGGGGTCAGCGCGACCTGGTCGACCCAGTGGATCGGCAAGGCGACCGACTTCAATGCGGCGCCGGGCGACATCGGCTACAGCACGCCCAACGTCTTCTACCACAATCTCCAGGTCGCTTTCGAGATCGACGAGAAGACCCGGTTCCAGGTCGGTGTCGACAATCTTTTCGATCGCAAGGCGCCCTATATCCAGAGCTTCACCGATGCGAACACCGACACGATGACCTATGA
>CBINGC010000038.1:0-37671 GCA_966250105.1 uncultured Sphingopyxis sp. | reverse complement strand
ACGATCGCGCCCTATACGATCGAGGAAGCCTATGAGGTTGCCGACGCGATCGCCGGTGGCGATCCCGCTGCGATCCGCGATGAACTCGGCGACCTGCTGCTTCAGGTCGTATTCCACAGCCAGATTGCGACTGACGACGGCCTGTTCGGGTTCGACGATGTCGCCAACGCGATCAGCGACAAGATGGAGCGCCGCCATCCGCACATTTTCGGTGATGGCAAGACCGACGATGTCCGCAGGCAATGGGAGGCGATCAAGGCCGACGAACGCGCCGCCGATGGACCAAGCGGCGCGCTGGCGGGTGTCGCGCTGTCGCTACCGGCCTTGCTCCGCGCCCAAAAGCTGCAAGGTCGCGCCGCGCGCATCGGTTTCGATTGGCCCGATGTAAACGGTCCGCGCGACAAGATCGCCGAAGAATTGGCCGAGGTGGCGGATGCGGCAAATGCGGCCGAACGCCATGAAGAGATCGGCGACCTCTTGTTCGCGGTCGTCAACTATGCGCGCAAACTTGGCGTCGATGCCGAAAGCGCGCTACGCGACGCCAATCTGAAATTCGCCGGGCGCTTCGCCGCGATGGAAGATCGCGCGGGCGGCAGCATCGCGGGCCTGTCGCTCGACGCGCAGGAGGATCACTGGTTGGCGGTCAAGGCGTCGGAGCGTCGCTAGCCGGCCACAGCCGTTCGAACCGCGCCCGGTCGGCGGGATCGAGCCGCACGGTCAGTACATGCCCCGCGCCCTCGGGTTCGTCGGCAAGCACTTCACCGCGCGCATGGAGCCATGCCATCGCCTCGCCCTGCTCGTAACCGAGATAGATGCGCTGCACCTGATGCGCCGCGGTCAGTTGTGACGCCATGAGGATGCGCGCGGCCTCGACGCCCTCGCCCGTCACCGCCGAAATGACAGCGACGTCGGGACGCCGCGCCGCCATTTCCTCGATGACCGCGCGGCGATCGGCATCGGCCGTGTCGACCTTGTTCCATATCTCGATCTGCGGGATGGCGTCGGGCGCATCGCCCTCCCCGCCGTCCTGCGGACCGTTCGCGCCGAGCGAGTTCAGTATCGCGCGAACATCGTCATATTGCGCTTCGCTGTCGGGATGGACGATGTCGCGTACATGGACGATGAGGTCGGCGGTCGTGACTTCCTCCAGCGTCGCGCGGAACGCCGCGACGAGCTCGGTGGGCAGGTCTGACACAAAACCGACCGTGTCGGACAGGATGGCCTTGTCGATCCCGGGCAACCGGATTTCGCGCATCGTCGGATCGAGCGTGGCGAACAGCATATCTTCCGCCATGACGTCACTTCCCGTCAACCTGTTGAAGAATGTCGATTTTCCTGCATTGGTATAACCGACGAGCGCAATGACCGGCCACGGCGCACGCTGACGTTTCGACCGCTGAAGCTGGCGCGTGCGGCGCGCATCCTCCAGGCTGCGCCGGATCCGCGCCATGCGGTTGCGGATCATCCGCCGGTCGGCCTCGATCTGCGTTTCGCCCGGACCACCGAGGAAGCCGAAACCGCCGCGCTGGCGCTCGAGGTGGGTCCAACTGCGCACGAGCCGGCCCGCCTGATAGTCGAGATGCGCGAGTTCGACCTGCAGCCGCCCCTCGGCGGTCGCGGCGCGTTCGCCGAAGATTTCGAGGATCAGGCCGGTGCGGTCGATGACCTTCGTGCCGAACGCGGTTTCGAGATTGCGTTGCTGGATCGGGCTGAGCGCCGCATCGACGACGACCAGCTGGACGCCTTTCGCCGTGATTTCGGGCGCGATCGCGTCGATCTGGCCGACGCCGAGCAGGGTCGCCGCGCGCGTCTGACGCAAGCGCAGCGTGTGGACGGCGACGACGTCGAGCCCGATCGCGACCGCAAGCCCCCTCGCCTCCTCGGCGCGCGCATCGAGATCGCGCGCGAGCCGTTGGCTATGCCATTCGGGAACGATGACAAGCGCGGGTGCGCCGCGCGTTACCTCGTCTTCATTGTCGGCCATCGAGGTTTTGGGCGGGTCGATCAGGCGTTGTCCGCTTCGCCGTCAGCCTCGCCATTGTCGGTCAGGTTGATCGGCCCGTTCGGCTGAACAGTCGAAATCGCATGCTTGTAGACGAGTTGCACCTGCCGCTCGCGTTCCAGCAGCATGCAGAACAGGTCGAACGCCACGATATCGCCTTGCAGCATTACGCCGTTGACAAGGAACATCGTGACCGACTCGTCCGACCGGCGGACCGCGTTCAGGAACACGTCCTGCAGCGCCTTGCCCTTGCTGGCCGGCGCATCGCGCAGATTGTCGCCGAGCAGCGACAGATCGAAATCGTGCGATGGCATCACCGTCGAGATCGCATGCTTGTAGACGAGCTGCGACTGTCCATCGCGCCGGAGCAGCAGCGAAAAATTATCGAACCAGGTGATGATGCCTTGCAGCTTGACGCCCTTGACCAGGAACATGGTCACCGGGGTTTTGCTCTTGCGGAGAGCGTTGAGAAAAATATCCTGGAGATTCTGGTTTTTATCGGACACATTTGCCTCCTGTTTTTGGCGGTACAACCGCGGGTACAGCGCCGGTTTCGTCCGGCTTTCAAGACCTTCTTCTGAAACGCAATATGCGGCAAAGCGCGTGGGACGTCTAGCGCAAAGCCTAAGCTTCGCCTTCCGAACTCTCGGTAAGGCCCAAAAGTTTCAGTTTGCGGTGCAGCGCGGACCGCTCCATCCCGATGAAGGTTGCGGTACGCGAAATATTGCCCGAAAAGCGGTTGATCTGGATACGCAAATATTCGCGCTCGAAATTTTCGCGCGCCTCTTTCAGCGGGATCGCGGTGATCGATTCGGAATTGGGCAGGATATCGGTCCCGCCGCGCACCAGTTCGGCGGGCAGCATGTCGGCGTCGATCCGCGCCAGCCGGTCGCTCGGCGCGAGGATCATCACGCGTTCGATCACGTTGCGCAACTCGCGGACGTTGCCCGGCCACTCATGCGCCTGCAATGCGGCCATCGCCTCGGCGCTGATCTCGGGCGGCGGAACGCGGCGGTCGGCGGCGTAGCGCCGGATATAATGGTCGCAGAGGCTGGCGATATCGTCGCGCCGCTCGCGCAGCGGCGGGATATGCACGGGCACGACGTTGAGCCGATAATAAAGGTCCTCGCGAAAGCGACTCTCGGCGATTTCGGTCGTCAGGTCGCGCGCTGACCCGGAAATGATGCGGACGTCAACGCGGATCATCGTGCGCCCGCCGACGCGCGCGAAGCTCTGGTCGGTCAGCACGCGCAATATCTTGCCCTGCGTCGTCAGCGGCATATCGGCGACCTCGTCGAGGAACAAGGTTCCGCCATGCGCCTGTTCGAGCAGCCCGACGCGGATCGATCCATCCTCGGCTTCGGATCCGAACAATTCGGTTTCGACCGTTTCGGGGTCCATGCGCGCCGACGAGATGACGCGGAACGGCGCATTGTGCCTGCCACTCCATCCGTGCAACACGCGCGCGGCAACTTCCTTGCCGACGCCGGGCGCCCCGGTGATCAGGACGCGGCTCCCCGTTCCCGCGACGCGCTTCAGCGTCGCGCGGACATTGTTGATCGCGGCGCTCGTGCCGGTGAGTTCGTCGGACGGCCCCGCTTTTTCGCGCAGCTGTTCATATTCGAATTTGAGTCTTTCGCTTTCGGTTGCGCGCGCGACGAGGTGGAGCAGGCGCGACGCTTCGAAGGGCTTTTCGATGAAGTCGAACGCGCCGCGGCGGATCGCGGCGACCGCGGTGTCGAGGCCGCCATGGCCCGAAATCACGATGATCGGCAGCGTCGGATCGAACGCCTTGATCGCTTCGACGAGGCCGAGGCCGTCGAGCCTTGAGCCTTGCAGCCAGACGTCGATCAGCGCGAGCGACGGCCGCCGCTGGCGGATCGCCTCGAGCGCGGAATCGCTGTCGGACGCGGTGCGCGCCTCATAACCTTCGTCTTCCATGACCCCGGCGACGAGGTCGCAAATGTCGCGTTCGTCGTCGACGATCAGAATATCAAGCGCCATGATCTTCTCTGTCCTGCCGGTTCCGGATGCGTCCCGGGACCGTTTCATTCTGCCCCATATTCTGCTCCCCGCCCTTTCCGGCCAGCGGCCGCAGCCGGTCGGGATGGAGCGTCAGGGTCACGCACGTCCCCTGCCCCGCTGGATTGTCCGAAAATTCAAGTTCGCCATAATGTTGCTCGACGATCTTCTTGACGATTGCGAGGCCGAGACCGGTCCCGCCCTGTCGCGTCGTCATATAGGGTTCGGCGATCGCGTCCCGCGCCTCGGGCAGCCCGATACCGTCGTCGGTGACGCGGATGACCACCTCTCCTCCCAGGCCGATTTCGAGTGCCGCGCCGACATGGCCCGTAGCAATGGAGTCCGAGTTTTTATATTTTTCTTCAATCGCTTCGACGGCATTTTTGACGATATTCGTGACCGCCTGCGACAAGAGGCGGCGATCGCAGACGAGCGGCTCGATCTCCGCCGGCGTCTTGACCGAAAAGGCGATGTCGGGTTTTGCGACTTCGAACAGGAAAACGGCCTGCCGCAGGATATCGCGTGCATCTTCGACCCCGAAGGTCGGCTTGGGCATCCGCGCAAAGCTTGAAAACTCGTCGACCATGCGCCGCATGTCGTGAACCTGCCGGATCACCGTATCGGTGAGCTTGCGGAAGGTCGCCGCATCGCCCTCAACCTTGTCGCCGAAACGGCGCTGGAGCCGCTCGGCGGCGAGCTGGATCGGGGTGAGCGGATTCTTGATCTCGTGCGCGATGCGCCGGGCGACGTCGGACCAGGCCGCGCGCCGCTGATCGAGCAATTGCTGGGTGATATCCTCGAAACTGAGCACGAAGCCGTCGCCTTGCGCCACAGCCTTGGCCGCGAGCGTCGCGGGCTCGGCGTCCTTGCGCGACAATTGCACGATCCCCTCGCGCTCCTCGCCCGTGAGCAGCCGCGCCAGTTCGGGCGCCACATCGTCGAGCGGCTGACCGGTCAGGCTTTCGGCCGACTGGCCGATCAGCCGCTCGGCCGCGGCATTCGCCAGCAGGATGCGGCGATCGGCATCGACCGAGACCACGGCGGATGATACGCCGCTCAGTACCGCTTCGATGAAGCTGCGCCGCGCCTCGAGCTGTTCGTTCACATTGACGAGCACACCGGTCTGCCCTTCCAGTTGCTCGGTCATCCGGTTGAAGGCGCGCGTCAGCACCGCAATTTCGTCGTCGCGCGCGGGCGGCGTGACGCGCACCGACAGGTCGCCGCCCGCCGCCGTGCGCGTCGCGCCGATCAGCGTCCCGAGGGGCCGGACGATGCGGTCGGCAACGACGATCGCGGCGATCACCGCGAGCGCGAGCAGCAGCAGCGAGCCGAGATAGAGCGCGCCGTTGAATTGGAGCTGGAGCAGCTGCGACCGGTCGAACAGGCCGTTGTAATCGGCCAGCACCGCGCTCGCGCGCGCCGACTGCTGAAAACCCGGAACATTGGTATCGCGCGAGGCATAGACATAGGCGCGATCGGTGCCGGGAAGCCGCGCCGCCGCTTCGATCCGATTGGCCTGACGAATCACGACCACATCTTCGCCCGCGTCGAGGCGATCGACCATCGCGGCGGTGAGACGATTCTCCGCCGAACGATCATCGGGGTCGATCGCCGTCGCGGTGCGTGCGACGCCATCCCTGCCGATCTCGATAATCGCCGATTCATTCAGGCTGCGAACGACGACCTGTTGCAGATAATAATTGCTGAAACCGGGGCTATCGATCGAGAAGCGGGACAATCTTGTGCCGAGGTCAGTTGCCATGGCGAAGGTATTCGCACCGACCTGGCGCTGATTTTCCTGATAATAGCCCTCGGCGAGGCTGGCGGCATTTTCGAACATCCCGCGCGAGCGGTCGGAGAACCAGAAGTCGACCCCGAACTGGAACAACAAGGACGCGAAAATCACGACAAGCAAAGTCGGCGCGGCGGCGATCAGCGAGAAAAGCGCGACGAGCCGGACGTGGAGGCGGCCATTGCCCCCCGCCATCGATCGTACCGCGCGCGCGCGCGCCACGCGGCTGCCGATCAGCACGATCAGCGCCATCGCCGGCACGAGGTTGACGACCATGATCGCGGCAACCAGCGCCGGCGTGAGCAATCGCTCGCTCTGCGCGTCGCCAGTGACGAAAATATAGGTTGCGATCGCTACGCTGACGATGACGCCGAGCGTATAATATTCGGGCGCTCCAAAGCGCCAGAAGCCCGAGCGCGCTTCCTCCTCGTCCGAATCCATGCCGAATGCCAGGGAAGTCGACTGCACCATTGTTGCCGCGTTACGACAATCCTGTTGCATAGAAAACACACAATCGGCTGAAATGTCGTCCAACTGCGCCGATTTCGGGATTATATTCGAAACTCATGGGTGCGCCGGATCGATGTCGAGCTGCCCCAGCCGCTTGCGCAGCGTGTTGCGATTGATCCCGAGTCGCCGCGCCGCCTCCAGCTGATTGCCGCGCACCTCGCGCAGGATGCGGCGGAAAAGCGCTGCCTCGACGATGGCCTCGAGCTGTTCGTGAATGTTGCCGTCCGTCGTCGCGCCCGCCATCTGCTCACGCGCCCAGTCGTCGACGGCGCGTGCAATCAGCGCGGCGGGCTCGACCGCGCCGCCGCCCTCGCCGTTTTCGCGGAGCACCGTCTCGACATCGCGAACCGTCACCACTGTATCGCGCGACAGCACGGCGAGCCGCTGGACGACGTTGCCCAGTTCGCGGACATTGCCGGGCCAGTCATAGCGTTCGAGCCACTGCATCGCGGCAGGCGCGAACTGGCGGTGGGGAAGCCCCGAGCCGCGCCCCGCCTCGACGAAATGGCCGACGAGCGCGGCGATGTCGCTCCGCCTGTCGCGCAGCGGCGGCAGCGTGACCGGAATGACGTTGAGGCGGTAGAAAAGATCCTCGCGGAAGCGGCCGTCGGCGACGAGCGTGCGCATGTCGCGGTGCGTCGCAGCGATGACGCGCACATCGGCGCGCAACGCCTGATTGCCGCCGACGGTCGAATATTCGTTGCTTTGGAGCACGCGGAGCAGCCGCGTCTGAGCTTCGAGAGGCATGTCGCCGATTTCGTCGAGGAAGAGGGTGCCGCCCGCGGCTTGTTCGAAGCGCCCTGCATTGCGGCTGTGTGCGCCGGTAAACGCCCCTTTTTCGTGGCCGAACAGTTCGGCTTCGATCAGCTCGCGCGGAATCGCCGCCATGTTGATCGCGACGAACGGCCCGTTTCGGCGCAGCCCGGTCGCATGGATCGCGCGTGCGACGACTTCCTTGCCGGTGCCAGATTCGCCGAGGATGAGAACGGCTAGATCGTTCGACGCGAGGCGGGCGATGGTGCGATAGACCGCCTGCATCGCCGGCGCGCGCCCGACGAGCCCGTGGCTGTCGGCGGGTGCCGCGGCGTCGCGCATCGCCGGTTCGCTGCGCCTTTCGAGCGCGGCGCGGACGCTGGCGGTCAACTCGTCGAGGTCGAAGGGCTTGGGCAGATAGTCGTAGCTGCCGATGCCGGTCGCGCGCACCGCGGTATCGAGCGTATTCTGCGCCGACAGCACGATCACGGGTGTCGCGGGATCGATGGCCGTGTGCGAGAGTGAATCGATGCCGTCGCCGTCGGGCAGCACCACGTCGGTGATGACGAGGTCCGCGCGGTGGTCGACCAGCCAGGCGTTGCGTTCGGCAAGGCTGCCGACCGACGCGAAATGACCGCATTCGCCGACGAGCGTTTCGCGGATGATCATCGCGATCGCCGGATCATCCTCGACCAGCAGGATCGTCTTGGCCTCTGCCATGCGCCGGGTCATGCCGCCCGCCCTTCCCGCGCGACGGGCAGATGCACGCGAAAGCGCGTCCAGTCGCCGTCGCGGATATGCTGGACCGTGCCGCCCATGTCGCGCGCCAGCTTGGCGACGAGCGCGAGCCCGAGTCCCCGCCCCTCGCGCTTGGTCGTAACGAAGGGATCGAACAGGTCGCCGCGAATGTCGGCGGGGACGCCGGGGCCGTTGTCGCTGACGCTGACCTCGATCGGCAGCGCGACACGCCCGCGCCCGTCGCCATTGTCGATCGACAGGCCATGCCGATAGGCGGTCGTCAACCGGACGACGCCGTCGTCGCGACCGCCCAAGGCCTCGCATCCGTTGGTCAGGAGGTTGAGCAATATCTGCACCATGGCGTCATGGTTCCCGTGCACCAGCGGCAGCGACGGATCGAAATCCTCGGCGAAGCGCACGCCCGAAAATTGGCGTGCGCGCGCGGTTTCCATCGCCTGGTGGATCGGTTGATAGAGGTTGATCGGGCCGCACGCGATCGGCTGCCCGCGCGAGAAATGCTCCATCTGGTCGATCAGCGTCGCGATCCGGTCGACCTCGGCGCAGATCAGCGTCGTGAAACGCTCGCCTCCCGCATCGGTCTTGCGCGCGAGCAATTGCGCCGCGCCCTTGATGCCCGCGAGCGGGTTCTTGATCTCATGCGCGAGCATCGACGCCGCTGCGCCCGCCGCGCGCCCCGAACGGCCGATCGCCCCGCCCATCAGCTCGGCGTCGCTTTGCGACGGCACCAGCGCGAGGATGCGATGGCCGCTGTTGCTATAAGGGACCATCTGCATATCGACGAAGACCGTTTTGCGCCCGCCGACCGAGATTTCGGCGCGATGCGCGAACAGCGCCGACGTCGCGGCGTCGCTCATCCGCTGGCGATAGCTGCGGTCCATCTGGATGACGTCATAGATGACGCGCCCGACCATCGCCGAGCGACTGACGTTGCAAAGCTGTTCGGCTGCGGCATTGACGAACAGCACGACCCCGCCGCCATCGATCAACAGTGTGGGAATTGGGTGCGACTGGATCAGCTCGTCATGGTCGAAGCGCGGAATGCTCGACGTCAGCGTGGTCACGCCGCCGCCCTGGTCAGATGCGGACCATAGAAGGCCTCAAGCGCGTCGAGCACGCCCTTGCTGCCCGGAATCTGGTTGACCTTGTTGCGGAACTCGGCCGAACCGTGCAGCCCCTTGACGTACCAGCCGAGATGCTTGCGTGCCATATTGACCCCGGTCACTTCGCCATAATGGTCGATCATCGCGCGGTAATGCGATGTAATGACGTCATATTGTTCGTCAAGGCCGGGATCGGGCCGCTCGGCTTCGCCGCGCAGCGCCGCCATGACCTGTCCGAGCAGCCATGGGCGGCCATAGGCGCCGCGGCCGATCATGACCCCGTCGGCGCCGCTCTGCGCAAGTGCTGTTTTGGCATCGTCGGCCGAGCAGATGTCGCCGTTGACGATGACCGGGATCGACACCGCATCCTTGACGCGGCGCACGAAGCCCCAATCGGCCTCGCCGCGATACATCTGGTTGCGCGTGCGGCCGTGGACGGTGACGAGCTTCGCGCCCAGATCCTCGGCAATATGGGCGAGTTCGGGGGCGTTGAGGCTGTCGTGGCACCATCCCATGCGCATCTTGACCGTCACCGGCACCGAAACCGCCTCGACGCACGATTTGATCAGTGCCGCGGCGAGCTTGAGGTCGCGCATCAGCGCCGAGCCGGCATCGCCGTTCGTGACCTTGCGCACCGGGCAGCCCATGTTGATGTCGATAATCGAGGCGCCGCGATCCTCGTTCAGCTTCGCCGCCTCGCCCATTTCATAGGGGGTGCAGCCGACGAGTTGCATCGACACCGGCTCTTCGACCGGGTCCCATGCCGCTTTCTGGATCGACTGGCGCGTTTCGCGGATCGCGGCCTGGCTCGCGATCATCTCGGTGACGTTGAGCCCCGAGCCGTAATAGCGCACGAGCTTGCGGAACGGCAGGTCGGTGACGCCCGTCATCGGCGCGAGGATCACGGGATCCGCGATGGTGATATTGCCGATCTGGATGGGCCTGAGCGGCGCCATGACGGGGAGCTTTCGTCTGATTGCCTAAAATTTGAGCAGCCCCTACACGCTAAGCCGCTTTCCCGCAAGCCGCGGCTGCGCTAACCGGCGCGTCAGATGAACGAGTCCGCCCCTCCCCCCGCCCCGCGTGTCGCGGTGATACTGCTCGCCGGCGGCCTGGGAAGACGCGCCGGTTTCGACCGGCCAAAGCAGCTTCAACAGCTTGGCGGCAAAGCGGTGCTGCAATGGAGCCTCGATAGCTTCGCGGCGCATCCTGCCATTTCGGGCGGCGTGCTCGTGGCGGATGGTGACGTCATGGCGGCAATCGGCCCGGTGCCGGAGGGCTGGATTTCTGCCGATCCCGGCGCGGAACGGCAGCAGTCGGTCGGCAACGCGCTCGCCGCGCTCGAGGAATGGGAAGACGAGGCGTTCGTGCTCGTCCATGACGCCGCGCGGCCAGGCGTAGGTAAGGACGTCATCGGCCGCTTGCTCGCCGCCCTGCAAACCGCCGACGCCGCGATCCCGACATTGCCCGTGCCCGATACGCTCGTCGAACAGGCGCACGGCGAAGCCGGCGATGTCGTCGATCGCAGCGTTCTGGCGCGCGTCCAGACGCCGCAGGCCTTTCGCTTGGGCATTTTGCGCCGCGCGCATGCCGAGGCAGTCGAGGCGAGCGCGACCGACGATGCGCAGCTCGTGCGCCGGCTGGGGGTATCGGTCGCGACCGTGCCGGGCGACGCGCGGCTCCATAAGCTGACATATGCCGAGGATATGGCGATCCTGACCGGATTATTGGGGGTAGACCGGATGACGCGAACCGCGGTGGGCATGGGCTATGACGTTCACCGTTTGGTGGCGGGCAAGCCGCTGTGGATCGGCGGGGTGGAAATCGCACATAGTCATGGACTTGAGGGCCATAGTGATGCCGACGTCGCGCTTCATGCGCTGACCGACGCGATCCTCGGCGGCCTTGCCGACGGCGACATTGGCGATCATTTCCCGCCGAGCGATCCGCAATGGCGCGGCGCCGCATCGCACCGCTTCCTCGCCTTCGCCGGCGAACGCGTCGCGGCGCGCGGCGGGCGGATCGGCCACATCGACCTGACGATCATCGCCGAAGCGCCGAAAATTGGCCCGCATCGGGACGCGATCCGTACGTGCATTGCCGAAATCCTTGCGATTCCGATCGAACGGGTTAGTGTGAAAGCGACAACGACCGAGCGGCTGGGCTTCACCGGTCGCCGCGAGGGGATCGCTGCACAGGCCGTCGCGACCCTACAACTTCCGGAGAATTGAACCTTGCAGTCTGTCGAAGAAACGCGCCTTGCCGCGCGCGACGATCTTGCCACCGCCGTGCTTGCGGACAATCGCGCCGCGGGCCGCCGGATCGCGGTCGCCGAAAGCTGCACCGGCGGCATGGTGAGTGCCGCGCTGACCGACATCGCCGGCAGTTCGGACGTGTTTTCCGCGGGCTTCGTCACCTATTCGGGGCACGCCAAGCAGACCCAGCTCGACGTCAGCAGCGAAATCCTCGAAACCTTCGGCGAAGTCTCGCTCGCGACCGCCTGGGCGATGGCGGCGGGCGTGCTCGCGAATAGCGACGCCGATGTCGCAGTCGCGATCACCGGGATCGCTGGGCCGGGCGGCGGGTCGGAGAAGAAGCCCGTCGGCCAGGTCGTCTTCGCGCGCGCGCTGCGCGGACAGGACCCCGACGATTATTTCACCCAGCGGGTGCAGTTCGAATCGACCGATCGCGCGGCAATCCGCCACCATGCGACGCTGTTCGCGCTCGAACTGCTTCAGCCGGGCAAGGACTCGCTGCGGCCGTCGGAGGATGTGACCCTCCCCGCGCCGTAAAGTTCGTCGGCGCGCGCCTCGAACGCCGCGATCATCTTGCGCAGCGCCTTGTCGAACATCTGCCCCGCGAGCGCCTCGAACATGCGGCTGCGGAATGCGAAATCAACCATGAAGTCGACGCGGCAGCTGCCGCCTTCGACGGCATGGAAATGCCATTCGTTACTGAGGTGCTTCATCGGCCCGTCGATATAGCTGACGATGACCTCGTGCGGCCGCTGCTTGTGGACGCGGCACGAGAAACTTTCGCGCAGCCCCTTGAAGCCGACGATCATGTCGGCGACGGTTTCATGCTCGCTGTCGTCACGGATGCGCAGCGCGACGACCCACGGCAGGAATTCGGGATAGCGCGCAATATCCGTGACGAGCGCGAACATCTGCTCGTCACTGTACGGCAACTCGCGCGTTTCGTGGTGCCGGGGCAATCAGTCCGCCTTGGCGCGCGCCAGTTGCGCCTCGCGCGCGGCGCGCATCCGCTCGAAATCGTCGCCGGCGTGATAGCTCGACCGGGTCAAGGGCGACGAAGCGACCTGCAGGAAGCCCTTGGCGCGCGCAATCTGCGCATAGGCGTCGAACGCCTGCGGCGTCACGAAGTCGATGACCTTGGCATGCTTCGGCGTCGGCTGCAGATATTGGCCCATCGTCATGAAATCGATGTCGGCGCTGCGCATGTCGTCCATCACCTGATGCACCTCCATCCGCTCCTCGCCGAGACCGAGCATCACGCCCGACTTGGTGAAGATCGATGGATCGCGGCGCTTGACGCTTTCGAGCAGGCGGAGCGAGGCATAATAGCGCGCGCCAGGGCGGATAGTCGGATAGAGCCGCGGCACGGTTTCGAGATTATGGTTATAGACGTCGGGACGCGCATCGACGATCGCGGCGACTGCGCTTTCGGGCTTGTTGCGAAAATCCGGCGTCAGGATTTCGATCGTCGTCTGCGGGGTTTCGCGGCGCAGCGCGTTGATCACCTTCACGAACTGGCTCGCCCCGCCGTCGGGCAGATCGTCGCGATCGACCGAGGTGATGACGATGTGCGTCAGCCCCATCTTCGCCGCGGCGATCGCAGTATGCTCGGGCTCGAGCAAGTCGACGGGGCGCGGCATCCCCGTCTTGACGTTGCAGAAGGCGCAGGCGCGCGTGCAGGTGTCGCCGAGGATCATCACCGTCGCATGCTTCTTGGTCCAGCATTCGCCGATGTTCGGGCACGCCGCTTCCTCGCACACCGTATGCAGGTTGAGCTCGCGCATCAGCTTGCGCGTTTCGGCGTAACCGGGGCTGGTCGGCGCCTTGACGCGAATCCAGTCGGGCTTGCGCGAGCGTTGGCTCGGGGTGGTAGCGGGGGATGCGGGAGCGTTCATGGCGCCCACATAGTCGTGCATGCGCCTCTTCTCAACCTCTCTACCTATGCTAAGGCGCGTTCATGACTCACTTTGCAGATATGATCGAGGGCTACCGCCGTTTCCGTAACGGCGGTTGGGCGGAGCAACGCGAACGCTGGGAACAGCTTGCCGAAGGGCAATCGCCCAAGGTGATGGTGATCGCCTGTTCGGACAGCCGCTCCGAACCCTCGCAGATTTTCGACACCAACCCGGGCGAAATCTTCGTCGTCCGCAACGTCGCAGCGTTGGTGCCGCCGTTCGAGACCACGCCCGGACGCCACGGCGTCTCGGCGGCGCTCGAATTCGCGGTGCAATTCCTTAAGGTCGAGGAAATCGTCGTGATGGGCCACGGCCTGTGCGGTGGGTGCCATGCGGCGCTCCACAAGTCGATGGAGGGCGCCGAACCCGGACGCGGCGGCTTCATCGCCGACTGGATCGGCGTGCTCGACGAGGCGGCCGAGACGGTTCGCGCCGAACATGCCGACATCGACAACCGCGAGGCGGGCCGCGCGATGGAAATGGCCGCCGTGCGCGTGAGCCTGGCGAATCTGCGGACCTTTCCCTGTATTGAGGAGAAGGAAAAACGCGGGAGTCTGAAACTGCGCGGCGCCTTTTTCGCGATCGCCGACGGCGTCCTCCATCTCATGGACGAGGCGACGGGAGAATTTGCTCCGGCCTGAGTCCGCCGGGCCGACGCGTCTTCGCACGGGGTTGCACTCGGCCGGCTGCGGGTTCACAGCGCCCCCATGCTTCCCAAGCCGACCATCCCGCGCTGGATCCGTCTTGCGCGGCACCGCTTCAATCGCCGCGCCCGTAGCGAAGTCGGTAACATACGCCGCCGCGTGGCGATGGTCGGCGGCGCTATCGTGCTGGGTTTCGTCGCACTGGCCTTCGCTGCCGCCGGCGATCGGGCGCAGCATCTGATCTTCCGCATTTCGGATCGCGCCTGGTGGCTCCCACTCCTGGTCACGCCGATCGTCTTTGCGTTGATCGTCTGGACCGCGAACCGTTTTTTTCCCGCATCGCGCGGCTCGGGTATCCCACAGATCATCGCCGCCGGACGCCGCCCCGAGCAGGAAGCGACCGGACCGTTGGTGTCGCTGCGTACCGCTATCGCAAAGCTCGGCCTGACGCTCGCCACATTGTCGGTCGGCGGCTCGGTCGGACGCGAAGGACCGACGGTCCAGGTCAGCGCCGCGATCATGGTGGCGATGCACCGTCTGCTCAAGGTGCGCATTACCGCGGGCGTCTTCATCGCAGGCGGCGCCGCGGGCGTCGCGGCGGCGTTCAATACGCCGCTCGCGGGCATCGCCTTTGCCATCGAGGAACTCGCCGCGGCCTATGAACAGCGCGTCGCGGTGCTGACGATGGGCGCGGTCCTGATCGCCGGCCTCGTCAGCCTGTCGGTCGCGGGCGACTATGTCTATTTCGGCGTGATGCGCGATACGCTGCCCGTGACCGACGTACTGCTGATCGCGCCCATAGCCGGGATCGGCGGCGGTCTGGCGGGCGGATTGTTCGCGCGGATCGTTCTTGCGGCAAGCGACCGGTCGGCGGGATGGGCCCGAAGCGCCGCCGCGCGACCGGTGCTGTTCGCGGCAGGGTGCGGACTGGTCGTCGCGCTCGTCGGGATCGCGACCAACGGCGGCACCTGGGGGACGGGCTACGACGTCACCAAATTCCTCGTCGAAGGCAACCAGGGGAAACTCTGGTTTTTCCCGGCCAAATTCGCCGCGGCGCTCGCCTCGACGCTCAGCGGTGCGCCGGGCGGTATCTTCGCGCCCTCGCTCGCGGTCGGCGCCGGTTTCGGCAACCTCCTCACCCCCGCCTTTCCCGACAGTCCGGCGGGGGCGGTCGTGATGATGGGCATGGCAGCCTATTTCGTCGGCGTCGTGCGGGCGCCGCTGACCGCGGTAATCATTTTGATCGAAACCACCGCAGCGCGCGGCATCATCCTGCCGCTGTTCGCCACCGCGCTGATCGCCGACTGGACGAGCGCGCAAATCTGCCCCACGCGGCTGTATCACGGGCTTTCCCGACATATGCTGCCGGCACGGGCGACGGCAGCGCGGCGGGGCGAGGATTAGCGGCGGACAGGAACAGCGAAAGCCAAGCCTGCATATTTCCGATATCCGCTTTGGGGTGTGAGCGGACATAGCACGCTCTCACTTCCGTCATCCCGGGCTTGACCCGGGATCCCGCTTTTTGAGGCGTCGACCGGTCTTTGGCATCAAGCGGGACCCCGGATCAAGTCCGGGGTGACGAGGATTGCTGGGTCCACTTCCGGTCGTAATCGGTCGTTCGGCCAACCCCTGCCACAGTGATCAAAACAAAACGCCCGCGGAAAACCGGGGGCGCTTCGCTATCCGGCGATGTGAAAGGCTCAGCCCCTCGCGACGCCCGCGATGGCTTGATCGACCAGCGCCTTGTCGGCCGCGGCGTCATGCTTGTCGGCGATCAGCCGCGCCGCCGCTTCGGTCGCCGCCTTGGCGGCCGCAGTGCGGACTTCGGCGAGGGCGCCGGCTTCGGCCGCGGCGATGCGGTCTTCGGCCATCTGCTTGCGGCGCGCGATCAGCGCGGTCGCATCGGCCTTGGCCTTGGCGACGAGCGCTTCGGCCTCGGCATCGGCGCGGGCGCGCATGTCGTCGGCTTCCTTGGCGGCGTCGGCGAGCTTCGCCTCATATTCGGCCTTCAGCGATTCGGCGTCGAGGCGCAGCGCTTCGGCTTCCTTGAGCTGCTTCGAAATCTCTGCAATCTTGTTGTCGAGCATGCCCGCGATCATCGCCGGCACCTTTTTCCACAGCAGGATTGCGATGAAGATCGCCATCGCGATCGACACCCATGTGGTCGCCGTGAGGATACCGAAGGACGCCGGCTCGGCGACCCCTTCGGCCATGATCATAAGGAAATCAGCCATGGAGCACCGCCTTTACCGCCGCCTTGGCATCCGCCGCGGCAACCTTCACACCCGACAGCTTGGCGACAAGGTCGCCCGCCGCTTCGGCCGCGACCGCCTCGATTTCCGCCATTGCCGACGTGCGCGCCGCGCCGATTTCGGATTCCGCCGCCGCCAGCTTGTCGGCGAGTTCGGCATCGACCTTGGCCAGACGCTTTTCGGCGTCCTTTGCGGCTTTGTCCTTGGCGTCGGTCACCGCCTTTTGCGCAGCGGCGCGGCTCGCGTCGCTCTGCTGGCGGTAGCTTTCCTCCAGGCCGTCGGCCGCGGCGTGGGCGGCTTTTGCCGCCGCCAGATCGTCGGCCACCTTGCGGTCGCGCGCGTCCACCGTCGCCTCGATCTTCGGCAGCATGCCGCGGCCGATGATGAAAAAGACGAAGCCAAAGGTCAGCAGCACCCAGAAAATCTGCGATGCGGCGTACCAGCTTTCAGCGAATTGGCTGATTTGAGGCATGGATATACTCGACCGACAAAAGAAAAGCAGTCGCGGGGCCTACTTTAGCGAGCAGACCCCGCAGACGAAATCACGCTGCCTTGAGGTACAGCAGGATCGCGATCAGGAACGACAGCAGACCGAGAAGTTCGGCGGCCGCGAAGCCGATGAACAGGCGGCCCTGCTGGCCGTCGGCAGCAGCCGGGTTACGCAGCGCGCTTTCGAGGAAGCTACCGAAGACGTTGCCCACACCGATGGCAGCCATACCGGCACCGATAGCGGCCAGACCGGCGCCGATGAGCGAAGCAGCTTGAACGTCCATTTTATACTCCTTGGGAAAAACGTTAATTAACCAGTTGAAATATCAGTGCAGATTGATCGCATCGTTCAGATAGAGCGACGTGAGCAGCGCGAAGACATAGGCCTGAATACCCGCAACCAGCAGTTCGAGACCGCTGATCCCGACCATCAGCGCCATACTGGGGATGCCGACGCCCAGGCCCACCGCCGGACCGGCGGCGATGCCATCGATGATGAACGAAGCGAACACCTTCATCAGCACATGGCCCGCAGTCATCGCGACGAACAGTCGCAGCGCGAGGCTGAACGGGCGGACGAGGAAGGATACGAGCTCGATCGCGGGGATCAGCCACAGCAGCCACCAAGGCGTGCCGTGCGGGACGAAAAGCGAGAAGAAATGCAGGCCGTGGCGCCAGAAACCGACGATCAGCACGATCGAGAAGCTCAGAATCGCGAGAAAACCGGTGATCGCGAAGTGGCTCGTCACGGTGAAGGGATGCAGGCCGAACAGGCCGAAGGGCATCAGGCCAATCACGTTCAGCATCAGGATGAACATGAAGAGCGAAAAGACATAGGGCGTATATTTGCGGCCTTCAGGACCGATATTCGCGTTCATCATGCTGGAAATGAAGCCGGTGAAGCCCTCGACGGCGACCTGCCAGCGGCCGGGAACGAGCTGGCGCTTCATCCCGCCGATCATGAAGACCCACAGCAAGAGGCCGGCGATCACCATCCACATCGCGCTGGTGGTAAAGGCAACCTCATGATTGCCGACATGGAACATGTCGAACATCTTCTGCACCTCGAACTGGTGCATCGGGTCCACTTTGCCTTGATCCGCCACGCGATACCTCGCCTAAAATCCTGTCAGTCCGGCTTTTTGGGCCGAACGTTCGCAATCCGAAATATATTCCTGAAGGCGACGGCTATTCCAAGGAACAGCACCGCCAACAGGCCCCAGGGTGCCGTGCCGGCGAAATGGTCGATCGTCCAACCGACCAGCGCGCCGCCACCGATCCCGCCCAGCAACTCGGCCAGAACGCGATTACCGAGCTTATAATTCGCATCGGTCTCCGGTCCGGCGTTCGCTGCGGTCCGTTTTGCTTCTGCGGCTTCGGCCCGGTCCAATCGCTCTTCGAGCGAGACCAGGCGCGAATCCTCAGAGCCAAGTTCCGGATCGCTGCCATTCCCCGTCATTTGCGCCATCCTCCTGAAACGAAACCGGAAACTCCCGATTCCGCCTGCAAAAAAAGGCCCGAAAATTCGGGGGACCCCTAAGGCGCGGTCCGTTTAGGAACGCCGCCCCATTAAGTCAATGCTTCTGCTTGTGTGCATAAAAATGCCGCCGCGTTTAGGGGCGCGGCGGCATTGAGAGCCCGCGGGCTCCGTTATTCGGTTGCGGATTTTACGGACAGCGCGCGTCGCGTTCGGGCGGGCTGGCGTCGCGGGTTTTCCAGGCGCCACCCGGGGTCTGATATTTCTCGCCCGGCTTGGTCTTCGCGATCAGGTTGCAGCCGCTGGTGAACGCGAATTGCTCGACGGTGCTGCCGGTCGACTGCGCGCTCGCGGTATAGGCGGCTTTCCGCTTGATATTGAGGTCCTGCACCAGCGCGCGGATCGCCGGGGTCGGCGTCGTTGCAAAGCCCAGATAACCGTCGGGCTGCTCGCCGATCTGTCCAGCGGCGCGCGCGGCGGCATAGGCCGGGTCGCGCTGCGCCATCGCCGACGGCACGGCTACAGCAACCGTGGCGGTCGCCGCAACTGCCGCGAGCGCCCATCCGGTCGGTTTCCATTTCGTCATACGCATCACATTCTTCCCCATCAGAATATCTCGCTATTCTGCTCAATGAGCTTTTTGGCGTCGCCATCCAGCCTGTACACCACTTCCTGCCGGATGTTGATGTTCAGGTTGATCTCGATCGGCTTGTCGGGCGTGTCGATCTGCACGCAGCCCGCAAGGGCCCCCATCAGGGTCGGCGCGCCTATCATCACCGCAACATGCCTGACGTCAATGGCCAGCCTCCTTGCTCCACTCTTGCTTCTCTTCATCGCACAGGCTCGCTTTCTGGTGGCTGAACGGGGGCAGTTTCTCCCCGCGCGGCGGCTTCGGCTTCTTCCTGGGCCCGCATCAGGGCCGGCAAATTCTGTTCGATCAGCAGCGACGGGTCGTAGAATCCCTTCGCCGACGTCAGCAGTTGGCGGAACGGCGCCTTGATCTTCACATTGAAGACCAGGGGCAGTTTCGCGACCTGATTGGTGAGGAAATTGCGCATCGCGCCTTCGCCCTGCCCCACGCCACCAAAGCGGATGTCGGTCACCATTTCGCCGTCGAGATCCCCGTTCAAGATGATCGTCAGATCGTCATATTTGAGGCTGCGCAGCGCGCCAAAGGCAAAATTGGCGATCGTGCCGAGATTGCGGTTCGACAATTCACCGACATAGGCGAGCGTGCCGCCGCCGGCGCGCGAATCGATGCGGCCGCCGACGATGCGCCCGCCGAGCCCGTCGAATTCGACCGGCAGCGTTCCGTCGAATACGCCGGTCGCATTGATATTGTCGAAACCGAAATTCTGGAGGAACACCGCGGCGTCGACCCCGACGATGTCGAATGAGAGCCGCCGCGCCTTGTCGGCGTTGAAATCGAGCATCGTCGGGTGGAGCAACAGCGTGCCGCCGCCAAAGGGCCAGCTTCCGCCCTCGATGCGGACGCGGTTGTCGCCGAGAAGGCGATATTCAATCTCCCCGTCGATCACGGGAATGCCGGGGTTGATCTCCTTGATCTTCGCGATCTGTCCGGGCGCCGACTTGAGGCCGATTAGATCGTCGAAGCTGAGCGTCGTCGTCAGCCCGGTCACCGGACCGAAGGCGGCGGCAAGGCTGGTGTCGGCGGTCGCGAAGGTGCCGCGGCTGGTGACTCCGTCCGCGGTCCACTCGATCCGCCCATCGCCGACGACCGAGCCCTGGACGTTGGCGACGACGCCGAGTGCGAGGCTGGTGAGCTGGTCGGGCTGGAACGCCTCGTTAAACCGGAGTTCTTTGACGGTGAGGTCCGCCGAACCGCTACTGTCGGCGAAGCGGTGACGGATCAGCGTGTCGAGGATTTTCGTACCGGTCTTTCGTTCGTTGAAGCCGGCCTTCGCTTCGATGATCCCGTCGGCGAAACGCAGGTTGGCGTCGCTACTGACGAGCGGGAAGAAGCGTGGATCGGGCGCCGCGTCGGTGAGCAACAGTCCGCCGTCGAGCGTCAGCGCGCCGCCCGCGAAGCGCCATTTGCCGGCGATCTCGCTCATATTGAGCGGCACCGCGCCGATCTTGCCGTTCGCGCCGCGAAGGTCGCCCGCCATGCCCTGCGGCGTCGCCTGTCCGCTCAGGCTATCGGCGGCGAAGCGCGTCACGCTTTCGCCCTCCCCCATCCGCACGTCGGCGCGCGCGAGCGACCAGCGCATCGCCGTGAGGTCGATGTTCGCGGGGCCGCTGGTCAGGCTGAACGGCGAACTGCCACTCGCACCGCGCAGGGCGATCCGCGGGATGCGAATATCGCCGCGCAGGCCGCCCGGCCCGGCGCTGAGCAGCGGGGCGCCCGGGCGGCTGCACAGGTCGAGCGCGCTGCGGCCGAGCCTGAATCCGCCGACCTCGATGCGGTCGGCCGCGACCCGGCTGCACCCGCCGTCGAGCGCCAGCGCGCCCGTGGGCGCGAGAAAGCCATTCAGCGGCACGGTCAGCCGCTCGACCCGCCCACCGGCGAGCGGCCCCGACAAGGCCGCCGTCGTCGCAAAGCGAAGCAAGCCGCCGGCGCCGCCCGAAAAACGCACCGGCGTGAGCGCGAGCCGCGCGCCTTGGGCGCTATAGGGTTCGAAGCTGGCCAAACCCGTCACCCGCCCATCCTCGTTGCGAGCGATGCTTAGCGTGCCCGAGGGCAGACCGCCGCCGTCGATGGTCCAGCGGCCGGTGGCAATCACGGCGGGCTCGTCGGCGCCATAGAGATAGCCGATGCGGCTGTCCGCGCCGCCGGTGAAGCGGGCGCCGCTCGCGCTCGTCAGTTCGGGCGCGATCAGGTCGACCCGCGCGGTCGGCCCCTCGCCCGCGAGCGCGAAACCCGCGCTGCCGCTCGCATCGGCCAGCACTCGGCTGAGCGCGGCCATCGCCTTCGCGGCCAGCGGCCCCACCGGCGTCCCGGCCAGCCCGCGCGCGCTTTCCGCGAGCGAGCGGCGCAAATCCGCACTGCCGGTCGCGCGGGCGAAAGCGATGCGGCCGTCGAACTTCGGCGCCGCGCTGCCGACGCTGCCCTCGGCCTCGAGATTCACCGTCTCGGCCGCGAAATCGGGGCCGCGCAGGCGCGCCATGTCGGCGTCGACATCAAGCTTTGTCAGCACGGCGGTGCCATCGAAGCTGGCGCGCAGCCCCATCCGGTCGGCCGCGACCGGTCCCGCAATCAGCCGCACGATGCTGGCGTCGGCCTTGCCTTTCCAGCTTCGCAGATCCTCCGACAATGAAAGGTCGAGTGCGACTTGCGGCGACGCCGCGCTGACGCTGCCCTCGGCGCAGCGGAGCGAGCCCCCGCGCAGCGGACCGACCAGTTGCGGCCGGACATCGCGGACGAGCAGCGTCCCATAAAAGCTGACATCGTCGCCATCGCATCCCGACGCCTTGACGCGCGGCGCGACGAGCGCGAGCTTGCCCGTGAAATCGCGGCGCAGATTGCCGCTACCATTGAGCGCCGCGCCAATGTCGCCCCACGGCGTCTCGACCCGTGCCCGCGCATCGCGAAGCGCGACCGACAAATCGGGCAAGGCGAAGGGATCCTTGCTTTCCGGATCGCGAAACTTGTCGAGCGAGCCGAACGACAAGCGTCCGTCCGCGAAGCGGCCATAAAGCCGGACGCCCTCGGCGTTGATCCCGGACACATAGGGCCCTGACCAACCATAGCCGAGCAGGACTTCGACGCGCGTCGCCGTCAAGTCCGGCCGCTTCGGGTCGCCGATGACGATGTTCGACAATATCTCGCTGCGAAAGCCGATCCGCTCGATCGTATAGCGCGCGGGAACGCCGCGGCTGTCGAGCTGGTCGCTGATGAACTCGTCGGCAATCGGTTCGCGCGCGATCCACACCCCGGCGACGAGGATGATCACCGCGCCGGCGGTCAGCCACCGCTTCCTGAACAGCAGCGTGCGATATTTGAACCGCGGCTTCGCGCCGTCCGCCGGGTCAGTCATGGTAATCGGCCGATGACGTCATGGCGGCAAAATCTCGTCCCTCGACCCGAACCCCGTTCAGGGCAGAAACGCCGGACATCATATTTCGCTGCAAGAAATTGATCCGGTTCGCCATCTTCCTTTTTCTATGATCGTTGAGTGCGCCTCACAAGGCGGTTATTGACGCGCCATGGGGGACACGCCGGATCATCTGGGGCATCGTGCGCGGCTGCGGTCGCGCCTGCTCGACGACGCCGAGGGCCTCGCCGATTACGAGCTGGTCGAATATCTGCTCGCGCTCGCGATTCCGCGCCGCGACACCAAGCCGCTCGCCAAGGCGCTGCTGCGCGAATTCGGCTCGCTGGCGCAGCTCGTCAGCGCCGATCCCGAATCGCTGCGCCGCGTCGACGGGCTGGGCGACACCGGCATCGCCGCGCTCAAGATCGTCCAGGCCGCCAGCCTGCGCCTTTTGAAAGGCGAGTTCCGCGACAAGCCGCTGCTGTCCAGCTGGGATGCGCTGCTCGACTGGCTGCGCGCCGACATGGGGCCGATCGACGTCGAGCGCGTCCGAATCCTCTATCTCAATTCGCGCAACATGCTGATCCGCGACGAGCTCGCGAGCGAGGGGTCGATCGACCAGTCGGCCATCTATGTCCGCGAGGTGATCAAACGCGCGCTCGAACTCGGCGCCTCGGCGCTCATCATCGTCCACAATCATCCGAGCGGCAGCCCCGAACCGAGCCGGCAGGATATCGCGATTACCAAGGATATAGCAGGGGCGGCGGCAAAGCTGGGAATTGCGCTCCACGACCATATCATCATCGGCGGTTCGGACTACCGCAGCTTTCGGGCGATGGGGCTGCTCTAAGCGGACCATCGTCGCTATTTGACTTCGGCCGCTTGCAAGCACATCTTGTCGTCATGCAGATTCGACGCGGCCTTCTCCGCTTCCGTTTCCACGGGGGACAGCTCCTCGCGGGCATTTAGCCCCGGGTTCCGGCGCGATCGCCCCGAGCCCGGGGCACCTTACCGTCCCAAATTGCCGCGCGTGGCAAACTGCCGCGCGCCCTCCGGAAAGTCCGCGCCATGACCAAGAAGAACAAGAATGGGGCCGCGATGCCCCTGATCCGCATGATCGACAGCGAAGCCGATGTGCTGACCGAACTCACGCTGCAAAACCAGCGCGATTCGATCTCCTTCTATGAATTGCTGCTCGACGAGATCGACCGCGCTGCGATCTGCGATCGTGCGGACATACCGCCGGATGTCGTCACGATGGGCTCCAGCGTGACCTTCCTCGACGAAAAGAGCGGCGCAGAGCGAACGGTGCGCCTCGTCTATCCCGCCGACGCCGACATCGCCGCCGGGCGCATGTCGATCCTGACGCCGGTTGGCGCGGGTTTGATCGGGCTGAGCGTTGGCCAGTCGATCAACTGGCCCGATCGCGGCGGCATCGAGCATCGGCTGACGATCGTCGCGGTCGAACAGCCGGTGCGCGCCGCATGAACAGCGATGCGGCCGCCGGATCGCTCCGACGGCCGCACCACCCCGCGAGGCGCTTTTAGGCGCCGCGCGACAGGAAACCGGTGAGTTCGGTCTTGTTCACACCGCCCGATTTGTCGCCATCGGCCGATGCGAAGGCCTGACCGATCCAGCTTGTCACCTCGGCCGATTCGACATCGGCGGCGGGGTCGGTCGCGGCACGCAGCTTCTTCATCCACGCGCCGAATTCGGCTTCGTTGAGATCGCCATTCTTGTCCCCGTCATAGGTCGGGAATTCCTGATCGACGATCTGCGCAATCTGGGTCGGCGTCGCCGCCGCAGCACCCGACGGGGCGGGCTCGGTCGCCGCCGGTGGTGTCGAGGAATCAGGCATCGGAGCCGGATTAGTGGTGTCCGGCGTCGTCGTATCGGGCGCCGGCGCCGGGCTGGTCGTGTCCGGCGTCGTGGTGTCCGGCATCGGGGCCGGCTCCGTCGTCGTCGGCGGGTTCATCGGATCCGAAGCCGGCGGGGTCGTCTGGGCCAGCGCCGGGAAACTCACGGCGGCGGCACCGATCAAAAGCATTTGTTTCAACATGATCTATCTCCAGTGGGTCGGTTTATTCCGGTTCCGATTCGGGCGCTTCCTCATCGTCCGGAGCAGGCTGGTCGGCCGGAGGGGTCGGCTCGGCCGCGGGGGGAGTGTCGCTAGGGACGGCGTCCTCGGTCGGCGCCTCATCGGTGGGCGCGGTTTCGTCCGTTGGGGTGCCATCCGGCGCAGGGGTGGTCGTATCGGTGGGCGCCGGCGGCGACTGGGTCGTGGGCGCGGATTCTTCGTCAGTCGGAGCCGTGGTCTGGGCCAGGGCGGGGAAGCTGACGGCCGCTGCGCCGATCAAAAGCACTTGTTTCAACACATTCATTCTCCTGTATCGGCGACCTTGATTGGGCGGTCGCCTTTCTGATGGGGCGAAAGATCAACCCACCGTGTTTCGGCAAAGTTGCGGTCGCTGGACATTTGGCGAAACGCCCCGTCCCTGCTACGGGGCGCCCCGTCCCGGTTACGCGGGGATTCCGCGACAAGACGCCCGAAAAGGAAGGAAATTCAATGGTTCCGCGTTACGCACGGCCGGAAATGACCGCGATCTGGTCGGCCGAGAATCGCTTTCGCATCTGGTTCGAGATCGAAGCGCACGCGACCGACGCGCTCGCCGAACTCGGCACCGTCCCGAAATCCGCCGCCAAGGCTCTGTGGGATTGGTGGGCGACGAACCCCGCGATCGACGTCGCCGCGATCGACGCGATCGAAGCGATAACCAAACATGACGTCATCGCCTTCCTGACCTGGGTTGCCGAGAATGTCGGCGACGAGGCGCGCTTCATGCATCAGGGCATGACGTCGAGCGACGTCCTCGACACCTGCCTCGCGGTTCAGCTCAGCCAGGCAGCAGACATTCTTCTGGCCGACCTCGACGCGCTGCTCGAAGCGATCAAGCGCCGTGCCTATGAGCATAAGCTCACCCCGACGATCGGACGCAGCCACGGCATCCACGCCGAACCCGTCACCTTCGGGCTCAAGCTGGCCGAGGCTTATGCCGAATTCTCGCGCTGCAAACTCCGCCTCCAGGCCGCGCGCGCCGAAATCGCGACCTGCGCCATTTCGGGCGCGGTCGGCACCTTCGCCAATATCGACCCGCGCGTCGAAGCGCATGTCGCCGCCAAGCTCGGCCTTGCGATCGAGCCCGTTTCGACGCAGGTGATCCCGCGCGACCGCCACGCGATGTTCTTCGCGGTGCTCGGCGTCATCGCCTCGTCGATCGAGCGCCTGTCGGTCGAAGTCCGCCACCTCCAGCGCACCGAAGTGCTCGAGGCCGAGGAATATTTCTCGCCGGGACAGAAGGGCTCGTCGGCGATGCCGCACAAGCGCAACCCGATCCTGACCGAGAACCTCACCGGCCTGGCGCGCATGGTACGCAGTGCCGCGATTCCCGCGATGGAGAATGTCGCGCTGTGGCACGAGCGCGACATCAGCCACTCGTCGGTCGAACGCTTCATCGGACCCGACGCGACGATCACGCTCGACTTCGCGCTTGGACGGCTGACCGGCGTCGTCGACAAGCTGCTCGTCTATCCTGCGCGGATGCAGAAAAATCTCGACCGCATGGGCGGCCTCGTTCACTCGCAGCGCGTACTGCTCGCGCTGACGCAGGCGGGCGCCAGCCGCGAGGACAGCTATGCCCTCGTCCAGCGCAACGCGATGAAAGTGTGGGAATCGGACGGCCAGCTCTCGCTGCTCGAACTGCTCCAAGCCGATGCCGACGTCACCGCGCGGCTGTCGGCGGACCAGCTTACGGAACTTTTCGACCTCGGATATCATATGAAGCATGTCGATACGATCTTCGACCGGGTGTTCGGCGCCGCATAGCGGCGGGCTGGAAACACGCGGCATTCTGTCATAGGGTCGTCGACGGATCGACAGAGGAGCAAGACGAAGTGGGAATCCTGCGTACGATCATCTGGGTGTCGCTGACCGCCGTGCTCGTCATCTTCGCGATGGCGAACTGGCAAGTCGTAACCGTCACGATCTGGCCGGGCTGGGAAGCGGAAACCAAGCTTCCCGTCGTTATCTTCGCGTCGTTCCTGATCGGCAGCGTGCCGATGTGGATCGCGCTGCGCACGACGCGCTGGTCGCTGAAGCGCCGCCTCGACGCGAGCGAGCGGCAGGCGGCCGACCTGCGCGCGCTTGCGAACCGTCCGGTAACGCCCGCCCCTGCTTCCACCGCGGCGCCGGTGAACGACATTCCGCCTGCCCCCAACGATCTTTTCCCCACGGACAAGCCATGACCTCGCCGCTTTATCTGGCCATCGACACCCCGCACCTCGACGCCGCGCTGACGCTGGCGCAGAAGGTGCGGCGGCATGTCGGCGGGCTGAAGCTGGGCCTCGAATTTTTTTGCGCGAACGGCCATCACGGCGTGCATGAAATCGCGAAGCTCGGCCTGCCGATCTTTCTCGACCTCAAGCTCCACGATATTCCGAATACGGTGGCGAAGGCGATCCAGGCGCTGCGCCCGCTCGAGCCGACGGTGCTGACCGTTCACGCCGCGGGCGGCCGCGCTATGCTCGAAGAGGCGAAGGCGGTGGCCGGGGCGAATACGAAGGTCGTCGCCGTCACCGTGCTTACCAGCCTCGACGCGCCCGATCTCGACGACATCGGCGTCGGCGGCACCCCGCACGATCAGGTCGTCCGCCTCGCCGCGCTCGCGCGCGAAGCCGGGCTCGACGGCATCGTCTGCTCGGGCCAGGAAGTGAAGGCGGCGCGCAAGGCTTGGCCTGGTGGCTATTTCGTCGTCCCGGGCGTCCGCCCCGCAAACGGCAAGACCGGCGACCAGAAACGCATCGTGACGCCGGCGCAGGCGATGGCGGACGGCGCGTCGATCCTCGTTGTCGGCCGGCCAATCAGCCAGTCGCCCGACCCCGACCTTGCCGCGCGCGAGATCGAAGCGACGCTTTAGCAATCACCCGTCATCCCGGCGCAGGCCGGGATCTCTACGGTGCGCTCAGCCGCAACGGCGAGACCCCGGCCTGCGCCGGGGTGACGAAAGGATAGGATGACTATGCCCCCTCTCGTCAAAATCTGCGGGCTCAAGACGCCCGAAACACTCGATGCCGCCATTCGCGGCGGTGCGACGCATATCGGGCTGGTCCATTATGAGCCGAGCCCGCGCCACGTCGACCTCAAGACCGCGGCCGAACTGCGCAAGCGCGCGGGCCCGCACGTCAAGGTGGCGCTGTTGCTCGTCAACGCCTCGCAGCAGCTGACCGGCGATGCGCTCGGCATGGTGCGCCCCGACATCATTCAGTTCCACGGCAGCGAGACGCCCGAATGGCTTGCGGTCGTGAAACGGCTCGCACCCGCCGAAATCTGGAAGGCGGTGGGGCTGAAGGATGCCGAGACGCTGGTGCGGATGCAGAAATATCACGGAATTGCCGATCGCATCCTCTTCGACGCCCCTGCGGCCGCCCTTCCCGGCGGGACGGGCACCCGGTTCGACTGGTCGCTCCTCAAAAGCCATCGCCACACGATGGACTGGGGCATCGCGGGCGGCCTCACGCCCGCCAATGTCGGCGAAGCGATCGCGGCGACCGGCGCGCCGCTCGTCGATGTCTCGTCGGGCGTCGAAAGCGCGCCGGGCGTCAAGGATGTGGACAAGATCGCGGCTTTCCTTAAAGCGGCGGGTCGATGACCCAGCTACCCAACAGCCTTCGCTCCGGCCCCGACGCGCGCGGCCATTTCGGCCAGTTCGGCGGCCGCTATGTCGCCGAAACGCTGATGCCGCTGATCCTCGATCTCGAACGCCACTATCGCGCTGCGCAGGCCGACCCCGCGTTCAAGGCCGAGTTCGACGATCTGCTCAAAAACTATGTCGGCCGCCCAAGCCCGCTGTGGTTCGCGCAGCGGCTGACCGAGCACCTCGGCGGGGCGAAAATTTACCTCAAGCGCGAGGATCTCAACCACACCGGCGCGCACAAGATCAACAATTGCATCGGCCAGATCCTGCTCGCCAAGCGCATGGGCAAGACCAAGATCATAGCTGAAACCGGTGCAGGCCAGCATGGCGTCGCGACCGCGACCGTCGCCGCGCTCTTCGGCCTGCCCTGCACCATCTTCATGGGCGCGGTCGATGTCGCGCGGCAGCAGCCCAATGTGTTCCGCATGAAGCTGCTCGGCGCCGAAGTCGTCGCGGTGGAGAGCGGCGCCAAGACGCTGAAGGACGCGATGAACGAGGCGCTGCGCCACTGGGTCGCCAACGTCCACGACACTTTCTACATCATCGGTACCGTCGCGGGTCCGCATCCCTATCCCGAGCTAGTGCGCGATTTCCAGTCGGTGATCGGCGACGAGGCCAAGGCGCAGATACTGGAAGCCGAAGGGCGGCTGCCCGACATGCTGATCGCCCCCGTCGGCGGCGGTTCGAACGCGATCGGGCTCTTCCATCCCTTCCTCGACGATGAGGGCGTCGAAATCGTCGGCGTCGAAGCCGCGGGCGAGGGTCTCGACAAGAAGCACGCCGCCAGCCTCGCGGGCGGACGCCCGGGCATACTCCACGGCAACAAGACCTATCTGCTCCAGGACGAGGACGGCCAGATTACCGAGGCGCACAGCATCTCGGCGGGGCTCGATTATCCGGGCATCGGGCCGGAACATAGCTGGCTCCACGAAATCGGCCGCGTGCGGTATGAGCCCGTCACCGACGCCGAGGCACTGGCTAGCTTCCAGAAGCTGACCAAACTCGAAGGCATTATCCCCGCACTGGAGTCTGCCCACGCGATCGCCGCCGCCGAACGCATCGCCCCGACGCTGGGCAAAGACAAGATCATCATCGTCAATTGCTCGGGCCGGGGGGACAAGGACATCTTTACGGTGGCGGATGCGCTGGGGGTGAAACTGTGAAGCGATCAACGCCAGTTCGGATTCTAACCGAATTTTGTATTTTTCTGGTCGCGCTGTCGTTCGTCGACCTGCTGTTTCGCTATGGTTTTAATTTCAGTGCTTGGAATCTTGCCCCCGCGAGATTGGCCTATAATGCCACTATCGCCGCCGTGATTGCGATAGTCTTTTATTTGAGGACTCCATCTCGATGACCCGCTTCGCCGCCGCTTTCGCAAAGCCGCGCCCCGCGCTCGTCGCTTTCATCACCGCGGGCGACGGCGACACCGCCGCGAACCTCGACGCGCTCGTTGCGGGGGGCGCCGATGTGATCGAGCTTGGCATGCCCTTCACCGATCCGATGGCCGATGGCCCCGCGATCCAGGCGGCGAACCTGCGCAGCCTCGCCAAGGGCACGACGACCGCCGACCTGTTCGCGATCGCGGCCGCGTTTCGGCAGCGCCACCCGGACACCCCGCTCGTCTTGATGGGCTATGCCAATCCGATGACGATCCGCGGCCCCGACTGGTTTGCCGCCGAATGCGCCAAAGCAGGCGTCGATGGTGTCATCTGCGTCGACATCCCGTCGGAGGAAGACGCCGAACTCGGGCCCGCGCTCCGCGCCTCGGGCGTCGACCTGATCCGCCTCGCCACCCCGACCACCGACGCCGCGCGCCTGCCCGACGTGCTGAATGGCGCGGGCGGTTTCCTCTATTATGTCTCGGTCGCCGGCATCACCGGCCAGCAACAGGCGGCGCAGGCGAGCATCGACGACGCGGTCGCGCGCCTCAAAGCCGCAACCGACCTGCCCGTCGCGGTCGGCTTCGGCGTCCGCACCGCCGAACAGGCCGCGGCGATCGCGCGCGTCGCCGACGGCGTCGTCGTCGGATCGGCGTTCATCGACATCATTGCCGAGCATGGCGACGCCGCGGCGCCACATGTCGAGGCTTTCACCCGCACCCTTGCCGATGCTATTCACGGCGCAAAGGAGATCGCCGCATGAGCTGGCTCGACCGCGTTCGCAACGCGCTGCCCTTCGGGGCGAAACGCGACACCGCCGACAATCTCTGGCACAAGTGCCGCCAGTGCCAGCAGATGGTGTTCGTCAAGGAATGGCAGGACAATCTGAACGTCTGCCCGCGCTGCGACCATCACGATCGCATCGGCGCCAAGGAGCGTTTCGCGCAGCTGTTCGACGGCGGCTTGCACGAATTGATTGCGGCTCCCGCCGCGCCCGAGGATCCGCTGAAGTTCCGCGACACCAAGAAATATGTCGACCGCATCAAGGCCGCGCGCGCGCAGACCGGCGACCGCGACGCCTATCAGAATGCGTTCGGGCGCATCTCCGGCCAGGGCGCGGTCATCGGCGTGCAGGATTTCGCCTTCATGGGCGGTTCGATGGGCGTTGCCGTCGGCGAAGCCTTTGTCGCGGGGGTCGAGGACGCGATCCGGCGCGGCGTTCCCTATATCGCGATCACCGCCGCGGGCGGTGCGCGGATGCAGGAAGGCACGCTGTCGCTGATGCAGATGCCGCGCGCCACGGTGGCGCTCGCGCGCCTGCGCCGCGCGGGCCTTCCTTATGTGGTGCTGCTCACCGATCCGACGACCGGCGGCGTCACCGCCAGCTATGCGATGCTCGGCGACATCCAGATGAGCGAGCCCAAGGCATTGATCGGCTTCGCGGGCCAGCGCGTGATCGAGAATACGATCCGCGAGAAACTTCCCGAGGGCTTCCAGCGCGCCGAATATCTGCTCGATCACGGGATGATCGACATGGTCGTGCACCGCAAGGACCTGCCAGCAACGCTCGGTCGCCTGATCGGCTATCTCGCGCCCGAGAAGGCGGCTTAACCGTCCATAATCCTCGTCATTGCGAGGAGCGCAGCGACGCGGCAATCCAGTGAGTGCGTAAACCGCCCTGGATTGCTTCGCTACGCTCGCAATGACGAATTTTGATAGGCTCCGTCTAACGATGCCCGACCACGCCTCTTCGTCAGACCCTGCCGTCCAGATCCAGCTCGATCGCCTCGCCGCGCTGTCGCCGGGGCGCGACATTCTCGGGCTCGAACGCATCGCCGAACTCTGCGCGCGGCTCGGCAATCCGCAGCTCCAGCTCCCTCGCACCTTCCACGTCGCGGGCACCAACGGCAAGGGGTCGACCTGCGCCTATCTTCGCGCGATCCTCGAGGCGAAGGGGCGCCGCGTCCACGCCTATACCAGCCCGCATCTCGTCCGCTTCAACGAGCGCATCCGCCTCGCGGGTAAGCTGATCGACGACGCGCTGCTCGCGGCGCTGCTGGAGGAGGTGCTCGATGAGGCCGCGGACCTGCAAGCGAGCTTCTTCGAGGTCACCACCGCCGCCGCCTTCCTCGCCTTCGCCCGCATTCCCGCCGACGATTGCATCATCGAGGTCGGGCTAGGCGGCCGCCTCGACGCCACCAACATCATCCCGCCGCCGGCGGTCTGCGGCATCGCCTCGCTCGGCATCGATCACGAGGCCTTCCTGCTCGCCCCCGAAGCGGGAACGCCGGACGATCCGGCGATGCGCATCGCTTGGGAAAAGGCCGGGATCATCAAGCCCGAAACGCCCGTCGCGACGCTCGCCTATCCACCGCATGTGCGCGACACCATCGCCGCCAAGGTCGCCGACGTCGGCGCCACGCTCTTTCCCGAAGGCGGCGGCTGGAGCGTGGAACCCGAAGGCGACGCCTTCCGCTGGAGTTCGAAACTGGGTTCGGTCGCGCTGCCTTTACGCCCGCGCATGACCGGCGCGCATCAGATGCGCAACGCGGGCCTCGCCATCGCGATGCTGCGCCTCGCCCCCGACCCGCGACCGAGCGACGCAGAGATTGCGCGGGGCGTTGCCGAGGCCTTTTGGCCAGGGCGGATGCAGCGGCTAGGCGCGGGACCGCTTACCGCGCTTCTGCCGCAGCGTCGGCAGCTCTGGCTCGACGGCGGCCACAACCCCGATGCCGGCGTCGCATTGGCGGCGGCCCTGGAGGGGCATGCCCCGCTTCACATCGTCTGCGGCCTGCTGGCCAACAAGGACGCGCTCGGTTTCTTGCGGCCTTTCGCGCGCCATATCGCATCGTTTCAGGCGGCGCCGATTCCCGGTCACGAACATCATGACCCGAAGGATTTGTGCCGCCAGGTCCAGTCCGATCTTGGTATCGTCGATGCGCAGCCGCGCGACGACGTGACCGCCGCGCTGCGCTTCATCGCCGATCATCGCCCCGCGGCGGACGTGCTGATCTGCGGCTCGCTCTATCTGGCCGGGGTGGTGCTCGACCTCAACGGCGAACACCCGCTGTAACGACCTCGTTCGGTTACGCCGCTGGCTTGGCCGGCACTTCCTCGCCGGCCTGTACCTTGCCCGCGGTGCCGACCGACAGGTCGACCAACCCTTTGCGCATCATCATCCAGAACAGCAATATGCCCGGCAAAGCGGCCGCGACGGTGAAGAGGTAGAAGTTCACATTGCCGAACTCCTCCATCATCGTCCCCGCGGTCGTTCCGGTCAGGAAGCGGCCGACGATGCTCGCCGCCGAGCTGATGAGCGCATAATGAGCTGCGGTGAAGCGCAAGTCGCACAGCGCCGAGAAATAGGCGACGACAACGACCCCGCCGATACCGCTCGCGATATTCTCGAAGCCGATCGTCGCGGCGAGGCCCAAATTGCTGTGCCCCGCCGCGGCCAGCAAGGCGAAGCTGAAGTTGCTGACGGCCATCAGGACGAGGCTCAGCAAGACCGACTTCTTCATCCCCATCCGGGCGTGGAGAACGCCGCCGATGAAGATGCCGATGAAATAGGCCCAGAAGCCGATGCCGACGTCATAGATCGCGATTTCGTCGTTGCTGAAGCCGAGATCATCGAGCAGCAGCCGCAAGGTCAGATTGGCAAGCGTGTCGCCGATCTTGTGCAGAAGGATGAATAACAGCGCGAGCCACGCGCCATGGCGGCTGAAGAATTCGGTGAAGGGCCCGACGATCCCGGCGATGATGCCGGGTCGTCCTTCGCGCGTGATCGCCTCGCGGTGGCGTTCGGGCTCGCCGACCCAGAAGGCGGCGATCACGGCGGGCAGCGCGAACATCGCGCAGGCGAAATAGGCGGCTTCCCACCCGTAGCGCGCGGCGAAGACGAGCGCCAAGCCGCCCGCCGCGGTGGACCCTAGGCGCCAGCCATATTGCGACATGCCCGATCCCACCCCAAGTTGTTCTGGTTTCAGTATTTCGATCCGGTAGGCATCGATGACGATGTCGAAGGTCGCGCCGGCGAACCCGACGAGTATGGCACCGACCGCCATTTCGAAAAGCGCCGCAAGCTCGCCCTCCTGGCCCAGGCCGAACCATTGCATGAACTGGCCGACCGGCGACCGCCCGACATGCTGCGGATCGACCATCGCCAGATTCGTCACGGCCAGTATGACGAGCGCCGCCGCCAGCATCAGCCAAGAGACGCGCTGGCCGAGACGGCCTATGATCGGCAGGCGCACCGCATCGACCACCCACGCCCACAAGGGCTTGAGATTATAGACAAGGAAAGCCAGCGAAAAGGCGGTGATCGAGGATTTTTCGAATCCGTCCTGCGCAAGGCGTGTGGTGAGGGTCGCGCCGATCATCGCGAAGGGAAAACCCGACGAAATACCCAGCAACAGCGCCGCCAGCGGTGCCCGTTCGAGATAGGGCCGGATGCTGTGCCACCAGCTCTGCGGCGGCGGCGTCGAAATATCTTGCTGCAAAACCTGCACCTCCCGCTGCGGCAGAGCGCGCCGCATGCCCGTCAAACCAAGGCCTAGAGGCTTGATCCCAAATTGGAAGCGGTGATTTATCGGCTGGGCGCGCTCAAGCCGCGGCGGGACGCCAAAAGGTCGTGAGTCCGCTCACCTTGCGCGGCGGCTCATTCTTACAGATCATCGTTTCGAGTGCCTTCAGCGCCGCGACGAGCGCCGATGCGCTATGCGGCTTGCCGAGGCACGCGACCGCGATCTCTTCGGCGTCGGCGGGACATTGTCCGGTCACCAGCAGCACCGCGATCCCACGGTCGCGCGCCAGCCGCGCCACTTCGCGCCCGGTCATATGGCCCGCAAGCCCCAGGTCGAGCACGAGCGCATCGACCGGCTCCGCCGCCATGACCGCCACCGCCGCCTCGCCCGAATCGACCGTCGCGACAATCTCGTACCCGCCGATCTTCAGCGTATGCTCATTGTCGAACGCGGTCAGCGGATCATCCTCGATGATCAGCAGCCGCTTGATGCAGGTCGGGCGGGACGCGAAGCGCATATTTACTCCCTTTGACGTTGCCATGACTCGCTCCGCGCCCTCCCGCAAGATCGCTTCTGCTTGCCATCGACGAAGCGGGTCTTTTCCGGCTATGGGCGTGGTCACGACGCAACACTATTCTTCTGAAAACGACAAGAAAGCCGCATCCGTTCCGATGACGACCCGCCGTCCGCCCCGCTCGTCCCCTCGCCCCGCCGCAGACCGCGACGCCCCGAAGGGCCGCCGTGCCGCGCGCGGCGCCGCGTCGGCGCTCAAATCCAAGCCCGCCGAGGAACGCGAGGACGGGCCGCAGCGCATCGCGAAGCTGCTCGCGCGCGCCGGCGTCGGCTCGCGCCGCGACGTCGAGCGGATGATCGAGGAAGGACGCATCGCACTCAATGGCGAGGTGATCGCCCAGCCCGCGCCGCTCCTGTCGTCGCTCGACGGGTTGACGGTCGACGGCAATCCGGTCGCCAAGCCGGTATCGACGCGCCTCTATCGCTTTCACAAGCCCGCGGGCTGCCTCACCGCCGCGCGCGATCCCAAGGGGCGCAAGACAATCTACGATCTGCTGCCCAAGGGTCTGCCGCGCCTGATGCCCGTCGGCCGCCTCGATTATAATACCGAGGGGTTGCTGCTGCTCACCAACGACGGCGAATTCAAGCGCCAGCTCGAACTCCCCGCGAGCGGAGTGGAGCGCACCTACCGCGCCCGCGCCTTCGGCGACATCAGCCAGGCGCAACTCGAGGAACTGGCGATGGGGATCGAGATCGACGGCGTCCGTTACGGCAAGATCGACGCCAATCTCGAACGCCGCACGGGGCGCAACCAGTGGGTCGAAATGACGCTGACCGAGGGCAAGAATCGCGAAGTCCGCAAGGTGCTCGAACATTTCGGGCTACAGGTCAGCCGCCTGATCCGGACCCGCTATGGCGAGTTCACCCTCGCCGGGCTCGACATGGGCGCGGTCGACGTCGTGCCGCGCGACGAGCTGTTCAAATTTCGCCGGCGTCTTAGCTGATGCGGGTGATTGCCGGCGAATGGCGCGGGCGCAAGCTGCTCGCGCCGAAGAATGACGCAACGCGGCCGACCGCCGACCGTACGCGCGAAACGCTCTTCTCGATGCTCACGAGCCGTCTCGGCAGTTTCGAGGGGCTGGTCGTCGCCGACCTGTTTGCAGGTTCGGGCGCGCTCGGGATCGAGGCGCTGTCGCGCGGCGCCGAGCAATGTCTCTTTGCTGAGCAGGACCGCGATGCGCTCGACGCGCTGCGCAAGAATTTGGCCACATTGGGGGCAGCGGCGCGCGCCGATATTCGCGCCGGGTCGGTTCTCGCACTGGGCCCGGCGCGCCGTACCTACGATCTTCTGATGCTCGATGCGCCCTACGCGACCGGCGCGGGCAGCGTTGCGCTCGACAAGCTGGGTCGCCTCGGCTGGATCGGCCCGGACAGCCTGATTTCGATCGAGACCGCCGAGAAGGAAGCGGTCGAGGTTGCCGGCTTCCAAATCGACGCGACACGCAAGGTCGGCAAGGCAAAGCTGACGCTGCTCAGGCCGGCCTAGCGATCCGCCGCACCATCAGCAGGCCGAGCCAGCTCACGATTCCGGCGAGCGCCAGATAATAGCCCACGGTTTCGGTCCCGCCGCGCTCGGCGAGCGCTTGCGCGACGATCGGTGCCATCGCGCCACCCAAAATGCCCCCGGCGTTGAACGCGACCGACGCGCCGGTGTAGCGCACGCGCACCGGGAACAGCCCGGTCAGCCAGCTGCCGAGCGGGCCATAGACCAGCCCCATCACGAACAGCGCGGCGGCCAGCCCGAGGAAGATCAGCGGCCAGCTTTCCGACGCCAGCGACGGCCCGAACAGGAAACCGATCAGGATCGTCGCGCCGCACCCCCAGCTCAGCACGCGCTGCGCACTCGACGCGTCGCTCCAATATCCGGCGACGATGATCCCGACCGCCATGAACAGGATCGCGCCGAGCTGGATCAGCAGGAACTGCTCCTTCGGATAGCCGAGCGCCGTCGTCCCGTGCGCGAGCGCGAAGGAGGTTGCGAGATAGAAAATCGCGAAACAGGCGACGACCGCGAAAGTCCCCGCGAGCGCCGCGACCAGATGGTGCCGGAACAACTCGCCGAGTGGTACCGCGACCGGCGCTTCCTTTTCCAGGGCTTCGGCGAAATCTGGCGTCTCGCCGATCTTGAGCCGCACCCATAGTCCCAGCCCGACGAGCACCGCCGACAGCAGGAACGGAATGCGCCAGCCCCATGCCGCGAAATCGGCGTCGTTCAACCCGAGGCCTAGAAGCAGGAAAAGCCCGTTCGCGGCGATGAAGCCGACCGGCGCGCCCAATTGCGGAAACATGCCGAAGCGCGATTTCCACCCGGTCGGCGCATTCTCGACCGCGAGTAACGCGGCCCCGCCCCATTCGCCGCCGAGCCCGAAGCCTTGCCCGAACCGCAGGATGCAGAGCAGCAGCGGCGCGACCCACCCGACCATCGCATAGGTCGGCAGGAATGCGATCAGCAAAGTCGAGGCGCCCATCAGCATCAGCGATGCCACCAGCGTCGACTTGCGCCCGATCCGGTCGCCATAATGGCCGAAGACGATCGCGCCGACGGGCCGCGCGAAGAAGGCGAGCCCGAAGGTCATGAAACTGTACATCAGCTGCGCCGACATCGAGCTTTCGGGAAAGAAGAGCGGCCCGAACACCAGCGCCGCCGCGGTGCCATAGATATAGAAATCGTAGAATTCGACCGCGGTGCCGACGAGGCTCGCGGTCAGGATGCGCCGATGCTGCCGATAGGGTGCCAGATCCACGGGCGATGCCCCTCCCATTGTTGTTCGCGACGCTTTGGGCGGGCACTCTCACCGACGCAAGCATGAATGCGATGGCGCTCAGCGCGCTCCGGCGGCGAGCCGCGCGCGCAGCCGCAACAACTCGCGCTCGGGGATGGGCGCCAGCGACGCCGCGGGCTTGCCCTTGCGCAGCCGCGCGCGATCCTTCTCCGACGGCTCGACGCGGCGCACGCGCACCGGGGCGTGGCCCTGCGCCTTCATGCCGAGTTGTTCCGCCGCGCCGCGCGACAGGTCGATGATCCGCCCGCGCGCGAAGGGGCCGCGGTCGTTGACGCGGACGATGATCCGCCGCCCCGTATCGAGCGCGGTCACCTCGACATAGGTCGGCAGCGGCAGCGTCGTGTGCGCGGCGGTGATCCAGCCGGGGCGGAATTGCTCGCCATTGGCGGTGCGATTTCCCGATTCGCTGCCGTACCAGCTCGCATAGCCGAGCGCGTCATAGGCGGGCGCGGCGGCGGGCACATAAGTCGCGCCGCGGATCGTATAGGCGGGCCCGATCCGCACGGGGGTGTCGGCTACCGGGCGATAGTTGCCGCCGGCGCACGCCGAGAGGGCTAGAAGGGCGGACGTCATTCCAGCCAGTTTGATCGTCGAGCGTCGCTGCATGGCGCGACCGTAGAAGCCGGGAATGCGGAGATAAAGTGCCAATGGCCGCTTT
>CBINGC010000037.1:0-38699 GCA_966250105.1 uncultured Sphingopyxis sp. | reverse complement strand
GGCGCGCATGGCGCAGGCCGGAAAACCCGGTGCGAAGCCCGCGCGTCGCAACTGAGGGCATTTCGGACATGCTGACATCGCGCCTGGCCGCGCCCTTCGTCGCATTCGCGGCGCCACTCCTGCTCTATGGCGGCGCGCTCGTTTCGCAATATGGCTTTGGCCTGCATCCGTGCGAGATGTGCTATTGGCAGCGCTGGCCGCATCAGGCGGCGATCCTGCTCGCGCTGCTGGCGCTGCTACTTCGCCGCAGCGACAAGGCGATGCGCGCGCTCACCCTGCTTGCCGCCGTCGCGATCGCCGTCAGCGGCGCGATCGGCGTCTTCCACGCGGGGGTCGAATATGGCTTCTGGGAAGGCATCACGACCTGCGCGACCGGCGGCGCGGGTCCCGTCACGCTCGATTCGATCATGAACGCGCCGCTGATCCGCTGCGACGCGGTGCAATGGTCGCTTTTCGGCATTTCGCTCGCGGGGTTCAACGCGATCTTCTCCTTCGCCGCCGCCGCGCTCGTCTTGACCTTGCTGCGCCGTGGGCGCACATCGGCGGCATGACCGACGCCCCGAAAAAGAGTAATCGGCACACCGCATCGATGATCCGCGTCGATCAGGCGGGCGAATATGGCGCGACGCGCATCTATGCCGGCCAGCTCGCGGTGATGGGCGACCGCCACCCGATGGCGCGCGAGATCGCGCATATGGCCGAACAGGAAGAGCGGCACCGCAAGTTTTTCGACGCGATGATCGCGCGGCGCGGCGTGCGCCCGACCGCGCTTCAGCCGGTCTGGAACGTCGCGGGCTTCGCGCTGGGCGCGGTGACCGCCGCGATGGGTCCGCGCGCGGCGATGGCCTGCACCGCCGCGGTCGAGACCGAGATCGACCGCCACTATCAGCATCAGCTGGACGAACTCGGCGACCGCGACCCCGAACTCAGCGCCGCGGTCGAGGATTTTCGCGCCGAGGAGATCGAGCATAAGGAGGCCGCGCTGAAGGCGGGCGCCGAAAGCGCGCCCGGCTACCCGATTCTCAGCCTCGCGATCCGCGCCGGTTGCCGTGCAGCCATCGCGCTGTCGAAACGTATCTGATACAGAAAAGCCCCCGCGTCGTTCATGACCGATGCAGGGTCGCGGTGCCACGCCGCGTCAAATTGACAAAGGAATATCCGATGACCCGCCTCCCCCTGTTCGCGCTGATCCTTGCCGGCAGCGCCGCCGCCTTGCCCGCCGCCGCGCAGGAAGCGTCGGCGGACGCCGACAAGATCAACCAGGTCATCATTTACGGCGACGACAAGTGCGAACAGTCGAGCCCCGACGAAATCGTCGTCTGTAACCGCCTGCCCGAAGCCGAACGCTATCGCGTGCCCGAGATGCTGCGCGGCGATCCGCTCGACCCGCGCAACGAAGCCTGGGCGAACAAGGTCGTCGCCCTCGAACGCGTCGGCCGCTTCGGCACCGACAGCTGCTCGCCGACCGGGCTTGGCGGCTTCACCGGTTGCACGCAGGCGCTCGTCGCGGGCGCGCGCGCCGAACAGCGCGCCGCCGACAAGACCGATTGGCAGGCGATGATCGCCGACGAGCGCGCTAAGCGCCTCGCGGGCATTGACGCTGCGGCCGAAGAGGTCGAGGCTGCGGTCGTCGCCGAAGAGCGCGCGCTTGCCGAACGGCAGAAGGCCGCCCAGGATCTCGAACGCCAGGCCAATGGAGAGGCTCCCATCGCACCGACCGCTCCCGACGAGGCCGACGCTGAACCGCTGCCGACGCCGCCGCAGCGCTGATCGGCAGGCCTCCCCCTTATCCCTTGTTTGCCGGCCCAAGCGGCAGCGCATATTGCCAATATTGCGGCATTTTTTGCGATTCGGCGCGATTTGGTTGCGAATCCGCGCCGAATTGAGTGCAAAAATTAACGAATCGCTGGCAAGCTGTCTTGACTTGGGAATTTTTGGGGCAAAACGTGCGGTTCTGGGAATCGCCAGCCTAGGGGGCTGTAATATGGCATCAGCATTTGGACCGCGCCTGTGGAGGCGCACGGCAGTCAGCGTGCCGCCGGCACGGAGTCTCGGCCGCCGAATGACATGGCATGCCGCCGCCGCCCTCCTCGCTTTCGCCGCGCTGCAGATCTGGCTCGTGATGAGCGTCGTTGCCGCCGGAGCGCCGTCCGCCTTCATCGTCGTCGCGCTGGTCATGCTGCTCGCGCTCGCGCTGCCGGTCGCACGGTCGACCGAACGCCACTGGTATCATCTGAGCCGCCAGGCGCTCGCGAGTTGGGGCCTGCACGCGCGCTTCCGCCGCGACGTGCGCCGCTTGTGGTTCGCCGCGCTGACTTTGCCGTTCCTGTGGATCAGCGGCGCGATCGCGGCAACCGACGCGATCGCGGCGATCGCGCGCTAACCACCCGCAGCCAGGTTTGACGCTGACCCGCGCGCCGTATAGGGCGCGGACATGCTGACCGTTTCCGAAGCTCTCGACCGCGCGCAGATGCTCTGCGACGCCGCCGCCAAGGCGGGCGCCGATGCCGCCGACGCCCTCTATTACTGCAATGCCGCCACGTCGGTTTCGATGCGGCTCGGCGCGCTCGAGGATGTCGAAAGGTCGGAGGGGCAGGATATCTCGCTGCGCGTCTTCGTCGGGCAGCGCAGCGCGAGCGTTTCGACCGCCGATATGGACGCGGATGAACTGGCGAAGCTCGTCACCCGCTGCGTCGCGATGGCGCGCGAGGCGCCCGAGGACCCCTATGCCGGCCTCGCCCCCGAGGAATTGCTGTTCAAGGGCGCCGTTCCCGATCTCGACCTCGACGACGGCAGCGAAGCCGACCCGCAGGCGCTGCGCGAAGCGGCGCTTGGCGTCGAGGAGGCCGCACGCGCCGTCGCCGGCGTCACCAACAGCGAAGGCGGCAGCGCGAGCCACAGCCGCACGCGCTTCGCGCTCGCGACCAGTCACGGCTTCGCGGGCGGCTATGGGTCGAGCGGGCACAGCCTGTCGGCGAGCGTCATCGCGGGCGAAGGCGCGAACATGCAGCGCGATTACGGCTGGCACAGCGCGCATCATCTGGCCGACCTCGAAAGCGTCGCCGACATCGGGACGCGCGCCGGCACGCGCGCGGTCGCGCGGCTGAATCCCGGCAAGGCGCCGGTCGGCAAACTGCCGGTCATCCTCGATCCCCGGATCAGCAGCAGCATCGTCGGCCACCTGCTCGGCGCGATCGCCGGCCCCGCAATCGCGCGCGGGACGAGCTTCCTGCTCGGCAAGGAAGAGCGGATGCTGTTCGACAGCGGCATCGTCATCCGCGACGAGCCGCATCGTCCGCGCGGGCTGCGCAGCCGCGCCTTCGACGGCGAGGGCCTGCCGACCGCGGCGCGCGACATCGTCGCGGACGGCCGGATTACCGGCTGGCTGCTCGACACCGCATCGGCGAAGCAGCTCGGCCTGACGCCGACCGGCCATGCAAGCCGCGGCGGCGGCGCGTCTGGGGTCGGCGCGAGCAACCTCCATCTTGCGGCGGGCAGCGCGACGCCGGCGGCGCTGATGGAGGACATTTCCGAGGGCGTCTATATCACCGAGCTGATCGGCCAGGGGGTCAATCCGGTGACCGGCGATTACAGCCGCGGGGCCTCGGGTTTCCTGATCAGGGACGGCGCGCTCGCGGGGCCGATCGCCGAATTCACGATCGCGGGCAATCTGATCGACATGTTCGCCGCGCTGGTCCCGGCGAGCGACCTCGAATTCCGCCACGGCACCAACGCGCCGACCCTGCGCATCGACGGCATGACCGTCGCGAGCAGCTAAAGGGGCGGCCGGATGCCCGCGCGCAACCTGGAAGCGATGATCGCCGCGACGCGCGAGGTCGGCGACATGGCGATGGCGCGCTGGCGCGGCGAGGGCAAGGCGGTCGATGTGTGGCACAAGTCGCACGACAATCCGGTGAGCGACGTCGATCTGGCGGTCGACGCGCGGCTGAAAGCGGTGCTCGGTGCGATGGTGCCCGAGGCGGGCTGGCTGTCCGAGGAAACCGCCGACAATGCGGACCGGCTGTCGTGCCGCGCGATGTGGTGCGTCGACCCCATCGACGGCACGCGCGATTTCATCCGCGGCCGTCCGGGCTGGTGCGTGTCGGTCGCGCTCGTCATCGACGGCGCACCCGAGCTCGGCGTGCTTTACGCTCCCGCACTCGACGAGCTGTGGGTCGCGCAAAAGGGCAAGGGCGCGACGCTCAACGGCGAGACGCTGCGCGCCAGCCGCCGCATGATCTTTGACGGATCGCGCGTGCCCGCCGACAGCCTACCCAAAATCGACCGCGACCTGATCATGGTGACCAAGCCGAACAGCATTGCGCTGCGCATGGCGCTCGTTGCCGACGACCGCGCCGACCTCGTCGCGACCTTGCGCTGGGGATTCGAATGGGACGTCGCCGCCGCGGCGCTGATCGCGGCTGAGGCGGGTGCGACGGTCACCGATGCCTTTGGCGAGCCGCTGAGGTTCAACACGCCGCGTGCGCAGGCGTTCGGCGTCATCGCCTGCGCACCCGGAATCCACCGGGCGGTGGTCGGCCGCTTGCACGACCGCGCGGTGGCGCTGACGTCACAGCCCTAATGATCGCAGCGATGGGGAGGCGGCAGCGGCGCAGCCGCTGACGGAGGGACAACGACGCCAGGGCGCGGCCCCTCCACCACCTTCGGCGGTCCCCCTCCCCCATGGCTTCGCCACAGGGAGGACCCACCGCAATCCACCGCAGTTCGCTTGACTTTCCGCGCGACTCACCCTAATTGCGCGGACATTCCGACAGCCTGACCGGACGGCGAAGCGCCTTCGTGCGCATCGTGGTCCGTTTTTTGCGTTGGAAATTCAGACGCTTTGAGATGGGGCCGATTGCCAGCGTGCCCCGTGGAGCAGGAGAAAGTTACCAATGGCACGTATCGCGGGCGTCAACCTGCCCACCAACAAGCGCGTGATCATCGCGCTCACCTACATCCACGGCATCGGTCGCAAGACCGCCGTCGACATCGCCGACAAGCTGGGCATCGACCACAGCCGCCGCGTTCAGGATCTGTCGGACGCCGAAGTCCTCCAGATCCGCGAAACGCTGGACGCCGACCACACGGTCGAGGGCGACCTTCGCCGCAACACGGCGATGAACATCAAGCGCCTGATGGACCTCGCCTGCTATCGCGGCCTGCGTCATCGCAAGGGCCTTCCCGTCCGCGGCCAGCGCACGCACACCAATGCGCGCACCCGCAAGGGCAAGGCGAAGCCGATCGCCGGCAAGAAGAAGTAAGATCTTAAAATTCGTCCGGGGGACGAATTTCCTTACTTCTCCGCCGGAGGCAGCTCTCGAAATAGCACTCCGGCCAGCTTCAGGATACAGGTTAGGATTTCATCATGGCTCGTGAACCGCAGCGCCTTCGTCGGCGCGAACGCAAGAATATCTCGTCGGGTGTGGCCCACGTCAACGCGACCTTCAACAACACGATGATCACCATCACCGACGCGCAGGGCAATGCGATTGCCTGGTCGAGCGCCGGCATGATGGGCTTCAAGGGCAGCCGCAAGTCGACCCCGTACGCCGCTCAGGTGTGCGCCGAAGACGCCGGCAAGAAGGCCGCCGAACATGGCGTCCGCACCCTCGAAGTCGAAGTCAAGGGCCCCGGCGCCGGTCGTGAATCGGCGCTCCGCGCCCTGCAGGCGGTCGGTTTCCACATCACGTCGATCCGCGACGTGACGCCGATCCCGCACAATGGCGTCCGCCCGGCCAAGCGCCGCCGCGTCTGACGTCTTTCCGGGCGCGCCTCACCGCCGGGGCGCCGCCCGTATAAAATCCTCGCTGGACAGATGGCCGACCCCATCCGTCCCGCCCAAAGCAAAGGGAAATCCATGACTGTCAATATCCGGAACTGGCAGGAATTGAAGAAGCCCAGCAACCTGGAAATCAAGGCTGGCAGCGACGGCAAGCGCAAGGCGACCTTCGTCGCCGAACCGCTCGAGCGCGGTTTCGGCCTGACGCTCGGCAACGCGCTGCGCCGCGTGCTGCTCTCGTCGCTCCAGGGTGCGGCGATCACGTCGATCAAGATCGAGAATGTGCTCCACGAATTCTCGAGCCTGGCCGGTGTGCGTGAAGACGTTACCGACATCGTGCTCAACGTGAAGCAGATCGCGCTCAAGATGGAAGGCGAAGGCCCGAAGCGGCTTCAGCTTTCGGCGACCGGTCCCGCGACCGTCAAGGCCGGCGACATCATGGTGTCGGGCGACATCAAGGTGATGAACCCGAACCATGTCATCTGCCACCTCGACGATGGTGCGACGCTGAACATGGAACTCGTTGCCGACACCGGCAAGGGTTATGTTCCCGCGACCGCCAACCGTCCGGTCGACGCGCCGATCGGCCTGATCCCGGTCGACTCGCTCTACTCGCCGGTGCGTCAGGTCGCCTACAAGGTCGACAACGCCCGCATCGGCCAGGAACTGGACTATGACAAGCTGAACCTGACCGTCGAAACCGACGGCACGGTCACCCCGGAAGATGCCGTCGCTTACGCAGCGCGCATCCTTCAGGACCAGCTCCAGGTCTTCGTCCACTTCGAAGAAGCGATGAACGATAGCGGCCTCATCGGCATGGCGGCGCCGTCGACCACCGCCGATGAATCGGACGTCAACCAGCTCAACCGCTTCCTTCTCAAGAAGGTCGACGAGCTCGAACTGTCGGTCCGTTCGGCAAACTGCCTCAAGAACGACAATATCATCTATATCGGTGATCTCGTTCAGAAGACCGAGGCCGAAATGCTCCGCACGCCGAACTTCGGCCGCAAGTCCTTGAACGAAATCAAGGAAGTGCTGTCGTCGATGGGCCTGCGCCTCGGCATGGACATCCCCGGCTGGCCGCCGGAAAACATCGAAGAAATGGCCAAGAAGCTCGAACAGGAGCTGCTGGGCTGATCTTATCCCCTCCTCTGAAGAGGAGGGGCTTAAGCGGACGGGAATGGGTCGGCCCTTTAATCGACCTGGCTTGGGGTACCTCACACGGCCCCTCTGACAAACGAAGGAATGGATTATGCGTCATAAATCGGGTGGCCGGAAGCTGCAGCGCACGAGCGCGCATCGCACGGCCCTGTTCCGCAACATGTCGGCCTCGCTCATCAAGCATGAGCAGATCACGACCACCGTCGCCAAGGCGAAGGAACTGCGTCCCTATATCGAAAAGCTGATCACGCTTGCCAAGCGCGGTGGCCTTGCCAACCGCCGCCTCGCGATGAGCCGCCTGATGGACGACACGCAGCTGGTGAAGCTGTTCGACGTCCTCGCCGAACGCTACAAGGATCGCAACGGCGGCTACACCCGCGTCATCAAGGCCGGCATCCGCGCCTCGGACGCGGCGCCGATCGCGGTCATCGAATTCGTCGACCGCGACGTCGATGCCAAGGGCCAGGATTCGGGTCCGGTCGAACAATATGACGAGGACCTGGCAGAAGCCTGAGCTTCGCAGCTTCGTTAAGAGATCAAGGGCGGCGTCCGAAGGGATGCCGCCCTTTTCTTTTGGCGGGAAGACGGCGGTGTTGGGGTGGTGAGCGGACGTTCCCCCTTTCGTCATCCCGGACTTGATCCGGGATCCCGCTTTTTGACGCACTCATTGACTTCGACCGTAAGCGGGACCCCGGATCAAGTCCGGGGTGACGAGGATTGCTCGGTCCGCAATCGGCCGCAACCGGCCATCCTCACATTCCGTTCGTGTCGGGCGAAGTCGAGACACCCATCAACTTAGCACCCGGCCCGAGGAGCATCGCGACTTCGCTCGATGCGAACGGATTCAGGAATAGCGCAAAAGAAAACCGGCGCGGATCGCTCCGCGCCGGGTTTCCTCGGGTAATCGTTGAAGCGTAACGCGTCAGGCGACGCGGCGCACCTCATTGCCTTCGTCGTCGATGTCGCGAAGGACGTAACCGCGGCCCCAGACCGTCTCGATGTAATTTTCGCCGTTGCACGCCAGCGCGAGTTTCTTGCGCAGCTTGCAGATGAAGACGTCGATGATCTTCAACTCGGGCTCGTCCATGCCGCCATACAGGTGGTTGAGGAACATTTCCTTGGTCAGCGTCGTGCCCTTGCGCAGGCTCAGCAGCTCGAGCATCTGATATTCCTTGCCGGTCAGATGCACGCGGGTGGTATCGACTTCGACCGTCTTGGTGTCGAGGTTGACCGCCAGCTTGCCCGTCTTGATCACGCTCTGGCTGTGGCCCTTCGAACGGCGGACGACCGCATGGATGCGGGCGACCAGTTCGTCGCGGTGGAACGGCTTGGTGACATAATCGTCGGCGCCGAAGCCGAAGGAGCGCACCTTCGAATCCATTTCCGAAATGCCCGACAGGATCAGCACCGGCGTCTGCACCTTCGCTGTGCGGAGCTTTTTCAGCACGTCATAGCCGTGCATGTCGGGCAGGTTCAGGTCGAGCAGGATGATGTCGTAATCATAGAGTTTACCCAGGTCCAAGCCTTCCTCACCGAGATCGGTGGTATAGACGTTGAAGCCCTCGGTCGTGAGCATCGTGTCGATCGCTTTCGCGGTCGTCGGCTCGTCCTCGATCAGCAGTACGCGCATTGGGCACCCCTTATTTCCCACGATGATCCCGCGAACCGATCGCATGACCATCAAGGATGTCACCGATCAACCCCCGTTGCAGGACTGCCGGAACATTAACCACGAAACTAATGAAGGGAAAAGGTTAATTTTGATTTAACCCGCAGAAGTCCGCGAGTCGCGGCCATTTTGCAACAGTCGCTCAGCCCGTTTTTCCTTCATGGTGAAGGGCCATATATTGATCATGCGCCCCGGTGCAGGACATCTTCAGCGTGTCGACGAGGTGGTCGGAAAGCGCGCGCACGCGGGCCGGGCGCAGCCGCGATGGCGGCGACAGGAGGTGCAGGTGCGACTGCGGCAGCGACCAGTCGGTGAGGATCGGGACGACCGCGCCCGACGCCAGCGCGTCGGCCGCGATGAAGTCGGGCAGCGCGGCGATCCCGACCCCCGCGACGACGAGCGGCACCGCCACATCGCCATTGTTCGCGAACAAGGGGCCCGTCGGCAGCACGGTCGCCTCCTCACCCTTGCGATGGAAATGGAGCGGCATCGCGCGCTGGCGGTGGCCGTAGCCGATCAGCCGGTGGTCCGCGAGGTCGAGCGGGTGCTTCGGCACGCCATGTTTCTTGAGATAGGCGGGGCTCGCGATCACAGAGGCCGCGACGGGTGCGATCGTCCGTGCGAGCAAGCTTGAATCGGCGAGCGGCGCGATGCGCAGCGTCAAATCGATCCCTTCCGCGACCGGATCGTTGCGCGCATCGCTCAAGAGCACTTCGATCTCGACCGCCGGGTGACGGTCGAGGAAGGCCGCGAGCGGCGGGCCCAGCACCTTGATCCCGAAGCTCATCGGCGCCGCGAGGCGGATCGGGCCCGCGAGATCAACGCGGTCGCCGCGCGCCGCCTCGGTCGCGGCGGTCGCCGCCGCGACCATCGCGCGCGCCTCGTCGAGGAGGCCCGCGCCCGCGGTCGACACCGCGACGACCCGCGAACTTCGGTGCAGCAGGGTGATGCCGAGCGACGCCTCGAGCCGCGTCACCGCCTTCGACACGCTGGCCTTCGACAGCCCAAGTGCGGCCGCCGCCGCGGTGAAGCTGCCGCCGTCGGCGACGGCGACGAAACAGGCCCAGCCTTCATAGTCGGGAAACGCCATTCAAATCCTCCTACGCCCTCCCCTGAAGGGGAAGGGCTTCCTATCCCATCAACTTAAATTTGGAAACGATGGTTTTCTATCTACGCTATTTTCGAAACGATCCAAACGCCTATCTTGTCCTCAACAGATGAGCCGCCTGGCAGCAAGCCGCCGGCGACAAAGAAAGGACAAGGCCAATGATCGACATCCGCAAATTCGACACGCTGGGCCACGCCGACCATGGCTGGCTCGACGCCCGTCACCATTTCTCCTTCGCGAACTATCACGACCCGAAACGCATGGGCTGGGGCGCGCTGCGCGTCTGGAATGACGATGCCATCGCGGCGCAGTCGGGTTTCCCCCCGCACCCGCACCGCGACATGGAAATCATCACCTATGTCCGCACCGGCGCGATCAGCCACCGCGACTCGATGGGCAATGCCGGCCGCACCGCGGCGGGCGATGTCCAGGTGATGAGCGCCGGCACCGGCGTGACGCACAGCGAGTTCAACCTCGAGGATGAGGAAACGACGCTTTTCCAGATCTGGATCATGCCCGACCGTGACGGCGGCAATCCCGGCTGGGGCGCGCGCCAGTTTCCGCAGGCCGACCGTTCGGGCCAGTTCGTGACCTTGGCGAGCGGGATCGATGGTGACGAAGACGCGCTACCGATCCGCGCCAATGCCCGTGTGGCGGCGGCAACGGTGAATGCGGGGACAAGCGTCTCCTACAACCTCGAAGCCGGACGCCATGCCTATCTGGTCGCGGCCAAGGGTCGCATCCGCGTCAATGGCGAGGATGCCGATCCCCGCGACGGCATCGCCCTCCGCGATGTCGGCACGATCCATGTCGAGGCGCTCGACGATGCCGAGCTGGTGCTCGTCGACAGCCTCTGACGAGCCCCCGGGCCGCCGCCTGTCCCCCCTCCCTGCGGCGGCGGCCCACCTCTTCCTCCCGAAAGGACAAGTCCATGAGCAAGATTCTTCGCATCGATGCCAGCGCCCGCAATTCGGGTTCGACGACCCGCCTGCTCGCCGACCAGCTCGAAGCCCGCCTCGTCGAACAAGGCTATGGCGCGGCCGTCACCCGCCGCGACCTCAACGCCACCCCGCCCGCCTACCTCACCGAAAATTGGGTCGGCGCCAATTTCACCGACGAAGCCGAGCGCAGCGACGAGCAAAAGGCGCTGCTCGCCGAATCCGAAGAGCTGATCGGCGAGATCGAAACCGCCGACACGATCATCATCACCGCACCGATCTATAATTTCGCGATCCCCGCGTCGCTGAAGGCATGGATCGACCAGGTAACGCGCGCGCGCCGCACCTTCCGCTACACCGAAGCCGGCCCCGAAGGGCTGCTAAAGGGCAAGCGCGCCTATATCGTCTTCGCGTCGGGCGGTGTGCCGCTCGGCAGCCAGGTCGATTTCGCGAGCGGCTATTTGCGGCATATCCTCGGCTTCATCGGCATCACCGACGTGCATTTTATCGCCGCCGACGGCCACCAGATGGACGGCGAGGCGATCGCCCGCGCCACCACTGCGATCGACGGGCTGAAACAGGCCGCATGACCCCCTCGGGCCGCCGCCCCTCCCTCCCCCTCCCCGGCGGCGGCCCACCCTTCCCGCTTTTTCTCAATGAAAGGACATGATCATGGCTAAGCTTTTGGTGCTCTATTATTCGAGCTATGGACATATCGAGCAGATGGCCGACGCCGTCGCCGAAGGTGCGCGCGCTGCGGGCGCCGAAGTCGATATTCGCCGCGTCGCAGAAACCGCGCCCGCGGCCGTGGTGCAGGCGGCGGGCTTCAAGACCGACACCGCGCATCCGTTGCTCAGCGATCCCAACGAACTCGTGAATTACGACGCGATCGTCGTCGGCACCCCGACGCGCTTCGGCCGCATGGCGAGCCAGATGGCGAGCTTCTGGGACACTGCGGGCGGCGTCTGGGCGCAGGGTAAGCTGAACGGCAAAGTCGGCGCCGCCTTCACCTCGACCGCGTCGCAGCACGGCGGACAGGAAACCACGCTCTTCTCGGTCCTCACCAACCTCCTCCACTTCGGCATGACGATCGTCGGGCTCGATTATGGCTTTGCCGGCCAGATGGGCGTGGGCGAGGTCAAGGGCGGCGCGCCCTATGGCGCCACCACGATTGCCGATGGCGACGGCTCGCGCCAGCCGAGCGAAACCGATCTGGCCGGGGCCCGCTATCTCGGCGAGCGCGTCGCGCGCACCGCGGCGAAGCTTGCGGCCTGAACCGATGCGCCGTCTGCCGAGCCTTTTCCTTTCGCACGGCTCGCCGATGATGGCGCTCGAGCCCAGCCCGGCGCGGACTTTCCTCGCCGGGCTGGGTGCCCGATGGCCGCGCCCGCGCGCGATCCTCGTCGTGTCGGCGCATCATGACGCGGCATATCAGGGCGGCCGCGCGACGGTCACCGCCTCGCCCGCGCCGCCGACGATCCACGACTTCGGCGGCTTTCCCGACGAGCTCTTCGCGATGCGCTACCCCGCGCCGGGCGATCCGGCGCTGGCGGACCGCGTCGTCGATCTGCTCGCGGACCATGGTCTTGCCGTCACCGCCGACCCCGAGCGCGGGCTCGATCATGGCGCATGGGTGCCGCTGTCTCTGATCTACGCGAAGGCCGACATCCCCGTCGTCCAGCTCTCGATCCATTCCAACGCCTCGCCCGAATGGCATTATACGCTCGGCCAGGCGCTCGCGCCGCTGCGCGACGAGGACGTCCTGATCGTCGGGTCGGGCAGCATCACGCACAACCTCCGCGCTTTGTTTTCGGCGCGCCTGCCGATCGATGCGCCGGCGCCGGTGTGGGTGAGCGACTTCACCGACTGGATCGCCGAACGCATGGCGGCGGGCGCCGTCGACGATGTGCTGCACAGCGTCGAACGCGCGCCGCACGGCGCCGACAATCATCCGACCCCCGACCATATTCTCCCGCTGTTCGTCGCGATGGGCGCGGGCGGGGCGCCGTTCAAGGCCGAGCGGCTGCACGCCAGCACAACCTATGGCCTGCTCGCGATGGACGTTTACGCTTTCGACTGACCGGCAGGCCGCCTATAGCGCGCCATGCTCCTTTCAGATCGTGTTCTTTTCCTCGACGGCGAGGCCCTCGTCATCGACAAGCCGGCGGGGCTTCCCGTCGATGCGCCGCGCGACGGCAGTATCAGCCTCGAAAACCATCTCGACCTGCTGCGCTTCGGCTTCAAACGCTGGCCGCTGCCGGTCCACCGGCTCGACCGCGACACCTCGGGCTGCCTGCTGCTCGCCCGCAATCCGAAGGCCCACGGCCGCTTCACCCGCGCCTTTGAAAGCCGCGAGGTCGAGAAGCAATATCTCGCGATTATCGATGGCGTGCCCGACGGTGAGGGCGGCACGATCGACCTGCCGCTCGCCAAAATATCGACCGCCGAAACCGGCTGGCGCATGGTCGGCGATCCGAAGGGCAAGCCATCGGTCTCGCATTGGGAAAAGCTCGCGGTTGTCGGTGAGCGCAGCCTGCTTCGTTTCCGCCCCGAAACCGGCCGCACGCACCAGCTGCGCGTCCACGCGCTCGAAGGGCTCGGCTTTCCGCTCGTCGGCGATCCCGTCTATGGCCGCGGCGGCACGAAGACGCGCACCCTGCTCCACGCCGAACGGCTGGTCGTAAAACGTGACGTCAAGCCGTCCATTATTGCCGAAGCGCCCTTCCCCGATGCCTTCGTCGCGCTGGGCTTCGCGGCGCCGGAGGGAGCGGAGCCGACGCGTGGTTAGGGTTCGAACTCATTACCGGCGGGCCCGAGGTTTGAAGCGATTTTGTTCGGGGCAAGAAGGCAAGGCGTAGGTATATGTCGATATTCCAAGGCTTGCCGACGCAGCGCCGGGCAAAATCGATCAAATCCCGAAGGGACGTCAAAATGGCTTCGATCTCGAACGAACATGTCCTTGGAAACAGAACCACTGTTCCTCGGCGGGCATTTCCCTCCGATATCTTCGCCATTTTGACGCCTCGGGCCCGCTGGTAATGAGTTCGAACCCTCAAATCCCCGAAAGCGCGATCACGGAAAAGTTTCTCGCCGGGTCGGGTCCGGGGGGCCAGAATGTCAACAAGGTCGCGACGGCGTGCCAGCTGCGGGTCGATGTGTTCGCGCTCGGCCTCCCGCCCGACGCCTATCGCCGGCTCAAGACGCTTGCGGGGAGCAAGATGACTTCCGCAGGCGAACTCGTCATTCTGGCGCGCAGCTTTCGCACCCAGGAAGCGAACCGCGCCGATGCGCGCGCGCGGCTGAACGATCTGGTCGACGCCGCGCTCGTCCGCCCCGAACGCCGGATCAAGACCAAGCCGAGCAAGGCGGCGAAGGCGCGGCGCGTCGACAGCAAGAAGGCGCGTAGCAGCATCAAGGCCGGGCGCGGGCGGGTGCGCGGGACCGACTGACGGACCCCGCGATGACCAGCCTTTATCGCCTCGATGCGCCGGCAAGCGCGATCGCCGCCGCGTTCGGCGCCGAGGCGGGAGGCGACCCATGGACCGGCGACTATGTCGCGCCCGGCCGCCCCGCGCCGGTGATCGTCAGCGACGGGCGCGGCGGGTCGCGGCGCTGGTTGCGGCCGAAACTATGGGGCGTCCCGCCGCCGCCGCGGGGCACACAGCCCGTCACGCACGTTCGCAACCTGACCAGCCCGTTCTGGATCGGCACGCTGCGCCATGCCGAACTGCGCTGCCTGATCCCCGCGACCGCCTTTGCCTATTGGTCGGGATCCGAAGGCGCGCGGCGCCGACATTGGTTTTCCGTGCCTTCGCAGCCGGTCTTCGCCTTTGCCGGCATCGCGCGGCAGGGGGAGGACTGGCCATGCTTCGCGATGCTGACGACCGAGGCGAACCGGCTGGTCGGGCATCATCAGCCGCAAGCCATGCCGGTGATCCTGCACCGTGAAGACCATGCAACCTGGCTCAGTGGCGAATGGCGTGCCGCCGTCGCGCTCGCAGCGCCCTTTCCCAGCCAGTTGATGGCCGTCGGCAACACGCCGCCGGTATAGACGAACTTCACCATATCGCTTCACTTTGCGATAACCAGCGGCGCCCTAAATTCGCTTCGACCAGGAACGACATGCAGGGACGGATCCGTGTTGGGGAATCGCACCATCGAAACCAAAAAGGCGCCAAAGGGCGCGCGCGGCGCCGAACGCGCGCCGGTAACCGCGCGCGCGCGCTTCCGCGAACCGGGACTCAACCCTTTCAACGTCGAATTGTTCGACCTCTCGTCGACCGGCTTTCGCATGGTGACGTCTTTCCGGCCGAAGATCGGCAAGCATATCTGGGTGAATTTGCCGGGGCTCCAGCCTTTGGAAGCCGTCGTCCGTCGTGCCGACGGCAATAATTACGGCTGCGAGTTCGTCCATCCGCTCCATGTGTCGGTCGCCCAGCATCTGCAGGCGAAATTGCGGCAAGGTTGATAAATATCCTCCCTGTCGCAAAGCGATGGGGAGGAGTACAGATCAGCCCCCGGGCTTTTCCGACTTCTTCAATATATGCTTCCATTCGGCGGGCGTCACGCGCCCGACCGACAGGCGCGACTGGCGAATAAGGTCCATGTCGGCGAGCTTCGGGTCGGCCTTGATCGCCGCGAGCGTCACCGGATGCGCGAGCGCGCGGACCGGCGCGACGCGCACCACGACCCAGGGCGAGCCCTTGTCGGCGGTCGGATCGGGGAAGCTTTCCTCGGTGATCTCCATGATCCCCACGCATTCCTTGCCGATATTGCTATGATAGAAGAGTGCCTCGTCGCCCTTCTTCATCGCCATCATGTTGAGCTTTGCGCTGTGGTTGCGCACCCCGTCCCAGATGCCGGTGCCGTCCTCGACCAGTTGGTCCCACGCATAGGCGTCGGGTTCGGATTTCATTAGCCAATATTGCTTGCTCATGGAGTGGGCTTAGCCGAGCCACACGCGGGACGGAACCGCCTTTTTCCCTTTCGCGCGCAGGCCGTAGCGCCTAAATCCGGTTCATGACGCGCCCGCGGGCGCCGCCCCTTTCAAATGGACTTCAATCGCATGACCGCTGCCGTTCCCGTCATTTCCATGTCGCTTCCCGCCGACCAGTTCGCAAAGGATTTCGGGGCGTCGTTCGAACGCTTCGGCTTCGCAATGATCACCGATCACGGCATCGATCCGGGGCTGATCGATGAAGCCTGGGCGAAGGCGAAGGCGTTCTTCGCGCTGCCCGAGGAGGTCAAGCGCGCCTATCACATCGCCGGCGGCGGCGGCGCGCGCGGCTACACCCCCTTCGGGACCGAGATCGCCAAGGGCGCGAAGGAAGTCGACCTCAAGGAATTCTGGCACGTCGGCCGCGACCTGCCCGCGGGCCACCGCCTCGCCGCGCAGCAGCCGAACAATGTCTGGCCGAAAGAAGTCGAAGGCTTCCGCACCGCCTATGACAAGCTATTCGCCGAATTCGACCGCGTCGGCGCCCGCCTCCTGTCGGGCATCGCGCGTTACCTCGGCCTCGACCCCGATTTCTTCGACGACAGCGTCGCCGACGGCAACAGCGTGATGCGCCTGCTCCATTATCCGCCGGTCGAAGCGCCCGCGAAGGGCATCCGCGCCGAGGCGCATGAGGATATCAACACGATCACGCTGCTGCTCGGCGCCGAGGAAGCCGGGCTCGAAATCCTCGACAAGGACGGTAGCTGGCTTCCCGTCAGCCCGCCGCCAGGCGCGATGGCGGTCAATGTCGGCGACATGCTCCAGCGGCTCACCAACAACCGCCTGCCCTCGACGACGCACCGCGTCCGCAACCCGGATGCGGGCCGCGCGAGCGTCGCGCGCTATTCGATGCCCTTCTTCCTCCACTTTCGCTCGGACTATCCGATCGAAACGCTCGAAAGCTGCATCGACGCGTCGCATCCGAACCTCTATCCGACGCCGATCACCGCCGACGACTATTTGCAGGAACGACTGCGCGAGATCGGGCTGAAGAAGTGACGCGCACCGCCGGCGCGCTGTTCGCGCTGGTGGCGAGCCTCGGTTCGCTGCAACCCGCCTTGGCCGGCCCGAAATCGCCCGGCCTGCCCTGGAGCGCGCCTGCGACGACCGAGGTGGCAACCGAGGAGCGCCGCTTTACCAGCGGCGACGCCAAGCTGTCGGGGACGCTCCATCTGCCGGTCAGCGGCAAGCCCGTCGCGGCGGTTGTGGTGACGCACAGCGCGTCCTCGCCACTCGGTTCGGCGTCGCTCTACGATCATCTCAAGACGATCCTGCCGGCGCTCGGCATTGCCGTCTTCACCTATGACCGGCGCGGATCGGGCCGGTCGGGCACTCAGGATGCCGGGGGCGACTTCACGCTCCTCGCCGACGATGCGATCGCGGCCGTCCAGAGCCTGAAAAGCGATCCGCGCATCGATCCGCGGCGCATCGGCACTTGGGGACTGAGCCAGGGCGGCTGGATTTCACCGCTCGCCGGGTCGCGCAGCCCCGACATCGCCTTTGTCGTCGCGGTATCGGCGCCGGTGGTGACCGCCGACGTCCAGATGATCTTTTCCTCGACCAACCACCTGAAGGCCAATGGCTATTCAGAGGCCGACATCGAGCAAATGGTCGCGGCGCGCAAGGCGGTCGACGATTATATGCGCGGCACGGTGAGCCGCGCCGCGGCGCAGGCAAAGCTCGACGGGATCAAGACCAAGCCATGGTTCAAATATCTCTATATGGGCGAAACCTTCCGCGACCGCGAAGTATCGGGATGGCGCAAGGAGATCGACAATGATCCGCTGGTAAATTTGAAGGCGGTCACCGTGCCGACCCTCATTCTCTACGGTGCCGACGATGCGGTCGTGCCGGTCGCCGATTCGGCCGAGCGATTGAAGGCCGTCGCGCCGCAAATGCCCAATATGGACGTGCATGTGATCGCGGGGGCCGATCATGCGATGCAGATATCGGAAGACCTCAAGACCTCGCTCGACCCCAAGCACGACGGCACCGAGCGGCCCGATTCGCCCGAATATTTCGCGCTGCTGGCGAGCTGGCTGGCGGCGCGGGGGTTGGTAGGGGATTGAGCCACAGGTCCCGAGAAGGGGAGTCCGGTGTGGCAAGCGGACACCGTCACCGACCTTCGTCATCCCGGACTTGACCCGGGATCCCGCTTCGTATGACGTGTGAGCAGGTTTCGGCTTCAAGCGGGACCCCGGATCAAGTCCGGGGTGACGAGAGAAGAGACGTCGCCTTCCGGCCGAATGCGGCCGCGCTATCGCGTTTCCCAATAATCGAACGCCGCCTGTTGCTGCTCGCGAATGAAGCGCGCCGCGGCGGCGCCCTCCCACGGGCCGTCATAGCCGAGCAGCAGCGCCGTGCCGCCGATCCACCAGCCCTGCCCCGGCAAGCGGTCGGACTCGCGCACCACCAGCACCGCCAAGTCGGGTTCGCCTTCGAGCGCGGAAAGCCGGTCAACCTCCTCCAGCGTCCGGCACACCGCGCGCATCTTGGGGCGGGTGAAACGGAAACCCAAATCGCCGAGCAGTTCGGAGTAGCTGACGCTGCGCCCCGCGCGCGCCGCTTCGATCAGGATCGCGCGGATGCGCGGCGCGTCGCCGAGCGCCGAGACGTCGGCGGGGCTTTCCTCGCCTCCTAAACCTTGGTCTTTGGCGGCCATGGAATGAAACCCGAGGTGCGCGTTACATAATCGGCATAAGCGGGCCGCGTCTTGTGCAGCCCCTTTTCGAGCAAGGCCTTGCCCGACCATTTGGTAAGTGTGAAGGTCAGGAATACCGGTCCAATGACGCTCGCAAGCGCGGGCTGCCAACCAAGCTCGAGCACGACGAGCCAGATGCCCCACCAGGTCAGCGCGTCGCCAAAATAATTGGGGTGGCGCGTATATCGCCACAGGCCGGTGTCGAGCACCCTGCCCTTGTTCGCCGGATCCTTGCGGAACGCGTCGAGCTGGGCGTCGCCGATGCTTTCGAACGCGATACCCGCGAGCGCCGCGGCGGCGCCGAGCCATCCGAGAACGCCGATGTCTTGCGGGGCGTTCGCACTCGCCCAGATGCCGATCTGCGCGGGCAGGCAGGTGACGAACAGCAGGGGCGCCTGCGTCAGGAAGACGGTGAGCAATGCGGTCTTCGCCCAGCTCCACTTCCGCTTCTCGATCCGGTTCGCGAGCATTTTCCGGTAGCGCGGATCCTCGCCGTCGCGCGCCCAGCGGATCATGAGGTGGATCGCGAGCCGGAGCCCCCACAAAGTCACGAGGCCGAGGAGCAGCTTCGCATGCGGCGTCTCGATCCCCGGCTGCCACGCCGTTCCCCATGCGAGCAGCACCATGCCGAACGCCCAGAAGGCGTCGATGAAGGAGACGTCGCGGATAAGCGTCGCGACGCCCCATAAGAGCAAGATCAGGGCGAGCAGCCCCGCGAAATTGATCGCGAGATGCAGGACTGCATCAGTCATGTCCGCCCGTCCGGTTCGTCATCGGCGCCGACTATATCATCGATCGCGCGTACCGCACGTCTTGGATGGCGAAATCTTTAAGAGGCTTCGGCCGCCGGCGGTCCGCCGGTAGCCGTCAGACCTTTAGCCGACGAAGGCGCGCTCGATCACGAAGTCGCCGGGCGCCGCGTTCGATCCTTCCTGGAAGCCCAACTCCTCGAAACGCGCCTGAAGATCGCGGATCATCGCCATGCTGCCGCACATCATGACGCGGTCGGTCGCGGGGTCGAACGCGGTCGGGCCGGTCAGCGGGTCCCCGAAGAGCGAACCGTCCTCGATCAGCGCGTCGATGCGCCCCGTCGTGTGGAAGGGTTCGCGCGTCACCGTCGGCAAGTAATGGAACTGGAGCAGCGCCTGATCCTGCACCAGCGGGTCGCCCGCGAGCTGGCTTTCGAGCTCTTCGCGGAAGGCGAGGTCGCTGACCTGCCGCACGCAATGGACGATGACGATCTGGTTGAAGCGGTCATAGATGTCGGGGTCGCGCGCGATGCTGAGGAAGGGCGCGAGCCCGGTACCGGTCGAGAGCATGAACAGTCGCTTGCCCGGCAACAGCGCATCGGCGACGAGCGTACCGGTCGGCTTGCGGCCGAGATAGACCGGATCGCCGGGCTGGATCTTTTGCAATCGCGAGGTCAGCGGGCCGTCGGGCACCTTGATCGAGAGGAATTCGAGCTCGTCGGCATAGGCGGGGCTGGCGATCGAATAGGCGCGCAGAAGGGGGCGCCCCTCGCCCGGCAGGCCGATCATCACGAACTCGCCCGAGCGGAAGCGGAAGCTCGGCGGGCGGCTGATCGTGAAGCTGAACAGATGCTCGTTCCAGTGGCGCACCGAACGCACTTCCTCGACGGTCAGCGAGGCGGAGGGGGCCAGCTTGGCGGCTTCGGCAATACGGTCACTCATCACTTTGGACTTTCCTGATGTGTCATGGCGCCGGCCGCGAGGGCCGGCATATCGAATCCCGCCGCGATCAACCCGTCGATCGCGGCGCCCATCGCCTTTGCGATCGGGCCGACGCTGTCTCCCTCGGCCAGCAAGGCCAGCGTCGCATGGGCATTTGCAGCATCCCCAAGCGAAATATCGCGCCAGAGTCCAAGCAGAATTGCTTCATCCTCTGAAATCTGGAGGCACGGCATCGGCGCGAGGATGAGCGTCTCGACGGCGTCACCGCCGAATAGCGCCATCGCGATATGGAAATCGGGCAGCGCTCCCGCCGCATTCACGGCGGCGAATCCCCGGTGCAACATCTGCGGCGGACACCGCCCGCGCTCGGCGGCCGAAACCCACGCCCGCATCGCCCAGAGCAGGAAACGCCCGGCGTTACAGAGGCTTTTCACCGGCCGGTCGACGAAGGCGTACATCGATTCCCTTTTCAACGCGCGTTGGCGCAACGTCGGCGGGCTTATATGTTATTGCGAGTCATTTGCAATTCAAATATTCTTGCGATGACGGTTTCAAGAACCATTCGACGGCTTTCGACCGATACTAACCGTCGCCCCCACGAAGGCGGGGGCCGCCACCGGCCTTACGCTACTTCGCCAGCGGCCCCCGCCTTCGCGAGGGCGACGGTTATGTTAAACGGCGGCCGACCACCCCAAAATCGCCGATTGGGTCTCGGGCGCCGCACCGCCGCCTTCTCCAACCGGCGTTCAGGCCGGCCCTATTTGATCTTGTCGCGGTTCGCATAGAGCAGCGCGGCGATCACCGCCGCGGAACCGATACCAAGGCCCGCCGCGGCGGCGGTTTTCCAGCCGCGCTTACCCTTGGCCGCGTCCTCGTCGGCCGCCTCGGCGGCGTCGGCCGCTTCCTTTTGCTGCCGCTGCTCGCGCGCGGCGCGCAGCACTTCATTTTCTTGCCTATCGTCGTCGTGCGGCGGGGGAGGCGGCGCTTCGTCGGTCATCGTCTTGCTATGTCCTTCACGGGTCCTGTCAGGCGAGTGCCTGTTCGACAGGCACATAATCGGTTCCGATCGCTTCGGCTACGGCCTCGAACGTCACCTTACCGTTCCAAACGTTCAAACCCTGCGCAAGATGCACGTCACGCTTCAAAGCGTCCTTCCAGCCGAGATCGGCGATGCGCAGCGCGTGCGGCAGGGTGACGTTGTTGAGCGCATAGGTACTGGTGCGCGCTACCGCGCCCGGCATGTTCGCGACCGCATAATGGACGATGCCGTCGACCACATATGTCGGCTCGGCGTGCGTCGTCGCGTGGCTCGTCTCGAAGCAGCCGCCCTGATCGATCGCGACGTCGACGAGCACCGAGCCGGGGCGCATCGTGCCGAGCATCTCGCGCGTCACGAGTTTCGGCGCTTCGGCGCCCGGGATCAGCACCGCGCCGATCACGAGATCGGCCTCGGCGACGCATTCGGCGAGGTTGGCGCGGTTCGAAAAGCGCGTCTTGGCGCGCGCCTCGAAAAAGGTGCCGACGCGTTCGAGTACTTCGGGATCGCGGTCGAGGATGGTCACGTCGGCGCCGAGCCCTGCCGCCATCTGCGCCGCGTTGAAGCCGACGACGCCGCCGCCGATCACGCAGATCTTGCCCGGCGCCACACCGGGGACGCCGCCGAGGAGCACGCCGCGGCCGCCATGCGCCTTTTCGAGCGCGGTCGCGCCCGCCTGGATCGACATGCGCCCCGCGACCTGGCTCATCGGTTTCAGGAGCGGCAGCCCGCCATGGGGAGAGGTCACGGTTTCATAAGCGATGCAGACGGCGCCCGATTTCATCAGATCGCGCGTCTGGTCGGGATCGGGCGCGAGGTGGAGATAGGTGTAGAGGATCTGGCCGGGGCGCAGCATCGCGCGCTCAACGGGTTGCGGTTCCTTGACCTTCACGACCATCTCGCACGTGGCGAAAATCTCTTCGGTCGTCTGCACGATCTCGGCGCCCGCCTGTTCATAGAAGCGGTCGTGTGCGCCGATGCCTTCGCCGGCGCCGGTCTGGACAAGCACGCGGTGGCCATGAACGACGAGTTCGCGCGCGCTTTCGGGGGTCAGGCCGACGCGATATTCGTGATTCTTGATTTCCTTGGGGGTGCCGATGATCATGGTCGCTCTCCGATTATGGATGTCATCGGCGGTCGTCATGCGCCGCCGAAAACTTGTCGGCGCTTTTAGCAGAAAAGCCCCGCGAGGTGCTTGCATATGCCGGCCGGATTCGCGAGGAATGCGCACAGATTTTGCGTGAATTGGCCCAAGGACGCACGATGATCGACCGAATAGACGCAAAGCTGCTCGACTTGCTGCAACGCACCGGCCCGCGTCCGGCGGCCGAACTGGGCGACATCGTCGGACTTTCGGCCTCGGCGTGCCATCGCCGCATTCGCGCGCTCGAGGCGGCGGGGATCATCACCGGCTATACCGCCCGGCTCGATCCCGAGAGCATCGGCCTCGGCCTCGACGTCTTCGTCGACATCAGCCTGACTTCGCAGAGCGAAGAGGCGCTGACCGCGTTCGAAAGCGCGGTCAAAAGCTTCGACGAGATATTGGAGTGCCAGCTGCTTTCGGGCGCGTCCGACTACCGGCTGCGCGTCGCGGCGCGCAGCGTCGCCGATTTCGACCGGCTGCACCGCCATTGCCTGTCGCGCCTGCCCGGCGTCGCGGCGATGCACAGCGCTTTTGCGCTGCGCACGATCAAGGCATTCGAGGGCTATCCGCTGCCCGGCCCCTCCGGCAGCGGCGAGGGCAAGACCTCGCTCGCGGGTTAACACCGCTTTTACCACTTCTACCGCATATCCTGTTCACCAGTTTCGCGGGATGCGTTGCGAGCGGCAGACTCGTGCGTTTGGGATCGATCAGGGAAGCCAAGGCCATGGTGAAGGAAAATCCGATTCATAAGCAGCAGATCGACCCGATTTTGATGTCGGAGCGTTTTCCCTATTACGACCTCGACGGCCAGCTCGCTGCCTGCGGAGCCGAAATCCACACGATCATCGCCGGCCGCGAGGACGCGGTCGCGCGCGCCTATTGGGACGCGTTCAACAAGCTGCCCAGCGTCGACCGCAAGGTCGAGGGCGAGCTTTACGAGAGCTATATCCGCGGCAGCGCGCGCCACACGGCGGTCAAATATGCCGACGCCGCCGGTCAGGAAGTCGCGACGATCGCGTGCCAGAACACGCATATGGCGCGGCGCGTCAAGCTGCCGCTCGCCTCGGTCATGTCGTGCATTGCCGAAAGCCATCGGCTGACGATCGAATATGTCGTCGAGGCGTGCCTCGGCGATGCCGAGCGGCTGGCGCGGCTGACGAGCGCGATCAACCGGCTCGCGCTGCTCGAATTCGACATCATGCAGCGTTATGCGGCGAAGCTCGACCGCGCGGTATTTTCGAGCGAGCGGCAGACGCTCGCGGGCGATTTCGACCGCTCGATCGCCTCGCTGGTACAGGACACCGACGGGGTGCGCGAACAGCTCGCCAAGCAGGCGGCCTCGGCCGATCAGGCGGCGAAGGGCATGATCGCCAAGACGAGCGAAGTCGCGGCGGCGTCCGAACAGTCAGCGATGGCGATGCGCGAGGCGGCGTCGACCGCCGCCGGCTTGATCCGCGCGATCGAGGATGCGCGCAGCGAAGTCGAAGCATCGGCCAGCGTCGCGACGCGCGCCTCCGAACAGGCGGGCGAAGCCGTCGCTATGTCCGAAACGCTGTCGCACCACGCCGAATCGATCGAGTCCATCTTGGGCCTGATCCGCGAGATCGCGGGCCAGACCAACCTCCTCGCGCTCAACGCCACGATCGAAGCGGCGCGCGCGGGCGAATCGGGCCGCGGCTTTGCCGTCGTCGCGCAGGAGGTGAAGAGCCTCGCCAATGAAACCGCGCGCGCGACCGACGATATCGCGGGCAAGATCACCGCAATCCAGCAGGCGACGAAGGGGTCGGTCTTCGCAAACCAGTCGATCCAGCAAACGATCGTCGAGGTGCAGACCTCGGCGCAACGCATCCGCGACGCGATGGACGCGCAGGCGCAGACGGTCACCTCGATCACCGCCGCGGTCGACGAGACGGCGCTCGCCGCCGATTCGATGTCCTCGACGATCGCGAGCATCCGCAATGATTCAGGCATGGTCGCAAACGAGATCAGCGTGCTGAGCGAGGAATTCGCCAAGATGGGCGGTCGTCTGCAGCAGCTCGAACAGGCCGCCAGCGAATTCAGCCGCCGCGTGGCGTAACTTAGAGGCAACGCCAAAATCCGCATCCCCGAGCGAAGACGAGGGGCTTGTTCGAGCGCAGCAAGAACCGTCGGCCACGCTGCCTCGACTTCGCTCGGCATAGCCCCTCGCCTTCGCTCGGGGATGCGGGGATTGAGGCTGGACTAGGCTCACAGCCTCGCTAAAGCCGCGACATGAGCACGCATATCCTGATCACCGGCGCAAGCCGCGGCATCGGCGCCGCGATCGCCGACGCTCTCACCACGGACGCGACCAAGGTCCTTGCGCTGTCTAGCGCCGATGGCGACCTGTCCGACCCCAGGGCGCCCGACCGGCTGTGGCGGGCGAGCCTCGACAAGCTCGATGGCCGCATCGACATACTCGTCAACAATGCGGGCGTGTTCGAGGCGAACCCGCTCGGCGACGCCGACGCCGACTGGCTCGCGAACTGGAACCGCACGATGCAGGTCAATCTGACCGCCAGCGCGCAGCTCTGCCGCCACGCCGTACTGCACTGGCAAGATCGCGCATCGGGCGGCCGGATTGTCAATATCGCGAGCCGCGCGGCATACCGCGGCGACAGCCCCGCGCACTGGCATTATGCGGCATCGAAATCGGGCATGGTCGCGATGACCAAGACGATCGCGCGCGCCTATGCAAAGGACGGCATCCTCGCCTTTGCGATCTGCCCGGGCTTTACGATGACGGGTATGGCTGAAGATTATCTCGCGAGCCGCGGCGGCGACAAATTGCTCGCCGACATTCCGCTGGGGCGCGTCGCGATGCCGGGCGAGGTCGGCGAGATGGCACGCTGGTGCGCGATCGATGCGCCGGCGTCGATGACCGGCGCGGTGCTCGACGTCAACGGCGCGAGCTATGTGCGCTAGATGAGCTGGATCGTCTCCCTCCCCTGCACGCGCAACGAGGCCGAGGCGCTGGCGGAGGAAATTCCCGAACTCGACGCGATGCCCGAGGCGCCGGTCGTCGTGACGCGCGAGATCGACGAGGATGCGGGCGAGTGGCAGCTCGACGCCTATATGGACGACAAGCCGGGTGCCGCGCTGCTCACGTTGCTCCGGTCGCTCGTCCCGAGCGCGAAAGGCAAGAAGCCCGTCGTCGAACAATTGCCGGACGAAGACTGGGTGACGCTGAGCCAGCAAGGGCTAGAGCCCGTACGGGCGGGGCGCTTTTTCGTGCATACGAGCAGCTACGCCGATCGCGTTCCGCCGGACACGACGCCATTCCTGATCGATGCCAGCCAGGCGTTCGGCACCGGCGGCCACGACACGACAGCGGGCTGCCTTGCCATGCTCGACCGGCTGGCGCGGCAAGGCGCAAGCCCGCGCAACGTCGCCGACATCGGCACCGGGACGGGGCTGCTCGCTTTCGCCGCGATGGCGCTGTGGCCGCGCGCAAAGATAATCGCGTCGGACATCGACCCCGCCAGCATTTTCGTGACGCGCGACAATGCTCGGATCAACGGCGTGCCGCTCGGCCGCGGCGGCGGGCGGCTGGCTCTGGCCGTGGCGCCGGGGACCGACCATGCCGCGATCCGCCACCGCGCGCCCTATGATCTTGTCGTCGCCAATATCCTCGCGGGTCCGCTGATCACCCTCGCCCCCGACATCGCCGCCGCGACCGCACCGGGCGGCCATGCGATCCTCGCCGGCCTGATCGCGCGGCAGATGGAGCCGGTGCTCGCCGCCTATCGCGCGCAGGGCTTTCGCCTCGCCGCGCGCGGCGGCAGCGCCGAATGGCCATGCCTGCTGCTCGTCAAGCGCCGCCGTTACGGCTGGCGGCGCAAGGAACGCGCGCTGCACCGCGCCAGCCCGTCGGACGCCAGTTTCGGGAGCTGGTAGCTAAATGGTGGAATTTTCTTCACGATTTGCTAGCCTTCGCTAGATCATCGGGAGAATCGGCCATGAGCCTGTTTGCCGCCCTTGCCCTGCTCGCCGCCGCGCCCGCCGCCGGCGAAGACCCCGATTCGATCATCGTGACCGGCACCCCCGACGCCAAACGCGAAGAGCGAAAGCGCGCCGCGGAATTCGTCCGCCGTACGGGGGTGGCCACGCTGAACCCCGTCGCGCGCTGGATCGCACCCGTCTGTCCCCGCACGATCGGCGTCGATACCAAGGTCGCGGGAATCGTCGACGACCGGATTCGCGACGTCGCGGAAGCAGCGGGAGCGCCTATCGCGCCAAAGCCCTGCACCCCGAATATCGCGGTGATTTTCACCGACGACGGCGACGGCCTGACCCGCGCGATCTTCGATAAATCGCCGCGACAGGTCGCCGCCCTGTCGCCGATCGAACGCGAACGGCTGGTCCACGGCGACGGGCCGATCCGCTGGTGGTACGGCACGCGCGAAGAAAGCCGCGACGGCATGCCGACCAACAGCGGCGTGCTCAAGCAATATAACAGCAGCATCGTCAGCACGCAGGTGGTGCGCGCGCTGCGTTCGGCGACGGTGATCGTCGATGCCGAGCAGGCGGACGGTACGTTGCTCGATTCGGTCGCGTCCTATACGGCAATGGTCGCGCTCGCCGAACTCAACGGCGATCCGCCGCCGCCCAGGGACTCGATCATGGGGCTGTTCGGCGATGAGCCAGAGCATCGCACGCTGTCGGGCAAGGATATGGCTTTGCTGCGCGGCATCTACAGCCTGCCGCCTGACCGCGAAGCCTATCAACACCGAAACCGGCTGGTCGGAGCGGTCCGCAAAGGCGAGGATTGAGCGTCAGCCGCTCTTGGCGAGCGCATAATCCTGTGTGCCGCGCGTGATCACTTCATCGTCCGGCAGGAAATCGGCGATCGGGATCGGCGGCAGCGCGGCGTTCTTCGCATAGAGCGGCGCGAAATCGGTGTTCACCGTCGTGTCGAGCAGCTGTTCGAGGCTGTCGATGACGAAATAATTCTGCTGGAAATCGTCGATCCGGTAATCGGTGCGCATCACGCGCGCGAGGTCGAAGCCGATGCGGTTCGGGCTGTCCGAATCGAGCGCGAAGACGCTTTCGGCAAAGGAGGAGACGATCCCCGCGCCATAGATGCGCAAACCGCCCGCCTCGCGGATCAGGCCGAATTCGACCGTGTACCAGTAGAGCCGCGCGAGCTGCTTCAGCGCGTCGAATTTCAGGCTGCGGAGGCCGCCTTCTCCGTACGCCACCATATAATCGGCGAAGACGGGGTCGGCGAGCATGGGGACATGACCGAAGACGTCGTGGAAGACGTCGGGCTCCTGGAGGTAATCGAGCTGTTCGGGGGTGCGGATGAAATTGCCCGCGGGAAAGCGCCGATTCGCGAGATGGTCGAAGAAGACGTCGTCGGGGACGAGCCCCGGCACCGCGACGACCTGCCACCCCGTCGCCGCCATCAGTCGCGCGTTGAGCTCGCGATAATCGGGAATGCCCGGCTTTTCGAGGCGGAGAACGTCGATGCCGCGCAGAAAGGCATCGGCGGCACGCCCGGGCAGCATGTCCGACTGGCGCGCGAAGAGCCGGTCCCACATCGCATGTTCGTCGGCGGTGAAAGCGTTCCAATTTTGCGAAATCGTCCAGTCGGCCGCGGCGCCGGGGGGCGGGCTATCGTGGACGTGAGTAAACTGGCTTTCCATGAACAAGCTTCTATCATCAAAATGGTTTCAAGTGAAACTTTATTCTCCGATCTCGACGATCTGCGTCGCGAGGCGGTCGACCTCGGCGCGGTCGTGGCTGACGTAGAGGATCGGCAGTTTGAGTTCGTCGCGAATCCGCTCGATCACCGTCATGATATCGCCGCGCCGCGCCGCGTCCAGCGAGGAGAGCGGCTCGTCCATCAGCAGGATTTCGGGCCCCGCGAGAAGCGCACGTCCGATCGCGACGCGCTGCGCCTCTCCGCCCGACAGGCTTTGCGGCCAGCGGCCCAGAAGATGATCGATGCCGAGAAATCGTGCGGCTTCGTCGAGGGTCATCCAGCGGTTCGCCGACGGCGCAAGATCGAAGCCATAAGTCAGGTTCGCGCGGACGCGGCGGTGCGGGAAGAGCCGGCCGTCCTGAAAGACATAGCCGACGCGGCGCGCCTCGGGTCGCAAATCGGTGGCGCCGTCGAACAGGGTGCGGTCGCCGATGCGGATATGCCCGCGCCCGGGCCGGAGCAGCCCCGCGACCATGTTGAGGATGCTCGTCTTGCCGGCGCCCGACGGGCCGAAGAGCGCGGTCAGCCCCGGACCGGCGGTAAAGCGCGCGGCGATGACCCGGTCGCCGAGGCGGCGCTCTACGTCGATATCAATCGCCACGGCGCTGCCTTTCGCCAGGAGTGCGGCGGACGAGCCATTCGGAAAGCACCAGCGCGCCGAGCGAGAGCACAACCGACAGCAGCGCGAGCCGCGTCACCATCGCCTCGCCGCCCGGCACCTGCAGCGCCGAATAGATGGCGAGCGGCAGCGTGCGCGTCTCGCCCGGGATATTCGAGACGAAGGTGATCGTTGCCCCGAACTCGCCGATCGAGCGCGCAAAGCCGAGCACGAGCGCGGCAAGCACGCCGGGGAGCGCGAGCGGCAGGCTGATCGTGAGGAAGGCGTGCCAGCGCCCGGCGCCAAGCGTGCGCGCCGCGCCCTCCAATCGCCGGTCGATGCCCTCGATCGACAGCCGCATCGCGCGCACCATCAGCGGCAGCGCCATGATCGCGGCGGCCAGCGCAGCGCCGGTCCAGCGGAACATCAAGGTCATGCCGAAACAGCTTTCGAGCCAGCGGCCGATGGGGCCAAGCGGGCCGAACGCGATGAGCAGCAGCCAGCCGGTAACGACGGGCGGCAGGACAAGCGGCAGATGGACGAGCGCATCGACGATAACGCGCCCCGGAAAACGGTGGCGCGCCAGAATCCACGCCAGACCGAAGGCGACCGGCAGCGTGGCGAGCACCGCAACGCCGCCGACCTTCAGCGACAGCGCGACGATCCCCCATTCTTCGGGCGACAGCATCAGGGCGTCGAAAAGCCATGGCGGGCGAAGATCGCGCGGCCCTGTTTCGAAAAAAGAAAGGCGCGGAAAGCCGCCGCATCCCTGTGCCGCGACGCCTTGAGCAGCGCGACCGGATAACGGATCGGCGGGTGGCTCGACGCGGGGAACACGCCGACGACGCGCACCGCTTTCGATGCGCGCGCGTCGGTCGCATAAACGATGCCGAGCGGTGCGGCGCCGCGTTCGACCAGCGCCATTGCGGCGCGGACATTCTCGGCGGGCGCGATCTTCGCGGCGACACCGCGCCAGACACCCAGATGCGTCAGCGCCGCCTTCGCATATTTGCCGGCGGGCACCGCATCGGGATCGGCGAGCGCGAGGCGGCCGGACCCGAGCGCCCGCGCCATCGGAAAGCCGCGCACCGGGGTCAGGCGGAGCTTGCTCGCAGCGGGCGCGATCAGCACGAGACGGTTGCCTAGCAGAATCGCGCGTGTGCCCGCACGCAGCATGTCCGCTTTCGCCACCGCATCCATCCACGGCTCGTCAGCCGACAGGAAGAGATCGGCGGGCGCGCCCGCGATCACCTGCCGCGCGAGCGCCGAAGAGGCGGCTAAGGACAGCACTGGCTTTGGATGCCCCTTCGCCGCCCAGGCGTCCGCCGCTTCGCTGAGCGATTCCTGCAGGCTGGCGGCTGCGAGCACCACCGGCCCGCGCGCCCGCGCCATCGCGGACGGCGCGAGAAGCAGCGCCATCAGCGCGCAGAGCAGCGTAAGAAGCCGGGCCATGGGCAACCTATAGGCGCGCGGGAGCCCTCGCTGCAACGCCGAGCCAGCGTGCGGCGCGCGGGAGGCGCGGAAGGACCAGCCGCTCGGCGATCCACAGCAGGATCAGCGAGGCGGCGAGCAGCGGCAGAAAGGCGGCAAGGACAAGGACGATCGCCGCGACGCCCCGAAGCCGCGCGGGATCGCGCGCCGCCGGCGGCGCGCCAAGCGCCTCTTCGGGCTTGCGGCGCCGCCACATCAGGAAGCCCGTGATCGCGAGCATGAACAGCGCAAGCGCCGTCGCGACGCCAATCATCTGGTTGATGCGGCCGAAGAGCTGGCCTTCGTGCCATGCGATGCCGATGTTCACGACGCGGTCGATGACATGCTTGTCGGCAAAGCCGCTGCGCGCGACTTCGGCGCCGGTCACGGGATCATAGCTGATCTTGCGCACCCGCGGCCGGTTCTGCGTCTGCGTCGTCAGCGTCCATGTCTCGCCGTTCGGCGGGCCGAAGAGATTGGGCGCGCCGGGCGGCTGGACGATCGCGGGCGCGGGCATATGCTCGGCCCGCGCGACCGCGACGATATTTGCGAGCGGCACCGCCGGGGCCGCGGCGTGCGCCATATGATCGGCCATCGCCATCGCGCCATGATCATGCGCGGCGTGCTCGTCAGCGGCGCCGCCCTTCCAGTCCTGCACCCCCGTTACCCAGCCCATTTCGGAACGGACGGCACGAAAGCCGCTCGCCCAGACGTCGGTCCACGGGAGCGCGGTGAAAAGCAGGACGAGCGCGAGGCCCGAGACCCAGAAGCCGGTGACGGCATGAAGATCGCGCAGCGCGGTTCGAAGCCCAAGCGACAGGCGCGGCCAGATCACCCCCGCCGCCCCGCGCCCGCGCGGCCACCAGAGATAGAAGCCGGTCAGGATCATCACGATCGCCCAACTCGCGGCGAGTTCGACGAGCAAGCCGCCCGCGCGGCCGATCAACAGGCTGCCGTGGATGCGCGACAGCCAGGCCGAGATGCGCCGGTCAGGATCGGCCGAACCTATCACGCGCCCCTGCGGCGAGACGGCGACGTCGCGCATCGTGCCGTTGGTAAGGCCGAGATGGACGATTGCGGCGTCGCCCGGCGCCTCCGGGATGCGGTAATAATGGAAGCTCGCGCCCGGAAAATCGGCGAGCGCGGCGGCGACCTGCGCGTCGGCATCTACCGCGCCCGCGGTCGGCAGGCCGCGCCAGCTGCGCTCCTCCCACCGGTCGAGTTCGGGCTTGAACAGATAGGCGGCGCCCGTCACCGACAGGATGAGGATCAAGGGGATGACGAACAGGCCGGCATAGAAATGCCAGCGCCAGATCGTGCGATAGAGCGGAACGCGGCCCAAGTCGGTCATCCCCCGCCCTCCTAAAAGCGCGCGCGAATGCCGGCGGAAACCGCGCGGCGTTCGACGGGATAATAGATTGCCGAGGTTGGTGTCACCGCGATCGCCGCGCTGATGTCGCCGATCGCCTTTTTACCGGTGATATTGCGGACATCGACGAAGGCGTCGATGCCGTCGGCGATCGCCGCCCCGCCGGTGACGCCGATCAGCGCATAGCCGGGGGTGCTGACTTGATTGCGGTAATCGGCGAAGGGGCCGTCGGGCACCCATTCGAGGTTCGGCGCGATGTGCAGCGCGTCGCTGCCGATCCGCAGTTCGGCGCGATAGACGTGTTTGGGGACGACCGGCAGGCGATTGTCGCGGAATTGCGCATCACCCCGGAAACGGAAGTTGCTGTATGTATAGACTTGGCGCAGCTTCAGCCATCCGGCCGCCTGCAACTCCAGCGCCGCTTCTACTCCTTCGTGGAGCGTGCGGCCGGCGTTGAAGGTCGACGCGGGTATGTCGGGACCGACGTCGAATTGCAGCAATTCGCCTTTGATCGTCGAGCGGTAATAGGTGACGTCCCAGTTCAGCGGCCCCGACCGTCCACGCGTCCCGGCTTCCGCCGTCCAGGCGCGCTGCGGGTCTAGCGGGACGAAGGCGGCGACCTGACCCAGCTCGATGAAACCCGGAAATTCGACCGACCGGCTGTAATTGGCGTAGAATTGCACGCCTGCCGACGGTTCGAACAACAACCCGAGCTTGGGTGAAAAGGCGTCGAAGTCGGCGCGGCCGACCGTGCCGTTCTGCGCCGGGTCGGAGGCGTTGAAATTCACCACCTGCCGCCGTTTCCCGTCGGCATAAATGCCCCCCGCGATCAGCGCCAGCTCCGCCACGGGGCGGACGCGGATTTCGCCATAGAGCGATGCCGCGCGCGCATTCTGGTCGGCGTTCACGCGCAGCGCGCCGCGCTTGCCGCCCCGATTGACGAAACGCTTCGCCCGAATGTCGCCGACGCGCAGTTCGCCGCCGAACGTCGCTTCGACGACATGGCCGGCATAATCGACGCGGAAATAGCCGCCGCGATCGAGCCCTTCCTGATCGACGACTTCGAAGATCGGATGATAGAGCGACTTGGCGTTGACGAAGGCGCCGACGTCGAGCTTCACCGTGCCCCAGTCGAAGCGCGTGCGGTTCTGGATGCGGATCGAATCCACGTCGCGGCCATGATCGCCCGCGATCGTCCCCGCGGTCGCGAGGCGCGGGATGGTCTGCGCCTGTTCGATCGTCAGCGCGCTCGGAATCTGCTGGTCGATGCTGTTCACGCTGACATAGAGCCGGTTCGACACGACCTCGCTGAACCGCATGCCGACATTGCCGTTGAAGCGGGCGCTCTTGCGCTTCAGATGATCGCGGTCGCCGTCCGACCTGTCGGCGCTGATCGCGCCCCACGCATCGACGTGGTTACGCGCCACCCCCGCCGAGACCAGCCCGCGCACGCTGTCGAAACTGCCGACGTCGCCGCGCAGATAGAGGCCCTCGGCGGTGCGTCCGGTCGGCGTCACGCCGTTGATCGCGCCGCCGAGCGTGCCCGATCCGAAGCGCAGCGCGTTCGACCCGCGATAGACCTCGAGATGGTCGAAGAAGATCGGTTCGAGTTCCTGGAAATCGCCATTGTCGTCGGCGTGGTTGATCGGCACCCCATCCTGCAGCAGCGTCAGCCCGCGCATGTGATAGCCGCGCGAGAGGCCAGAGCCGCGGATCGAGATGCGCACTTCCTGCCCGTAGCGCGGCTGGACATAGACGCCGGGCGAGAAGGCGAGCGTGTCGCGCAAGCTGACGATCGACTTGTCGGCATAATCTTGATGCGACACGACATCGACGCCGCCCGGCGTCTTCGCCGCGCGCTCCTCGGCTTCGTTGGCGAGTTGCGGCGCGGTGACGATGATCGTCGAGTCGGCCTCTTCGGCATGGGCGGGAGCGGTGGCGAGACAGATGGCGAGCGCCAGCAAGGGCGCCGCTTGATAGGCATATTTTGTCATTGAAATTTCTTCCCCGGAAACAGGCATGGGGGCCGCGCCGCGCTTCGTGCGCGGGCGGCAGTTCAGACTGAATCAGGCGAAGAAGGGTGGTCCCGTACTCGGCGGAAGCGGCGAGGCGATGCCCGGCGCGAAGCCGAGCGACGGGACCGGGGCGGGCACGGGTTCGATAACCGGGGGCGCCGCCGCCAGCACCGGCAGATCGGGAACGATCGGCGCACCCGCGAGCGCGCCCCACGGGCAATGCTGCTGCGCTTCGCCGGCGTCGTGGTTACCGGCTTTTTCAATCGGGATCGTCATCGTTCCGCCGGGGTTGGCCGGGTCCGAACAGATGCGCACGGTGATCGACCCGCCGGCGTCGCTCTCGATCATCCAGCCCGGCGCGACGAGTACCCGCGCGGCGAGCGCGAGCATCAGCGGCAGAAGCAGCAGGACGCCGGGACGGCGAAAGGCGGCGAGCAGGCCCACGCTGCGCGCCTTATGGTGCGCGCGCGATGCTGGCAAGCGGACATAATGTCTCGGGCCGCCGGTCATCCCGCCGCCGCGACGATCTCCGCCCATTCCCCTTCGTCGATCACGCGGATGCCCAGCGCGCTCGCCTGCTTGAGCTTCGACCCCGCGCCGGGGCCCGCGACGACAAGGTCGGTCTTCGCGCTCACGCTTCCCGCGGCCTTGGCGCCGAGCGCCTCGGCTTGAGATTTTGCTTCGTCGCGGCTCATCGTCTCGAGCTTGCCGGTGAAGACGACGGTCATCCCCGACACCTCGCTCGCCCGCGTTTCGACGACGTAGAGCGGCGGCGCGACTTCGGAGAGGAGGTCGTCCCACAGGTCGCGGTTGTGCGGTTCGTGAAAGAAGTCGGCGAGCGCTTCGCCGACCGCGATACCGATGCCGTCGGCGCGCACTTCGAGGATCGCCTTGAACGCCTCGACGCGGCGCGCCGTATATTTACCGTCGGACTCGCCCTCACTTCGCGGGTTGGCCTCAAGATAAGCGTGGATTTCGGCCGCCTTTTCGGGAAGCCGCCTGACGTCGCCCAACCCCTTGAGCAAATCGCGCGCGGTCACCGCGCCGACGTGGCGGATGCCCAGCCCGAAGAGCAGCCGCGCCGCATCGGGCGCGCGCTTCGCCTCGATCGCGGCGAAGAGATTGTCGACCGACTTTTCTTTCCACCCCTCGCGCCCGAGCAGTTCGGCGCGATGGGCCTTCAACCGGAAGATGTCGGCGGGCCCCTTGTCGAGCCAGCCGAGGTCGAGAAACTCCTGAATGCTCTTTTCGCCCAGCCCCTCGATGTCGAGCGCGCCGCGGCTGACGAAATGGCGCAGGCGCTCGAACTTCTGCGCATTGCAGATGAGGCCGCCGGTGCAGCGCACGTCGACCTCACCCTCCTCAGCGACCGCCTCGCTGCCACAGACGGGGCAATGGTCGGCGAAGACATAGGCCGCGCGCGTCTCGTCGCGGGTCAGATTCTCGACGACCTGCGGGATGACGTCGCCCGCTCGCTGGATGACGACGCGGTCGCCGGGGCGCACGCCGAGGCGGCCGATCTCGTCGCGGTTGTGGAGCGTGACGTTCGAGACGACGACCCCGCCGACGGTGACCGGGGTGAGCCGGCCGACGGGGGTCAGCTTGCCGGTGCGGCCGACCTGGATGTCGATCGCTTCCAAGGTGGTCTGCGCGCGTTCGGCGGGGAATTTATGCGCGATCGCCCAGCGCGGCGCCTTGGCGACGAAGCCCAGCCGCTGCTGCCAGTCGAGCCGGTCGACCTTGTAGACGACGCCGTCGATATCATAGTCCATCTCGGCGCGGCGGCGCTCGATTTCGGCATAATGGGCGAGGACATCGGCAACGCTCTCGAAGCGTTTCAGCAGCGGCGAGACCGGGACGCCCCAGCCCTCGATTGCTTTCATCACGCCATATTGGGTCTCGGCGGGAAGCGCGCTGACCTCGCCCCAGCCGTGCGCGAGGAAACGCAGCGGGCGCGACGCGGTGACGCTCGCATCCTTCTGGCGCAGCGAACCCGCGGCGGCGTTGCGCGGGTTGGCGAACTGGCGGACGGTGGCGGGATCGAAATCCTGTTCGCGCTGGGCTGCGAGCGCCTTCCCCTCCTCCATCAACCGCGCGTTGAGCGCCACGAAGTCGGTCTTCGCCATATAGACCTCGCCGCGGATCTCGAAGACATCGGGCGCGTTGCCCTTCAACTCCTGCCGAATGTCGGCGATGTGGCGAACGTTCGCGGTGACATCCTCACCGACGCTGCCGTCGCCGCGCGTCGCGGCCTGCACGAGCTTGCCTTTTTCATAGCGCAGCGAGCAGGAGAGGCCGTCGATCTTGTCCTCGGCGGTCATCGCGACCGCCGTATCGGCACCGAGGTTGAGAAAACGCCGCACGCGCGCGGCGAACTCCTCGACGTCCTCGGCGGCGAAGGCGTTGTCGAGGCTCATCATCCGGACCGCATGCGCGACCTTCGCGAGCGGCGATCCCTCGACCGCGGCGCCGACCTGATTGTTCGGGCTGTCGGCGCGGATCAGCTGCGGAAAGGCGTTCTCGATCTCGTTGTTGCGACGGACGAGCGCGTCATAGTCGGCGTCCGAAATCTCGGGCGCGTCCTCGGCATGATAAAGCTTGCTGTGATGGGCGATCTGTTTCGCCAGCCGCATCAATTCATTGGCGGCTTGGGCTTGGGAAAGCGATTCAATCTCGGTCATGCACCGGTCTTTGCCACCGGCTTGAACTCGGCGCGAGTGCCAAATCCGGCAATCAGCGGGCGGCCCTTTTTGATCGCCGCCTGCACCGCGGGCAGCTTGAGCGAAGCGGCATGCGCTTCCTTGCTCTCCCACAGTTCGACGATCCAGATCGCGTCGGGATTCGCGCTGTCCTCGCCGATCAGATAGGCGATATTGCCGGGCATGGTGCCCGTGCTCTCGGAGAGGATCGCGACGAGTTCGGCGCGCTGACCGGGTGCGGCCATCATCTGGCCGAGAAGACCATATTGGGGATCGGCTTCTTCCATCATCGCCTCCAGAGCACGGAGTTTCACCACGGGGAGCAGCGCCGCCGCCATCGCCAGCATCGCGGCGAGATGCTCGCGCCGGTTCATTTCGCGATCACCAGCACATGCACCTGTCGCCGGATGCGGAAACCGAGCGATTCATAAAGCCCGATTGCCCCTGCATTGTCGGCATAGCTGTGCAGGAAGGGCGTCTCGCCCCGCGCCACCATTTCGCGCATGACATGGCCGATCAGCGCGCGCGCGAGCCCGCGGCCGCGGCAATCCTCCCACGTGGCGACGCCGCTGACCTCGGCCATGCCGGGGACGAGGATGCGCTGCCCCGCCATCGCGAGCAGCCGGCCCTCTTCGCGAATGCCGAAGAAGGGACCGTAGCGGTGGGTCGCCGGCCCCCAAGGGCCGGGTTTCGCATGGTCGGCGAGCGCCGTCATTTCGGCCGCGTCACCTTCCCCGAGCGCGAGGATCGTCGGTTCGCCCGCACGGGCGACGGGCGGCGGGCCTTCGGCGACCATCTGCGCGAGCACCGCGCGTTTCACCTCGCGCGTGCCGTCGGGTACCGGCCAGGGATCACCCTCGACGATCCAAAGCTCGCCCTCTTGGGGCACGAGCGCGGCCAGCGCCGCCTGCGCCTCGGCGCCCGTATCGGCGGCGACGCCGAACACGCCATAGCCGCGATCGATCCGCAGCGAGCGCGCATCACCCTCGGCAAGATGCGCCTGCCGTCCGGTCAGCATCGACCATATCGGCCGGTCGAGGGGGTGCGCCGTCACGCCGCGACGTCCAGCAGCCGCTCCGCCTGCGCGCGCGCTTCCGCAGTCACTTCGGCGCCCGACAGCATGCGCGCAATTTCCTCGCGGCGGCCGGCGTCGTCGAGCGCGTGGACGCTGGTTCGGGTGACAATTCCCTCGCTCGATTTGGCGATGATGAAATGGAAGGCGCCTTTCGCCGCGACCTGCGGGCTGTGGGTGACGGCGAGCAATTGCTTGCCCGCGCCCGATAGCCGCGCCAGCCGGTCGCCGATCGCGCTCGCGACCGCGCCGCCGACGCCGCGGTCGATTTCGTCGAAGATGATCGTGTCGGCGCCGCCCTCTTCGGCAAGCGCGACCTTCAATGCGAGGATGAAGCGCGACAATTCGCCGCCCGACGCGATCTTGGCGAGCGGCGCGAAGGGCGCGCCGGGGTTGGTCGAGATGAGAAATTCGACGCGGTCGATGCCCCCGGCACCCCAGCGTTCGGCGGGCAGCCGCTCGATCGCGGTCTGGAACCGCGCGGCGTCGAGCTTGAGCGGGACGAGCTCGCCCGCGACCGCGGCGTCGAGCCGCGTCGCCGCCTTGGCGCGCCGTTCCGAGAGCGCGGTCGCGGCATGGGTGTAAGCGGCGGCGGTCTCGGCAACCGCAGCTTCGAGTTTCGCGAGCCCCGCGCTGCCGCCCTCGATCGCGTCGAGCCGCGCCGCCATGTCGCCCACCAGTTCGGCGAGTTCGTCGGGCTGACACCCGTGCTTTCGCGCCATCGCGCGCAGTTCGAACAGCCGCGTCTCGGTCGCCTCGAGCCGGTCGGGGTCATATTCCATCGCGCGCGCGGCTTCGTGGAGCTTGGTTTCGGCCTCGTCGGCCTCGATGATCGCGCGGTCGAGCCCGGCGAGCGCCTCGGCGAGCAGCGGATGGTCGCCCGCGAGCCGGTCGAGCCGCCGCGCCGCACCGCGCAGCAGCGCCGGCCCGCCCGCGCTGCCGTCAAAGGCTTCGAGGATCGCGCCGAGATCGCCCGCGATCCGCTCGCCCTTCTGCATCGCGGCGCGCGCTTCGGCGAGGTCGGCTTCCTCGCCCGGCTGGGGGTCAAGCGCCTGCAATTCGGCGAGGCAATGTTCGAGCCATTCGCGGTCGCGCTCGGCTTCGGATATGGCGGCGCGCGCGGCGGCGAGCTTGTCCTCGGCAGCGCGCCACGCCGCATGCGCGGCCGCGACGGCGCCGGTGTCGGCGCGCGCATAGGCGTCGAGCAAGGCGCGGTGCCCGGCGGGGGCGAGCAGGCCGCGGTCGTCGTGCTGGCCGTGGATTTCGACCAGGTGGCCGCCGACTTCGCGCAGCAGGGCGGCCGAGCAGGGTTGATCGTTGAGGAAGGCGCGGCTGCCGCCATCGGCCTTCAGGGTGCGGCGGACCAGCAACGGCTCGCCCGCCTCCAGCGCGATTTCGTTATCGGCGAGCAGCGCCGCGAGCGGCGTGTCCGTCGCGGGCGGAGTGAAGCTCGCCGTCACCTGCGCCTTGTCGCTGCCTTGCCGCACCAGCGCGCTGTCGGCGCGCGCGCCGAGCGCGAGGCCGA
>CBINGC010000036.1:0-41167 GCA_966250105.1 uncultured Sphingopyxis sp. | reverse complement strand
AGATTCCTAATCTGGGGGCCGTGGGTTCGAATCCCGCCGGGTGCACCATTTGATGAAGCTCCGACGCCGAAACAATGGACCGCGATAATCTACATTATCGTTTCGGCCGTCGGCAGTCCGATCGCGGCACCGCGTCTTTGAGCGTGAATCCGGGGTGGCAATAGACGAGCGGTTCAGAAAATTCCCAGAAACTTCTTGCGCTGTTTCTTTTGACCCTCGGTGGACTGCTTGCCGTCCTCGGACTTGGCGGTCGTGCCCTTGCCCACGTCGTCGCGCGGTTTTCCCTTGCTTGTGCGCTGGGCCGCAGCGGTCGCGCCGGCGAGTACCGGACCGCATTGCGCCGCCTGGGCGTCGCCCGGATCGACAAAGGGGAGGATCGCGGCGACAGGGCTGGCAAGGACGCCGAGGCCGAGGCCGGCGCCCGCGCGGCCTGCCAATTCATCGCTGACGGGGTCGACCTTCGGCGCTGCGAAATAACCTTCGACCCCGACCGGCGACTGGCCCGAAAAGAGGCTGAAGGTCTTGCCGTCGGCGCGTACCGCCATGTCGATCGCCTCGCTGCGGAACGAGAAGCCGCCGCGCCCGAGCATCACATTTTTCTTGGTGTCGATCAGGATCGGGTCGGCGGCCGCTATGCCGCCGCGCACAGTGAAGGCGATCACCCCGCAGTTGATCTCGACGGGCTTCTTCAGCTTGTCCTGAAACATCTTCTGCACGAACGTCCCGATATCGAGTTCGGCGAGCTGGATATTGCGCGTCCAGAAGGTGCCCCGCGGCAAGACGAAGGCGATGCGGCCGTTCGATGTCGCAAGCGATTCGCGGACGCTGTCTCCGAAGCCCACCATCCGGATACGACCGCTTACCGTTCCCGTCGTGCCCGATTTCTCCGTCCCGAACCGCGCAAGCAAGGTGCCCAGCCGCGTCGGCGACAGGCGGATGTCATATTCGGTGCGCACCACGGCAGGACGCGCGTCGATCGCGATGTCGCTTTTCACCGTCCCGCCCGCGACGACGAAATTGAACGGCTTCAATTCCATCAGCCCGTTCTTCAGCGCGAGTGTCAGGTCGACATTGCTGATCGGAAAGCTCTCGGCGCGCACTTTGGTGACGCGGTAGTGCACGTCGGCATCGAAGTGCTTGAGCGCCTCGACGCGCAGCGGGGCGTCGGGTAGCACGCGCGGGCGGCCGCTGACCGTTTCCACCGTACCGCCGGTTCCCATCTTGTCGAGCCGCTGTGGATCATAGCCGACGAACGGCCCCGCATCGATAATGTTGAGCGAACGGGTGACGAGGTCGGCCTTGAGGTACACGCGCCCCTTGGGCTGACTGACCGCGAGCGAGCCGGCAAGGTCGCTGTCGCCGAACACGCCCTTCATCCCCGTCAGTTTCCATATCTCGTTTTCATAGGTCAACGCGGACGTGACGCGATAGGCGCGGGTGTCGGGGATGGCGACGCCGAGGAAGTCGAAAATGCGCGACAGATTGCTGCCGCGCGCTTGGAGCTTGAGGTCGGCGCCTTCGAGTTCGGTCGGCGCCGGCAAGGTTCCCGATATATCGAGCGTGTTGCCAAGACCCGCCGCATGAAACGTCAGGGCGTTCTTCCCGCCCGCAAGCGTTTCGTTCGGCGATTTGAGGCCGCCCGACAGAGTGAACGGCTGCGCGCGCATCGTCCCGCGCCCGGAAAAACCGATGTCGTCCCGGATCCGCGTGCCTGCCGCGCGGACGGTGTCGATATCGATGTCGGCAAAAAGCCGCAGCTTGGGATCGCGATAGGTGAGGCCGCTCTGGGTAATGGCCGCGCGGCGGATCCGCGGCAGTTCGAGCGGCTGCGGCGGGCGGTTCGGGTCGCCGAAGGTCCAGCTGTTGCGCTTGTTGCCGGCATCCCATTCGAGCGCGACCTGGGCACCGTCAAGATCGGCAAAGCGCAGGATGCGATCCCCGAAAAGGAGCGGCAGCGTGGCAAGCCTTGTGTCCACCTTCTTCGCGGTGAAGAACCGCTTCTCGCGCGCCCATGCCGGGTTCGCGATACGGATGTCCTCGGCATAGAATTTGACGTTGAAGGGCGCGAAATAGAGCTGGAAGTCGCCTTCGATTTCGACCTGGCGCTCGAGCTGCGATGTCGCGAACCGCTCGAATGGCCCCTTGAGGAAGCGTCCCTTGGTGATGAACAGGATCAGCCAGATCGCGAACAGGATCAACAGGACGATCGCGACGCTGCGGATCGCGATCCGCACCGGCCGCGGACGCCGGTCCAGCCAGGCGGGCGTCCAGGCGGTCCGTGCCCAACGCTGCGTACGAAGGGTCCAGCCGGACGCTGAAGAATGGGCCGCTGAGGCCGTCTGACCGGAGCGTATATTCATCCCCGTATCAATTCGTCGCGCGGTCCATCGTTCCTTTGCGGGCCTGATCGGCGCGGGGGTATCCGCCGAGGGACATCGTCGTTTTCAGGGGATCCGCCTTTGCGCGATGCGATCTATTCGCGCGGGTTCAATCGTTGCCGGCGGACGGCGTGGAGGGGGAACTCGGTGCGGCCGCGCGCGGGCCCGTGACGCGCCATAGCGTGTTCGAAAGATCGTCGGCGATCCATAGCGCGCCGCGCGCGGGATCATAGGTGACTCCCACAGGACGGCCGCGCGCCTTTCCGTCCTTGATGAAGCCGGTCACGAAATCCCTGGGTTTGCCGGCGGGCCGTCCATTGGCGAAGGGTACGAAGCTGACCTTGTAGCCGGCGAGCGTCTGCCGGTTCCAGCTGCCATGCTCGCCGACGAAGGCGCCTTGGGTATAGCCGGGGAAGCCGGCCCCGGCCGCGAAGCTCAGGCCAAGTGGAGCGACATGCGATCCGAGCGCATAATCCGGGGTTACGGCGGTCCTAACGAGTTCGGGCTTTTGCGGGTGGACGCGCGGATCGATATGCCGGCCCCAATAGCTGTAGGGCCAGCCGTAAAAGGCGCCCTCACGCACCGACGTCAGATAGTCGGGCACCAGTTCGGCGCCGAGTTCGTCGCGTTCGTTGACCACCGCCCAGAGCCTGTTCGAGGTCGGCTCGAAAGCGAGCGCCGTCGGGTTGCGGATGCCCGACACATAGATGCGATGGGCGCCGGTCGCGGCGTCGATTTCCCAGATCACCGCGCGGTCTTCCTCGACGTTCATGCCGCGCTCGCCGACATTGCTGTTCGACCCGATGCCGACATAGAGCTTCGTGCCGTCGGGGCTCGCCGCGAGCGATTTTGTCCAATGATGATTGACCGCCGAGGGCAGCTTGGTGACTTCCTCGCCCGCGACGGTGATGCTCGTCTGTCCGTCGCTGTAGGGGAAGCGGAGCAGCGCCCCCTGGTTCGCGACATAGAGGCTGCCGTCGACAAGCGCGAGGCCGTAGGGCGCGTCGAGATCCTTGATGAAGGTCGTGCGTAATTCGGGCCGACCGTCGCCGTTCGTGTCGCGCAGCAAGGTGAGGCGGTCGCCGCCCTTGACGCTGCTCTTGCCGAGGCTCTTGATATAGCCAGCGATCACATCCTTGGGCCGGAGCTTCGGCGCATGGCCGCCCAAGCCTTCGGCGACGAGAATGTCGCCGTTCGGCAGCACGAGAATCTGGCGCGGGATCTTGAGGTCGGTCGCGACCGCGGTGATCGTGAATCCGGCAGGGACGGTCGGGGTCTCGCCGTTCCAGCCTTGCGGCTTGGCGATATTCATCGGCGGTACGAGCGTCTCGTCGATCTGGGGCAGCTTGGGATTGGCGCCCGTCTGGTCGAGCTTCTCGCCGCCGCCGCTGCACGCCGAAAGCGTGCTTGCCGAGAGGAGCGCGACGAGGAGAATGAACCGGGTCATGCCGCGTCCCTCTCTCCGCTGTAGGCGATCCACCCCGCTATCAGCGCGGTGAGGGTCGAGACGATCGAAAGCGTGACGCCGGCGGTGCCGACCGAGCTCCACGCGTCCTGGCTGTGCTTGAAGGCGTTGATCAGCCCGGCAAACCACATCACGAGGATCAAAAGGAAATAGGCGAGGGCGCGGATACGGCGCGGGTCGCGGCGGTGCCGGAACAGGCCGAGCGCTGCCCAGAGCAGCACCGGTGCGCCGACAACCAGCGCGCCGGTTATCGCCCAGGCGGAGAAGTTGCTCCACTGGATTTCGGCGCTTTTGAGATAGGCGATGTCGGACAGAAGCGCGGCCGTGAACAGCGCGACGGGGAATGCGAGGAGCAGCGCGTGAAGCGGGTGGATGGTTTGTCTGCTCGTGGAGGGATGGGATGCCAAGCTCATTCTCCGCCTGTTGCCGCCCCGCTTGAGTAATGCGCGGCTTCGCAATTGGTTTCGTGCGGAACCGGGACGGTGCCGGCGACGTTCGACGAAAGAGAAAGGGCATGATGGAGCAGAGCTGGATTCCCTATTGCGGCGCCGCGCCGTTGCCGGGCGACTGGCTCGCGCGCTGGAACGGCGATCCCTTCCTGTTGCTCGCGTTCGCCGCGGTGGCGCTTGTCGCCTGGCAGCGAAAGGGGGTCGAGGCGCCCTTCTGGGCCGGTCTCGCGATCCTCGTCCTTCTCTTCGTCTCGCCGCTCTGCGCGCTGTCCTCCGCGCTCTTTTCCGTGCGCGTGGGACATCATGTGCTGCTCACCGCAGCAGCGGCGCCGCTGCTCCTTTGGGGACTGCCCCGCTTGCGCCTTCGCGGAACCGCGGCGCTGTGGGCCGCTTTTCATATCCTGCTCTTCTGGTTCTGGCACGCGCCTGCCCCTTACGCTTTCGCACTGTCGAGCGACGGCGCCTATTGGGCGATGCAGCTGAGCCTGCTCGGGAGCGCGATGGCGTTCTGGGCGGCGCTGCGCGGCGCATCGGCGCCGACGGCGATCGCGCTCCTGCTCGCGATGATGGTGCAGATGGGTCTGCTCGGCGCGCTGATCACCTTTGCCGGCGCGCCGCTCTATGCGCCGCATTATGTGTCGACGCAGCCGTGGGGCTTGTCGCCGATCGAGGATCAGCAGCTCGCAGGGCTTATCATGTGGGCGCCCGCCGCCGGCTTCTATCTCGCCGCCGCGCTGTGGAGAGGTTGGGCGATGCTTGGACCGCCCGCCGCTGCCCCGCGATGATCGAGGCGATCCAGGCCTGGGCGGCGCGCTATGCCGCCGACCGACGCTATTCGCCGGTCGGGCAGGGCTTTCACTGGACGATGGCGGCGCTGATCCTGTTCCAGCTTTTCTGGGGCTGGCACATGAGCCGCGTTCCCGCGGGCGGCGAAAAGCTCGAGGCGTTTCGGATTCACGCGGAACTCGGCCTCCTGATGTTCGTGCTCGCGATCCTGCGGGCGATCTGGCGGCTGATCGTGCCGGGGCCCGTCAACGATGCCGATCGCCTCGGTTGGCAGACCTTGGCCGCCTATGTGACCCACATCCTCTTCTACCTCTGTTTCTTCGCGCTTCCCTTGAGCGGCTGGGCGATGTGGTCGACGGTGAAAGGCGAAGAGCTGAAGGTCGCGGGGATCATTCCCTGGCCCTATATGCCCTTCGAGACGCTGGCGCCGCAGATCCAGTGGTGGATACTGGACTGGGCCGAAGGCATTCACGCGCTGCTGATCATATTGCTTGTGCTCATGATCCCGATCCATGTCGGGGCGGCGCTGAAGCATCATTTCTGGGATCGGCACGACGTGCTGCGGGGAATGCTTCCCGACCTTGAGGGGGACGAGCCGGAAGCGCCGAAGCATAAGCCGACACCGCGCGCACCTCGGCGTTCGAAAGCCGCCGGCTGATTTCGCGCATTTGCCCGAGCGGATCATTGTTGCGCGTGCCCTCGCGCCATGCCGCGAGCTGATTTTCGATATAGGTCGCGGGTTGCCCGGCAAGCGGCGGGTTGGCGGCATCGCCTTCGCCGGCCGCGCCGTGGCAGCTCGCGCAGGCGGCAAGTCCGCGCGCGGGATCGCCGACATGATAAAGGCGTTCCCCGTCGAGCTTCGGCGGAGCCTCCGGCCCGGTCGGTGCGGGAAGCGACGCGTAGAAGGCCGCTACCTTGCGCCGGTCCTCTTGGGACAGCCGCAGCGCGATCGTCCGCATCGCTTCATGTTCGCGCCTTCCGTTCGTATAATCGTCGAGCTGGCGGTGGAAGTAACCCGGGTCGAGGCCCGCGAGCCGCGGGCTGGCATCGCCATCGCCTTCGCCTTCGAGGCCGTGGCAGGTGAAACAGGCGGCCGCCGCCCCGCCATTGCCGCCGCTCATCGCGATCGTTTGGCCCGTCGCGCGAAAGGGGTCGCGGTATGATGGCGCATCGCATCCCATCAACGGGACGAGCAGGAGAAGAGAGGCGGCGCGCACCCCAGGGGAACCAATCGCGCCGCGAGGTGGTTCCCGAAGCGTGGCTTGCAGAGCAAAGCGAAAACTCTGGAAAGGGGGCATGGCGGGATCGATGCTGATGATGCTCTCCGCCTGCGGCGCGGCGCCGATCGAGCCGCCTCTTGCGGACGAATTGTCGATCGGGCGCGGCGAAGCCGCGGCACGCCGGCTCGGCTGCGGCGCGTGCCACGATATCCCCGGGATCGATTGGCCCAAGGGGCATGTCGGTCCGCCGCTCGCCGGCTTTGGCGACCGCGCCCTTGTCGCGGGCCGCTTTCCCAATCATTCGCCGCTCCTCGCCGACTTCGTGCGCGACGCGCCATCGCTGGTGCCGGAAAGCGGAATGCCGGCGGTGCCGATGACCGACCGCGAGGCGCGCGATGTCGCGGCCTGGCTTCAGAGCCTTCGTGACTAGCGCCGCCGCGCCTTCCGGCGGTGACGGGTGGCCGCCCGCCGTCTTCGATCCGGCGGGTCCCTATTCGGAGCCGGTGACGATTTTGGCCTGGGTCCTGGTCCTCGGTGGCGCCCTCGTGTTCACGATCGTGATCGCCGCGCTGTGGGTCGCGCTGCGCGGGTCGCCGCGGTTGAAAGCCCGCCTCGGCGGCGAGAAAGCGATCTGGACGCTCGGCTTCGCCTTCCCGGCGGTCGTGCTGACGGGCCTCCTCATCTGGGGGCTCACGTTGACCTCGTCGCTGTCGGCGACGCGGGTGACCGGCGGCGAGATGCGGGTGAAGATCATCGGCGAGATGTGGTGGTGGCGCGTCCATTATCAGGATGCCGAGGGACGCGAGACGCTCCGCGACGCGAACGAACTGCATATTCCCGTCGGCAAGCCGGTGCTGCTCGAACTCGAGGCCGCCGACGTCATCCACAGCTTCTGGGTGCCGCGGCTGGGCGGCAAGATGGACATGATCCCCGGGCGCACCAATCGGCTCCTGATTCAGGCGGATGCGCCGGGAATCTACAAGGGTCAGTGCGCCGAATATTGCGGCGGGCCGCACGCGTTGATGGGCTTTGTCGTGGTGGCGCATACGCCCGACGATTTTGCACGCTGGCAAGCGTCCCGGCAGCCCCGAGGCGGAGGGGGCGGGGAGGGGCTTCGGCTCTTCCTGTCGAGCGGCTGCGCGGCCTGCCATACGATCCGCGGGACGCCAGCGAACGGCCTCGCGGGTCCCGACCTCACCCATGTCGGATCGCGGCAAACCCTCGGCGCCGGCATATTGCCGAACAATCCGGGCACGATGGCGGGATGGATCGTCGATGCCCAAGCGATCAAGCCCGCCAACCGCATGCCCGCCTATCACCAGTTCAGCGGAGAAGAATTGCGCGCGCTCAGCGACTATATGGTGAGCCTCAAATGACGTCGGAGACGGGCTTCGATCCCGCGCTCTACGATCGCTTTCCCACCAAAGGACGCCGCCCCGCAGGCGAGGAGGAGGAACTTCGGCGCATCTGGTGCAAGCCGAAGGGCTGGGAATATCTGACCGTCGTCAACAACAACTATGTCGGCATCTATTATCTTGGCACCGCCTTCCTCTTCTTCCTGATGGCGGGGGTACTCGCGCTCCTGATGCGCGCGCAGCTTGCCGCGCCGATGCTCGAAATCCTTCCGCAAGACACCTACAATCAGGTCTTCACCATGCACGGCACGGTGATGATGTTCCTCTTTGCGGTGCCCGCGGTCGAAGCGGCGGGCGTCTTGCTCCTGCCGCAGATGCTCGCGGCGCGCGACCTGCCGTTTCCGCGCCTCTCGGCTTATGCCTTCTGGGCCTATGCGGTCGGGGGGCTCTGCTTCTTCGCCTCGATATTCGTCGGCCTTGCCCCCGACGGCGGCTGGTTCATGTATCCGCCGCTCACCTCGAAAGCTTTTTCGCCCGGCATCAACACCGATTTCTGGCTGCTCGGTATCGGCTTTATCGAGATCAGCGCGATCGCGGGCGCGATCGAGATCATCGTCGGCGTGCTGCGCACCCGCGCGCCGGGCATGAGTCTCGACAAGATGCCGATCTTCGCCTGGGCGATGCTGGTCTTCGCGGTGATGATCGTCATCGCCTTTCCCAGCATCATCCTCGGCACGCTGCTGCTCGAGATCGAGCGCGCGTTCGGCTGGCCCTTCTTCGACGCGACGCGCGGCGGCGATCCGCTCTTGTGGCAGCATCTCTTCTGGTTTTTCGGTCATCCCGAGGTCTACATCATCTTCCTTCCCGCCGCCGGCATGATGAGCATGATCGTCGCGACGGTCGCGAAGACCGAACTCGTCGGCTATCGCCTCATCGTCCTCGCGATGCTCGCGACCGGCTTCATCAGCTTCGGCGTCTGGGCGCATCACATGTTCACCACCGGCATGCCGCCGATGACGACGGGCTTCTTCTCGGCCGCCTCAATGGCGGTGAGCGTGCCGGCAGGAATCCAGGTCTTCTCGTGGATCGCGACGCTCGCGATCGGCAAGCCGCGCTTTAACGCGCCGGGTTTGTTCATACTCGGCAGCATCGTCATCTTCGTCACCGGCGGACTCACCGGCGTGATGGTCGCGATGGTGCCCTTCGACTGGCAGGCGCACGACAGCTATTTCATCGTCGCACATCTCCATTATGTCCTTATCGGTGGAATGGTCTTCCCGCTCTTTTCCGCCTTCTATTACTGGATACCGATGGTCAGCCGGCGGGCGCTGTCCGAGCGCCTCGCCAAATGGGTGTTCGGCCTGATGTTCACCGGCATGAACGTCGCCTTCCTGCCGATGCACCTCGCCGGGCTGCAGGGCATGCCGCGGCGCGTCTATACCTATCTGCCGGGGCAGGGGCTCGAACTTCCCAATCTCGTCTCGACCATCGGCGCCTTCATGCTCGGCGCAGGGGTGCTGCTGTTTCTGGTCGATCTCGCGCGCAATTTCCGCCTCGCGCCGGGGGAGGGCAATGCCGGCAACGTCTATGGCGGGGGGACGCTCGAATGGCTGCCGAGCGAACTCTACTCGACGCGCTCGATCCCGGTTATCACCAGCCGCGAACCGCTCTGGGACGATCCGAAACTTGCCGAAGACGTCGAAAAAGGGCGCTATTTCCTGCCCGGCTCGGCGACGGGGCTGCGCGAAACGATCGTCACCAGCCCGCTGCGCGCCGAGCCGCAATATCTGCAGATCATGCCGGGGCCGTCGGCCTGGCCGTTCGCGGCGGCCCTCTTCACCGCGGGCTTCTTCCTCGCGCTCACCGTGCAGGCCTATGGCTTTGCCTGGGTAAGCGGGGTCCTTGCCGTCGTCGCCACGCTGCGCTGGCTTTGGGAAACCGACCGTCCGGTGGCCGAGAAAGAGGTCGATATCGGCGCGGGCATCATGGTGCCGACCTATGTCACCGGCCCTTCAAGCCACGGCTGGTGGGCGATGATCATCCTGCTCGTCGTCCTCGCGATGATCTTCATCATGGCGCTGTTCAGCCTCGCTTTCCTCTGGTCGAACCAGCCAGCGTTCTGGGCCGCGCCGCCCGCGCTTGCCGCTGCGCTCCCGACCGGGGCGCTCTGTGCCTTGGCCCTGATCTGCGCGCTGGGCGCGCGTCCGCTGCTGCGCCGCGGTGCCGGCATGTCGGTCGGCCTGCTTATCGCCGCCGCCGCCTTGGCTGGCGCGGCGCTCTGGCTCGACTTCGCCGGCTGGCGCGCCTCGGGTCTCGATCCGCAGGCGAGTGGGCAAGGCGCCGTGATCCATGCGCTTCATGCCTTGCAGGCGTGCGCCGTAGGCATCGGCGCGCTGATGGCGGGTTACTGCGCGGTGCGCGCGGTGCGCGGGCTCGTGATCCAGCCGAAGAACAACAGCATCGATCTTGCGGCACTGTTTATCGCATACACTGCCGTGCAGGGTGCCGTCGGTACAGTGTTCGGCCGTGCGATCGGTGCAAGCTGATGCGAAGCTGGATCGTGATGCTCTGGGGGCTGCTCATCTGGGCCGCGCATTTCTTCGCCCTCTACGGGATCGCCGAGTTTGCAGGGCCGAGCGCAGGCTCGCGCGCGGCGGTCGTGCTTCTCACGGCATCGGCGCTCGGGCTGGTGGCGCTTGGCGCTTACCGGTTGCGGCCATATCCGACGTCCGGCGATTTTGCGGGCTGGAGTGTCCGTCTCGGGCGGGGCGCCCTCTTGCTCAGCGCGCTCGCGATCGTCTGGCAGGCTTTTCCGGCCTTCCTCAACTGACCGCCCCGCTAAAGAATATCGACCATGTGCAGGGCGAGCCACAGCAGGGAAAGGCCGGCAAGCGCACCCAAAAACCAGCCTTCTTTGCGCATTTTCCCTCCGTTTCCTGACCGGATATGACAATTGCGGTTCCCATTGTCATCATTCAAGCGCGATCGTGCCGCCGTCCACCTGGCCTATCGGATTAAGTCTTAGGGACTAGATCGCGGCCCTTGACCATTTGCGGCGGGGATGGTGCACTCCTTGCAGGGGAACAAGGTGCGCATACTCATCGTCGAAGATAATGCGCGAATAGGCGCTTTGACGGCCGAAGGCCTTTCGGCGATGGGGTTCTGCTGCGATATCGCGCCGACGCTTGCCGAAGCCTCGGAACTGCTGGCCGCGACGAGCTATGACGTCGTCGTGCTCGACCTCGGCATGCCCGATGGCGACGGACGGGCGTGGCTGATGGACGAGCGGACGCACGGCCTTGCGACGCCGGTGATCATGCTGACCGCGCGTTCCGCCCTGGGCGACCGTATCGATGGCCTCGACGCCGGTGCCGACGATTATCTGATCAAACCCTTCGCCATCGAGGAACTCGCCGCGCGCGTCCGCGCGCTGCTGCGCCGCCCGGGCGCGCGTTCGAGCGCGCTCCTTTCGGTGGGGCCGATCCAGTTCGACACGATCGCCCGGACCGGGACTTGCGGCGGCGAGCCGCTGCATCTCAGCCAGCGCGAGGCGGCGCTGCTCGAGTTGATGATGGTCAAGGCGGGCAGCGTCGTCAGCCGCGATCAGATCGAGGCGTCGCTCTATCCTTTCGACGATCCGGTGACGCCCAACGCCCTTGAGGTGCTGGTGTCGCGGGTCCGTAAAAAACTGGCGACGCTGGGCGCGCACGACCAACTCGTCACGCTTCGCGGCGTCGGCTATCTGATGATCGAGCCCGTAGGCGGGTGACGGGCGGGCGATCGATCATCGCGGAACTCCGCTCCGGTTTCGCGTGGATGGCGGCCGCGGGCAGCATCGTGCTCGCCGCTTTCCTCGTCGTCGATTTCGAGTTGCTCCAGGCTGAAATCCGCCAGACATACGGACATATCGGCATCGCGCACGAGGTCGTCGACCATGTGATATTTCCGATCATCGTCCTGCTCGCGCCGCTGGCGATCGCAACCCGGTGGCTGATCGGCCGCGCGCTGCGCCCGCTGCACGACGCCGCCGATCTCATCCATCAGGCCACGGGCCGCGAAAGGGGCTTTCGGGTGCGGCTTGCCGATTTTCCGACCGAAGCCCTGCCCTTCGCCGAGGCGGTCAATGCGCTGCTGTTGCGGCTGGACGATGCGGCGCGGCGGCAGGAAGGGTTCGCCGCCGACGTCGCGCATGAGCTGAAGACGCCGCTGGCGGTGGCGATGCTCGAACTCGAACGGCTCAAGACCGCCGATACCGACCGGGTGATCGCCGATCTTGCGGCGATGAACCGGCTGGTCGAGCAGCTGCTCGTGCTCGCGCAGCTCGATGCCTATGCGGCCGCGCCGCAGCCGTTTCGATCCATCGACCTTCGCGACCCGGCGCTCGAAGCGATCAAGCTCTGTGCGGTCGATGCCGCGCAAAAGGGGGTGGCGCTCGCCTATCGCGACGAAGGCGCCGCGCCGGTCATGGGCCGCGTCGAAGCCATCACCGCGGCGCTGCGCAATCTGGTCGAGAATGCCGTCAGGGTAACCGCCGCGGGCGGCGAGGTGGTGATCATCCGCGGACCTGGACCAAAGATCCGGGTCGCCGATGGTGGGTCCGGGATCGACCCGGATAGATTGCTCTCCCTGTCGGACCGTTTCCGGCGCGGGGAACATGCGAGTTTCGGCGGCGCCGGACTGGGCCTGTCGATCGTCGCGCGGATCATGGAAGTCCATGGCGGAACGATGCGCTCACACCCCGAAGAGCCGTCGATCGAGCTGGATTTCGGGGTAAATGTAGCATCCTGAGACAGGTCCGGGCCTCGTAAGCTTTCTGTCAGCTAAATCCGGTAGGATTGGGGTGAAGGATTCGGTGGGGGCCGAACCTCGCGACGGACTGGCTCAGGAAAAAATAAGGCGAGCAGCTATCCGGCGTTCACAGCGGGTCGCAACCGTTGATGGACTGTGGGGGAAAGATTTTGTCGGCTGTATCGACGGCGTTGGTTTGGGAACGGCAGCTGCTTTGCCGGAGCGGTCTCGCTTCCATTGTCCGGCGCGAATTCAGGACCATCGAGGTTGCGACGGCGGGCGACGCCGACCAGGCGCTGGCCTGGCTGGCGGCGATCGACGCGCCCGGCCTGCTCATTCTCGATGGCGGGATCGACCTGGCGCCGGTGGAGCCCGATGGCATTCGCGGATTGCGCCGCCGCTACCCGCAGCTCGCTTTGGTGATCGTCGATTGGCGGCGCGACCGCGACTCCGTGCTCCGCGCCATCGGCGAAGGCGCGCATGGTTTCATCCCGAAGGACATGGAGCAGGATGACATGCTCCAGGCCTTTCGGCAGGTCATCGCGGGTCAGGTTTACGTCCCGCCGATCGTCAGCGACGTTGATGCGGAAACGCTGGCGCCGGGCTCTTCTGGTTCGCACCAAGCCTCGATCACCAGCCTTACCGAACGGCAGCGCGAAGTCCTGACCCATATGTCGATGGGCAAATCGAACAAGGAAATCGCCCGCTCGCTCCGCATTTCCGAAAGCACGGTCAAAGTGCATGTGGCAGCCGCCTTTCGCCTGCTCGGCGTTCGCAATCGCGTGGGGGCGGTGGCGGTGATCCAGGGCCGGGGCGGCGGTCCGGCGTTCGTGCGCGACCAGCTGCTCGGCGCGCGTCAGGCGTATGAGCCGCGCAAGCGCGCCTTCGGTTGAAACATCCGAAAAGATAATAAACTGCACGATTTTGGTGTGTCAGTACTCGTGCACAACTATGGCCAAAAGTATTAGATAATCTCGCCAGACCGATAATACCGAGGACTCATGGAGTCCCGTTTTGGGCTAGTACCGAAAGCCCAATCGACTCAAGCCACCGGTTTTTCTTAAGCTTTCATTAAGTCGCCGAGCGAGTCATCGACTCGCGATGTTCGGCAACTGCTGGCGGGGCCGCACCAGCTCTATGTTCAACCTTTCGTCCGCACGAATTTTGCGGATGAGGCCGCTCGCGCCTGGTTCGCGGGAAGGCAGGACCGGAGACGTGACATGGTAAAGCTGACTCAACATGACCTCAATTTCATCCTCGATCAGATCGAGCTCGCCGAGGAGCATAACCGGCTCGTGCAGGAAGAAGGGATGGACCCGGGCGAGGCGCTGCGCCTCCTCGTCGACAATCCGCTCCTTCCCAATGGATTGCGCACCGTCGACGGCAGCTTCAACAATCTTGTTCCCGGCCGCGAGCTTTGGGGCGCATCGGGCGAGGCCTTTCCCCGGCTGACGACGCCGAACTGGGTCAATGAAAATGACGATTCGATCATCTTCGGCGCGGGCACGCCGGGACAGATCGAATTCACCGACGGCAATTACGGCGAAAACGGACCGGCTTCGGGCGTGGGCGGCCTTGGCGGCGGCACGCTGGTCGACGCCGATCCGCGCACCATTTCCAACCTGATCGTCGACCAGACGCTGAACAATCCGGCGGTGATCGCCGCGGCGCTCCGCCTCGCGGGGCATCCCGAAAGCGAAATCATGGACGGCATCGCCGCGATTCGGACGGCGATGCAGGCGCATCCCGACGCGCTGGAGGGCCTTGCCGGAGCCAATCTGGGGCTGACGGGCGCGCAGGAAGCCTATAATCAGGCGGTCGCGAACCTGATCGCCGAGACGGATCCCGCGGCTATTCCGGCGCTTATCGCGGCCGTTTCCGCCGCCGCTACGGCGCAGGCCGAGGCGCAGGTCGCCGTTACGGCGGCCGAGGATGCGGTCGAGGTTGCCGAAGGCGTGCTTTCGGCGACGCTCGACGACTATGGCGTCGAGATGGACGGCAACAGCGTCCTCTTGCGCAACGTGTCGCCCGACGAGGGCCTGTCGGCGTCCTACAATGGCTGGTTCACGCTTTTCGGCCAGTTCTTCGACCACGGCCTCGACCTCGTCTCCAAGGGCGGCAACGGCACGGTCTATATTCCACTCCAGCCGGACGATCCGCTCTATAACCCCGACAGTCCGCACACCAATTTCATGGCGATGACGCGCGCCACCGTGGGCGAAGGCGCGGGCAACGTCACGACCCCCTGGGTCGACCAGAACCAGACCTATACGTCGAACGCCTCGCACCAGCTGTTCCTGCGCGAATATGAAATGGTGGGCGGCAGGCCGGTCTCGACCGGCCATCTGCTCGAGGGCGATCGCGGCATGGCGACCTGGGCCGACGTCAAGGAACAGGCGCGCACCATGCTCGGCATCGAACTGACCGATGCCGACGTCACGCAGGTGCCCGTCTTCCGGATGGATCCCTATGGCGAGTTTATTCGCGGCCCCAACGGTTTGCCGCAGATACTCGCCGCCTTCACGCCCGATGGCGAGCCCATCTATGTCGAGGGCAACCTCGCGAGCCCGATCAATCCGTCGGCGATCCAGCTTCCCGTCGGCACGGTGATCATGGGATCGGGCGGAACCGAGATTACGATCGCGGCAGGCGAAACCGTTTCCGCGGCGCGGACCGGCAATGCCTTCCTCGACGACATCGCCCATGCGGCGGTGCCCATCGTCGCCGGCGGCGTGCTGCAACAGGATGCCGACGATGCCGTCGGCTATTCGGGCGGCTTCAACACGCGCGGCCAGCAAACGCAATATGACGACGAATTGCTCGATGCGCACTACATCACGGGCGACGGGCGCGGGAACGAGAATATCGGCCTGACCGCGGTTCACCACGTCTTCCACTCCGAACACAACCGGCAGGTCGACGAGATCAAGAAAACGGCGTTCGAATCGGGCGACCTCGCCTTCCTCAACCAGTGGCTCGCCACTGATGTGACGAGCATTCCCGCGACGATGGACGGGCTCGCATGGGATGGCGAACGCCTGTTCCAGGCGGCGCGCTTCGCGACCGAAATGCAGTATCAGCATCTCGTCTTCGAAGAGTTCGCGCGCAAGATCCAGCCCGACGTCGATATCTTCCTCGTCGAGCCCGATGTCGAGCTGAACCCCGCGATCTTCGCCGAGTTCGCGAATGTCGTTTACCGCTTCGGCCATTCGATGCTGAACCAGACGGTCGATCAGCAGAATGCCGACGGCAGCGTCACCAACATGGAATTGTTCGACGCCTTCCTCAATCCGCTGGCGTTCGGATCGGACACGGTCGACCACCGCGAAGCCGCGGCGGCGATCGTGCGCGGCATGACGATGCAGGTCGGCAACGAGATCGACGAGTTCGTCACCGACGTGCTGCGCAACCAGCTCGTCGGCATTCCGCTCGACCTTGCCGCGCTCAACATCGCGCGTGGACGCGACACGGGCATGCCGACGCTCAACCAGGCGCGCGCGCAGTTCCAGGATATGGCGACCGGCGATACGTTGCTGCGCCCCTACACCAGCTGGACCGACTTCGCGCTCAACATGCGCAACCCCGAATCGGTGGTCAACTTCATCGCGGCCTATGGCACGCATGGGTCGATCACGGCCGAAACGACGATAGAGGGCAAGCGCGACGCCGCGATGGCGCTCGTCTTCGGCGGCGCAGGGGCGCCGGGCGACCGGCTCGACTTCCTCAACGCCACTGGTGCTTATGCGGGCGGCAGCCTTGGCGGGCTCAACGACGTCGACCTGTGGATCGGCGGCCTGGCCGAAAAGAAGATGGCGTTCGGCGGCATGCTCGGATCGACCTTCTCCTTCGTCTTCCAGATGCAGATGGAAAATCTGCAGGATTCGGACCGCTTCTATTATCTGTCGCGCACGCAGGGCCTCAACCTGCTGACCGAGCTGGAAAACAACTCGCTCGCGAAGATGGTCAAGAAGAACACCGATATGGACGGCTTCGCGCTGCCGGCGGACATCTTCTCGACCCCCGATCACATCCTTTACATGGATTATAACAAGCAGTTGGCGATGACGAACACCGCCGATCCGACGCACGAAAATGCCGTGCTGCAGGGCATCTCCAGCCTCGTTGAGCGCCGCGATGTCGATGGCAACGGGGTGGCGGAATATATCCGCTACAACGGGCTCGACCATATCGTTATCCAGGGCACCAGCGCGAACGATCATATCGTCGCGGGCGGCGGCGACGACACCGTCTGGGGCGAGGATGGCGACGACCGCATCGAGGCCGGTTACGGCGTCGACAGCATCAACGGCGGAGCCGGCGACGACATCATCACCAGCGCGGGCACCGACATCGGCGCCGTTTCGGTGCTGAAGGGCGAGAGCGGCAATGACGTCATCGTCGATGGCACCGGCATGTCGCTGATCTTCGGGGGCGACGGGAAGGATTATATCGTCTCGGGCTTCGACGACGGCGAGATCCGCGGCGGTCAGGGCGACGACTTCATCTATGGCGGCGACGGCATGGGCATGCTCTTCGGCAACGAGGGTAATGATTGGGTCGAGGGCGGCGCCGGTTTCGACTTCATCGCCGGCGACATGGCCGAACTGTTTTTCAACTCGACGATCATCGGCCATGACGTGCTCAACGGCGGGCAGGGCGATACCGACTATGACGCCGACTCGGGCGACGACATCATGTTTGGCGGCGAGGGCATCCAGAAGAATATCGGCATGTGGGGCCACGACTGGGTGACCCACCAGGGCCAGGCGAGCGGCGTCGATGCCGACATGCGCGTCGACATCTTCACGACGCTGCCCAACGAAGTGCTCCGCGATCGCTTCAGCCAGGTCGAGGCGCTGTCGGGCTGGAACGGCAACGACGTGCTGCGCGGCGACGACCGCACCGGTGCCGATGCCGAGGGCGGCACGACGACCGATCCGACGCCTGAAACGGGTTTCCGCTACAATGAGCTAAACCAGGCGGGGATCGATCGGATCGCCGGATTGTCGGAAATCATCACGCCCGACCTGATGCAGACGCTGCCCTATTGGGCGACCGGCTCGTGGGAGAATGGCGCGACCGGTATCACCGAAGCGGTCTTCGTCGGCGGCAATATCCTGCTCGGCGGCGGCGGCAACGACACGATCGAGGGACGCGGCGGCGACGATGTGATTGACGGCGACCGCTATCTCAGCGTCAAGCTGGCCGGCGTCACGAAGGACGGAATCGCCTTCAGCGTCGCGAGCATGGAGGATTCGGTCACGCTGGGCGGCGTCACCAAATCGCTGACGAGCTGGATGATCGACGGCCGGATCAACCTGGGCGCGATGGAGATCGTCCGCGAGATATTGTCCGACGATGGCGGGGAGGACACCGCGGTCTTCTGGGACGTGCTCGAAAATTACGCGATCACCAGCAACGGCAACGGCGGGCTGAGGATCGAGCATGTCGATCAGACGGGCGGCGCGATCGACCCCGTCACCGGCCGCAATCGCGAATCCGACGGCGTCGATCAGGTCTATAATGTCGAGTGGCTGCAGTTCGGCGACCAGCGGATTTCGACCGTGGGGTTGATCAACACGCCCGCGACCGGTGCGCCGGTAATCAGCGACCTTACCCCGACCGAAGGTCAGGCGCTGACCGTGAACACCAGCGCGATCGGCGATGAAAACGGCCTCGGCGCGTTCAGCTACGCATGGCAGGTTTCGAGCGACAATGGGGCGACCTGGAATAACGTCCTTACTGGCGGGACCGGGGCCTCCTTTACTCCGGCCGGCGGTCAGGTCGGCGGGCTGATACGCGTCAGCGTCAGCTTCACTGACGGTGCAGGGCATCAGGAGACGCTGGTTTCCGCGCCGACCGGTGTCGTCGGCGACAATTGGGACGCGATTCCCTTCCTCGCCAACACGTTCAACGGCACCGCCGGCGATGATATCGCCGACGGCACGAGCGGCCTGTTCGGAGCGGGCGCCGCCGATACGCTCAACGGCAACGGCGGCAACGACATATTGAACGGTGCTGGCGGAAACGACACGCTGAACGGCGGGGCGGGCGACGACCGGCTCGATGGCGGTGCGGGGACCGATGTGGCGGTGTTCGCGGGCAATATCGCCAATTTCGCGCTGGCGTCGAACGGCACCAATCTGGTCGTGACCGACCTGACGGGCGCCGAAGGCACCGACACGCTGAGCACGATCGAAACGCTGCGCTTCGCCGGCGCCAACTATAGCGTGGTGGCGGGAACGGCGGCGAACAACGCCAACCTCAACGGCGCGTCCGGCGCGGCGGGATCGCAGGCGGTGTTCGGCTTTGCCGGCACCGACACGCTCAACGGCGGTGGGGGCAACGACCTGCTCGTCGGCGGCCAGGGCAATGACAGCGTGAACGGTGGGGCCGGCAACGACACCGCTTATTGGTCGGTCGGCGACGGCCGCGACTTCGTCAATGGCGGGGCCGATACCGACACGGTCAAGCTTATGGGCGATGCGAGCGCGGAAACCTTCCGCATCTATTCGCGCGCTGCGGCGCTGGCGGCAGGTCTCACGGGGCTCAACGCCAATGCCGAGATCATCATCACGCGCAACGGCACCACCAACGCCGACATCATCGCCGAACTCGACAATATCGAGGAAATCGTGATCAACGGCCGCGGCGGCGGCGATACCTTCCTCCCGATCGGCGACTTCGCTCCGACCAGCCTGTCGACCAGCACGATCACGATCGAGGGCAGCGACGGCGACGATGTCGTCGACATCGGCGCGCTTCAGTCGGCGCACCGCGTCGTGTTCAAATCGAGCGGGGGCGATGACGTGATCCTCGGCCAGATGCGCGAACAGGATCGCTTCGAACTCGCCGACGGCAAGACTCTCGACGATTATACCGCAACCGAAAATGCCGACGGCAGCACGACGCTGGCGAGCGAAGGGCATAGCGTGACCTTCTTTGGCACCGCCGCCAATGCGGGCGGTACGTCGGCTTCGGACGACGATGACGATCATGATCATGGCGACGACAACCATGACGACGATGATGCGCCGCCGCCTTCCGATGCGGGCACGCTGACCGGAACCGCCGGGAGCGATGTGCTGAAGGGCGGGTCGGGCGACGACGTCATCCGGGGGCGGGGCGGCGATGACACGCTGTCGGGCGGCTCGGGCGACGACGAGATCGAGGGCGGCGCGGGCGATGATGTGCTCTCGGGCGGGTCGGGCGACGATGTGCTTGCGGGCGGCGGCGGCGACGATGTGCTCGGCGGCGGATCGGGCGACGACCGGCTCGACGGCGGCGCGGGCGACGACGTGATGACGGGTGGCAGCGGCGACGATGTCTTCGTCTTTAGCGGTGGCGACGATCGGGTGACCGATTTCGATGTCGACGGCGATGTGATCGACCTCAGCGCGCTTGGCATCACCGCGGCGAACTTTGCGGCGCGCGTCGCGATGGCGCAATCGGGCGACGGGATGACCCTTCGCATCGACGGCCACTCGATGCAGTTCGACGCGATGACCGCCGGCGATCTGGCGGGCGCGTCCTTCCGCTTCGCGGGAGGGAGCGTGGGCAATGCGCCGCTCGCCGCACCGGCGGAAGGGGGGGCGCCGCCGGCAGCCGATCTCGATACCGCGCCGCAGGCGCATGGCCGTTGGCTGGATCCGGTTCGCGATTGGTGGCTCGATCGCGCCGACATGGTCCGCAACGACTGGGATTATGTCTGAAATCCCCCGGGGACCCGGATCGGCTCAGCCGGTCCGGGTCTTTCCTTTCGCTTGAACAGATCGTCAGAAGAAAAGGGGAGGGTCATGCGTCACGATCCCGCTGTTCCGGTTCCGATCAAGGCGGCCTTCGCGGCGTGCCGCCGGCATTTCGCCGCGGCGGCGCTGTTCAGCGCGCTGGTCAATATCCTCTATCTGGCGCCGACCATCTATATGATGCAGGTCTATGACCGCGTCGTGCCGACGGGCGGGGAACTGACGCTGTTCTGGATTACCGTCATCGTCGGCATCTCGATCGCCTGCCTCAGCGCGCTCGACATGGTGCGAAGCCGACTGATGCTGCGCGCCTCGCTGCGGCTCAACCGCCAGCTCGCGGCGCCGATCCTCGACCGGCTGCTCGCGCGGGCCAAAGGGAGCGGAGATCCGGGCGCCGCGCAGGCGATGCGCGATTTCGACACTTTTCGCGGCGCGGTCGCCAGCCCGGCCGCAATCGCGCTGTTCGATATTCCCTGGACGCCGCTCTATTTCATCGTCGCGTTCCTCATCCATCCGCTGCTCGGAATGATCATCCTTGGCGGCGGCGTCATTCTCCTCGGCCTCGCGCTGCTCAACGAGCATGCGACGAGGCGCTCGGCCGCCGAGGGGCACCGCGCGATGGCGCTCGCCTACGCGGGACAGGAAGCGATGTTCGACAAGGCCGAGATCGTGCGCGCGCTCGGCATGCGGCGCGCGATGGTCGCGCGCCAGATCGCCGATCGCCGCGCCGGGCTCGAGGCGAGCGCGACCACGCAGTTCGTCGCCTCGCGCTATTCGGGCCTCGTCAAATTCGCGCGCATGTTCATGCAGTCGCTCGCGCTCGGCGCCGGAGCCTATCTGGCGATCCACGCGGAGATTTCGGTCGGCGCGATCATCGCGGCCTCGGTGTTGCTCGCGCGCGCGCTCCAGCCGATCGAACAGATGGTGCAGGCCTGGCCCTCGGTGGGCCAGGCGCGCCAGGCGAAGGCGTCGGTCGAGGCGCTGTTCCGCGATACCGACGATCTGGTCGGCGAACGACTCATTCTGCCCGCGCCCGAGGGCTATGTCGAACTTGCCAACGTCCTGCTGCGCACCCCCGACAACAGCGCGCTGATCCTGCGCGGCGTCTCGACCTGGCTCATTCCCGGCGAAGTGCTGGGCGTGATCGGTCCGTCGGGCGCCGGCAAGACGACGCTCGCGCGCATCGCGGCGGGCGCGATCCCGCCCGACGGCGGCGAAGTCCGGATCGACGATGCCCAATATAGCGACTGGGACGGCGAGCGGCTCGCCGCCCATATCGGCTATCTGCCGCAGGACCCGACCCTGCTTCCCGGGACGATCGGCGAGAATATCTCGCGCTTCGCCGCCGCGCGCGGCGAGCATGCGGCCGACATCGACCACAAGGTCACCCGCGCCGCGATCGCGGCGGGGATCCACGACATGGTCCTTCACCTGCCGGGCGGATATAATGCGCGGATCGGCGACGGGGGCCTCAGGCTCTCGGGCGGACAGGCGCAGCGCGTCGCGCTGGCGCGTGCGCTCTATGGCGATCCCAAGATCCTGATCCTCGACGAACCCAACGCCTCGCTCGACAGCCAGGGCGAGGAAGCCCTGAGCGACGCGATCGCCGCGGCAAAGGCGCGCGAGGCGGCCATCATGATCGTCACGCACCGGCAGGCGGCACTCCGCGATGCCGATCGCCTGGCGGTGATGAAGAACGGGATCATCGAACATCAGGGGCCGCGCGAACAGGTGATCGAACAGCTGAAACAGAGCGCCGCGCGCGCGGCGGCCAATGTCGTGAAAATGAAGAGGGGCAAGCAGCCATGAATGCGATGAGCTTTGGCGATGAACTGCACGGCGCACCGCTGCCGGTCGAGGCGATCGATTCGTCCCGGCGCGAGATCAGGGCGGGCCTGCTCGTCGCCGGCGCCTTTTTCATCGGCCTGCTCGGCTGGGCGGCGCTGACCCCGCTCGACGCGGGCGCGCTCGCGCAGGGATCGGTCTCGGTCGCGGGCAACCGCCAGGCGGTCCAGCACAAGGACGGCGGCATCGTCACCGCCTTGATGGTGGCGGAAGGCAGCGAGGTGCGCCGCGGCGACGTGCTGCTCAAAATATCCGCATCCGACGTGGTCGCGGCGGAGCGCGGTCTGACCGGCGAGATCGTCGCCCTGCTCGCGCAGCGCGCGCGGCTGATCGCCGAGCGCGACGGGGTGGGCGGCATCGCCGAACCGGTCGAGTTTTCTACCTTCCTCGCGGGCGACCGCGCGCTCGCCGACGAAGCGATGCGCGGCCAGCGCCTGCTGTTCGACGCACGCCGGCGGTCGAACGCGACCGAACGCGGCATGCTGGGCCAGCGGGTCGCGCAGCATAATCAACAGATCGCGGGTTATGGCGCCCAGATCGCATCGAACCGGATCCAGCAGGGATTGATCCACGAGGAACTGACGGGACTCCGCACGCTGACCGCGCGCGGTTTCGTGTCAACCAACCGGCTGCGCGCGATCGAGCGCAGCGCGGCCCAACTCGACGGCGATTTCGGCGCGCTCAATTCGGACGTCGCACGGCTGCGGGAAGCGATCGGCGAATCGCGTCTCCAGATGGTGTCGATGGACCGCCGCACGCTCGAAGAAGTCGCGACCCAGCTTCGCGAGGTTCAGGTCCGGCTCGACGAGTTGCAACCGCGCCTCTTCGCGACGCGCGAACGCCTGACGCAATCGGTGGTGCGCGCGCCGGCAAGCGGGCGCGTCGTCGGACTCAAGGTCTTCACCGTCGGCGGCGTCGCGGCGCCGGGCGACGTGCTGATGGAAGTGGTGCCAAAGGACAAGGCGCTGGTCGTGCTGGCCAAGGCGTCGCCCAACGACGCGGACGATCTGTCGCCCGGCATGGAAACGCAGGTGCGCTTTTCGGGAATCCAGGAACGCAGTCTGCCGATCCTGATGGGCAAGATCAGCAAGGTGTCGGCGGACAGTTTCGAGGACAATCGGACCGGCCTCGATTATTTCGAGATCGAAGTGATGGTGCCGCCCGCCGAAATGCAGAAGATCGCCGCGCTGCGCGGCGACAACGGCCTGCGCGCCGGCATGCCCGCCGAGGTGATGGTCCCGCTGCGCAAACGCACCGCCCTCGGCTACCTCCTCGAACCCCTTACCCAAACCCTCTGGAAAGCGGGACGCGAACATTAACCGTCGCGCAAAAGAACCTATTTATGGGGTTTCCGGACGCGGAGCGCCGGGCGGCGCTCGATCATCTGAGTTCGAAGAGCGTCGGCTCGTCGGCGGACGGGGTTTCGATGACGAGCAGGCCGAGGTGCATCGCCTGGGTGATCAGGTGCGCGCGGTTGCGGGCGTTGAGTTTCAGCCGCACATTTTCGATATGCCGCTCGACGGTACGCGGCGCGATATTGATCTCGAGCGCGATCTGCTTGGCCGAGCAACCGACGGCGACCAATTCCAATATTTGATGCTCGCGAAAGGTCAAATGCGGTTCGGCGTTCAAAGCGTTTCGATGCACGGTGCAATCCCCTGACACCCAAGGCGTGGACATTTTGCGACCGACGAGCATCTTTTGCGCGGCAACGCCGCAACCCACCTGCTCTAGCGGCATCATATAGCTTTGCGCGCTGTTTAGCAATTAACGTAAGTCAATTAAGTATCTGGCGACACTAAAGATGCCAATACAGCTATGATGCTGAAATCAAATTGTATATTCCCCGCAGATACTAAGGAATTATACGTAAGTGATTTTGCTAGGCCGTTCTTGCACACGAATTCCTAGGTCTTTCCCCGGATGGATTCACGGTCCGCAAAGGCAGATGAGACTCGCAAACGGGGTCGCCGCATATACCAATTCCAGATTGGAGACGTGGCGTGCAAGGTCTGTCTGCAGAAGTTCAACGCGGGGCAATTCCACAGGATACCATCCTGAAATTCCGTAAAGGCGAAATCATATTTTCGCAGGGCGATCCGGGGGATTGCTGGTTCGAGGTCATATCCGGCACCGTCCGGACCTGTCATTTCCATGTCGATGGCCATCGCCAGCTGACCGGCTTTTTCTATCAGGGCGACGTGTTCGGCGTCGAATATGGCGCGCGCGATGCCGCGGCCGAGGCGGTGACGAACACCGTCCTGACGCGCCGCCCCGCGTCGAACGGCGGGCTCGATGCGCCGGGGCAGAACCGGGCCCTCGAACGCGCGCTCGACAGCGCCAACCAATGCATATTCCTGCTCGGCCGCCGCAATGCGAGCGAACGCGTGGCGGCGTTCCTGTTGATCGCGGCGAAGCGATTGTCGGCGATCGGCAGCGTTCCGCTGCCGATGACGCGCGGCGACATCGCCGATCATCTCGGCCTGACGATCCATACGGTGAGCCGCACCATATCGGGCTTCGTCCGCCAGGGACTGATCGAGCTCGACGGGCCGCAATCGTGCCGGCTGCTCGACCTCGACGGGCTGCGCGCCATCGCCGGCGAAGAGGCGGGGGCGGCGATCGACAGAATGGGTGCGATGCGGATGCCGCGACCCTTCGCCGGGCAGGAGCTCGGGGCATGAACATCGTGTCGGCTCCCCCCGCGCTGCGCCATCTGGGCGCGGCGGCCGTCGGCTTCTCGGCCGTCTTCATGCCGGCGCAGGCACGGGCGCACGAGACGCACGGGGCGCCGGCGCTCGAATGTCTTTGCGAGACGCTGCCGTTCCTCGATACCGCGCCGACCTGGCGTGCCGCCCCGTTGGCCGAAGCCGCCGAGGGGCAGCCGGCCGCGAGCGCCGAGAGCGAGATCGATGCGCAGCGCCGGATTATCGCCGAGCAGCGCGCGCTGATCGACCGGCAGAGCGTGATGATCGCCGTGCAGGCGGAGCAGATCGCGAAGCTGCAACAACAGGTCGTGACCCAGCAGGCGCAGGTCGACAGGCTTTCCTCCTTCGCGCTCGCCGAAGCGCCGCTCGACATCTTTCGCGGTACGGGCATGGGCCAAAATATTGGGGGGCAGGGGGTGGGGCCTGGGCCCGCGCTTCCCGGCCCCGGCAGCGACTCGGTCGCGCTACCCGATGCGCCGGTCGGCGAAGCGCCGCCGCCGGGCGAACCGCCCGAGCAGCGCGTCGCCGCGGTCCCCGAAGGGCAGGGGGTGCTGACCCGCGCCGGTGAGCTCTTTTTCGAACCCTCGTTCGAATATACGCGCTCGTCGACCAATCGCCTCGTGTTTCGCGGGATCGAACTGATCCCCGGCATCCAGATCGGGTTGATCGAGGCGACCGATGCCGATCGCGACACGCTCGTCGGCACCGCGTCGCTGCGTTACGGGATCAGCGACCGGCTCGAAGCCGAAGTGCGGCTGCCCTATCTGTATCGCAACGACCGGATCGAGGTCGTCCAGCAGCGCGACGAAGGCATCGTCCGGCAGATCGCGCTGCGCGAGGACGGGTTCGGGGACGCCGAATTCTCGCTGCGCTATCAATTCAACCGGCCGGTCGGGCAAAAGCCGATTTTCGTCGGGACGCTGCGCGTCAAGTCGGACACGGGCAAGGGGCCGTTCGAGATCGGCTATGACGAGTTCGGCGTCGCGACGGGGCTCGCCACCGGGTCGGGATTCTGGGCGGTCCAGCCGGGGGTCAATTTCCTGATGCCGTCGGATCCCGCGGTGATCTATGGCGGTGCCGCCTATCTCTACCACATGCCGCGCGACGTGAACAAAATGGTCGGCGAGGTGCTGATCGGGCGCGTCGACCCCGGCGATGCGGTGTCGGCCAACATCGGCTTCGGCTTTGCGCTCAACCCGCGCTTTTCCTTCTCGCTCGGCTATCGCCACAATTATATCTTCCCGACGAAGACCGAAATCGGCGATACGCATCAGAAATCCAACTATATCCACGTCGGCTCGCTCAATTTCGGCATGTCGTACCGGCTGACGCAGCGCGATGTGCTCAACCTCGGTTTCGAAATCGGGGTGACCGAGGATGCGCCCGACGTGTCGATCACGCTGCGCATGCCGTTCGGCGGCAAATGATCTCAGCCGGAAAACCACATGGAAAGAAGCCCCGCCGATGAGGGCGGGGCCAGGTGAACCGTCCCCTGAAATGGGGGCGGGGGGTCGTCAGTTTCCGAGCGCTCCGACGGTCTGGGCGCCCATCACCGCGCCGATCGAGTCGCTGAGCCGCGTCGTCGCGAGCGCGTCGCGGAAGCCTTCATAGCCGCTGAGGTCGAGCACGGCGTCGACCTGCTGGTTCAGCGAGACGTTGCTGGCGGTATTGATCAGCACATTCTGGATCGCGTCAGTGCTCTGGATCAGCGCGGTCTGGCCGTTGTTGGCGAGGAACACCTTCTCGTCGCCGACGCGCATCGAGATGCCGCCGCTGGTCAGGATGCCGCCCTGGACCTGCGCCGCGTCGACCGCGGTCAGCGCGGGCGAGACGAAGCGTTCGATCGTCTGTCCCTCGGGCGTCCAGCTGACGATCGTGCGCAGCGCGAGCTCGTCGTTCACATAGCTGCGGATGTCGGCGCCGAAGGCGATCACCATACCCTGAAAGGCAAAGCCCCCGCGCTGCGCCGCCAGCACCTCGTCCGGCACGGTCCGCGCGCTTGCCAGCGGATCGTCATCCCCCGGTTCGCTTGCCGCGAGAAGCACGGGCGCGAGGGCGAGCAGAAGGAGGCGTGGGGACATGGTCTTTCTCATTTCACGGTGCCGACGCGCACATCGAGCAGGATCTGGGGCGTCAGCTGATATTGGGGGGGGAGGCGGGTGGTGAGATCGCCGGCCGAGACGTGGAGCGAGCCTTCCTTTTCGAGCGGCGCCTGCGACCAGGGACCCCAGTCGCCGGCGAGGTTGAACAGGGGGCGCTTCTTGCCCCCGTCGACGATCGCCAGCGCGATGCCGTTCCAGTGCTTTTCGAAATCCTCGAGCGAGTATTCGTTGAGGCCGAGCACCGAATCGCCGGTGAGCACGCGGTCGCCGCGCACGCCCTTGATTACGACGAAATGCTTGAAGCCCTTGAGGTCCATCAGCACGATAGTGGGGCGCTTCACTTGCTTCAGTTGGTCGATGGTCAGGCGGAAACCTTCGGCGTGAAAACCGCGCGTCGCGAGGTAGTTCTTCATGTCGAGCATGGAAAAACCGACCTTGCGGATCGCTTCGCGGTCGCCCTTTTCCCACATCGCGCGGAACGGCGTGGCTTCCGCGGTCGGCGCGCCATAATGATAGGTGAGCAGCGTCGCGAGCGCGGCCGAGCCGCAGCTAAAATCATAACGCTGGCGGATGACGGATCGGAAGGGGATGTCCCACCATGTCATCACCTGAAGCTGGTAGGTGCCGCCCGTTTCGGGGCCGGTCAGCCGGACCTCGGCGGCAGCGGGCGCCGCGGCGAGGGCGCACAACATGCCCGCGATCAGGGCTCGCATGGGCCGCACGGCGACTTCACTCGCCGAGGTTGATGGTCAGGTTCATGCCGCTCTGGGCGCTGACCTGCGCGCCGGTGTTGATCAGCAGGTTGCCGACACCGTTGAAATTGGACAAAGCGAAATCGCTGAGCGCGACCGACCCCGCAGTGTAATCGCCGTTCAGCACGTTGCCGGCGACGATCGAATCCATCGTCTGGTTGGTGATCACGAGCGATTGGCCGCCACGCTGTGTGTCGAGTTCGCTGTCGTTCAGCATCGGCGATTTGCGTTCGGGCCGCGCCGGCGAGGCGAGAGCCACCGATGCGTCGACCGGGGTGGCTGCGACGATCGGGGGAACGGCGGGCGCTGCGTCGCCGGGGACGGCCAGTTGCGCCGACACGGGCGCGGACAGGCTCGCCATAACCAGCAGAACCGGGACGATCGGGGGTTTCATGACGGGGGCGCTCCTTAAAGCGAAACGGAAAGAAATGGCCGGCCCGCCAGTGGTACCGGGCCGGCCATCCGGGGGACTCGATTAATCGGGCTCGGCGCCGCCGCCGCCCGTGTCGCCGAAGCTGACGGTGCCGCTCGCCGCGATGTTGGTCGCCGCTTGGGTATTGGCGTTGATGCCCGTGTTCCATGCGGCGTTCAGGATGCCGGCATAGGCCGCGAAGGCATTGCCGCGCACCGCGTTATTGCCGCTGTTGTAGCCCACCGAGCTCGGATCTTCGTCGATGCCGTCCATATCGACGACTTCGTCGAGGTTCTGGTTGGTGTTGTTGGCGTTCAGCGTCTGGGTGGCGACAACCAGGCTGTTGCCGTTGAACGAGCCATTGCCGTCATTGTCCTGGTCGTCGTCCGAGAAGGTGTCGGCGGCGTTGTCCTGGACGAACAGGTCGATCAGGTCGTTCACAACGACGGTATCATTGTCGCTGTTGTTGCCCGACGCACCGGTCGTGGTGTTGTCGTTGTCCTGGTCTTGACCCTGCGCGACGGCAGGGGCTGCGGTGACTGCCAGCGCAAGCGTGGAGACCGCGAGCATGACTTTCTTGATCATGACGTCTTCCTCTCAATAATGGGGACGGCTCGCGATGCCGGATGGCATGGCTGATGCGGATCCTCCCCGACTCCGTCCGCATCGGTGCGAACGAGGCGATGATGCTCCGCGGCGGCCCCTGCCGCTTTGCGAATTGGCAATGTGGGGGGAGGAGAAATACCCAGATGATCTCGGTGGGCGGATTGCTTGGATCAATCCAGCCGATGCGACGCCGGTTTCAGGAGAGTTTCGCGCGCATCGTCGGGTGTCCGGCGGCATCGCGCGCCCACAGCTTCGCTCCGTCGCCCTCGCGGGCGAGGCAGAGGTCGAAGGGCGCGCCGTCGATCAGCGGCGCTTCGGCGCGGAAGGCGAAATGGCGGGGGAGGATGTCGGGCGCGGCGCGCTGCGCATGATCCATCAGCAGCGTCGCGATCAGCGGGCCATGCACGACCAGTCCGGCATAGCCCTCGACGCGCTGCGCATAGTCGCGGTCGTAGTGGATGCGGTGCGCGTTGAAGGTCAGCGCCGAATAGCGAAACAGCAGCACCGGATCGGGCGAGACGCTGCGAACCGCGTCGGCGGGTTCGGCGTGTGCGGCTGGTTTGGGGGCGGTCGGTGCCTGCGGCGCGGGCGACGCCGGGGCGGGTTCGCGAAAGACGATATCCTGTTCCTCGCGGATCGCGGGCAGGCCATTCGCGGCGATGTCGTGGCGCAAGGTGACGAAAAGCAGGTCGCCGCTTGCGCCGCGTTTGGGCCTCACCGCCTCGATCGTGGTGACGCGGGTCAGTGCGGCACCGACCGCGATCGGCGCAAGAAACTCGATACGGCTGCCCGCCCACATGCGACGGGGCAGCGGCACGGGCGGGAGGAGGCCCCGCGCGTCACGACGCGGATGGCCGTCCTCGCCGATCGCCGACTGGCGCGTGGTCGGCAGGAAATAGAGCCAGTGGCCGAGCGGCGGAACGGTTCCGGCCGTCCATGGCGACACGTCATGGTCCAGCAGCGCGGCGAGGCCGGCGAGCGGCGCCGCGGTGGCCACATCCTCGCGCGTCTCGCTGCGACCGACCCAGGCGGAAAAATCGTCCATCAAAAGCTCTTGGGCAGGCCGAGCGCGTGCGTCGCGACGTGGCTCAGGATCAAATTGGTGCTGATCGGCGCGACCTGGTAAAGGCGCGTTTCGCGGAATTTGCGTTCGATGTCATATTCCTCGGCGAAACCGAAGCCCCCGTGCGTCTGGATGCACATGTCGGCGGCGTACCAGCTCGCCTCGGACGCGAGCATCTTCGCCATATTCGCCTCGGTCCCGCCATCCTGCCCGGCATCGAACAGCCGCGTCGCCTTGTCGACCATTTCGGCGGCGGCGGCGATCTGAACATAGGCGCGCGCGATCGGGAACTGGACGCCCTGGTTTTCGCCGATGGCGCGGCCGAAGACCGAACGGTCCTTCGCATAGGCGGCCGCGCGGTCGATGAAGAAGCGCCCGTCGCCGATACATTCGGACGCGATCAGGATGCGCTCGGCGTTCATGCCCGACAATATGTAGCGGAAACCCTTGCCCTCCTCCCCGATCAGGTTCGCGGCGGGCACTTCGAGATCGTCGAAGAACAGCTCGGTCGTCGCATGGTTAAGCATCGTGCGCACGGGGCGGATGGTCAGGCCCTTGCCCTCGGCCTCGCGCATGTCGACGAGCAGCACGCTCATCCCGTCGGAGGGCTTGGCGCATTCTTCGCGCGGGGTGGTGCGGCAGAGCAGCACCATCAGGTCCGAATGCTCGGCGCGGCTGATCCAGATTTTCTGCCCGTTGACGACATATTTGTCGCCGGCCTTGCGCGCAAAGGTGCGGATGCGCGTCGTGTCGGTGCCCGCGGTCGGCTCGGTGACGCCGAAGGCTTGCAGGCGGAGCTCGCCGCGCGCGATCGCGGGCAGATAGGCCTGTTTCTGCGCCTCTGATCCGTGCTTGAGCAGGGTGCCCATCGTGTACATCTGCGCATGGCACGCGCCGCCGTTGCAGCCCGAACGGTGGATTTCCTCGAGCACCGCGGTCGCCGCGCCCAGCCCGAGGCCCGACCCGCCATAGGCTTCGGGGATCAGGACCGAGAGAAAACCCGCTTCGGTCAGCGTGCGGACGAACTCGGTCGGATAGATGCGGTCGCGGTCGAGCCGCTGCCAATATTCGCCCGGAAAATCGGCGCAAAGGCGGCGCACCGCCTCGCGGATTTCGGGATGGCTCGGCGGCTGGGCTTCGGACATCGGTGTCTGGCTCTCCCCTGATCGTCGGGGAGAGCCTTAGGATGCGAAGCTTCGGGCGCCAAGCCTAATCGCGGCCCCCAATCCGTTCGCCCTGAGCTTGTCGAAGGGCCGCTCTTTCTTTCAGCGCCGAGGGGAAGAACGGTGCTTCGACAAGCTCAGCACGAACGGATCAAGTGTAGCGAAGTGCCTCAAATACTCGGCAGGTCGAGGCCCTTTTCGCGCGCGCAGTCGATCGCGATGTCGTAACCCGCGTCGGCGTGGCGCATCACGCCGGTGCCGGGGTCGTTCCACAGCACGCGCTCGAGCCGCTTTGCCGCTTCGGGCGTGCCGTCGGCGACGATCACCATGCCGCTATGCTGCGAATAGCCCATGCCGACCCCGCCGCCATGATGGAGCGAGACCCAGGTCGCGCCCGACGCGGTGTTGAGGAGGGCGTTGAGCAAGGGCCAGTCCGACACCGCATCGCTGCCGTCGCGCATCGCCTCTGTTTCGCGGTTGGGCGAGGCGACCGAGCCCGAATCGAGATGGTCGCGGCCGATCACGACGGGGGCCTTGAGTTCGCCCGACGCCACCATCTCGTTGAAGGCGAGGCCGAGCCGGTGGCGGTCGCCGAGCCCGACCCAGCAGATGCGTGCGGGCAGACCCTGAAATTGAATCTTCTCGCGCGCCATGTCGAGCCAATTGTGGAGATGCTGATGGTCGGGCAGCAGCTCCTTCACCTTGGCGTCGGTCTTGTAGATGTCCTCGGGATCACCCGACAGCGCTGCCCAGCGGAACGGGCCGATACCGCGGCAGAAGAGCGGGCGGACATAGGCGGGGACGAAGCCCGGGAAGTCGAACGCATTCTCGACCCCCTCATCCTTCGCCATCTGACGGATATTATTGCCATAGTCGGTCGTCGGCACGCCCGCGGCCTGCAGGTCGAGCATCGCCTGCACATGCACCGCCATCGACGCCTTGGCGGCCTTCGCGACCGCCGCCGGATCGCTCTCGCGCTTCGAGAACCATTGGTCGAGGGTCCAGCCGGCGGGGAGATAGCCGTTGACCGGATCATGCGCCGAGGTCTGGTCGGTGAGGAGGTCGGGGCGGATGCCGCGACGGACCATCTCGGGCAGGATCTCGGCGGCGTTGCCGAGCAGGCCGACCGACACCGGCTTGCCTTCGGCGTGGCTCGCCTCGATGATTCCGATCGCCTCGTCGATGCTCGATGCCTGCCGGTCGAGATAGCCGGTGCGCAGGCGCATCTCGATGCGGCTCGGCTGGCATTCGATCGCGAGGCAGCTCGCGCCGGCCATCACCGCCGCGAGCGGCTGCGCGCCGCCCATGCCGCCGAGCCCGGCGGTGAGCAGCCAGCGGCCCGCGAGGCTGCCGCCATAATGCTGCCGCCCCATCTCGACGAAAGTTTCGTAGGTGCCTTGGACGATGCCCTGGCTGCCGATATAGATCCAGCTTCCGGCCGTCATCTGGCCGTACATCATGAGGCCCTTTTTATCGAGCTCGTGGAAATGCTCCCAGTTGGCCCATTCGGGAACCAAGTTCGAATTGGCGAGCAGCACGCGCGGCGAATTCTCGTGCGTGCGGAAGACGCCGACGGGCTTGCCCGACTGGATCAGCAACGTCTCGTCGCCTTCGAGGCGCTTCAGCGTTTCGACGATCCGGTCATAGCTTTCCCAGTCGCGCGCGGCGCGGCCGATGCCGCCATAGACGACCAGCTCGTGCGGCGCCTCGGCGACATCGGGATGCAGATTGTTCATCAGCATCCGCATCGGTGCTTCGGTGAGCCAGCTCTTCGCGCTGATCTCGATCCCGGTCGCCGGGCGGATCACGCGGCTGTTGTCGAGACGGGTGGTCATGAATGTCCTTTCGCAAAGTCGAGGGTCGCGGCGATCACCTGCTCCAATACGGGCCGGATCGCGGGCTTGGGGTCGAGGGGCGCGGGCCAGTTGGCGTGCGTGATCTCGCCGGGCTCGGCCATATAGCCGCGCTGCGCCAGCTCCATCTGGACCGCGTGGATGCCCTCGTCGGGACGGCCGTAGTGGCGCGTCGTCCAGCCGCCCTTGAAGCGGCCGTTGACGACATGGCTGTGGCCGCTCGCGGCGCAGATATTCGCGACGATCGTTTCGAGTTCGGGGGCACAGGTCGCGCCGCCGTTGGTGCCGATGTTGAATTGCGGCAGTTCGCCGTCGAACAGGCGCGGGACATGGCTGCGGATCGAATGGGCGTCGTAGAGGACGACTTTGCCGTGCGCCGTTTTCAGACGGTCGAGTTCGGTGGTCAGCGCATCGTGATAAGGGCGGTGATAGAGGTTCAGGCGCTGCGTGATCGACGCCTCATCGGGTTCGCCAAAGCGATAGAGCGGCTCGCCGTCGAAGGTCGTCGTCGGGCACAGCTCGGTCGTCGCCTGCCCGGGGTAGAGCGACGCGCCGGAGGGATCGCGGTTCATGTCGATGATGCTGCGCGAAATATCGGTCGCGACCAAAGTCGCCCCCCGACCGGCGGCGAAGGCGTAGAGGTCGGCGATCCACCAGTCGGTATCGATCTGCGCGTGCCAGGGCGAGACGAACTGCTCGTCGAGCCCAGCGAGGTCGGTGCCGCCGTGCGGGAAGGCGATGACCAGCGGCGCGTCGCCGCGATGGACGCGCAGCCAGTCCATCAGCCGACGCCCGGCAGGCTGGCGGGGACCGCCGCGACGAGGCTGCCCGTGCGGATCAGCGCGGTCGCGGCTTCCATGTCGGGATGGAAATGCCGGTCATCCTCAAGCGTCGGCACCGCGGCGCGCAGATGCCGATGCGCGGCTTCGAGAGCGTCGCTCGATTGCAGCGGCGCGTGGAAGTCGATCCCTTGGCACGCCGCGAGCAGCTCGATGCCGATCACCGCGCTGGCATTGTCGGCCATGTCGAGCAGGCGGCGCGCGCCGTGCGCGGCCATCGAGACATGATCCTCCTGATTGGCCGAGGTTGGGATCGAATCGACGCTCGCCGGATAGGCGCGCTGCTTGTTCTCGCTGACCAGCGCCGCCGCCGTCACCTGCGGGATCATGAAGCCCGAGTTGAGGCCGGGGCGCGGGGTGAGGAAGGCGGGCAGGCCCGACAGCGCGGGGTCGACGAGCATCGCGATTCGCCGCTCGGCAATCGAACCGATCTCGCAGAGCGCCATCGCGATCATGTCGGCGGCGAAGGCGACGGGCTCGGCGTGGAAATTGCCGCCGGAGAGCGCTTCATCGGTGTCGGCAAAGATCAGCGGGTTATCCGAGACACCATTGGCTTCGATGCCGAGCGTCGTTCCCGCCTGCCGCAGCAGATCGAGCGCGGCGCCCATCACCTGCGGCTGACAGCGCAGGCAATAGGGGTCCTGCACGCGCGGATCGCCCTCCGCATGCGAGGCGCGGATCGCCGATCCCGCCATCAACCCGCGCAGCGCGTCGCCAACCTCGCACTGTCCGGCATGGCCGCGCAGCGCATGGATGCGCGCATCGAATGGCGCGTCGGAGCCCTTGGCGGCCTCGGTCGAAAGCGCACCGGTGATCAGCGCCGAGCGGAAGATGGTCTCGGCGCGGAACAGCCCCGCGAGCGCGTTGGCGGTCGAAAATTGGGTGCCGTTGAGCAGCGCGAGCCCCTCCTTGGGGCCGAGGTCGAGCGGCGCGAGACCCGCCTGCGCCAGCGCGTCGGCGGCGGGCAGCGTCTGGCCGTCCACCTCGATCGCGCCGACGCCGATCATCGCTGCGGCCATGTGCGACAGCGGCGCGAGGTCGCCGCTCGCGCCGACCGACCCTTGCGACGGCACTACAGGGGTCAGGCCCTTCGCCAGCATCGCTTCGATCATTTCGACCGTCGCGCGCTGCACGCCCGACGCGCCCATGCCGAAGCTCGCGAGCTTCAATGCCATCATCAACCGGACGATCTTCGTCGGCGACGGTGCGCCGGTGCCCGCGGCATGGCTCAGCACGATATTGCGCTGGAGCGTCGCCAGATCGTCGTCGGCGATACGCACGCTCGCGAGCTTTCCGAAGCCGGTGTTGATGCCATAGACGGGCGCACCCTTGGCGACGATCCGGGCGACCGCGGCCGCGCTGGCGTCGATCGCATCCCACGCGCCGGAACTCAATTCCGCGCTCGCGCCTTCATAGACTTCGCGCCAGTCGGCGAGCGTCATATGCCCGGGCTCGATAATCATTGTCCGTCCTTGATGCGTTGGTGAAGCGGGTTGAAGCCGATGCGATAGACGAGCTCGGCGGGGTCGCTGACGTCCCAGATCGCGAGATCGCACGCCTTGCCGGCTTCGAGCGTGCCGAGCTCGTCGCTCAGGCCCAGCGCGGCGGCAGCGTTGACCGTGACCCCGCGTAGCGCTTCGACCACAGTCAGCCCGAACAAAGTCGCGCCCATGTTGAGCATCAGCAGCAGCGAGGTCGTCGGCGAGGTGCCGGGGTTGTTGTCGGTCGCGAGCGCGATGCGCGTTCCGTGGCGGCGCATCGCCTCGACCGGCGGCAGCTTGGTTTCGCGCATGAAATAATAGGCGCCGGGGAGCAGCACCGCCACCGTGCCCGCTTCGGCCATCGCGCGGACATCGTGGTCGCTCGCATGTTCGAGATGGTCGGCCGACAGCGCGCCGTACCTTGCCGCGAGCGCGCTGCCGTGGAGCGCCGACAATTGTTCGGCGTGGAGTTTGACCGCGAGGCCGTGTGCCTGTGCCGCCTCGATCACGCGTTCGCACTGCGCGGGCGAAAAGCCGATGCCTTCGCAAAAAGCATCGACTGCGGTCGCGAGCGGCGCGGCGGCGGGGATCATCTCGTCCACGACCAGATCGATATAGGCGTCGCTGTCGCCCTTATATTCGGGGGGCAATGCGTGCGCGCCGAGAAAGGTCGGCTCGACACGGATCGCGCGCTGTTTGCCGAGTGCGCGTGCGGCGCGCAGCATCTTCAGCTCGTCGCCGGTCGACAGACCATAGCCCGACTTGATCTCGATCGTCGTGACACCCTCGGCGATCAGCGCGTCGAGGCGGGGCAGGGCGCTTTGGACCAGTTCGTCTTCGCTCGCTTCGCGTGTCGCGCGCATCGTCGAAACGATCCCGCCGCCGGCGCGTGCGATCTCTTCGTAGCTCGCCCCTTCGAGCCGCATTGCCCATTCGTTCGCACGGTTGCCGCCGTGGACGAGGTGGGTGTGACAGTCGATCAGCCCGGGCGTGATCAGCCGGCCTTCGCAATCATGGGTTTTCGCCTCGGCCGCCGGCGCGCCCTTCGCGGGGCCGGCATAGACGATCCGGCCGTCCTTCGCTGCCACCACGCCATCGTCGATCAAGCCGAGGGTGTCATCGGCCATCGTCGCGAGTCGGGCGTTCGTCCAGCGTTGCTCCATCTGGACAGTCTCGCCTCGATGCGTCATTATGTCTAGACATAATATGAGAGCCGTGATGCTATGGTTGGAGAGCGAGGGGGATTTTGCCTGCTTCGTCACCCCGGACTTGATCCGGGGTCCCGCTTTTCCACGTTGCTGAGCGGCGCCTCGGATCAAGTCCGGGGTGACGAGGGTAGGCGAGTTTTCAGAAAGCAAACATCGCCACCGATGATGAAGGACCCGAGATGCCCGCTTATTGGTTTGAACGCGCCTGGATCGACGACCGCTGGCAGCCCGAGGTGCGGCTGACGGTCGCGAATGGCCGCATCGCCTCGATCGAAACCGGCGTCGCGGCGGATGCTGAGGACGAGCGTCACCGCGTCGCGCTGCCCGGCCTCTGCAACGTCCACAGCCATGGCTTCCAGCGCGGCATGGCGGGGCGCTCGGAGCGCCGCAGCCGCCCCGACGACAATTTCTGGAGCTGGCGCGAGATCATGTACCGCTTCCTCGACCGGCTGACGCCCGAGGATGTCGCGGCGATCACCGCGCAGGCCTATGCCGAGATGCTCGAAACCGGCTTCACGCGCGTCGGCGAGTTCCACTATCTCCATCACGACCCGGCGGGTGCTGCCTATGACGATCCGGCCGAGATGGCGGGTGCGATCGCGCGCGCAAGCGCGGCGACGGGGATCGGGCTGACGCTGCTCCCCGTCTTTTACGCGCACGGTAATTTCGGCGCCGCGCCGCCGAGCGTCGGCCAGCGGCGCTTCCTCAACGACATCGATAGTTTCGCCGCGCTGCTCGACGCGGCGCGCGGCAAGCTGTCGGGCGACGCGAACATCGGTATCGCGCCGCACTCGCTTCGTGCCGTTACGCCCGACGAACTCGCGGCGCTGCTCGACATGTCGCCGGCCGGCCCGGTGCATATCCACGCCGCCGAGCAGGAAAAGGAAGTCGCCGACTGCGTCGCGTGGAGCGGGGCGCGGCCGGTCGAGTGGCTGATCGACAACGCCGGGGTCGACGAACGCTGGTGCCTCATCCACTCGACGCATCTTGCCGCGCACGAAGTGCCGCGGCTCGCCGCGAGCGGCGCGGTGGCGGGGCTGTGTCCTGTGACCGAGGCCAATCTCGGTGACGGCATTTTCCCCGCCGTCGATTATCTCGCCGCGAACGGCCGCTTCGGGGTCGGGACCGACAGCAATATCCTCGTCGATGCGGCGCAGGAGCTTCGCGCGCTCGAATATTCGCAGCGGCTCGCGCAGCGCGCCCGCGCCTTGCTGGCGAGCGAGGATGGGCCCTTCGTCGGCGCCAACCTCTTCGCGCGCGCCGTCGCGGGCGGAGCGCAGGCGCTCGGCGTGCCGGCGGGGCTTGCCGTCGGCCATGCCGCCGATATCGTTTCGCTCGACCTCGATCACCCGTCCTTCGCCGGAACCGACGATGCGACTTTGCTCGATCGCTGGATTTTCGCCGCGCGCGCGGACGCGATCGACAGCGTGTGGCGCGCGGGCGTGAAGCGCGTCGAAAAGGGACGCCATGTCGATGCCGAGGCGATCGCTGCGGCCTATCGCGCCTGCATCGCGCGGCTGCTCGCGTGAACCCGGCGCGCCGCATCCGCGACGAGATTGCCGCGGCGATCCGGTCGGGCGAATGGCGCCCAGGCGACCGGGTGCCGACCGAGCAGGAACTCGCCGCGCGTTACGGCTGCGCGCGCGCGACGGTGAGCAAGGCGCTCGGCGAGCTTGCCGCGTCGGGCCTCGTCGAGCGGCGGCGCAAGGCGGGAACCTTCGTCGCGCATCCGCCGGTTCATTCGGCGGTGATGACGGTGCCCGATCTCGCCGAACTGATCGCCGCGCGCGGCGAGGCCTATCGCTGGGAATTGACGTCGATCGAGACCGCCGCGGCCGGCGAGGACATCTGCCCCGGTCCGGCGCTCCGCATCGAGGGCGTTCATATGGCGACGGGCGAAGCCTTTGCGCTCGAACGGCGCTTCATCGCCCTCGGCGAAGTGCCCGAGGCGGAAAAGGCGGATTTTGCCGGGGAGGCGCCCGGAACATGGCTGCTGGGCCATATCCCGTGGACGCAGGCGCGGCATGTGATCCGCGCAGTGACGCCGACGCGAAAGGAGGCGGGGATGCTGGGGGTGAATGCTGGCGCGGCCTGTCTCGAACTCGACCGCACGACCTGGCGCGCGGGGCGCATCGTCACCCACGTCCGGCAATTGTTTCGCGGCGACCGTTTCGACCTGGTCGCGGAGTTCAACGCGGGGGCGTGACAGGCAAGCGCGGGCTCTTGACCCGCGCGCCGATGGCCGCCAACGCGGGCCGGGGAGAAGATGATGACCCGTTCGAAGCTGTTTCCCGTTCTCGGCGCGACCGCGCTGCTTGGCCTTGTTTCGGCGTGCGGCGACGGCGATGCGGCAGCGGAAAAGGCGGTCGCCACCGCGACCCCGCGTCAATGCCCGGCGATCGCCGACACGCCGGTCAAGCTCGCGGGCGGGACCTTTGCGATGGGCGAGGACGATGTCTATGCCGAGGAAGGCCCGGTTCGCGAAACGACAGTCGCCGGCTTCTGGATCGATCCGCACGAGGTCACCAACCGCCAGTTCGCTGCCTTCGTAAAGGCGACCGGTTACGTCACCGTTGCCGAAAAGCCCGTCGATCCCAAGCAGTTCCAGCTTCCCGCCGACCAGATCCCGCCCGACATGCTGAAGGCAGGTTCGGCGGTGTTCACCCCGCCCGATTTCCCGTCGAACAATTATGCCGACTGGTGGACCTATGTCCCCGGCGCGAACTGGAAAAAGCCCTATGGCCCGACCGGACCCGATCAGGTGCCGAACGAACCCGTCGTCCACCTCGCATGGGACGATATGGTCGCCTATGCCGAATGGGCGGGCGGGCGCATTCCGACCGAGGCCGAATGGGAATATGCCGCGAGCGCGGGCGCGCGGTCGAAGAATGTCCAGCCCACCGAAGCGAACAGCTGGCAGGGCGCCTTCCCGAATTATAACGCTGAAAGCGACGGCTTCAAAGGCGTCGCGCCGGTCGGCTGCTACCAGCCCAACTCTAATGACCTCTACGATATGGTCGGCAATGTCTGGGAGGTCACATCGGATTTTTTCCGGCCGGGCCACGATCCCGACGACAGGGACAATCCCAAGGGACCCAGCGAAAACAACGCCTACGACCCGCTCAACCCCGGCCTGCCGTCGCGTACGGTGAAAGGCGGAAGCTATCTTTGCGCGCCCAATTATTGCCAGCGATACCGTCCCGCCTCGCGGCAGGGCCGCGACCCCGGTCTCGGCACGAGCAACGTCGGTTTCCGCCTCGTTTATGACAGCGCGCCCGAAGGCTGAGCGGCGGCAACGCGCGTCATCGCGAGCACCGCGAGCAGCAGGGTGACCGCGGCGAACGCCATCGTATAGATCGGCTCGCCCGGAAACAGCGCTTGCATGATCGAACCCATCACGGTCGCGACGAGCAATTGCGGCAGCACGACGAACATGTTGAACAGGCCCATATAGATGCCGAGCTTCGCCTGCGGCAGGCTGGAGGCGAGGATCGCATAGGGCATGGCGAGCACCGAGGCCCAGAAGATGCCGATGAAAATCTCGCTGACGATCAGATGCGCTGGGTCGCGCAGCAGAAAGAAGCTCGCATAGCCGACCGCACCGCAGGCGAGCCCGATCATATGCGTGCGTGCCTGCCCCAGCCGCCGCGAAAGCCAGGGAAGCAAGGTCAGCGCCGCGATCGCCGCGACGCCGTTATAGATGGCGAACAGCTCGCCGACCCAGTTGCTCGCCTCCTGATAGGCGGCGCTTGCGGCGTCGGTCGCGCCATAATGATATTGGGCGACGATCGGCGTGGTGTTGATCCACATGATGAAGAGCGCCGACCAGCTGAAGAATTGCACGAGCGCGAGCCGCTTCATCAGCACCGGCATGCCGGCGAAATCGCCGACGATACTCGACAGCATGTTCCGGTCGTTCCCGTGCCGCGCCAGCATGATCGCGAGCGCGCTCGCGAGGCCATATCCAGCGAGCAGCGCGCCGAGCAGCAGCACCTCGCGCAGCAGCGCCAATCGCATCTGGAGCAGCGCTACGGCGATCCCCGCCGCGATCCAGCCGGCACTCGCCGCATAGCCGCGCGAGGCGAGCGGACGAACCGCCGGTGCGTCCGCGGCGACCGGGGGCTCGAAGGCCGTCATCTCTTCGGGGCCATATTCGCGGGTCGCCACAACGGTCCACAGCACCGCGAGGAACAGCGCCAGCCCGCCGAACCAGAAGGCATAGCGCACCGTATCCGGAATTTGCCCCGGCGGCGCGACATTGGCGACGCCCATCGCTTCCATCAGGCTGGGGAACAGCGACCCGACGACCGCGCCCGCGCCGATGAAGGCGGTCTGCACCGCATAGCCGACGCTATGCTGGTCCTTGCCCAGCATGTCGCCGACAAAGGCGCGGAACGGCTCCATCGAAATATTGAGCGACGCGTCGAGGATCCACAGCATCATCGCCGCGAACCAGATCGCCGGGCTTTCGGGCATGACGAACAGCGCGATCGCGGCGAGGATCGCGCCGGCGAGAAAATAGGGGCGGCGGCGTCCGAGCCGGCCGAGCCAGGTCCTGTCGCTCATATGGCCGATGATCGGCTGGACGAGCAGCCCGGTCAGCGGCGCGGCGACCCACAGGCCGGGGAGCTTCTCGATATCCTCGCCCAGCGACTGGAAGATGCGGCTCATATTCGCATTCTGCAGCGCGAAGCCGATCTGGATGCCGAAAAAGCCGAAGCTGATATTCCACAGGCCGGCAAAACCCTGCCGCGGCTTGTCCATCGCGTCTCTCCCCGTCGGCCGGTCGGCGGCTCTCGTCGGGTGAGGGTGTCGCAGCGCGTGCGCGAGAGAGCAAGCGCGGCGGCGCTACGTATACGAATACGTGGGGAGCTGGTTTCGGCCGGACGCGGACCCACCAATCTTCGTCACCCCGGACTTGATCCGGGGTCCCGCTTGATGCCGAAGAC
>CBINGC010000035.1:0-41682 GCA_966250105.1 uncultured Sphingopyxis sp. | reverse complement strand
GGGATAACCGCTGAAAGCATCTAAGCGGGAAGCCTCCCTCAAGATAAGATTTCTTAGAGCCGTGGAAGACCACCACGTTGATAGATCGGATGTAGAAGCGCGGTAACGCGTGGAGCTAACCGATACTAATTGCTCTATTCGCACTTAAGAGTCCCGCCATCAACGACAAGCCTGACTGGTTTGTCCGCGAATGTCGGATGATTGATCAGACAGTATTGCACGGACATCGATTGAAACCCTTTTGACCCTACGCCGGCTTCATTGCTTGGTGACCATGGCGTCAGTGACCCACCCGATCCCATCTCGAACTCGGCCGTGAAACCTGACAGCGCCGATGGTACTACCGCTTAAGCGTTGGAAGAGTAGGACGTCGCCAGGCATTGTGGCCGGCGTAAGGTCGAAAGAACCCATTCACAAAGTTAGAGGCCGGCAGCGATGCCGGCCTTTTGCTGTTTCGGCGGTCCGCCAGGACCGTCGAGCTGGTTGACGCGGGATGGAGCAGCCCGGTAGCTCGTCAGGCTCATAACCTGAAGGTCGTAGGTTCAAATCCTACTCCCGCAACCAACAAAAGCCCGCGTCCCTATGGGATCGCGGGCTTTTTGTTTGTCGTGGTCTCGGCACGCTGGTCAAGCGGTGGACGTCGGAAATGGGGTGGTGAGCGGACTGGCTCTCCTCTACTTCCGCCATCCCGGACTTGATCCGGGATCCCGCTTTTTGAGGCGTCGACCGGTAATTCGGTATCAAGCGGGACCCCGGATCAAGTCCGGGGTGACGAAGAAAGAAACGGCAGCAATCGGCCGCAACCGGTCGTTTCTTCCAGTCTCAAGCCGCCCATTCGGCGGGGTCGGACTCCTCGCCGATCAGCGCGAGGCCGTGCGCGATCGAGGTGAGTTCGCCGCCGGTCGCGATGCGCTCCTCGCCGAAACGGCGCGCGAACAGCGTGCGGATCGCGGGGATCAGCGACGATCCGCCCGTCAGGAAGACGCGGTCGATCGCATCGGGCGACACGGCCGCGCGCGCAAGCACCTGGTCCATCGCAGCTTCGATCCGCGCGAGGTCGTCAGCGATCCACTGTTCGAAATCGGCGCGTCTTACGTCGGCGCCGATCTCGATGCCGCCGCCGGCGAAATGGAATTCGGCGTGATCGCTGCCCGACAGCGCGCGCTTGAGCTTGCCGACCGCGTCATAGAGCGGAAAACCTTGTTCATGCTCGATCAGCGCGATCATCCGGCCGATCAGATCGGGCCGTTCGGCGTCGCGTTGCAGGCGGCGAATCTCGTCGAGGACCCGCCGGTTGCGCATCATCGCGAGCCGCGACCAGTCGCCGAAATCGACGAAATAGCCGCCCGGGATCTCGAGGATCTTGTCGAAGGAGCGATAATGGCTGCCCTTGCCCAGCAGCGGCAGCACCAGGCGGTCGACGATACGATAGTCGAAACGGTCGCCGGCGATCCCGACCCCCGACGAGGCGAGCGGGACGCAGCGGCGCGCCGTGCCCGGCTCGGCGACGCGGACGATCGAGAAATCGGTGGTGCCGCCGCCGAAATCGGCGACGAGGATCGTCGCGGGCTCGGTCAGCCGCGATGCATAGCTGTGCGCCGCGCCGAGCGGCTCATGGACATAATAGATTTCGGTGCCGAACGCCGCGAGCATCGCGTCATAACGCTGCCGGGCCAGTTCGGGATCCGGCCGCGCCCCGGCATATTCGACCGGACGTCCGACGATGATGCGGCGCGGCCGTTCGTCGAGCGCGCCGCCCGCGTGCGCGATCAAGCGCTGGAGGAACAGGCGGCCCATATCCTCGAAACGAAACGGCTTGCCCCAGATCATCGCGCGCTCGAACAGCGGGCTCGCCGCGACGCTCTTGAACGACTGGATGAAGCGGCTGTCGAGCGGCGACTGGAGATATTCCTCGATCGCCCACGGCCCCGCCTCGTGCGCGATGCCGTTCCAGCCGCGCTCTTCCTCCCAGAAGCAGAGCGCCGATCGGAACACCGCGTCGCCCGCATCGCCGAACGCCACGAGCTCGGTACCGCCCTTGCCATCGGCAAGCGCGACGACGCTGTTCGTCGTGCCGAAATCGAGGCCGAGCGCGCTCGCGGCCGCCTTGTCCATGACATGCTCCTGTGGCTGGGATCCCCGGTCGGGGGGCGGCGCCTATTGCACAGGAGGGCCGGCGGGGCAAGTTCAGGTCCTAGGCGTCGGGCCGCCACGCGCGATAGAAGGCGTCGACCGCCGCGTCGACATCGTCGTGCAGGCGCGCAAGGTCGCGGCTTTCGGGCAGGTTGAGCATCGCGAATTGATAGAGGCCCGACTGGCACAGGGCGGTGAATTGCTGCACCGCGCGCATGGGATCGCCCATCCTGAGTTCGCCGCGCACCATTTTTTCGCCGACCCACACCGCCGCGCGCGCCTTTCCGCGGCGCGGGCCGCGCTCGTAAAAGGTCTCGGCAAGGTGCGGGAAACGCTCGGCCTCGCCGACGACGAGGCGAAAGAGCGACAGGATCGGCGTCGCGGTCAGCTTGGTCATCAGCAAATTGCCGAAGATGCGCAGGACATCGGGCACCGGCTCGTCGAGCGGCAGCTCGATCGCTAGCGCATCGCCATATTGCGCGACAATGTCGTCGACCACCGCCGCGAACAAATCCTCCTTCGAGGGGAAATAGGTCCACAGCGTCGTTTTCGATCCGCCGACCTTGCTTGCGATCGACGACATCGTCGTGCCCGCATAGCCGTTCGCGAAGAACAGCTCGCGCGCCGCATCGACGAACGCTTTGCGCCGCGCCGCAGCCGCGTCGTCGAGGGCGGGCGTACTATCTGGTATCATTTCGATTGACAACGCAGTCTCCAAAGGTCATTGGCGCATGATACCAGCTAGTATCGTTGGAAGCCATGCCCCGATCATTATTTCTCACAACCGCGCTTTTCGGCCTTTTGGCCGGCTGCGCAAGCGTTCCCGACCTCGGTCCGAAACCCGTTCCGGCGGCCGCCGAGTCGTTCGAGTCGGTCGCGAGTTTCGCCGACGCGAACGGTGAATGGCCCGCCGAAGGCTGGTGGGACAGCTTCGGCGACGCGCAGCTGGGCGCGCTGATCGCCGAGGGGCTCGAAGGCTCGCCCGACCTCGCGATCGCCGCCGCGCGTGTCCGCGCCGCCGAGGCGATGGCGCAGCAGGCCGGCGCGGCCTTGCTGCCGCGAGTCGGCGCCGAGGCGAGCGCGGGTGGCGTCCAGCAGAGCAAGAATATGGGCATTCCGCCCGAGTTCGTTCCCGACGGCATTCAGGACACCGGGCATATCGCAGGAACCTTCAGCTTCGACCTCGACCTGTGGGGCCGCAATCGCGCCGCGCTCGCCGCCGCGACATCGGAGGCTGAGGCGGCGCGCGTCGATGCGGCGCAGGCGCGGCTGATGCTGACCACCGGGATCGCCGCCGCTTATGTGGATCTCGCGGGCTATTATCAGGCGCTCGACGTCGCGAACGAGGCGGTGCGCGTCCGCACCGCGAGCGCCGACCTGTCGGGCGAGCGCGCCCGTGCCGGTATCGAAAATCAGGCGAGCCAGCGCCAGGCCGAAAGCCGTGCTGCCTCGTCGCGCGCCGACGTCGTGGCGCTCGAGGAAGCGATCGCGACGACGCGCAATCGCATCGCCGCGCTGCTCGGCGCCGGGCCCGATCGCGGGCGCGCGATCGATCGCCCGCGGCTGACGCGGCCGGCGCTCGGCCTTCCCGCGAATGCCGGAATCGACCTCATCGGCCGCCGTCCCGACATCGTTGCCGCGCGCTTGCGGTCCGAAGCCGCGGCGAAGCGCATCGACGTCGCGCGCGCCGATTTCTACCCCAACATCAGCCTGTCGGCGCTCGTCGGGCTGCAGTCGCTCGGGCTTTCGAACCTGTTCGAATCGGGCTCCGAATATGGCAATGGCGGCGCCGCGATCAGCCTGCCGATCTTCGAGGGCGGGCGATTGCAGGGCCGCTATCGCGGATCGCGCGCCGATTATGACGCGGCGGTCGCAACCTATGATCGCACGCTCGTCGGCGCGCTGCGCGACGTCGCCGACATCGTCGCGAGCCGCGCCGCGACCGCGCGCCAGCTCGCCGGGCGCCGCGAGGCGCTGACCGCCGCCGCCGAGGCCTCGAAACTCGCCGGGCTGCGCTACCGCGCGGGGCTGTCGAACCAGATCGTCCAGCTCACCGCCGAGGACAGCATGGTCGCGCTCGACCGCGCCGTCGCCGACCTCGAAGCGCGCCAGCTGTCGCTCGATATCGCCCTGATCCGCGCGCTTGGCGGCGGATATATGGCCCGCAATTCAACAGGAGACGAATGATGGCCGACGAAACGGCTGCGACCGAAACCGGCGCTCCCCAAACCTCCCCCGAAACCGCGGACAGCCAACCCAATGGCGCAAAGCGCAAGAAGCTGCTCCGCATCCTCGCGATCGTCGTGGTGACGGTCGCGATCCTGTGGGGGCTCTGGTATTTCCTGACCCAGGCGGGGCGCGTCCACACCGACAACGCCTATGTCGGCGCCGACTCGGCGCAGGTCACCGCGCTCGTCTCGGGCCCGGTGAAGGAAGTCCGCGTCGCCGGCACGCAGGCGGTGAAGAAGGGCGATATCCTCGTCATCCTCGACGACGCCGACCAGCGCATCGCGGTCGCCGATGCCGAAGCCGCGCTGCGCCTCGCGCGCCAGCGTTACGGACAGGCCGATGCGAACGCCGACGCTGCGCGCGCGCGCGTTGCGGCGCGCGGCGCCGACATCGCGCAGGCCAAGGCGCGGCTGCGCGACGCCAATGCGACGGTCGAACGCGCGCGCGCCGAACTGGCACGGCGTGAGAGCATCGCCGGCACCGGCGCGGTGTCGGGCGAAGAATTGACCGCGGCGCGCGCGGCGCTGGCTTCGGCGAGCGCGGCGCGCGACCTCGCCGCCGCCGGCGTCGCCTCGGCCGAAGCGACGCGCGGCTCGGCGAGCGGCGACCTTGGCGCCGCCGAAGCCGTGGTGCGCGGCACGACGATCGACACCGCGCCCGACGTCGCCGCCGCCGAAGCGCGGCTCGAAAAGGCGCGGCTCGACCTTGCGCGCACCGTGCTGCGCGCGCCGGTCGACGGCATCGTCACCAACCGGCAGGTGCAGGTCGGCCAGCGGATCGCCGCGGGCGCACCGATCATGGTCATCGTTCCGGTCGCGACCGCCTATGTCGATGCCAATTTCAAGGAAAGCCAGTTCGGCGATATCCGGATCGGCCAGCCGGTCGAACTGACCTCGGACTATTATGGCGGCGATGTCGTCTATCGCGGCAAGGTCGTCGGCATCGCGGGCGGCACCGGCGCGGCTTTCTCGCTGATCCCGGCGCAGAACGCGACGGGCAACTGGGTGAAGGTGGTGCAGCGCCTGCCGGTGCGCATCGCGCTCGATCCAAAGCAGCTGAAAGCGCATCCGCTGCGGGTCGGGCTGTCGATGGAAGCCACGATCGACACGCGCGGGAACTGACATCATGGCCAGCGCCGCCGCCCCCGCCTCCGCGATCGCTGCTGAACCGCAACCGCTCACCGGCGTGCGGCTGATCGTCGCGGCGTTTGCGTTGGCGCTCGCCAACTTCGTCGTCGTGCTCGACACGACGATCGCCAATGTGTCGGTGCCGCACATCGCGGGCGGGCTCGCGGTCTCGCCCACGCAGGGTACATGGGTGATCACCAGCTATGCGGTCGCCGATGCGATCAGCGTGCCGCTCACCGGCTGGCTCGCGATGCGCTTCGGCACCGTGCGCTGGTTCATGATCTCGATCATCGGTTTCGGCATCTTCTCCTTCCTCTGCGGCGTCTCGCGCACGCTCGACGCCCTCGTGCTCTTCCGCGTGCTTCAGGGGCTCGCCGGCGGCCCGCTGATGCCGCTGTCGCAGATTTTACTGCTGCGCATCTTTCCCAAGGAAAAGGCGGGCATCGGCCTCGCCATCTGGGCGATGACGACGACCACGGCGCCGATTCTCGGCCCGATCCTCGGCGGGACGATCAGCGACAACTGGACCTGGCCGTGGATCTTCTTCATCAATCTGCCCGTCGTCGCGATCTGCGCGTTCGGCGTGTTCACGCTGCTGTCGCCGTTCGAGACGAAGCGCGAAAAGGCGCGGATCGATATCGTCGGCCTGATCCTGCTCGTCGTCTCGGTCGGCGCGTTCCAGATCATGCTCGACACCGGGCGCGAGCATGACTGGTTCGGATCGGTCTGGATCGTCGGGCTCGCGGTGGTCGCCGCGATCAGCTTTGCCGCCTTCGTCATCTGGGAACTGACCGACGCCAATCCGGTCGTCAATCTGCGCATCTTCCGCTTCCGCGGCTTCAGCTTCGCGACGATGGCGATCTCCCTGGGCTTCGGCGCCTTCTTTGCGCAGGTCGTGCTGACGCCGCTCTGGCTTCAGCAGGTCGCGGGCTATACCGCGACCGAGACCGGCTTCATCGTCGCCTGGCTCGGCGTGTTCGCGGTGCTGCTGTCGCCCGTCGCCGCGGGCCTGATCACCAGGATCGACGTGCGCCTCACCATCTCGGCGGGCATTCTCTGGATGGCGGTGATGTCGATCCTGCGCGCGAGCTGGAACGCCGACGTCGGCTATTGGACGCTCGCGCTGCCGCACATCTTGCAGGGGATCGGCATGCCCTTCTTCTTCGTCGGGCTCACCGCGCTCGCGCTGAGTTCGGTGCCCGCGCAGCACCAGACGTCGGCGGCCGGCCTGATGAGCTTCCTGCGCACATTATGCGGCGCGATCGGCACCGCGATCGCGACGACCGCATGGGACGACGCGAGCCGGACCTCGCGCTCCGAACTCGTTTCGTCGCTCAACAATCCCGAAGCGACGATGACCTCGCTGCAAAACGCCGGCTTCACGCTCGAACAGGCGCGCGCCGCGATCGAGCGGCTGGTCGAAGTGCAGGCCTCGACGATCGGGGTGCTCCACCTGTTCCTCGCGTCGGGGGTGGTGTTCGTGATCGCCGCCATCTCGGTGTGGTTCGCGCCGCGGCCCAAACAGATTTCGATGGGCGGCGGGCACTAGGGCGTTTTCAAGTCAGACTGCCCTATTTGGCGAAGAGCTGCCCCAGATCGGCAAAGGCCTTGAACTCGAGCGCATTGCCCGCCGGGTCGTGAAAGAACATCGTCGACTGCTCGCCCGGCTGGCCGGGAAAGCGCGTGTGCGGTTCGATCACGAACTCGGTCCCCGCCGCCTTCAGCCGCGCGGCGAGCGCTTGCCATTCGGCGGGCGGCAGCACGACGCCGAAATGCGGCACCGGCACGTCATGCCCGTCGACCGGATTATGCGTGCGCGCCGCGCGCGGCGTATCGACGCGGTGCGCGACGATCTGATGCCCGTAAAGGTTGAAGTCGATCCAGTCGGCGGCGCTCCGCCCCTCGGGACAGCCGAGGACCGTGCCGTAAAAATGGCGCGCGGCGTCCAGATCGTCGACGGGAAAGGCGAGGTGGAAGGGGGCAAGATCGGCCATGGTCAGCCTTTGCCGCACCCGCGCCGCAAATGCCAGCCCAGGACTTGGGCCGCGGCGCCGAACATGCTAGGCGCGCGCCATGCTGACGATCAATGGCCTCACCGTGCGCCTCGGCGGGCGCACCATCCTCGACCGCGCGACCGCAAGTCTGCCGGGCAAAAGCCGCACGGGCCTCATCGGCCGCAACGGCGCGGGCAAATCGACCCTGATGAAGGTGATGATCGGTCAGCTCGAAGCCGACGAGGGCGGCATCGAAATGCCGCGCAAGACGCGCCTCGGCTATATCGCGCAGGAAGCGCCGAGCGGCAGCGCGACGCCGTTCGACACCGTGCTGGCCGCCGACACCGAACGCGCCGAATTGCTGACGGCATCCGAAACCGAGCAGGACCCCGACAAGCTTGGCGACATCCACGAACGGCTGATCGCGATCGACGCCTATACCGCGCCCGCACGCGCGGCGCGCATCCTGATCGGACTCGGTTTCGACGAAGAGATGCAGGGTCAGCCGCTCGACAGCTTTTCGGGCGGGTGGAAGATGCGCGTCGCGCTGGCGGCTTTGCTCTTCTCGAACCCCGACCTGCTGCTGCTCGACGAACCCTCGAACCACCTCGACCTCGAAGCGACGATGTGGCTCGAAAGCTTCCTCAAATCCTATCCGGGCCAGCTCGTCGTGATCAGTCACGAACGCGACCTGCTCAACAATGTGGTCGACCATATCCTCCATCTGGAGGGCGGCAAGGTCACGCTCTACCCGGGCGGCTATAATGATTTCGAACGCCAGCGTGCCGAGCGCATCGCGCAGCTCGCGGCGGCGAAAGCGGCGCAGGATGCGCAGCGCGCGAAGCTGCAGGATTATGTCGCGCGCAATAGCGCGCGCGCCTCGACCGCGAAACAGGCGCAGTCGCGTGCGAAGCAGCTCGCGCGCATGCAGCCGATCGCCGCGGTCGCCGAGGACCCGAGCCTCGTCTTTGACTTCCCGAGCCCCGACGAGCTGAAACCGCCGCTGATCACGCTCGACCTTGCGAGCGTCGGCTATACGCCCGGCGCGCCGATCCTGACGCGGCTCAACCTCCGCATCGATCCCGACGACCGCATCGCGCTGCTCGGCCGCAACGGGAATGGCAAGACGACGCTCGCGCGCCTGCTCGCGGCGCAGCTCGCGCCGATGGACGGCGCGATGGCGGCGTCGGGCAAGATGCGCGTCGGCTATTTCACCCAATATCAGGTCGAGGAACTCGACGGCTCGGACACGCCGCTTGGCCATATGACGCGCGTGATGACGGGCAAGACGCCCGGCGCGGTGCGCGCGCAATTGGGCCGCTTCGGCTTCACCGGCAACAAGGCGACGACCGAGGTCGGCAAGCTGTCGGGCGGCGAGCGCGCGCGGCTCGCGCTCGCGCTGATCACGCGCGACGCGCCGCACCTCCTCATCCTCGACGAACCGACCAACCACCTCGACGTCGACGCGCGCGAGGCGCTGGTGCAGGCCTTGAACGGTTTCGACGGCGCGGTGCTGATCGTCAGCCACGACCGCCACATGCTCGAACTGACCGCCGACCGGCTCGTCCTCGTCGACGATGGCACCGCGCGCGATTTCGATGGCAGCATGGACGATTATGTCGCCTTCATTCTCGGCAAGGGCGCGCCGGCGAAAGAGAAGGCGTCGAAGGCCGACAGGAAGGAAGACCGCAAGGCCGCCGCCGCGGCGCGCGAAGTCGTGACGAAGGCCAGGAAGGCGGTCAGCGATGCCGAGGCCGATCTCGCCAAATATGAGGTCGTGCTGCGCGCGATCGACCGCGCGATGTTCGATCCGCAGGGCGCGGCAAGCGAATATAAGGGCCTGACGATGAGCGAATTGTCGCAGCGGCGCGGCAAAATCGTCGCGGCGCAGGAAGCCGCCGAGGCGCGCTGGGTGACGGCGAGCGAAGCGCTCGAGGCGTTGGAGACGGCGGCCGCGGTCTAAGCCCCTCCCCTGAAGGGAGGGAGGGGCCAGGGAATATTGACACCTCCGCCCCCTTCCATCATAATAGTTTCAATTGAAACTAGATGGGAATGCGACATGGCCGACCTTTTCGATAATCCGCTGGGCCTCGACGGCTTTGAATTCGTCGAATTCTCGGCGCCGGAGAAGGGCATGCTCGAACCCGTGTTCGAAGCGATGGGTTTCACGCTGATCGCGCGCCATCGCTCGAAGGACGTACAGCTGTGGCGTCAGGGCGGGATCAACCTGATCGCCAATTACGAGCCGAAATCGCCCGCCGCCTATTTCGCCGCCGAGCATGGCCCGTCGGCGTGCGGCATGGGCTGGCGCGTGCGCGACGCCGCCAAAGCCTATGCCGAGGCGATCGCGCGCGGTGCCGAGCCGGTCGAGGTCAAGACCGGCCCGATGGAATTGCGCCTCCCCGCGATCCGCGGCATCGGTGGCTCGATCATTTACCTCATCGACCGCTATGAAGGGAAAACCGGGGGCGACGACCTCAGCATCTACGACATCGACTTCGTCTATGAAGAGGGCGTCGATCGCCACCCCGTCGGCGCGGGGATGCAACTGATCGATCACCTGACGCACAATGTCTATGGCGGCCGCATGGCGCATTGGGCCGCCTTCTACGAGCGGATCGCGGGCTTCCGCGAGATCCGCTATTTCGACATCAAGGGCGAATATACCGGCCTGACGTCGAAGGCGATGACCGCCCCCGACGGCAAGATCCGCATCCCGCTCAACGAGGAAGGCGCGGGCGGCAAGGGCCAGATCGAGGAATATCTGCGCGCCTATAATGGCGAGGGCATCCAGCATATCGCCTTCAGCTGCGACGATCTCTACGCCGCCTGGGACAAGCTGAAAGCGCTCGGCAACCCCTTCGCGCCCTCGCCGCCGGCAACCTATTACGAAATGCTCGAGGACCGGCTTCCGGGCCATGGCGAGTCGGTCGAGGGCCTCCAGTCGCGCGGCATCCTGCTCGACGGATCGACCACCGAAGGCGATCCGCGCCTGCTGCTCCAGATTTTCGGCCAGACCGTGATCGGCCCCGTCTTCTTCGAATTCATCCAGCGCAAGAAAGACGAGGGGTTCGGCGAGGGCAATTTCACCGCGCTGTTCAAATCGATGGAAATGGACCAGATTCGCCGCGGAGCCCTGAACGTCGAGGAACCGGCCGAATGACCAGCCCGATCAAATTGGGCGGCGTCCACCACGCCGCCTATCGCTGCCGCGATGCGAAGGAAACGGTCGACTGGTACGAGCGCATGCTCGGCATGACCTATACGACCGCCTTTGCCGAGGATCATGTGCCGTCGACCGGCGAATATGATCCCTATATGCACGTCTTCCTCGACGCGGGGAACGGCAACATCCTCGCCTTTTTCGAGCTGCCGAACCAGCCCGACATGGGCCGCGATCAGAATACGCCGATATGGGTCCAGCACCTCGCGTTCAAGGTCGGCAGCTATGACGAACTCGTCGCGGCGAAGGCGCATCTGGAAAGCGAAGGCGTCGACGTGCTCGGCCCGACGCACCACGGCATCTTCAAATCGATCTACTTTTTCGACCCCAACGGCCACCGCGTCGAACTCGCGTGCGACATCGGCACCGACGAGCAATATGCCGAGCTCAAACGCGTCGCGCCGCTGATGCTCGAGGAATGGAGCCAGACCAAGAAGGCCCCCCGCCACGCCGACTGGCTGCACACGGCGGCGAACGAGTAGTTCCACCCCATATATAAAATCCGTGTGTCCCCGCCTTCGCGGGGACACGTAGGTCTTTTACGCAGATACTGACTACGCCCGATCCAGCCCGATACTCTCCAGCGTCGCACCGCTGCACTTGTCGGCCGCCTTCGCCTCGCCGTCGCCCGACAGCGCCCCGATCGCCAGGAAACCCGCTACCACCGCGACCAGGAACGCGCCGGTGACCCAGATCAGATATTTGTCGATGAACGCCTTGATCGGCGCCCCGAACAGCCGGAACAAGATGCCGACGAGCATGAAGGAAAAGGCCCGGCTCGCAAGGCTCGCCCACAGGAAGGTCCAGAAACTCATGTGGATGAAGCCGGCGGTGATCGTCAGCAGCTTGAACGGGATCGGCGTCGCGCCTTTGATCAGGATGATCTCGGCGCCATATTCGCGCAAATAGCAGGCGGCCGGCGGAAAGGCATCGGTCAGCCCGAGCGCGCCGAGCAGCGCCAGCCCGACGCTTTCATAGAGGAAGAACCCGATCAGATAGCCGAGCATCCCGCCCGCGACCGACGCGAGCGTGCAGATGATCGCATAGCGCACCGCCTTTTGCGGATTGGCAAGGCACATCAGCCCCAGCATCGGATGCGGCGGAATCGGAAAGAAGCTCGCTTCGATGAAGGCGACCAGCGCCAGCCAATGCTCGGCATGCGGGTGCGCGGATTTCTCCATGGTCCAGTTGTAGAGATTCTGGATCATGGACTTGTTGCGGGGCGTTGCAGTCATGCGGGTCCTTGTCGGCGCGGGGTCGCCCCCTATGCCGTCCGCGTCCCGCGAAGTCGAGCCGAAGCCTACGGTGCCGAAACCAAAAAAGCGCCGGGATCGCCCGCGAACGGCCCCGGCGCTGCTCCCGCCGACGACGGAAGCGATCAGGGCCGCACGATCATGATCGCGCTGGCGACGGCGATCGGCGCGCCGGTTTTCGCGGCGGCGATAATGTCACGGCTGGCATCGCGGCCGCGCGACAGCGCGCTGCGGAAGCAACGGTTGGTGGCCATTTCGCGCAACGTCGTTTCAAATTCGGGCCGCACGTCGCACACCGACCGCGCCGCGGCGCGCAGACGGCTGTCGAGACGCGCCAGGCCGCTTTCGCTGTCGAGGTTGAGGTCGCCATAGCCGACTTTCACCACCTTGATTTCGCCCGCGGGCGCGGTCGCCACGATCGGCTGGGAAAATGCGGGTGCCGCGCCGAGCAGCAACAGGGGCAGAGCCATAAAGATACGCATCGAATCACTCCCTTCATTCGATCCCAGCCGAAAGGCAGGCTGCGGACAGGGCGGGAGTAGCGGAGGGACATGCCCGCCAGCGTGAGAAGATCGTCAATCCCGTATTAAAAATACGTCAAAATCCAGAATGTTGAAATTTACCGTTCTTTCAATCGTCAAAAACATGCTATTCCGGTCTTCGGGAAAAACATACGGCCGCATCCCTCGACTCAGGAGGTCGCGCCGTGGATTCTGCATGCGCCAAAAACGAGCGGTACGCCGTTGCCGCTACGCCGATATTGCGGCTCATCGGCGATTTCGCCGTCGAGCCGGCCGATCTCTCGCCCACCGGTCGCAAGGCGCGCGCGCTTCTGGCAAGGCTCGCGCTAGCCGACGCTCCGCTCGCGCGCGACCGGCTCAGCGCGCTTCTCTGGAGCCGCCGTTCCGATGCGCAGGCGCATGCCAGCCTGCGCCAATGCCTCGTCGAACTGAAGGCGTGGACGCGCGCGTCGCCGCCGCTGCTGCGGGCCGATCGCGAGGCCGTCGCCATCGATCATACCCAGGTAGCCGACGATATTTCGCTGCTTCGCGCCGCGTGCGCGGCCGATGATGTTGCCGAGGTCCTGAACCGGTTGCCCGCGCACGATGTCGGATTGCTTGCCGATCTCGACGGCGTCGACGAGGCGTGGGACGACTGGTTGGCGGTCGAGCGTGCGCGGCAGGGCGAAGCGATCGTTCGCGAGATACTCGCCATGGCGGATCGGCGGCTGCGGGCAGGCGATGTCGAGCGGACGCTCGCGGTGGCGGACAAGGTCACGCGGTTCGATCCGTGCAGCGAACATGCCGCGCGGCTGGTGATGAGCGCGTGCTGGGCTGCGGGCGACAGCGACGGTCTGCGCCACGCCTGGCAGCGGATCGAAGATGCGCTCGCGCGCGGAATCGACGGCACGCCTTCGGTGGAAACCGCCGAATTGTACCGGAACCTGTCCGGGCGGCCGCGCCCGCCCGCCCCGCCGGCCGCGCCCCCGCAGCGATTGGCGGTCGGTCCCCGCGCCAGCCCGTCACCGCGCAGCGCGTTTTGGCTCGGTGCGGTGGCATTGACGCTGGTGCTGGTGGGGGCGGATGTGCCGCGGACCGGGGCACCCGCGGCGGCCCTTGCCGCCACCGCGGTGCGTGTCGAGCCGATCGAGGCGCGCGGGCGTGACGCGATCGAGGATCGGTTTGCCGACGCGCTGGCCGGCGACTTCGCGCGCTTTGCGAAGGCGTCGGGCGGGGCGGTTCGCGTCCTCGATGGACAGGCACCCGGCCAGGTCGGCGATTTCGTCGTTCGCGTCGCGATCGAGCGCGACGGCGATCGCTTCGCCAGCGAACCGCGCGTCGTCGATCCGCTGAACGGGGCGATCCTGTGGTCGAGCCGCCTGACCGCGCCGGTCGGCGATCTCAGCCGCCTGCGCGAACGGACCGCCCTTGCCGTCGCCGGGCTGGTCAATTGTGCGCTGACGCTGAACGGCCGGGGGCAACCGCTCTCGACCGACGCCGATCGCCGATCGCTGATCTTCGCGATCTGCGATGCCAACACCGCCCACGACGGCGCGCGCACGATCCGCTTGATGGAACAGTTCGTCGATCGCTGGCCGGACAACGCCGATGCGCTCGGAATGCTGGCGCAGGTCCGCATCAAACATTCTTCGGAGGACAGCGATTCCGCCAGCGTCGGCGCCGAAAGGGCGCGGGCGATCGATGCGGCGCGGCGCGCGCTGGCGATCGATCCCCGCAATGCGGCCGCGCTGACCGCGCTGTCGCAGACGGGCTCGAGTGAGTTGTCGATGGTCGAGGCTTTGCCGCTCGTCGATCGCGCGCTGGCGATGGACCCCGAATATCCGGCGGCGCTGATGAGCAGCGCGGTGGGTCTGTTCATGGCCGGCTATGTCCGTGCGGGCGTGGAGCCGGCGGCGCGCGCCGCACGCGCCGACCCGACTTCGATCTACAAGGCGCTGGGGGTGGTACGCCGCTATGCCGCCGCCGGCTATATGACCGAGGCGAGCGAGCAGTTCGCCGCGGTGGAGGCGATCTGGCCGGGGCATCCGGATCTGACCGAGCATCGCCGCCGCCTAGCGGTCGAACTCGGCAGGATCGAGGCGGCCAGAGTCTATCGCGCCGCCACCGCGGAAGAGCGGCGTACGTTCGAGATGTTGCTCATCCGCCAATTTATCGATCCGTCGAGCGGATCGCGCGAGGTTGAAGCGGCGGCGGAAGCCGAATTCGCGCAATATGCACCGACCGCTTACGCGCTCGCCGCCCATTATACGCAGCTTGGCGACATGCCGAAGGCTCTGGCCTGGCTGGCCCGCGCGCCGGTGCGCAAGACCGACGGACAATGGTCGCTTCTTTATTGGCCCTCGGTCGCGCCGCTTCGGCGCGACCCGCGTTTCTTCGCCAAGATGGGGCGGATCGGGCTCGTCGATTTCTGGCGGCGGCACGATCGCTGGCCCGATTTCTGCCGCGAGCCCGGATTGCGCTACGACTGCAAAGACGAAACCGAACGACTGGTGCGCCTCGGGCGCGCCGTCAGTGGCGGAAGTGCCGCATCCCGGTGAACAGCATCGCGAGCCCCGCTTCGTTCGCCGCCGCAATCACCTCATCGTCGCGGATCGAGCCGCCCGGCTGGATGACGCAGGTCGCGCCCGCTTCGACCGCGGCTAGCAGACCGTCGGCGAAGGGGAAGAAGGCGTCGCTCGCGACTGCGCTGCCGACGGTGCGGGCCTCGGCCCAGCCGTGGCTTGTCGCCGCTTCGCGTGCCTTCACCGCGGCGATGCGCGCGCTGTCGCGGCGGTTCATCTGCCCCGCGCCGATGCCCGCGGTCGAGCCGCCCTTGGCATAGACGATCGCGTTCGACTTCACATGCTTGGCGATCGTCCACGCGAACAGCGCGTCGGTCAGTTCCTCTTCGGTCGGTGCGCGCTCGGTGACGACTTTCAGGTCGCCGATAGCAATCCGGCCGTTGTCGCGGCTCTGCGCGAGCCAGCCGCCCGCGATCGTCTTCATCATCAGCCCGCCGCGCGCCGGATCGGGCAGTTCGCCGGTCAGCAGCAGGCGGAGATTCTTCTTCTTCGCGAACACCGCGCGCGCGTCGGCATCGGCGTCGGGGGCGCAGACGACTTCGGTGAAAATGCCGCTGATCAGCTCCGCCGTCGCGCCGTCGAGCGGCCGGTTGACCGCGATAATGCCGCCGAAGGCCGAGACATCGTCGCACTTCAGCGCCGCGTCATAGGCTTCGGCGATCGTCGCGGCGGTCGCCACGCCGCACGGGTTGGCGTGCTTGACGATGACGCAGGTCGGATCGGCCTCGCGAAATTCGCCGACGAGTTCGAGCGCGGCGTCGGCGTCGTTGATATTATTGTAGCTGAGCTCCTTGCCCTGCACCTGTTCGGCCTGCGCGATGCCGCGCGCGGCGGGGCCTGCGGGCAGGTAGAGCGCCGCCTTCTGATGCGGATTCTCGCCATAGCGCAGTTCGTTCGCGAGCTTCGCGGTCAGCGGCAGCGTATCGGGGAACATCTTGCCCTGATCGGCAAAGGCGAACCACCCTGCGATCATGCTGTCATAGGTCGCGGTATGCGCAAAAGCGGTCGCGGCGAGGCGCTTGCGCAGGGCGAGGGTGGTCGCGCCGTCGTTGGCGTCCATCTCGGCGATCACCGCGGCATAATCCTCGGGCTCGGTGACGATATTGACGAAAGCGTGGTTCTTTGCCGACGAGCGCACCATTGCGGGGCCCCCGATGTCGATATTCTCGATGATCTCGTCGCGCGCCGCCCCCTTGGCGACCGTCGCGGCGAAGGGGTAGAGGTTGACGACCACCAGATCGATCGCCCCGATGCCATGTTCCTCCATCGACGCGACATGCGCCGCGTCGTCGCGCACCGCGAGGATGCCGCCGTGAACCGTCGGGTGCAGCGTCTTGACGCGGCCGTCCATCATCTCGGGAAAGCCGGTGAGGTCCGACACGTCGAGAACCTTGTGCCCCGCGTCGCGCAGCGCTTTCGCGGTGCCGCCGGTCGACACCAGCTCGACGCCATGACGGACGAGCGCGGCGGCAAGCTCGGCGAGCCCCGCCTTGTCGCTGACGGACAGGAGGGCGCGGCGGACGGGAATCAGGTCGGTCATGGGGAAGGCGGCCTTTGCAGGATGGGAAAGACGCGGCCCCCCTAGGCGGGTGTGCCTATTATCGCAAGCCGCGTCGCCTTATAAAAGCGCCGTGTCCCCGCGAAGGAGCATCGGGTCGGATCGTCCCCCGGACGATCCTTGAACATGCGGGGCATGTTCAACCCGATACTGACCCATCTTCCGCCGGTTCAAGATGGCACCAGCCGGAGATGGGCTCCCGTCTTCGCGGGAGCACACAGCTTTTATACGCGGCGCGTTACAGCCCCAACGCCGCCGCGATCCGGTCCCAGCGCACCAGCTTGAAATTCTGCGCGAGCGCGCCGTTGTCGCCGTCCTGCGCCAGAAAGATCCCATCGGGAAAGGCGGCGCCGAAATTGCCCGCGACCGCTTCGATCCCGTCGGTCTCGCTCGTCGCGCCAAATTCGCCCGCCGCGACCGCGAAGCGCCCGACATATTCGGCGCCGGGCAGGCGGAAGACCGCATAGGCATTGTCGCCCTGCGATGAGGCGATCAGGTAACGCTGCCCCTTGTGATCGATCGTCGCGAGGCCCTCGACGTCGGCGACGAGGCGCTGGTTGTCGACAGGGGCGACCAAACGCGCGGCCGCGCCGTTGCCGTTCGGCTTCAATTCCCAAATGCCGCCGACTTCCTCGCCCACATAAAGCGTGTCGCCGTCGAAGACGCAGCCTTCGGACTGGGTCGCGATCTTGTGTTCCCACTGCACCGCAAAGCGCGGCGCCGCGCCCTCGGCCAGCGTCAGCGTGCCGACGCGCACCATGCCGTCCTTGACGATCAGCGCCGCGGTGATCGGCTGGCCGGGTGCGCTCTTCTTGAGGCAGAGGCCATAGGCCTCGCCCGTACCCGCCGCGGCGCGGCCGAGCGGCACGATCGCCGGCCCCTCCGCATCGAGGCGGAACACGGCGAGATGCGCGTTCAACCCGTCGTTGCGGTCGCTCGCGACGATGATGTCGCCCGCGACATCGACATTGTTGACGAGGCCTGCCTGCGTGAAGGCAATGTCCTTGCCGGAAAGGTCATAGACGTGCAGCCCCGCCTTCTTGTCGGTCGCGACGATCAGCGCATGGTTCGGATTGGCGGGATCGACCCAGATCGCCGGATCGTCGGCGGCGTCGGCGCGGTTCGTGCCGACGGGCTGCGTCTCGCCGCTCGCACTCACCTGAACCGGCGGCAGGCCGCTGATCATCGGCGCGCTCGCGGCGCATGCGGCCAGGCTCGCGGCGAGCGCCGCGGTGGTGAGCGATTTCGTCATGCGGATCATCCTGTCCCCCTTGTCCTGATCTATTTGCCGCGCGCGACGCAGGCCCCGCCGTCGGGCCCGGTTTCGCCCGAACAGCGGCGCGCCGCGATCGTCGGCTCGCCTATTTCGTGCAGGCGATTGCCTGCCGCCGTTCGTTCCAGATCGAAGCCGTCATACAGCCTGCCCGACGCCGTATAGGTTCGGAACTTCAACCGCTTCGGCTCGACATCGACGATCTGGTAAAGCTCGGTCGCCTCGGCGATCTTGTCGGGCTGGCGGCCCGCGCGGTCGTTGAGGCGGTACATCTTCGACCCCGTCACCGACACCAGATAGACCGGCCCCTGCACGCTGCCGTCGGCGCGCGCCTTCGCGCTCGCCTCGCGCCCCGCTTCGGAGGTCAGCCGGCTGTAACAATGGTCATGGCCCTGCAGCACCAGGTCGACCTTGCGCTTTTCGAACACCGGCTTCCACGCCGCCTTGATTTCCGCCGTGTCGTTCGGCCGCGCGCAGGTGAAGACCGGCTGGTGGAACAGCACCACATTCCAGTTCGCCTTCGACGACGCGAGCGTCGCATCGAGCCAGTCGGTCTGCGCCTGCATCGTGCCGAGGTCGATGGCCGCGGTGCCGTCGAGGATGATGAAGCGTACGCCCTGATAATCGGTGTAATAGGTCGTCGCCTTGACCGGATCGGCGCCGTTCGCGGGCAGCGCGAACTGCGCCGGCCAATAGGGACCAAGCCTCCGGCTTTCGCTGCCGTCGGCCTTCAGCACGTCGACATATTCGTGATTTCCCGTCGCGGGAACCTGCGGGACGATCGCATAATTATAGCCGCCTGCCGCGTTCCACTCGCCCCATTCATCGTCATGGTCGAGGTCGTCGCGCTGCGCGACGAGGTCGCCGGCGTGGACGGTCAGGCGGATATCGCCATGCGCGTGGAACGCCTGCCGGATCACGCGGCTGGCATAGGTCAATATGCCGTTCTGGACGTCGCCGAGATAGAGGAAGCTAAAGGGCTTGGCTTCGGCGGCGGCGGTGCGGAACTGATACCATTCGCTCCACCCCGCCGCGCCCTTGACGCGATAGGCATAGACGGTGTCGGGCGTTAGCCCGGTGAACCGCACTTGATGATAGAGCGCCGGGCCATAGCTGCTCTCCACCCGCACCGCCTTGCCGGTGATCAGCGCCGCCTTTTCCTCGAGCGTCGGCCCATCGACCGACACCGCGAGCTGGGCCTGGGACTCGGCCTGCGCGGTGTCGGTGCGAAAGGCGACCGCCATCTCGCGCGCCGGGTCGGCCCCGGGCGAAAGGACGATGCGGTCGGGAAGGTTTTTGGGGGCATAGGGCAGGCCCGCCGAACGGGGGATGGGCTGGCCATCCTCCGTCCGCGTCACGATCGGGAATCCCGCCGGCTCGGTGGCCGCGGAAATCGCCAGCCCTGCCGCCAGCGGCAGCAAGGCGATCCGTCGGCGCATCAGAACTTCACCCGCGCGCCGAACTTCATCGTCCACTTATATTGCTCGAACTGCAGCAGATTCTGCCGCGCGCCGACATTGTTATACGCATAATATTTGGCGTTGTTGATGTTCACCCATTCATAAAAGACCTGGACCTTCTCGGTCACGTCGACCTTGGCCGACAGGTCGAGCTGGAAATGATTGTCGATGATCCGGTCTTCGGCCGCGGTGTCGCCCAGCTCGTCGAGATATTTCGAACGATAGGTGCCGGCAAGGCGCAGCGAGACGGGGCCCTTTTCATAACCCAGTGCCGCGTTGAACGTGTGCTTCGACGCCGCGGGCAGGCGGATTTCGCGCAGGTCGGCGATGTCGCCGTCGGTCGGCACCTTGCCGGTCGCGTCGGTGTAGGTGTAGTTCGCGTTCACCAGCAAGCCGTCGAGCGGAGCGGGCAGGAAGCGCAGCGCCTGCGTATAGCTGAGCTCGAGGCCCCAGATCTTGGCGCTGTCGCCGTTGATCGGGATCGTCGCCTCGTCGAACGCGATGCCATTATATTCGCCCGCGTCCTCCAGATTGGTATCGACGATGAAATTCTTGACGTCCTTGTAAAAGACGCCCGCCGACAGCGCGCCGTTGTTCGGCAGATAATATTCGACCCCCGCGTCGAAATTCCATGATTGGTAGGGCTTGAGGTCGGGGTTGCCGAATTCGCCCTCGCGCTCGTTATTGTCGTTCTGCTCGATGGTGAAGCGCGGCGCCAGCTTCGACAGCTTCGGCCGGACGAGGCTCTTCGACGCCGCGGCGCGCAGCACGAGATTCTGCTGCGGTTCCCAGCGGATGGTCAGGCTCGGCAGCCAGTCGCCATAGCTGCGCTTGAACTGGTTGGGTTCGCTGATGACGGTATCGTCATCGGCTTCCGACCCGTCGGGCAGCTCGCCGCCTTCCTCGATCAGCGTCACCGTGTTGGCGCGAATGTCGTTTTTCGTATGCTCATAACGGACGCCGCCGATGACGCGCAGCGTATCGCTGTCCCAGCGGCCGAGGAGGTAGGCCGCGGCCACATCCTCGCTGACCGAATAATCCTCGACGCTCGAATCGAACAGCGAATCGAGTTCGTTGAGTTCAAAGCCGTCGCGGTTGGCGTTGAAGAAGGCGCGCACGCTCTTTTTGTCGGGAACCGGCGAAATGTCGGTAAGACGATAGGTCTGGGTGCCGACGAAGTCGGTGAGTGTCAGCCCGTCCATCTCCCAATATTGCGTTTCGAGATTATAGCTCTTGTCGCGCCAGCGGCCCTTGGCGCCCGCCTGCACGGTGAAGGTGCCGCCCGTCATCGCGAATTCGCGGCCGAGGTCGAGCTTGGCGCCCCATTCCTCGTCCTGCGCGTCGGACAGGCCGGTGACCTGGATGCTGTCGAGTTCATAGGCGTCGGGGTCGGAGAAGTCGGCAATCGCGCCGGCATCGCCGCCCACCGTATAGCGCGGCCGCCGCGGGTCCGCGAAATCGAGCCCGAGCAGCAGGCCATTGTCTTCGAAACTCTGTTCGAAATTGGCTGGGTCGATCGACCCGCTCTCGCGCTCGGTCGACTTGGCGTAGCTCACCGAATATTTTGCGTGCCAGCCGTCGCTGTCGGTCTCGCCGCCCAGCGTGACGCTGCGGATGCGCTGGCTCTCGAAACGGTCCTTCAGCGAACGCTGGACCTGAAGCTCGCCATCGGTGTCGCTATAGACAAGGTCGGCGCCGCTGCCCGTGATCTCGCCCGCATCCTCGAGCTTCAGGCTCGTTTCGCGGCGATATTCCTGGTCGTCGAACTGGCTATAGATGCCGCGGGCATAAAGCTTGGTCGACGAACCGAGACGGAAGTCGAAGTTCAGATTGGCCGAGATGCGTTCGCGTTCGACGTCATAGTCGCGGTAATTGACCTCTTCGGTCGTGATCTGGCCGTCGTCGTTCACATTCCAGCCGTCGGCCTCGACATTGTCGGTCTCGAACTTGCGCTGATAATAGGAAATGCCGCCCGACACGCCGAAATCGTCCGACACCCGCTGCGCGAAATCGATGCTGCCCTTGGGCGTCAGCTGTTCGGAATAGTCGTTATAGCTGCCCTCGATCTTGGCGGTGAGCAAATTCTTGCGGCGCTCGAAGGCGCTCGTCGTGTGGATCTCGATCGACGCGCCGATCGTGTCGGCGTCCATGTCGGGGGTCAGCGACTTCTTGACCTCGATCGATTCGATGCTGTCGCTCGAAATCACGTCGAGCGCGACCGAGCGCACGTCGCTTTCGGGCGCGGGCAGGCGCACGCCGTTGACCGAGGTCGCGTTCAGCTCGGGGTCGAGCCCGCGGACCGAGACGAAACGGCCTTCGCCCTGATCGTTCAGGATGTTGACGCCGGGCAGGCGGCGCAGCGCTTCGGCGACATTCTGGTCGGGAAACTGGCCGACCGCGTCGCGCGTCAGCACGCTTTCGATGCCGTCCGCCGCCTTTTGGCGCGACAGCGCGCTCGCCTGGTTCGCCGACTGGCCGAGGACGAGGATCGATCCGTCGGTGCCCAGCACGATCTTCGCCATGGCATTGCCCGATTCGGGAACCTCGACGGTGATCGTTCGCGTTTCGGCGCCTACATAAGTCGCCTCGATCGTATAGGTCCCGGCGGGGATGTTGCTGAAACGAAAGCTGCCGTCGCGGTCGGCTTCGGCGACGCGGCCCAGCTCGACGATGCGCAGCTGCGCCCCCTGCAGCGCGCGGGTGTCGGTGGCGTCGGTCACGCTGCCGGTGACGTCGCCGGCAAAGGCGGGCGCGGGAAGCGCGGCGGCGAACGAGAGGCAGGTGCCGAGCAGGATGCGCGAACGGACGGTGCGAAACTTGTGCATGGAGATCCCCCGAAGAGTAAGAAGATCGCCGGTTCCCGATGGCTCCCGGCGAGTCGAGGGCGCCACTGGCAGGGCTCTGTGACCGCTGTGTTACGCGGCTGTCACACTATTGAAACAGACGGAAGGCGCGGTCGCGAAAGTCGACTAAAAGGGCCCGTAGCTTGCGCATGGCAAAAATCGCCCATCGGCGACTTCCGATGTCGACATCGGCCGGTTTCGGTCGATACCAGCCGTCCGTTCGGCCGCGCCGAGCGGGGTTATCGCCAGCGCCACCCGCCCTCGGTCTTGGCGCGATAGATCGGCAAGGGGGCAAGGCCCGCGATCACCACCGCGATCGCCATGATCGCCGGCCGATCGCGGAGCAGCACCGCAATGCCGGTGATCAGCCCGATATGCATCGCCAGCAGCATCCATCCCTGCCATGCGATCGGCAGGCCGGTGCCATAGCCGCGGCTTTTCGGCCGAAACCAGGGGCGGTCGTCGAACAGCAGATGCAGCATGTCAGCTCTCCTTGGCGGGGCGGCCTCGCCGGGCCGGGGTCGGCGGCTTGACGCTCACGCCGCGCCGCCCCAGCGCCTCGCGCAGCAGGACCTCGATCTCGGCATTGGCGCTGCGCAATTCGGCGGCGGCCATCCGCTCGATCGCCGCATAGAGCGCGGGATCGAGACGGAGGGCAAAGGCTTTCTTGGCGGACGCGGGCATCGGGACAAACTCAGTAGAGCGAGCCGGTGTTGACGACGGGCTGCGTGTCGCGTTCGCCGCACAGCACGACCATCAGGTTCGACACCATCGCCGCCTTGCGCTCGTCGTCGAGGGTGACGACATTCTTTTCCGACAGGTGCGTGAGCGCCATTTCGACCATCGTCACCGCGCCCTCGACCAGCTTCTTGCGCGCCGCGATCACCGCTTCGGCCTGCTGGCGGCGCAGCATCGCGCCCGCGATTTCCTGCGCATAGGCGAGGTGCGTCAGCCCGCATTCGTCGACGGTGATCCCGGCGACGCTCAGCCGCTCGATCAGCGCCTTCCTGAGTTCGACCCCCACCTCGTCATGGTTGCCGCGCAGCGTCACTTCCTGATGCTCGATATCGTCATAGGGATAGCGCGACCCGATCGAGCGCACCGCGGCCTCGATCTGCGCCATCACGAATTCCTTGTAATCGTCGACATCGAACAGCGCCTGCGCGGTGTCGGTGACGCGCCACACGACCTGCGCCGCCATCTCGATCGGATTGCCGCGCAGGTCGTTGACCTTGATCTTGTCGGAGATGACATTGTTCGCGCGCACCGCGATCTTCTTGCGCGTCAGCCACGGCAGCACCCAGCGCAGCCCCTCCTCGCGATCGGTGCCCTTATACGCGCCGAACAGCTGGATCGCCGCGGCTTCGTTCGGATTGATCAGGTAGAAACCGCACAGGATGAGCAGGCCGACAAAGCCCGAAACCACCACCAGCGCCCATTTCCACGCGACCATCACCGCGGCATTGGCGTTGCTGACCCCCGCCCAGATGGCGACGCCGAGCAGCACCAGCCAGATGAACAGCATCAGATAGCCGCTCTGCGTCGCGGCGCGCGTTTCCCGGCTGCGGTTCAGCGCGGGCGTCCCTGTTTCGACCATGTTTCCCTCCGAATCACTCGATATAATGATGATATCATATTTATATCGAATGGAGCGGAGGTCAATGGAATTTCTAAGGTTGGTTGGGATGATAGCGGATGTTGCCTTATCTCTCTTCGTCATCCCGGACTTGATCCGGGATCCCGCTTTTTGAGGCATCGGCTGGCTTCAGTATCAAGCGGGACCCCGGATCAAGTCCGGGGTGACGATGACAGAGGCGACCTCAATCGGTCGAAACCAGCCGCAATCGCCGCCCCAAAAACAAAGGGGGCGATTTCGCCCCCTTTGCTCTCGGTATCTACCGCCTCACTCGGTCGGAAAACCGCGCTTTTCGAGCAGCGCCTTCACATCGGGGTCGCGGCCGCGGAAGGCGCGATAGGCTTCGGCGCGGTCGGTCTCGTTGCCGGTCATCAACAATATGGTGCGGAACTTGTCGGCGACGCTGCGATCCCACGGCCCGCCGGCTTCGGTGAACGCCGCCCAGGTGTCGGCGTCCATCGTTTCCGACCAGAGGTAGGAGTAATAGCCCGCCGAATAGGCGTCGCTCGAGAAGAGATGCCCGAACTGCGGCAGGCGGTGTCGCATGACGATTTCCTTGGGCATGCCGATCTCGGCCAGCGTCTCGCGCTCGAACTTGTCGACGTCGGTCGGCGGCACCTTGCGATCGTGCAGCTTCATGTCGACGATCGCGCTCGCCAGATATTCGACCGTGTCGAACCCCTGGTTGAACTTGTTCGACGCGAGGATCTTGTCGACCAGCGCCTGCGGCATCGGCGCACCCGTCTGATAGTGCGTCGCATATTTCGACAGCACTTCGGGGGTCATCAGCCAATTCTCGTTCACCTGGCTCGGATATTCGACGAAGTCGCGCGGCACCCCGGCGAGCGCCGGATAATTGACCTGCTGAAGCAGATAATGGATCGCGTGGCCGAATTCGTGGAACAGGGTCGAGGCATCGTCGATGCTGATCAGCGTCGGCTCGCCCTTCGCGGCTTCGGTGAAATTATTATTGTTCGACGCCAGCACGTTGCGCTCGCCGCCCAGCGTCTGCTGGCTGCGATAGGTCGTCATCCACGCGCCCGAGCGTTTGCCGTCGCGCGCGAAATTGTCGAGATAGAAGACCCCGACATTCTCATTCGTCTTGAGGTTATAGACCTCGAAGGTGCGAACCTTGGCGTCGAACACGGGAATCGTGCCGGTATTCTCGCGGAAGCCGAGGTCATAGAGCTGCCCCGCCGACCAGAACATGCCGTCGACCAGCTTGTCGAGCTGGAGATACGGCTTCACCTCGCTTTCATCGAGGTCGTATTTCGCCTTGCGCACCTTTTCGGCGTAAAAACGATAATCCCACGGCTCGATGGTGATCTTCGGACCCTTGCCTGCCTTCGCTTCGGCATCGGCGATCGCCTGCATGTCGGCGACCTCTTCCTTGACGCGCGCGACCGCGGCGGGCCAGACCTTCATCATCAGCCCCATCGCGGCTTCGGGGGTCTTCGCCATCGTGTCGGCCATGCGGTAATGCGCGTGGGTCGGGAAACCGAGCAGTTCGGCGCGCTGCTGGCGCAGCTTCAATATCTCGGCGATCGTCGCATTGGTGTCGTTCGCGTCGCCATTGTCGCCGCGGCTGACGAACGCCTTGTAGACCTTTTCGCGAAGCGCGCGGTTGGTGGCGTTCTGCAGCACCGGCTGCGCCGACGAGCGCGTATTCTTGATCGCCCACTGGCCGGGCTTGCCATTGGCTTCGGCCGCCGCCGCGAGCGAGGCGATAAAGCCGGGCTCCAGCCCCGCGAGCTCGGCCTTGTCGGTGACGAAGGTATAGAGCTTCTCGTCGCCGAGCAGCTTCGACGAGAAGGCCGAGAACAAGCCTTCGAGCTTCGAATTCATCTCGACCAGCTTGGTCTTGTCGGCGGGCGACAGATTGGCGCCATCGCGGACCATTTCGTCATAGCTGCGTTCGACGATGCGGATCTGCTGCGCGTCGAGCCCGCTCGAATCGCGCTTGTCGTACACCGCCTTGTAACGCGCGAAGAGCTTGGGATCGAGGAACAGCTCGGTGTAGAATTTGGTGAGCTTGGGGCTCCATTCGGCGTCGATGTCCTCGACGCGGTCGCTCGACTTGTTCGACGTCTGCACGCCCCACATCGCGAAGATGCGGTCCATCGTGTCGCCCGCCAGCATCATCGGAACATGCGTATTCTCGAACGTCGGCGTTTCGGGATTGTCGATCACCGCCTGCACCTGCGCCCGGGTCTCTGCCATGCCCTTGGTGAAGGCGTCGGGGAACAGCTCGGGATCCATCTTGTCCCACGGCGGCACCCCTTCAAAGGGGCCGGTCCACGGCTGGAGCAGCGGGTTCGCGCCCGCGGGGGCAGCGGCCGGCTGGGCGGCGGCGGTCGGTTCGGCGGCGGTTGCGATGGTCATCTGGCTATAACCCACCATCATCGCGGTAGATGCAAGCAGGATCGACAAAGGACGGACGAAGGGCTGCGCGGCGCGCGGCATAAGCATATCTCCCCGGAGGATAAGGTTTCGGACGAAACCATGTCGGGGGCCGTCTTAACCGGAGATGACGGCGGGGTGCAAGGCAGGAGGCGTCAAGATCCTCCCCATCGCGAAGCGTTGGGGAGGGGGACCGCCCGCGAAGCGGGTGGTGGAGGGGTGGCGACGCTTGCGCCAAGGCCCCTCTGTCAGCGCTGTGCCAAAGGCGCGGTTTATCCTGAGCGCCTGCAAGGCAGTCGAAGGGCGCTGCCACCTCCCCGTGGCTTCGCCATGGGAGGATCATCACCCAGCGAACATCGTCTGCTTTAGTCCCGGCACGTCGACCTGGAATGCGAATACTCCCCCCGCGTGCGGCTGCGCCTCGCGCTCTTCATCGGTCAGATTCTTGCCCGCGCTGGTGACGAACGCCGTCTTCAAATCCGGCCCGCCAAAGGCGATCATCGTCGGACGCTGCACGGGCAGCTCGACCGTTTGCAGCAGTTCGCCCGCGGGCGAGAAGCGCACGACGCGCCAGCCGTCCCACAGCGCCGACCAGTAACAACCCTCGGCATCGACCGCGCCGCCGTCGGGCCGGCCGTTCCCGAACGCGAACTGGTGAAAGACGCGGCCACCCGCCAGCGTCCCTGCGGCCATGTCGACGTCATAGGCGCGGATCGCATGCGTCGGCGTGTCGGCGTGATAGAAGGTCGCGCCATCGGGGCTGAATGCCGCGCCGTTGCTCGTCGTCAGCCGTCCGAAGATTTCGGTGAGCGATCCGTCGGGATCGAGGCGGTAGAGCGTCGCCGCCGGATTGGCCTTGTCGCTCGTCAGGCTGCCGACCCACAGGCGACCGAGCGCGTCGACGCGCCCGTCGTTGAACCGCTGCTCGGGTTTGTCCGCGAGCACCGCCGGACCGAAGGGGCACGGCGCCGCGCCCCATTCGTCGATCAGCGCGCAGCCGTTTTCGAGCGCCGCGACGAGCCCGCCGCCCGCGCGCGGCGCGATGCAGCCGACCTGCTCGGCGAGTTCCATAACCTCGTCGGCGCCCGTCGCGGGATCGGTGCGATGGATTTTGTGGCCGTCGATATCGACCCAATAAAGACGACCTTCGCCGGCGTGCCAGACGGGCGATTCGCCGAGCAGCGCGCCGGCGTCGAGGAGCAATTCTACCATGCGCCGGTCTTAGCGTGGCGGGCGGAATCTGCCCAGCGGCTGCAAACCTATTCGAAGATATACGAAATGGCGCGTCTTCCCCTTCGTCATCCCGGACTTGATCCGGGATCCATCTGCACGACGCCGGACGAATGGATCCCGGATCAAGTCCGGGATGACGATAAAAGGGCAGGGCGACGAAAGACTCTCATGCCGTAACGTCTTTCCACTTGACGTGGACGTAAACGTAAGGTCTCTTGCCCGGTAAAGATGCGGCCGACTCCCCGCTCGCGTTCGGCCGCCTTACGGAAAGGAACATCATGTCGCTCGATAGTCTCTCGCGCTCCGCCTACACCGAGGATCATGAGGCGTTCCGCGCGACGGTGCGCCAGTTCCTCGAAAAGGAAGTCGCCCCGAACGCGGCGAGGTGGGCCGAGGACAAGATCGTCCCCAAGTCGATCTGGCCCAAGGCGGGCGAACTCGGCATGCTCTGCCCCACGGTTCCCGAGGAATATGGCGGGCTCGGCCTCGACTTCGGCTATAATGCGATCGTCGACGAGGAAAGCGCCTATTACGGCCGCGCGACCACCGGCTTCTCGCTCCAGTCGGATATCGTCACCAGCTACATCGTCAAATATGGCAGCGAAGAGCAGAAGAAGCACTGGCTGCCCCGGATGGTATCGGGCGAGACGATCACCGCGATCGCGATGACCGAACCGGGCACCGGCAGCGACCTTCAGGGGATGCGCACGACCGCGAAGAAGGACGGCAATCATTATGTCATCAACGGGTCGAAGACCTTCATCACCAACGGCCAGAACGCCGACCTGATCCTCGTCTGCGTCAAGACCGATACCGAGGTCGAGCCGGCGTGGAAGGGCGTCTCGATCATACTCGTCGAGGCCGACCGCGAAGGCTTCCAGCGCGGCCGCAACCTCGACAAGATCGGGCAGGACGAGGCCGACACGTCGGAACTCTTCTTCAACGACGTCCGCGTGCCGATCACCAACTGTCTCGGCGAAGAGGGGCAGGGCTTCATCTATCTGATGAGCGAGCTTCCCCAAGAAAGGCTGTCGATCGCGGTCAGCGCGCAGGCCTCGGCGCAGCGCGCCTTCGACGACACGGTCGAATATACGCGCGAGCGCAAGGCGTTCGGCAAGCCGATCCTCGATTTTCAGAACAGCCGTTTCGTCCTCGCGGACTTGAAGGCCAAGCTGCAGGTCGGCTGGGCGCATCTCGACTGGGCGCTCGCGCGCCATATGAAGAAGGAGCTCACCCCCGAAGAGGGCGCGGCGGCGAAGCTGTGGCACACCGACCTTCAGTGGGAGGTGATGGACAAATGCCTCCAGCTCTTCGGCGGCTCGGGTTATATGAACGAATATCCGATCGCCCGCGCGTGGCGCGCCGCGCGCGTGACGCGCATTTTCGGCGGCACGAACGAAATCATGAAGGAACTGATCGGGCGGAAACTCTGACGAAAAATCTCTCTCCCCTTGAGGGAGAGAAAGACTTGGCTTGGCGGCTTGCCGCCTAGCAAGTCTTGAGAGGGGGCTTGGCCTAACGTCGTCACGCGAGGTCAGATCCCCTCACCCAGCTTCGACTAGGCGGACGAGCCGCCAAGTCTCCGCAACCCTCTCCCTCAAGGGGAGGGGGATTTGGATGTGAAAGGAACTCTCCAATGGCTACAGCCTATATCGTCGACGCCGTCCGCACCGCGGGTGGCAAGCGCGGCGGCCGCCTCGCCGGCGTCCACCCCGTCGACCTCGGCGCCGCGGTGTTCGACGCGATCGCCGACCGCAATGATTTCGATACCAAGGCGATCGACGACGTCATCACCGGCTGCGTCAGCCAAGGCGGCCAGCAGACGATGGACGTCGGCCGCAACGCGGTGCTCGCCTCGAAACTCCCCGACTCGATCCCCGCCGTCACCATCGACCGCCAGTGCGGCTCGTCGCAGCAGGCGATCCAGTTCGCGGCGCAGGCGGTGATGTCGGGAACGCAGGACATCGTCCTCGCGAGCGGCATCGAAAGCATGACGCGCGTGCCCATGGGCAGCGTCGCGACCCTGTTCATGAAAGAGGGTCTCGGCCATTATAAGTCCGAGCGGCTCGAGGAAAAATATCCCGGCATCATGTTCAGCCAGTTCATGGGCGCCGAAATGATCGTCAAGAAGCACGGGCTCACCAAGGCCGACCTCGACGCCTATGCGCTCGAAAGCCATCGCCGCGGCGCCGCTGCGACCGAGGCGGGCCATTTCAAGCGCGAGATCGTCGGGGTCGAGATCGACACCCCCGAAGGCCGCGAAATGCACCTCGTCGACGAAGGCATCCGCTTCGACGCGACGCTCGAGGGCATCGCGGGGGTCAAATTGCTCCAGGAAGGCGGCGCGATCACCGCGGCGTCGGCGAGCCAGATCTGCGACGGGGCTTCGGCGGCGCTCGTGGTCTCCGAACAGGCGCTCAAGGACCACAATCTCACCCCGCGCGCGCGCATCCATCATGTCTCGGTGACCGCGGGCGATCCGGTGATCATGCTCGAGGAGCCGCTGTTCGCGACCGAACGCGCGCTCAAGAAAGCGGGCATGACGATCGGCGACATCGACGCCTATGAGGTCAACGAGGCGTTCGCGCCCGTGCCGCTCGCCTGGCTCAAATATCTCGGCGCCGACCCCGCGCGGATCAACCAGCACGGCGGGGCGATCGCGCTCGGCCACCCGCTCGGCGCCTCGGGCACGAAGCTGATGGCGACGCTGCTCGGCGTGCTCGACGCGACCGGTGGCAAATATGGCCTCCAGACGATGTGCGAAGGCGGCGGCCAGGCCAACGTCACCATCATCGAGCGGCTTTGATTGATCAAACCCCTCCCCTTCAGGGGAGGGGCTTAAATAGGAGAAACCCATGAAACTCGATTCCACCGTATCCGCCGTCGTCACCGGCGGCGCCTCGGGCCTCGGCGCCGCGACCGCCCGCGCGCTCGCTGCCAAGGGCGTGAAGGTCGCGATCTTCGACCTGCAAGAAGAAAAGGGCCTCGCGATCGCGGCCGAACTCGGCGGCGTCTTCTGCGAATGCAACGTCACCGACGACGCCAGCGTCGACGCCGCCTTCGCCAAGGCACGCGAAGCCCATGGTCAGGAGCGCATCCTCGTCAACTGCGCGGGCACCGGCAACGCCATCAAGACCGCGAGCCGCTCGAAGGAGGACGGCAGCATCAAGCATTTCCCGCTCGACGCCTTCAACTGGATCATCCAGATCAACCTCGTCGGCACCTTCCGCTGCATCGCCAAGTCGGCCGCCGGCATGCTGACGCTCGATCCGATGGAAGACGGCGAGCGCGGCGCGATCGTCAACACCGCATCGGTCGCGGCCGAGGACGGCCAGATCGGCCAGGCGGCATATTCGGCGTCGAAGGGCGGCGTCGTCGGCATGACGCTCCCGATCGCGCGCGACCTCGGCAACGAGAATATCCGCGTCAACACGATCCTGCCCGGCATCTTCGACACCCCGCTGCTTGCCGGCGCGCCGCAGAATGTCCGCGACGCCTTGGGCGCCTCGGTGCTCAACCCGAAGCGCCTCGGCAACCCGGTCGAATATGCCAATCTCGCCATGTGCATGATCGAGAACGGCTATTTCAACGGCGAGGACGTCCGCCTCGACGGCGGCATCCGCATGGCGCCGCGCTGATATGTCCAAACCGGAAAGCTGGCGGCTCGATGCCGCCAGCTACCCCGTCTGCATCGAATTGCAGACGCGCTTTCAGGACATGGACATCAACGGCCACCTCAACAATGTGGCCTTTGCCGCACTGTTCGAAAGCGGCCGGGTGCTGCTCAACCGCGACGTGCGCCCGCTGGACGAACGTCCGGCGAACGAGCGCACGATGGTCGCCGCGGTCGAGATCAACTATCTCGCCGAGGGCAATTTCCCCGACCCCGTTCAGATCGCGACGGGCATCGGCCGCCTCGGCACCTCGAGCTGGACGATCGTGCAGGCGATGTTCCAGAACGGCGGCTGCATCGCGACCTGCGACACGGTGGTCGTGTGCCGCACCGACGGACAGGCGAAGCCGCTGCGCGCTGAGATGGTGGCGGAGCTGGAGGAAAAGCTGGCGCGGCCGGTCTGATCGCGAGAGCAAAGAATATCCCTATCTTCCGTTCGCCCTGAGCTTGTCGAAGGGCCGTTCTTTCTTCCCCGTCTGAGTAGGGAAGAACGGTGCTTCGACAAGCTCAGCACGAACGGATTTGGATGAGAGCTTAAAGCTTCTTGTCCGCATCCGGCACCGCGCGGATCAAATCGCGCGCGAAGCCGATCAGCCCGATCTGCCGGCGCCGCTTCAGCCGCTCGGCGCGCAGGATCGCGCGGACCTCGTCGAAACAGCCTTCGACATGGTCGTTGATCAGCACATAGTCATAGCCGTCCCAGTGGCTGATCTCGTTCGCGGCGCGCTCCATCCGCGCGGCGATCACCTCGTCGCTGTCGGTATTGCGCGAGCGCAGGCGGCGCTCCAGTTCTTCCATCGTCGGCGGCAGCACGAAAACGCGTACGACGTCGGGGCCGGCCTCCTGATAGAGCTGCTGCGCGCCCTGCCAGTCGATGTCGAACAGCACATCCTTGCCCGCCTCGAGCATCGCGTCGACCGGCGCGCGCGGCGTGCCGTAACGGTGGCCGAAGACATGCGCCCATTCGAGGAATTCGCCGTCGGCCGCCATCTTCTTGAACGTCTCGGTGTCGACGAAATGATAATGGACGCCGTCGACCTCGCCGGGGCGCGGCGGGCGCGTCGTCGCGGAGATCGACAGCGCGATATCCTTGTCGGCTTCGAGCATCATGCGCGAGATGGTGGTCTTGCCCGCGCCCGAGGGCGAGGAGAGGACGAACAACACGCCGCGGCGGTTCAGGTGGACGCTTTCAGCCATGGGCGCTAATTGCGCGAGAGACGGGCGCGGTCAAGCGGGAAGGGGCGGCGATGATCCTTGGGGTTTCAAGACAGGGCTGGCTGATGGCCGCGGTGCTGATGGTCCTCTTCGCCGCCATCCTTTTCGCGATGGGGCGCCCGCCGATCTGCCCGTGCGGCACGGTCAGCCTGTGGCACGGCACCGTCCAATCGAACCAGAACAGCCAGCAGATTTCGGACTGGTACAGCTTCAGCCATGTCATTCACGGCTTCATCTTCTTCGGCCTGTCGCGCTGGCTGATCCCGCGCCAGCCCTTGTGGGTGGCCTTGGCGCTCGCGATCGGGATCGAGGCGGCGTGGGAAATCCTCGAAAACTCGCCCGTCATCATCGACCGCTATCGCGAAGTCACGATGGCCTATGGCTATTCGGGCGATTCGATCCTCAATTCGGTCAGCGACGCGCTCTTCATGATCCTCGGCTTCCTCGCGGCGAGCCGGATGCGCTGGTGGGTCACCGTTGCCATCGCGCTTCTGTTCGAACTGTTCACCCTCTGGACGATCCGCGACAATCTGACGCTCAACATATTGATGCTGGTCTCGCCGATCGAGGCGGTGAAGGAATGGCAGGCGGGGTGAGCGCCCGATACCCTCCCCCTTGATGGGGGAGGCAGCGAGACTTGAGCTTGCTCGCCAGTCGCAGCGGTAGGGGGGTGCTCTCGTCCTGAAACCGTGGTGCATGGACGCAGCCTCACCCCCATCCAACTTCGCCTGATCGCTTCGCGATAAGGCGTCATGTCCTTCCCCCATCAAGGGGGAAGGCATTTTTCAATGAAGCGCCGGCCGCTTCCCGTTGTCATCCACCGGAATCGCGGGCGGCAACGCATCGCCGATCGTCTGCCCGTCGGGCGGAACCTCGGCGGTCCCGGCATAGGTGTCGACTACGCCCGCCCGAGCCAGCGCCGGATCGGCAGCATGCGCTTCCTCTGCCGCCTTGCGCGCCTCGGCGCGCTCGGCCCATTTCTTGGTGAGATAGCCTGCCGCCGCCCACGCCGCGAGCGCGGCATAGCGTTGCGGAAACAGGCGCCGCGCCGCGAACAGCGCGCCCGCGCCGATGACGGCCCCGGCGACCGGGTGGTTGCCCTTTTGCTTTCCGATGGCGCTGCCCAGCGCTCCGCCGACGATCCTGCCTATCATGCCCATGTCTCCTTCCCCCTTATCAATTCGCGGCGGCCCCCGCAGGTTCCGTTCAGCTGTCCGGACCCAGCATCGTGCGCGGATCGACCACCCGATCAAAGGTCGCGGCATCGACATAGCCGAGCTCGAGCGCGGCTTCCTTCAATGTACTGCCCGTCTCATGCGCGTGCTTCGCGATTTTCGCGGCCTTGTCGTAACCGATTTCGGGCGCGAGCGCGGTGACGAGCATCAGCGAGCGGTTCATCAGTTCGTCGATGCGCGCGCGATTGGGTTCGATGCCGACGACGCAATGTTCGGTAAAGCCCGCCATGCCGATGCTCAGCAGCTCGATCGACCGCAATATGTTCGACCCGATCAGCGGCTTGAAGACATTGAGCTCGAGATGACCCTGCAAGCCCCCGACGGTCACGGCCTGATGATTGCCGATCACCTGGGCTGCGACCATCGTCAACATCTCGCACTGCGTCGGATTGACCTTGCCCGGCATGATCGAACTGCCGGGCTCGTTCGCGGGCAGGTCGAGCTCGCCGAGCCCCGCGCGCGGGCCCGAGCCCAAGAGGCGGATATCGTTCGCAATCTTGCTCAGCGCGACCGCGAGCACATTCAGCGCGCCCGAAAAGAAGACGAGCCCGTCGTTCGATGCCAGCGCCTCGAACTTGTTCGGCGCGGGTTCGAAGGCGATGCCGGTGCTTTTCGACAGCTCGTCGGCGATCGCGACGTCGAAGCCAGCGGGGGCGTTGAGCCCGGTGCCGACCGCGGTGCCGCCCTGCGCGAGCCGGCAGATATCATCCGCCAGCGCCGCCTCGATCCGCGCGCGGCATGCGGCGAGCTGCTGGACATAGCCCGAAAATTCCTGGCCGAGCGTCAGCGGCGTCGCGTCCTGCAAATGGGTGCGGCCGATCTTGACGATGTCGCGCCACGCGTCCGCCTTGGCGGCGAGCGCGTCGGTCAGGCCGCTGAGCGCCGGCAGCAACCGCGCCACCGTCTCGACCGCGACCGCGACATGCAGCGCGGTCGGAAAGCTGTCGTTCGACGACTGTCCCATGTTGACATGATCGTTGGGGTGAACGGGCGACTTGCCGCCGCGCGTGCCGGCGAGCTTTTCATTGGCGATCCCGGCGATCACTTCGTTCGCGTTCATGTTCGACTGGGTGCCGCTGCCCGTCTGCCAGATCGCAAGCGGGAACTGATCGTCGTAGTCGCCCGCCACGACCGCGTCGGCCGCTGCGCCGATCGCCTCGGCCAGCCCGGCATCGAGCCCATGCACGCGATTGACCCGCGCCGCCGCGCCCTTGATCCGCGCGAGCGCGTGGACGATCGGCAAAGGCATGCGCTCGTGCGCGGGAAATGCGAAATTATGCCGGCTGCGTTCGGTCTGCGCGCCCCAATAGGCCTCGGCCGCAACCTCGATAGTGCCGATCGAGTCGCTTTCGGTTCGCCTGTTCATGCCATCAGCATCCTCGTGATCAGAATCGCCCCGGCCCAGATCATCGCGACGAGGCCGAGCAATTGCCAATAGCCACCCTCGCCGACGCGGCGGCGCAGCCATCCGGCGACGAGCCAGACGAGGACCAGCGCCGGGGTCAGCACGATCAGGCTGAAACGCAGCAGCCCGTCGGCGATCTGGCTGCGCGCATAGCCGCCCTCGAACAGGGCATAGCCCTCGACGCCCCACCAGAAGGCGCCGGTCAGGACGAGCATTCCCGCGAGTGCCCAATATTGCCAGAAACGGCTCGGGGGCCAGAGTGGGCCGCCCACGACGCTACCTCTTCTTGCCGAAATCCACCGTCACGACGTTCGACCCGTCCTCGCTCGTTACCTCGGGGCGGTCGTTGTCGGCCTCGTCATGCGGTTCGGGCTGCGCGGCCTCGTCGTCGCTGACCTGGAATTGCAGCCCGAAATCGACCGACGGATCGACGAAGGCGGTGATCGCGGCATAGGGGATCGTCAGCAGCGACGGCGTCTGGTTGAACGATAGGCCGACGCGAAAATGATCCTCCTCGACGCTGAGGTCCCAGAAACGGTTCTGCAGCACGATCGTCATTTCGTCGGGGAATTTGGCGATCAGATGCGCGGGGATGTCGACCCCGACGGCCTGCGTCTTGAAGGTGATATAGAAATGATGTTCGCCGGGAAGGCTGTCATAGCCTTCGATCTGGCTCAGCACGCGGCCGACCACGGCGCGCAGCGCGTCCTGCACGATTTCGTCATAGGGAATCAGGCTGTCGCGAACGTCATCACTCATGACGCGAGGGGATGAACGCGCGCCGCGTGCGGGTCAAGGGGGGTCAAGGGGGGAGAATCGCCTTGCAACGCGAAACAGACGCTCTAAGGGGTCGCCCATGCGAACCGCCACCGTCCAGCGCACGACCAAGGAAACGGATATCGCGATCGCCGTCAACCTCGACGGCACAGGCGAATATTCGGTGTCCACCGGCATCGGTTTCCTCGACCATATGGTCGAACAATTGTCGCGCCACTCGCTGATCGACATCAGGATGCAGGTGAAGGGCGACCTTCATATCGACCAGCACCACACGGTCGAGGATAGTGCGCTCGCGCTCGGCGAGGCGGTGGCCAAGGCGCTCGGCGACAAGCGCGGCATCGCCCGCTACGGCGAAGCGCACGCGCCGATGGACGAAACGCTGACGCGCTGCGTGCTCGACATCTCGGGCCGCCCGCACTGCGTCTATAAATCCAGCTTCTCGCAGCCCCGCCTCGGCGAGATGGACACCGAAATGTTCCCGCACTGGTTCAACAGCTTCGCGCAGACCGCGGGCATCACGCTGCACATCGAAATGCTCTACGGCGAGAATAACCATCATATCGCCGAAAGCATGTACAAGGCGCTCGCGCGCGCACTGCGCCAGGCGGTCGAAATCGACCCGCGCAAGGGCGACGCGATTCCCTCGACCAAGGGCGTCCTCTAGGGCCATCCGATGAGCGCCATCGCCCTGATCGACTATGGCGCGGGTAATCTTCGCTCGGTGCACAATGCGCTCGTCGCGGCGGGCGCCGACAATGTCGCCGTCACCGCCGATCCCGATGTCGTGGGGAAAGCCGACCGCATCGTCCTGCCCGGCGTCGGCGCCTTCGCGGCGTGCATGAACGGGCTTTCGGCGATCGACGGGTTGATCGCGGCGATGGAGCGGCGCGTGCGCGGCGAGGGGGCGCCCTTTCTCGGCATCTGCGTCGGCATGCAATTGCTCGCCGACGCGGGGGAGGAGCATGGGCGGCACGCCGGGCTCGGCTGGATCGGCGGCACCGTGCGCGCCTTCGATCCCGCACCGGGCCTCCGCGTCCCGCATATGGGCTGGAACGACGTCGCGCCGACCGTGGCGCATCCGGTGATCGCGGCGGGCGAGGCCTATTATCTCCACGGCTATCATTTCGCCGATGCCGCGCATGTCGCCGCGACCAGCAGCCACGGCGCGACCTTCACCGCCGCGGTGGCGAAGGACAATATCGTCGGCGTCCAGTTCCACCCCGAAAAAAGCCAGGCCTATGGCCTCGCGACATTAGAGAGATTCCTCGCATGGCGCCCGTAGATTCTGGCCTGACCATCTTCCCCGCGATCGACCTCAAGGGCGGGCAGGTGGTGCGGCTCGCCGAGGGCGATATGGCGCGCGCGACCGTCTATGGCGACGACCCGGCGGCGCAGGCGCGCCTCTTCGCCGATGCGGGCGCGTCGCACCTCCATGTCGTCGACCTCGACGGCGCCTTCGCGGGGACAAGCGTCAACGGCGCCGCAGTTGAAAATATCATCGCCGCCTTCCCCGGCAAGGTGCAGGTCGGCGGCGGCATCCGCGATCGGGAAGGCGTCGACCGCTGGCTCGCGCTCGGCGTCGAGCGGGTCATCATCGGCACCGCGGCCTTGAAAGACCCCGAATTCGTCAAATCCGCCGCGCGCGACCTCCCGGGCCGGATCGTCGTCGGCGTCGACGCCCGCGACGGCATGGTCGCGACCGAGGGCTGGGCCGACGTATCCGACGTCCGCGTCGAGGATCTCGCGCGCCGCTTCGAGGACGCCGGCGTCGCCGCGCTGCTCTTCACCGACGTCGGCCGCGACGGGCTGCTCAAGGGCTGCAATGTCGAGGCGACGGTCGCGCTCGCCAAATCGGTGAGCATCCCGGTGATCGCCAGCGGCGGCGTCGCCGACTTGGGCGACATCCACGCGCTCCGCCCCCACGTCGCCGACGGCATCGAAGGCGTCATCACCGGCCGCGCGCTCTATGACGGCCGTCTCGATCTCGCCGAGGCGATCGCAGCGGGGGCGGCGTGACCGTCCGCGTCCGCGTCATCCCCTGCCTCGACGTCGCCGACGGACGCGTCGTCAAGGGCGTGAACTTCGTCGACCTGCGCGATGCCGGCGACCCGGTCGAGGCCGCGCGCGCCTATGACGCCGCCGGCGCCGACGAGCTCTGCTTCCTCGACATTTCGGCGAGCCACCAGGGCCGCGGCACCCTGCTCGACATGGTCGCGCGCACTGCCGAGGTCTGCTTCATGCCGCTCACCGTCGGCGGCGGGGTGCGCAGCGCCGACGATGCGCGCGCGCTGCTGCTCGCGGGCGCCGACAAGGTCGCGGTGAACAGCGCCGCGGTCGCGCGCCCCGAACTCGTCGCCGACATCGCGGGCCGCTTCGGCAGCCAGTGCGCGGTCGGCAGCATCGACGCGCGCCGGGTCGATGACGGACGCTGGGAAATCTTCACCCACGGCGGCCGCAAGCCGACCGGCATCGACGCGGTGGAGCACGCCGTCCGCCTCGCCGCGCTTGGCGCGGGCGAACTGCTCGTCACCTCGATGGACCGCGACGGCACCAAGGACGGCTACGACCTCGCGCTCACCCGCGCGATCGCCGATGCGGTCGGCGTCCCGGTGATCGCGAGCGGCGGGGTCGGCAACCTCGACCATCTCGCCCAAGGCGTGATCGAAGGCGGCGCGAGCGCGGTCCTCGCCGCCAGCATCTTCCACTTCGGCGAAGCCACGATAGCCGAAGCCCACGCGCGGCTCGCCGCCGCCGGATTGCCCGTCCGCGCACATTAATTGCGCCCTCGGGGGTAGCCACGTCGGAAAGCGGCTGCAATAGACCCCCCATGACCGCCAAACTCCGCCTCGCCGACCGCACCAACGATATCTTCCCGATCCTCGGCTTCCTCGCCGCGATGGCGAGCCTCGCGATGCCGCTGAATGCCTGGCTCGTCGGCTTCATCCTCGCGGGCGCGGTCGTCGCGGCGGTCCATCATGCCGAGGTGATCGCGCACCGCGTCGGCGAACCCTTCGGCACGCTGATCCTCGCGCTCGCGGTGACGGTGATCGAGGTCGGGCTGATCCTGACCTTGATGCAGGCCGAACCCGAAAAGGCGCTGACGCTCGCGCGCGACACGGTGTTCGCGGCGGTGATGGTGATCCTCAACCTGCTGATGGGTCTCTGCCTGCTCGTGGGCAGCCTTCGCCATCACGAACAAAGGTTCCAGCGCACCGGCATCGGCGCCGCGCTCGCGACGCTCACCGTGCTCACGGTGGTCACCCTCGTGCTCCCCAATTTCACGTCGAGCGTGCCCGGTCCCTTCTATTCGGAAACCCAGCTCGGTTTCGTCGCGGTCGTATCGCTGATCCTCTACGCGACCTTCGCGCTGGTGCAGACGGTGCGCCACCGCGACTATTTCCTGCCCGACGGCGAAGCGCATGACGAGCCCGACGCGCACGCCGCGCCGCCGACCACCCAGCGCACTATGATCTCGGGTGCGCTGCTGCTCGCCAGCCTCGTCGCGGTCGTGCTGCTCGCGAAGAATCTCTCGCCGGTGATGGGAGCGCTGCTCGCCGACTGGGGGGCGCCGCCCGCGGTGCTCGGCGTGCTGATCGCGGCGCTGATCCTCGCGCCCGAAGGGCTCGCGGCGGTGCGCGCGGCAAAGGCCGACCGGGTCCAGACCAGCCTCAACCTCGCGCTCGGCTCGGCGCTCGCGACCATCGGCCTCACGATTCCGGCGGTTGCGATCCTTTCGATCGTCGCCGACATGCCGATCAGCCTCGGGCTCGACGCCAAATCGACCATCCTGCTTTTCCTGTCGCTGATCGTCTCGGTCCAGACGCTCGCGAACGGCCGCACCACGGTGCTGCAGGGGGTGATCCACCTGATGCTGTTCGCAATCTACCTGTTCACGACCTTCGTGCCGTAGGCCGCACCCGACCCTTCAGCCGTTCGCCCTGAGCTTGTCGAAGGGCCGTACTTTTGTGCCGAGGTTCGAAAGCAATACGGTGCTTCGACAAGCTCAGCACGAACGGGGAAGAAGAATCTTGGGGCCGGCCTAAGTCCTCCGCACGAACACCGTCCCCGCCGAATAGCCCGCGCCGAACGAACAGATCAGCCCGGTATCGCCCGCGACCATATCCGCATGGTTCAAATGAAAGGCGATGATCGACCCCGCGCTCGACGTATTGCCATAGGTGTCGAGCACGGTCGGGCTCTCATCCTCGCTCGCCTCGTGGCCCAGGACCCTCTGCGCGATCAGCCGGTTCATATTGGTGTTCGCCTGGTGCAGCCACAGCCGCCGCATGTCGCCGCCTTCGAGGCCCAGCACCTCCATCTGCTCGACGATCATGTTCGCGACCATCGGCACGACCTCCTTGAACACCTTGCGGCCTTCCTGGACGAAAAGCTTGTCCGACTTCGGCCCCGACTGGTCGATCCCGCCGTGCCCGCGGTTCAAAAAGCCGAAATTGTTGCGGATATTGTTCGAAAAGACGGTCTTCAGCTTGGTGCCGAGAATGTCCCAATGCCCGGCGGGCGCGATATCCTTGTCTTCGACCAGAATCGCGGTCGCAACGTCGCCGAAGATGAAATGGCTGTCGCGGTCGCGCCAGTTCAGATGCCCCGAACAGATTTCGGGATTCACGACGAGCACGCTTTTCGCATGCCCCGCGCGAATATAATCGGCGGCGGTCTGGATGCCGAAGGTCGCCGACGAACAGGCGACATTCATGTCGAAGCCAAAGCCGTCGATGTCGAGCGCGTCCTGAATCTCGACCGCCATCGCGGGATAAGCGCGCTGCATGTTCGACGCGGCGCACAGCACCGCGTCGACCTCGCGCGCATCGCGTCCCGCGCGCGCCAGCGCGTCCTTCGCCGCCGCGACCCCGATCTCGGCGAGGATCGACAACTCGTCATTGCCGCGTTCGGCGATGCGCGGGGCCATGTGCGCCGGATCGAGAATGCCCGCCTTGTCGACGACGAAGCGCGATCCGATCCCGCTCGCCTTCTCGATGAATTCGACACTCGATTCAGTCAGTTCGGGTGCCTCGCCCGCGGCGATCGCCGCCGCATTTTCGCTATTGTGCAGCGCAACATAGGCGTTAAAACTGGCGACAAGTTCTTCGTTGGAGATCGCTTCGGCGGGGGTGAAAAGGCCGGTTGCGGAAATGACCGGCTGCGGTGCGTTGGACATGGTGGGCCTGCGTGTGTCTTATGGTTTCAAGGCACGCTGATTAGGCCCCGTCGCGGCATCGCGCAACGCCCCGTGATTTGCTGAACGAGTCCCGACGCCATGGTTAACCTGCCACTAACCAATATGGTGGCAGACTGTTTGATGCAGGCCTCCGGGGGGATGGCTCCCCGGGCGCCGTGCGGGAGCATGACCATGGCGACGCGTTCAGGACCGGCCGCAGGCGACCTGTCCCTTTCCGAGATCAAGGAATTTGCGGGCTTTCCCGCGGCGACCCAGCGCTACATCCGCCGTTCGCTCGACATCGGGCTCGAACGCGACGATGCGATCGCGCGCTGGTCGCGCGACATGGTCGAGGAAACCGCGATCCGCGTCCAGGCGCGCGTCTATCACCGGCTCGTCGAAATCCGCGCGCATATTCCCGACGATAGCGGGCTCGACGCGCTCGAACATTTCATGGCGCCGCTGATCGCGGTGTCGGCCTTCGACCTCGGGCAGGACCGCCTGCCGGGCTTCGCTTCCTACCGCTTCCTCTACGAACGGCTGCTCGGCGCGCATGCGCGGCCGTGGCTGCCCGGCGCCTTCTGCGCCGCCGCGTCGCTGCCGCATCTTCACCCCGACAAGCGCAAGATCCTGCTTCAGTCGATCAGCGAAGCCGCCGCCACCGCCCCCGGCTGGTCGGCGCGCGAACCGAGCTTCTTCCCCGAATGGGTCGACAAGATCGACGAGACCCGGCCGGCGAACTGACCGGCGGCTT
>CBINGC010000034.1:0-41888 GCA_966250105.1 uncultured Sphingopyxis sp. | reverse complement strand
GGTCGACGCCGTCAGGCGTCGGTCAAGGCCAGACCCCTCCACCACCGCTTCGCGGAGTGTAGGGTTGGATTGCCCCCGGCAATCCAAGTCCAGTCCGGGGGACTGGACGACCCAACACTCCCCCTCCCCATCGCTTCGCGAAGGGGAGGATCTGAACGGCATCAACCGGCCGAAACCCGACGCCTCTCAACCGCCCGCCGGCCCCGTCATCGCCGCCGCCGCGGCAAGCAGCCCGCCGGTGAAACGCTGCGACAGCGCGGCTCCCGGAATCGCGTTGAAGGCGTGAATCGCCCCCGCATAGCTATGGAGGTCGACCGGCACGCCCGCCGCGACGAGCCGGCGCGCATAGTCGAGATTTTCGTCGAAGAAGAGGTCGAGGCTTCCCGTCGCGATATAGGCGGGCGGCAGGCCCGCCAGATCCTCCGCCAGGCTCGGCGAAAACCAGCCGCGCCGCGCGTCGTCGGCCTTGTAATCGCCCTGCAGCGCGCGCCAGCCGAAGCGGTTGCTCGCGCGCGTCCAGATGAATTCGCCGGTCGCCGGATTGGCATAGGGGCAGGTATCGCCGCCCGTCCGGTGATCGAGCATCGCATAGGTGAGGAGCTGACCCGCGATGGCTGGCCCGCCCAGGTCGCGCGCCATGATCGCGAGCGCCGCCGCCAGCCCGCCGCCGGCGCTCTCGCCCGCGACGACAATGCGGCCGGCGTCGAACCCCAGCGCATCGGCCTGCCCCGCGAGCCAGCTCAGCGCCGAATGGCAATCCTCCTGGGGCGCGGGAAAGGGATGTTCGGGCGCGAGCCGATATTCGACCGATGCGACGGGCACCCCGGCGGCGGCGGCAAGCGCGGCGGGTCCCGCCTGCATCAGCTTCACCGATCCCATCACCATCCCGCCGCCGTGGATGTGCAGGATCGCGCCGGCGTCGGCGCGGATCGTTTCGGGGCGGAAAAGATAGACGGCGATGTCGGGGCCGCCGTGGATCGAGGGGACGAAAATCTCCTCGGGCACGATCACCGGCGGCGGCAGGATCGCATAGGTTTCCGCCGCCTTCGCGCGAATCTGCGCAATCGGCGCCGTGCCCAAATCGACGCGGGGGAAGAGGTCGATGATCGGCGCGATCTCGCGATCGACAAGGTGGCGGGTGTCCATGACGCGTTCCTCCCCGGAATTGGTTGCCGGATCAAACTGCACGAAATCCGCTTCAGGCTCCAGCCTGTGAAACGTGCCGATGCCTTCAGAGAGCGGAATCCCGGATCAGGTCCGGGATGACGAAAGTCTGGAAACGACCGGAAGCTGCCGTTTCTTTCTTCGTCACCCCGGACTTGATCCGGGGTCCCGCTTACGGTCGAAGCCAGCGGATGCCTCAAAAAGCGGGATCCCGGGTCAAGCCCGGGATGACGAAAGAGGTGAGTGAACGTCCGCTCTCCACCCCCAAAACCGACATTCGAGCGAAAGCGGACTTTTGTCCGCTTACCCGCGCAGCGTCGCTCCGACCTTCGCGGCCGCCGCCACCACCTTGTCGGCGATCGCTTTCAGTTCGGCATCGGTGAAGCTTTTCTCGGCAGGCTGCAATTCGACCTCGACCGCCAGGCTCACCTGACCCTCGGGCACGCCCTGGCCGGCGAAGCGGTCGAACAGCCGTGCATCGACGATCGCCGCCTTGTCGGCGCCGCGGATCGCGCGCACCAGTTCGGCGGCGGTCAGGCTGGTGGCGGCGAGGAAGGCGAAGTCGCGGCGCACCGATTGCAACGCCGGCGGCGCGAACGCCGCGCGCGCGGGGCCGCTCGCGCGCTTCGCCGGAATCGCATCGAGGAAGATCTGCACCGCCATCACCGGGCCGTCGACGTCGAAAGCGCGGGTCAGCGCGGGGTGGAGCGCGCCGAATTCGGCGAGCACCGCCTTGGGGCCCAGCCGCAGCGTCGCCGACTGGCCGGGGTGCCAGATGCTGCCGCTTGCGACGGCTTCCATCACCTGCAATCGGTCGGCGGGGGCGCCGGCGGCTTCGAGCAAGGCCAGCGCAGCGGCTTTGGCATCGAACGCGTCGAACGGTGCCGCCTTGCCCGCCTGCCAGCCGCGCGCGCGCTTGTCGCCCGCCATGACGATGGCGAGCGTCGGATGCTCGGCATCGGCGAGGTAGCGGCGGCCGATCTCGAACAGGCGGATACTGCCCGCGCCCCGGTTCTGGTTGCGCTGCGCTGCGGCGAGCAGGCCGGGGAGCAGCGACGGGCGCATGACCTTCAAATCTTCGCTGATCGGATTGGCGAGGCTCCAGGTGCCGCCGCCGAAGGGCGCGGCGTCGGCCTCGCTGATGAACGACCAGGTCACCGCTTCGTCGAACCCGGCGGCGGCCGCTGCACGGCGCAGGCGGCGCTCGACCAGCTGCTCTGCCGTCGCGGTCGGCTTGGCGACGCCGTCCGCACGCGGCAACGGCACCGATGCGATCGCGTCGAAACCGGTGATGCGCGTGACCTCCTCGACGATGTCGGGCGCGCCGTCCATGTCGCGGCGCCAGCTCGGCACCGACACCTGCCAGCGGCCGCCCTGTTCGATCACCGAAAAGCCGAGCGCGGCGAGAATCTCCTTCTGCCGATCGGGCGCGATCGCGATGCCGCCGAGCGTCGCCGACAGCGCGGGGTCGTAATCGATCGTCTTGACCCCGGCAGGCGGGGTGCCCGCGCGCGTCACCGCCGACGGCGTGCCGCCGCAGATGGCGAGGATATGCGCGGTGACGATCGCGGTCGCATCGTCGAGGAAGGCCGGATCGACCCCGCGCTCGAAGCGGCTGCGCGCGTCGCTCGACAGGCCGAGCGCCTGTCCGGTCAGCGCGATGCGTTCGGGGGTGAAATAGGCGATCTCGATCAGAACTTCGGTCGTCGTCTCGCTGCACCCCGAATGCTCGCCGCCCATGATGCCCGCGATGTCGTGGACCTCGCGCTCGTCGGCGATCACGGTCATCGTATCGGCGAGCGTATAATCCTTGCCGTTGAGCGCGGTGACGGTTTCGCCTTGCTTGGCGCGCCGCGCGACGAGCGCGCCATGCAATTTGGCGCGATCATAGATGTGACTCGGGCGGCCAAGGTCGAACATCACATAATTGCTGATGTCGACGAGCGCCGAGATCGAGCGCTGCCCGACCGCTTCCAGACGGCGGCGCATCCATTCGGGCGCGCTGCCGTTGGTGACGCCGCTGATCGTGCGGCCGAAGAAGGCGGGGCAGGCTTCGGCATCGTCGGTCCGGATTTCGGTCGCGGGCGCGCCCTCGCCGGTGATCGTCGGAACCTCGAGCGGTTTCAGCGTGCCGAGTCCGGCGGCCGCGAGGTCGCGCGCGATGCCGCGCACGCCCATGCAGTCCTGCCGGTTCGGGGTGATCGAAATGTCGACCACCGGATCGTTGAACCCTGCATAATCGGCGAACGCCATGCCGATCGGTGCGTCGCCAGAATCGTCAAACGCCAGCTCGATGATCCCGTCATGGTCGTCGCCGAGCTCGAGCTCGCGCGACGAGCACATCATGCCGTTCGATTCGACCCCGCGCACCGCCGCGACCTTCAGCTCCATGCCGTTCGCGGGCACGACCGCGCCGGGCAGGCCGAGCACGCCGATCAGGCCCGCGCGCGCATTGGGCGCGCCGCAGACCACGGTGAGCGGCGCGCGGCCATCGCCCGTGTCGACGGTCAGCACCTGCAATTTGTCGGCCTGCGGATGCTTCTCGGCGGTCAGCACCTTGGCGACGCGGAAACCCGCGAGCTTTTCGGCCGGATTCTCGACGCCTTCGACCTCATGGCCGATGCGGTTCAACGTCGCGACGACATCGGCGACCGAATAGTCGCCTTCGAGATGTTCGCGGAGCCACGACAGGGTGAGTTTCATCAAAAGTCTCCCTGTCGTGCCCCGGACTGCGATCCGGGGCCCAGAATCACAAGGCGGGTGATCTTCATGCCGACACTCCTCCGCTCAGCGTCGGCACCGACAGCGCGCCGAACCCGTAATGCGACAGCCAGCGGAGGTCGCCGTCGAAAAAGGCGCGCAGATCGTCCATGCCATATTTCAGCATCGCGAGCCGGTCGACGCCGACGCCGAAGGCAAAGCCCTGCCATTCGTCGGGATCGAGCCCGCAGTTCGCGATCACGCGGCGGTTGACCATGCCGCTGCCGAGCAGCTCCATCCACGCATGGCCCTCGTCGTCGCCGTTGCCGCCGACGATGCGCCGGCCCTTTTCTTGGCGATAGCCGACATCGACCTCGGCCGAGGGTTCAGTGAAGGGGAAATAGGAGGGGCGCAGGCGCAGCACGATGTCGTCGCGCTCGAAATAGGCCTTGAGGAAGGTTTCGAGCGTCCATTTGAGGTGCCCCATATGGATGCCGCGATCGATGACGAGACCTTCGATCTGGTGGAACATCGGCGTGTGCGTCGCGTCGCTGTCGCTGCGATAGACGCGGCCGGGAGCTATGATCCTGATCGGAGGCGCTTTTTCCATCATCGTCCGAATCTGCACCGGCGAAGTATGCGTCCGGAGCAACATACGCTCCGCGGCACCTTCGCCACCTTCGGGGAAATAGAAAGTATCGTGCATCGCACGCGCGGGATGCGTCTCGGGAATGTTGAGCGCGGTGAAGTTGCGCCAGTCGTCCTCGATCTCGGGGCCCGTCGCGACCGCAAAGCCCATGTCGGCGAAGATTTCGGCAAGCTCGTCCATCACCTGGCTCACCGGATGCACGCTGCCGCGCGGCGCGGCGTCGGCGGGGAGCGTCATGTCGATCGCCTCGGCGGCGAGCCTGACGTCGAGCGCCGCCGCGTCGAGCACCGCCTTGCGCGCGGCAAGTGCGGCGGTGACGCTTTCGCGCAGCGCATGGATCGCGGGTCCTTGCGCCTGTCGTTCTTCGGGGCTCATGCCGCCGAGCGTCTTGAGCAGCGCGGTGATACTGCCCGCCTTGCCGAGCGCCGCAACGCGCAGCGCCTCGACCGCATTGGCATCGGCCGCCGCTTGGATGTCGCCCAAGAGCTGGGTCTGGATGGCTTCGATATCGCTCATCGTCATTCGTCCTGTTCCGGCGGCGTTGCCGCCGCCGGTATCATGTTTCTTCAAATTGGTGGATAGGCGGCTGCCCGCGCGTCCGTCGTCCGCCGCTTGCACCGAAGGCGCCGCGCCGGTCAAGCCCGTTGGCGGAAAACGGGCCGTCTCCTCTACCGCGCCCGCGCGGCCTGATGCGCGATATCGGTCATCAGCTTGCGAAACAGCACGCCGCCCGCGGTGCCCGATGCCTTGAGCGCGCGTTCGCAGTCGAGCAGGCGGCTCATCAGCCGCGCGATGCGCACCGAATCCCAGATATGAAGCTGCGCGGTCACCGCGTCGCGTTCCTTCCAGAAAATTCCGCTCGATCGCGCCGAAACGACCGTCGCGGGATGCGCGCCGCCGTCGACTTCGGCACGCAGCCGCGCGAGCGCGAGCGCCCGGATCGCCAAGGCGCGGATGATGCGGATCTCGGCGACGCCGACCGCCGCCGCCTTGGCGAGCATCTCGGGCAGATCGCGCACCTTGCCGCCGAGCGCGACGTTGATGCACTCGCTGACATCCTCCTCATGCGTCGCGGCGCCCAGTGCGTCGATGTCGGCGGCCGTGACCTGCCGCTGACGGTCGGGACCGGCGTCGAGATAGAGCGCGATCTTCTCGATCTCGCGGCGCATCAGCGCCTGATCGCCCGAGACGAGGTCGACGAGCAATTGCGCCTCGCTGTTGGCGATGCGCAGCCCCTGCTCCTGCGCCGCCGCCATCGCGATGCCGACGAGCGCGCGCCGGTCGGGCTGGTAACAGATCGCCGCCACGGCATGATCCGATCCTTCGACCAGCTTGACCAGCTTCGACTTGGCGGTGACCGAGGCGCCGGTCGCGACGACCGGGTTAATCGCGGTTTCCGCAGCGAGCAACGCCTCGACCGCGGCAAGGCTGTCGTCGCCGCTGCCCGAAAGTTCGAGCCTGATGATCCGGCTCGGCGAAAAAAGCGACATCGATGCTGCTTCAGCGGCGAGCAGCGAGGGATCCTGCGACAGCTGCGATCCCGTCAGGTCGAGTCGCTCGGCATCCTTGCCGGCAAGGCCGATCAGGCGGCTCGCGACGGCTTCCATCGTCGCCTCGTCCGGACCGGTCAAAAGGGTGAAGCGAACCGCGGGGTCGAGGCGCGTCTGGCGTTCGAGGTCGGCGGGCTTGACGCTCTTCATTGCCCGGCAGGTGCGGGCACGGTCGGTGCGAGTATCGCCCCCGGCTGACCGCCGCCGCGATTCGCATAGACCGCGAGCCGCGCGACGATCTGGTCGGCGACGCCCGAGGCGAGCCGTTCGAGCGCGGTCGACTCGGCGGCGATCGTCGCATATTCGCTGCCCACGACGTCGATCCCGGCATCCTGCGCCGCGGTCGCGTCGAGCAGCACTGCGCCCGATGCCGAATCGACGAGCTGGTAGCGCGCGCGCAGCGTGCGGCGTTCGCGCGTGACCGTGTCGTCGGCGCGAACGCCGAAGCCGATGATCGAATCCTCGAGCCGCACATCGAGGCGGAGGCGCTTGCCCGCACCCTCGCCGCCCTGCGTCGCCTGCAGCCGGTCGCGAAGCGCATTGCGGACGAGCCAGCCTTCATGCCCTTCGATCGGCGCGACGTCGACGTCGGCCAGCACCTGCGCCACCGTCCCCTTGCTGCCGTTCGCGTAGAGCGGACGCAGGCCGCAACCGCCGAGCATCAGCGAAGCGGCGACGAGCGAGGAGGTCAGGAGTGCGCGCATATCAGGGAACGATATTCACCAAACGGTCGGGCACCACAATCACCTTCTTCGGCACATTGCCGCCAAGCAGCTCGGCGATGCGCGGGCGCGCGAGCGCCGCGGCTTCCACCGCCTGCCTGTCGAGGCCTTTGGCAAGCGTCATCGTGTCGCGGAGCTTACCCGCCATCTGGATCGCGATTGTCACCTCGTCATCGACGAGCAGTGCCGGATCGGCGGCGGGCCACGCCGCGTCGGCGATCATCGCGGTCGTGCGCTGGTTTTCGGGAAGCGCCGCCCACGCCTCTTCGGCAAGGTGCGGCATCATCGGCGCGACGAGCAGAATCAGCGTGCGGCACGCCTCGGCGCGCGTTGCCGAGGGCTTCGCCTTTTCGATCTCGTTCGCGAGCGCGTGGATTTTCGCCACCGCCTTGTTGAACCCGAGCGATTCGATGTCGGTCGCGACCCCGGCGATCGCCTGATGCAACTTCCGCGCGAGCGCCTTGTCTTCGGTCCCGTCGCCGACGTTCGCCGTGTCGCCGAATAGGCGCCACAGTCGCTGGACGAAGCGCCACGCGCCCTCGATCCCCGCCTCGCTCCACGGCAGGTCGCGTTCGGGCGGGCTGTCGGAAAGCATGAACCAGCGCGCGGCGTCGGCGCCATATTGGTCGAGGATGGCGTCGGGATCGACGACATTCTTCTTCGACTTCGACATCTTGATCACGCGGCCGACGTCCACCGGCGCGCCATCGGCCGCGAGTGTCGCACCGTCGGCGGTGCGCGTGATTTCATCGGGCGTGAAGAAGAGCGGCGGCTGGCCTTCGCCCTGCGCGCGGCTGTACGTCTCGTGCGTCACCATGCCCTGCGTGAACAGGCTGGCGAAGGGCTCCTTGATGTCGATCATCCCCAGCTTGTTCAGCGCGCGCGTCCAGAAACGCGCGTAGAGCAGGTGGAGGATCGCATGCTCGATGCCGCCGATATATTGATCGACGGGCAGCCAGCGGCGGATCACCTCGGGATCGAAGGGCTTGTCCGCCGGCGCCGACGCGAAGCGCAGGAAATACCAGGACGAATCGACGAAAGTGTCGAGCGTATCGGTTTCGCGCACCGCTTCGCCGCCGCATGACGGGCATTGGACATGCTTCCACGTCGGATGGCGGTCCAAGGGATTGCCGGGAACCGAGAAATCGGCGTCCTCTGGCAGCACGACGGGAAGCTGGCTCTTCGGCACCGGCACCAAGCCGCACGCGTCGCAATGGATGAAGGGAATCGGCGTGCCCCAGTAACGCTGGCGCGAAACGCCCCAGTCGCGCAGCCGCCAGACGGTCGTGCCCTTGCCCCAGCCTTCATGTTCGGACCGCGCGATGACCGCGGCTTTGGCTTCGTCAATTGTCATGCCGTCGAGGAAATGGCTGTTCACCAGTTTGCCGGGGCCGGTGTAGGCCTCGTCGCCGGTGAAATGCTGTTCAGTTTCGTCGCCGTCGGCGATGACGCGATGGACGGGCAGCTCATATTTATGCGCGAAATCGAGATCGCGCTGGTCGTGCGCGGGGCAACCGAAAATCGCGCCGGTGCCATAATCCATCAGCACATAGTTCACGACCCAGACGGGCAGGTGCCAATCCGGGTCGAGCGGGTGCTCGACGGCGATGCCGGTATCGAAACCCATCTTCTCCGCGGTGTCGATCTGCTCGGCGGCGGTGCCCTGTCGGCGGCACTCCTCGATGAACGCGGCGAGTTCGGGCGAATCCTTCGCCAATTTCTCGGCCAGCGGATGGTCGGGCGAGATCGCCGCGAAGCTGGCGCCGTACAGCGTGTCGGGGCGCGTCGTGAAGACGTCGAAGCCCGGCGCCCCGCCCGCGAGCTTGAACGAGAATTCCAGCCCCTGCGACTTGCCGATCCAGTTTTCCTGCATCAGCCGCACCTTGTCGGGCCAGCTGTCGAGGCTACCCAATCCGTCGAGCAATTCCTCGGCGAAATCGGTGATCTTCAAAAACCATTGCGACAGCTTTTTCTTCTCGACCAGCGCGCCCGAGCGCCAGCCACGGCCGTCGATCACCTGCTCGTTCGCAAGCACGGTCATGTCGACGGGGTCCCAGTTGACATAGCTGTGCTTGCGCGTGACCAGCCCCGCGGCGAACAGGTCGAGGAACAGTGCCTGTTCCTGACCATAATAATCGGGCTCGCACGTCGCGAGTTCGCGGCTCCAGTCGATCGCGAGGCCGAGGCGCTTCAATTGCGCGCGCATCGCGGCGATATTATCGCGCGTCCAGCCCCCCGGGTGGACGCCCTTTTCCATCGCGGCATTTTCGGCGGGCATACCGAAGGCGTCCCAGCCCATCGGGTGGAGCACGTCATGGCCGGTCATCCGCTTGAAGCGCGCGAGGACGTCGCCCATCGCGTAATTGCGGACATGCCCCATGTGGATGCGCCCCGAGGGATAGGGGAACATCTCGAGGATATAGGCCTTGGGCCGATTCCTATCTTGGGCGCCGGTGCTGTCGGTCGTGGCAAAGCTGTTCGCCGCCTCCCACGCCTTTTGCCAGCGGGCGTCGGCGGCGAGGGCGCCAAAGCGCGTTTCGCGGGTCATTCGTCGGTTACCCCGTTAGTCTGTAGGCGCGCGCGGGCGCGCCGCCGGATTAGTCCCTGATGGCGCCGCGACGCAGGTCGCGGGCGCGGGTGAGGATGATTTCCTCGAGCTTCTGCACGGTGGCCGCCTGCACCGGCGCGTCGACCCAGGTGGCGCCCTGCGACACCTGCCGCGACGCCGCGACGCGCAGCGCGTCGGCGCGCAAATCCTGGTCGAGGATCGATACCGTCACCTTCATCCGCTCGCCGGGGTTCGCCGGATTCGCGTACCAGTCGGTGATCACGACGCCGCCCGAGCTGTCGGCCTGGAGCAGCGGCATGAACGACAGCGCGTCGAGCGAAGCGCGCCACAGATAGCTGTTCACGCCGATCGTCGTCACCTGGCTGGGCGCCAGATCGGCGCGCGGTCGGTCCTTGTTCGCGCACGCCGAAAGGCCGAGGGCCGCAAGTCCGAGCAACGCGAGCGTGGCCGGGCGGCGGCCGATCGTGGCAAGGACAGAAAGCTGGGACATGCCGATAACACCTTATCTCTTTGAGCCCGCCCGAATGTAAGAAAACCGGCCGCGCATAACGGAATTGCCAGCGTCTCTATCGCCCTTGCCGCCACCCTGCAAGCGCGGCAATTTCGGCCGCAGCGCCATTCAGATTCTGGTCAGATTCGATCCGCACTGTGACGATCCCGCAACAATTTCGGCAAAAAGCGGAATCGTTGCAACAATTTGGCGGGATTCACTGGCATTCTCGGGCTGGCGGTCCTATCTGACGAGTCGATTGGGGTTGGAGTCGCAAGGCAATGGCGCGGACATCGCGACATTTTTGGAAAGCAGGTCTCACCGCTTTGGCGGTGGCTTCGCTTGCGTTGCCGCCGGCCCTTGCCGCGATGTCGAACGCCGACCGCATTCGCGACACCGCACTTTCGGAAACTTTGCTCGGCCAGTTTACCCCGGCGTCGGGCGACGAAAGGCTGATCGCGCGCTATAACAAGATGTCGGCCGAACAGCGCGGCAACTTCAGCTTCACCCCCGCACTGACCGACCGGGCCCGTCAGAACCGCGCGATCACCGTCGTGATTCGCGCCCGCGACGACGCGTCGAGCGCCGCGCGCACCTCGGCGCTGGCGGCGGGACGCACCGCGCCGGTCGCGATCGCACCCGTCAAATATAATCTCGGCGCGTCGGTCGGCTTCGAAAAATTCGTCACGCCGTCGCTGCCGCGCGGCACCGATCTCCGCAACCTGCCGGTCGCCCGGGCGCCCGAACAGGAAGAGAAAAAGTCACGCTTCGCCACGCGTATGCTGAACCGCCCAAGCGACCCGAGCGGGGCAACCGATCGCGTCACCACTCCCGGCGAGGCGTCCGCCGTCGATGTCGTCAGCAGCTATCGCCTGACCAAGAACATCGATGTCACCGCGGGCGTACGATACAAGAGCGACGATCGCGTCGAACCGCTCACCGATTCGCGTCGCGACAGCCAGGCTGTCTATATCGGAACCGCGTTCCGCTTCTGACGCGCCCGGCGCTTCGCCGCCTTTTCATCCCATGCATCGATCGCGGCCCAGCCGGTCGTCCTGTCGCTTGTGCGATTCAGCGCGCGTGCGCGCGGCGCGGTCATGCCGCCGAGCGCGATCGGCTGCGCTCCCGACAGGCGCGCCAGCCGCAGCCACGCCGCCCGGCCGAGCGCGGGCGCGCCCGGATGTGAGCGGGTCGGGTGTAGCGGCGAGATGAAGACCGCGTCGGCTCGCGCGCGGCACGCTTGGCGCGCTTCGCGCGCATCATGGACGGGCATCGTTATCAGCAGGCCGAGTCGGCGCACCCGTGGCGCCCGATGGGCGTCGCGCTGACGCAGGTAAATGCCGTCGGCGCCCCAGCGCCGCGCGGTGGCAGGCGGTCCCGCGAGCAGCACGATCAATCCTCGCAGACGCGCGGTGCGCATCAACCGCCGGAGCAGGCGCCAGCGCGTCCCCGGCGCCAGTCCGTCGTGCCGGAGAATGATGCCGCTGCCGGGCGGCAACAGCGCGGCGAGTTCGGCAAGGCCGGTCTGCGCCCGCTCGTCACTGAACAGCCAGAGTTTCGGCAATTTGCGGGGCTGGGGGTGGCGCGGGCGCATCGCGCTTTCTATAGGCGCGTCGCGAGCGCGCGCAACGCGCTGGATGAAAGCGGGACGATGAGCGAAGCAGCAGAGCGGCTGGCCGAAGTGCAGGGACATATCGCCGACGCGGCGCAGCGCGCGCAGCGCAAGGCCGGCGAAATCTGCCTGATCGCGGTGTCGAAGACGCACGACGCACCGGCGATCCGCCCGCTGATCGCGGCGGGCCAGCGTCATTTTGGTGAGAATCGCGTGCAGGAAGCCGCGGCGAAATGGCCGGAGCTGCGCGCCGAAACGCCCGACATTGTGCTGCACCTGATCGGCCAGCTGCAATCGAACAAGGCCGAAGAAGCGGCGCTGCTGTTCGATGCGATCCACTCGGTCGACCGCTCGTCGCTGGTACAGGCGCTCGCCAAAGCGTGCGCCAAGACGGGCCGGCAGCCGCAGCTGTTCGTGCAGGTCAATGTCGGCGATGAGGAGCAAAAGGGCGGCTGCGCTGTCGCCGACCTCCCTGCGCTGCTCGCCGAAGCCAAAGCGGCCGGGCTCACGATCGACGGCCTGATGGCAATCCCGCCCGCCGATATCGAGCCCGCGCCCTTCTTCGCCCTGCTCGACGAACTGGCCGAACGCCACGGCCTGCCGCTCCGCTCGATCGGGATGAGCGGCGATTACGAAACCGCGGTGATGCTGGGCGCGACGCATGTGCGCGTCGGCACGGCGCTGTTCGGCGCGCGTGGGGTAACCCACGGATAGTGATGGGAAAGCTGGATCTCAAAAAGGCCCGCAAGGCGCTGTTCACGGCGCCGCACAACCGGTTTGTGCCGGTCGACGTGCCGCAGCTTTCCTATTTGATGGTCGATGGGCGCGGCGATCCGAACTCCGTTCCCGAATATGGACGCGCGATAGAAAGCCTCTATGCAACGGCCTACGCAGCCAAATTTGCGTGCAAGGCGGCGGACGAAGATTTCGTCGTCCCGCCGCTGGAGGGGCTTTGGTCGGCTCCCGATCCCGCGAGTTTCAAGGCACGGCGCAAGGACGAATGGAACTGGACCATGATGATCATGATGCCCGACCATGTCGATGAGGAGATATTCCGGGCCGCCAGCCTCAAAGCGCGCGCGAAGCTTGGAATTCTATCGGACAGCATCAGGTTGGAGCCGCTGGAAGAGGGGCTGTGCCTTCAGGCCCTGCATATCGGCAGCTACGACGAGGAAGGGCCGTTACTCGCGGCGCTGCACAGCGAGATCATGCCAGCTGGCGGATATGGCTTTGCCGGCCGCCATCACGAAATCTATCTGAGCGACCCACGCAAGACCGCGCCGGAAAAGCTCAAGACCATTCTCCGCCAGCCGGTGAGGTCGAAAGCCGCGCCCTAACGCGACGCTCTATTGATATTCCACCGTCACCGGAATCCGCCCGCGATAGTCGCCGTCGTCGAGCGCCGCGACCTGTAACCGGCCGCCGAAGCGGAACTGCAGCCGCCCGTCGGGCCCAAGCCGCGGCGCGGCCGAAAGGTCGGTGACGAGGCTGGTGACGCGCGCGGTGCGGCCATGGCCGCCCTCAAGGTCGACGCTCGCCGGCAGGATCACGCGCACTTCGGCGCCGGGTTCGCCGCGCACCATGACGGTTCCGCTGAGCGCGAACCCGCCCAGATCGAAGACGTCGCCGCGCACCCGGCGCGTGCCCGATACCGGGTCGACCTCGACCTCGCCGCCCATCGCGCCCGCTGCGACGCGGCCCAAGTCGAGCCGGGTTTCGATCTCGACGTGTAGCGGCGTTTCGGTCGGGCGAGCCGTGGCGCCGCCTGATTTGTCCTGCGCGCATAGCATGCACTGCGCCGCCGCCGCGGGCGCGCCGCCAAGGGCCAGGGCAAGGCCGAGAACAAGACGGTGTTTCACGCCGGCGGCATAGCCCGGCCGTGGTTAATCCGCGGTAAAGCGCATCCCGCGCTAATCGCTGGTTTGTATCTCGCTTTTCGGCCACACCTGCGCGATGACCATGTCTCCGTCTCCCCGGCTGAACGCCCTCGCCACCGCGGTTCCGGGGCATGACATCCATCGCGCTTTCATCGAATGGGCGACGCCGCGGCTGACCGACGAGCGCGTGCGCGCGATCTTTACGCGGATGACGGCGCGGTCGGGGATCGACCATCGCTGGTCGGTGCTGCCGCCCACGCCGGCGGGCGGATCGCCCGTCGCGGCGGGGGGATTCTACGACGTCCCCGGCTTGCCGCCGACATCGGCCCGCATGGCCGCCTATGCGGGCCATGCGCCCGATCTGGCGATGCAGGCGATTGCGGGGCTGGGCGACGCGCTCGATCCGGCGCGTATCACCCACATCGTCGTCGCCAGTTGCACCGGCTTCGTTGCCCCCGGCATCGATCAGATCCTCGCGCGGCGACTTGGGCTCGGCGCGGCGGTCGAACGCGTGTTGATCGGCTTCATGGGCTGTTATGCCGGGGTCACCGCGTTGCGCACCGCGCGGCATATCGTCCGATCGGAGCCGGAGGCGGTGGTGCTGGTGGTGAGCGTCGAACTGTCGACGCTGCACCTCAGCCTTGCCGACGCGCCCGAGCCGCTGCTCGCGATGCTTCAGTTCAGCGATGGCGCCGCGGCGGGGATCGTTTCGGCGGCGGCGGGCGGTCTCGAACTCGGCGAAGGCCGCAGCCTTGCGCTCGACGATAGTGAGGAATTGATCCGCTGGGACATCGGCGACAAGGGTTTCGAGATGACCCTGTCGGGCGAGGTGCCCGGACGGCTGCGCGAAACGCTCGCCCGTCCGGACGTTCAGCGCGAGCTGTTCGGCGACGGCGGGCCGCCGCCGCTGCTCGCGGTCCACGCGGGCGGTCGCTCGGTGCTCGACGCGGTCGAACATGCGCTCGCGGTTCCGCCCGGGGCGCTGGCCGACAGCCGGTCGGTGCTCGCGCGATATGGCAATATGTCGTCCGCGACGATCCTGTTCGTGCTCGCCGAGATGATGGCGCGCGGCGCGAGCGGCGAGGGCATCGCGATCGCCTTCGGCCCCGGGCTGGCCGCCGAGGCGATTCGGTTCGGGGCATGAACCCCTTTGCTAGCCTTCGGGTGCCGATCGCGCGCGAGGAGGAAATGGACGCCGCCGAGCCGCCGCCCGACCGCTATGCGCGCGTGCTCGCCGACCTATCGCGCATCAACGCGCTGACGCTGGCGCCGCGGCCGACGCTGGGCTTTCTCAACCGGGTGCGTGCGCGCGGTGTCGGCGACCGCCCTTGGCGCATCCTCGACGTCGGCTTCGGCGCGGGCGACATGCTCGTGCGGATCGCGCGCTGGGGCGAACGCCGGGGCGTTGCGCTCGATCTCGCCGGGGTCGACCTCAACCCGAAAAGCGAGGCGGTCGCCGAGGCGCGGCTTGGCGGGCGAGCGCGGCTTGTCACCGGCGATTATCGCGATCTCGCCGGGCAGGGGTGGGACATCATCCTGTCGAGCCTCGTCAGCCATCATATGACGCCCGCGCAACGCACCGAATTTCTGCGTTTCATGGAAAACGAGGCGGCGCGCGGCTGGCTGGTCAACGATCTGCATCGGCAACGCCTGCCCTTTGCCGGCTATCCCTTGCTCGCGGCACTGGCGTTCGTCGACCCGATCGTGCGGCGCGACGGGCAGCTATCGGTCGGGCGCAGCTTTCGCCGCGCCGAATGGGCGGCGATGCTTGGCGAGGCGCTGCCCGATGCGGCAGGCGAATGCCGCATCTTTCGCAGCTTCCCCTATCGCCTTTGCGTCGAGCGCATCCGATGAGCGACGCGATCGTCGTCGGCGCCGGGCCCGCCGGGTCGGCCGCGGCGATCGGACTGGCGCGCGCAGGAGCAAAGCCATTATTGCTCGATCGCGCGCGCGAAACGGGCGATGCGCTGTGCGGCGGTTTTCTGAGCTGGCAGACGTTGGCGCGCCTCGATGCGCTCGGGATCGACCGGGCGGCGCTCGGCGGGCAATCGGTTCGGTTCGTGCGGTTGTTCGCGGGAGAGCAAAAAAGCGAAACGGCGCTGCCCGGCGCAGCGATGGGGGTGTCGCGCCGCCGGCTCGACGGCCTGTTACAGGCGGCGGCGGTGGCGGCGGGTGCGGGGCTCGAACGCGGCGTCCACGCGACCACGCTCGAAAGCGGCGCCGTCCAGACGCGCGATGGCGCCTCGCTGACCGCCCCCGCGCTCTTCCTCGCAGCCGGCAAGCACGGCTTTCGCGGTTTTGCGCGCGAGCCCGGCGAATGGCAGCGCGGCGATCCCGTCATGGGGCTGCGGCTGCGCTTGCCCGCGCATCCCGCGCTTGCCCGGATTCTCGGCGACGCGGTCGAGCTGCACCTGTTCGACCGCGGCTATGCCGGGTTGGTGCGGCAGGAGGACGGCAGCGGCAACCTGTGCCTCGCTGTCCATAAATCGCGGCTCGACGAAGCCGGCGGCGCTCCGGTCGCCTTGCTCCGCGCGCTGGGCGGCGTGCTGCCGCACCTCGGCGAGCGGTTGGCGCACGCCGACTGGTCGCGGGACGTCGATGCGATCGGCCATGTCCCCTATGGCTGGCGAACCGCCGAAACCGAGCCGGGCCTGTTTCGGCTCGGTGACCAGGCGGGGGTGATCCCGAGCCTCGCGGGCGAGGGAATGGGGCTGGCGCTCGCGAGCGCGGAGGCTGCGGTGGCGGCGTGGCGTCACGGCGGCGGCGAGGCCGCGCCGGCGTTCCAGCGGCGCCTCGCCGCAGCGATGACGCGCCCGTTCGGGCTCGCGAATCTCGTCTGGCGGCTCGGCGAGAACCGGCACACCGCCGGCGCCGCTACGCGCGCTGCGTCGCATTTCCCATCGCTGGTTCGGATCATCTCGCAAGCGACGCGCATCGACCCGCGCTGACCGCTCACCCCTTGCGGTCGCGCGGCTGGCAACCGATATTATGGGCCAATGCGATGGCTGGCACAGCCCATCCGAAGGAGCTTCTCCATGACCGATCCGAAAACCGAAAAGACTCTTGATCCGATGGCGCATCATGTGCTGCGCGAAGGCGGCACCGAGCGGGCGTTCACCGGCAAATATACCGACCACAAGGGCGACGGCGTCTATCGTTGCGCCGGATGCGGCGCGCCGCTGTTCGACAGCCGCACCAAATACAACAGCGGGTCGGGCTGGCCGAGCTACACCGCGCCCGCCGAGGGCGGCGCGGTGAGCGAACATCGCGACGTCAGCCACGGCATGGTCCGCACCGAAGTGCGCTGCGCCAAGTGCGAAGGGCACCTCGGCCACGTCTTCCCCGACGGTCCCGGACCCGATGGCCTGCGCTATTGCATCAACAGCGCGGCGCTTGACTTCGCGGACCGCTCGCCGGATGAGGCGTCAACCGGCGAGGGCTGAGATGGCCTTCGCCACTGACGCATCAGGGGCGCAGTGAGGGTCAGAACCCACCAATCGCGCGTTCGAGGTTTGAAGCGATTTTGTTCAGGGCGAGGAAGCAAGGCGAAGGCATATGTCGATATTCCGAGACTTGCTGACGCGGCCATGGACAAAATCGGTCAAATCCCGGAGGGACGTCGAAATGGCTTCGATCTCGCCTTCGCGTGACCTTGCGGATAGAACCACTATTCGCTTCGGCCACGCAAAGCCGATATCTTCGCCATTTCGGCGCCTCGAACGCGCGATTGGTGGGTTCTGACCCTAAGGAAGGGAAACCGGCTTTGCGCCGTGAAAGACAGCAAGCTTCGTCGAATAATCGTCCATCGTCCAGCAAGCGCAGCGGCGCGTCCCGCGGTGAGCAACCGCGCTGGCGGCTGTGGCTGCGCCGCGCCTTGCGCTGGGGTCTCGGCCTCGCGGTCGTCGCCCTCGTGGCGCTCGGCGTCGCGGTCGGCATCGCGGTTCAGCGGATGCCGAGCTTCGAGGAGCTCAAGAAATCGCCCGCGGGACAGACGATCCGCGTCCGCGCCGCCGACGGCACGGTCTTTCTCTCGCTCGGGCCCAATTACGGCCGTTGGCTGACCCTCAGAGAAACGCCGCAGGTGATGCAGGATGCGATGGTCGCGGTCGAGGACCGGCGCTTTCGCTATCATCCGGGCGTCGATCCAGTCGGCATGGCGCGCGCCGCAATGTTTGCCGTGCAGCATTACGGCACCGGCCGCCGGCTGCAGGGTGCCTCGACGATCACGCAGCAGCTCGCGCGCAACATCTTCCTGTCGAACAGCTATACCTGGGCGCGCAAGATGCGCGAGATGGTGTTGTCGCTCGCGCTCGAATGGAAATTCTCGAAGGACGAGATCCTCGAGCTTTACCTCAACAAAGTCTATTTCGGCGGCGGCAGCTATGGCATCGACGCCGCGTCGAACAGCTTCTTCGGCCATAGCGCGACCGAAATGTCGCTGTCCGAAGCGGCGGTGGTCGCCGGGCTGGTCAAAGCCCCGTCGCGCTATTCGCCGACCGCTGATGCGCAGGCCGCGCTCGGCCGCGCCGGCGTCGTGCTCGACGTCATGGTCGACGCGGACGTCATCACCCAGGCGCAGGCCGACGCCGCCGAGCCCGCCAATGTCCAGCTCGCGAAGGAAACCGGGCAGAACAGCGCGCGCTATTTCACCGACTGGGCGCTGCCGCAGCTCGACATGCTGATCGACGAGGGCAGCGAAGCCTTGGACGTCTACACGACGATCGATCTCGGCATGCAGCGCGCGGCGACCGCGGCGATCCAGGCCGACACGCCGAAAGGCGTGCAGGGCGCACTCGTCTCGCTCGACCGCGACGGCGCGGTCCGCGCGATGATCGGCGGCCGCGATTATGTCGCGTCGAACTATAACCGCGCGACGCAGGCGCTGCGCCAGCCGGGATCGGCTTGGAAATTGTTCGTCTATATGGCGGCGCTCGAGGCGGGATATAAGGTCAATGATCCGGTGGTCGACGAGCCCGTCACCATCAACGGCTGGAGCCCGCGCAATTCGTCGGGGCGCTTCGCGGGCACGATGGACCTGCGCAGCGCCTTCGCCTATTCGGTCAACACCGTCGCGGCGAAGCTCGGCGACGAGGTCGGCTTTTCGGCGGTCGCGAACATGGCGCGCCGCTTTGGCATCACCACCCCCGTCAACACCCACCCCTCGATGGTGCTCGGCAGCGCCGAAGTGCGTGTGATCGACATGACCGCCGCCTTTGCCGCGGTGGCGCGCGGCGGCGTATCGGTTCAGCCCTATGGCATCACCAAGGTGACGACCGCGGGCGGCGAGCTGCTCTATCAGCGCCCCGCCGAGCGCGGGACGACGCTCGTCGATCATTGGGTCGCTGCCGGGATCACCGACCTTTTGCAAACTGCCGTGAACACCGGCACGGGCAGGGCGGCGCAGATCGGGCGGCCCGTGGCGGGCAAGACGGGCACGACGTCGAGCAACAAGGACGGCTGGTTCCTCGGCTTTTCGAGCGGGATCACCACCGGCGTCTGGATGGGCCGCGACGATGCCAAGCCCGTCGGCGGGCTGCAGGGAGGGCGGGCGCCCGCGCGGGCCTTCGCCGATTATATGCGCGTTGCGGTCGCACGGCGCCCGGTCGAGCAATTCGACACCGAAGTCGTGCTGCCCGAATGGCAGCTCGAGGACGAAGACGAAGCCTATATGGGCGAGCCCGGCGAAGAAGGCTTCGTCGACGAAAATGGCATGCCGATCGAGCTGCCCTACGACAGCCGACCGCCCGAAATGACGGGGCCGATGCCGCCGCCGGTCGACGAAGGGCCCGTGCTCGACCAGCAATGGATCGAGGAGCAGACCGGGCGGCGTCCCCCGGCCGACAATGGCGCACCGGGCCAGAATGGCGCGGCGCCGCAGAATGGCGGGCGCCAGAACGGCGGCCAGCCCAAAATCGTCACGGTGCCGAAAGTCGCGCCGCCGCCGCCGACAGCGCGGCCGGCGCAACAGCGCCCGCCATCGGAATCCTCCGATTATTAGGGAGCTTAAGCCGGCTCAAGCCGTGAAGCGATAACGGTGGAGCGCGCGCCCTTCGCGGCGCAGCCAGCCGCGCGCCGCCGCGACATCGCCGTCGTGCAGTTCGTCGACGAGCGCGTGGAACGCCGCGCCATGGTCCATATGGCGAAGATGCGCGACCTCATGCGCCACGGTCGCGCGCCGGACATGGTCGGGCGCCATCACCAGCCGCCAACTGTAGCGGAGGTCGCCATCATGGGTGCAGCTGCCCCAGCGGCTGCGCGGATCGCCGACGCCGACGCGGCCGACCGCGAGCCCTGCGGCCGCCGCGATTTCGCGGCTCTCGCGCTCCATCAGATCGAGCGCCTCAGTCTTCAGCCAGCGTTCGATGCGCCGCCCGAGCGTTTCGAGCGGGCCGCCGACATGCAGGCGGTCGCCGTCGAGCCGGATCGCGCGCGGCGCGGCGGGCGCCCAGTCGACATGACGCTCGATCCCGCGAAAGGGCAGCGTCGCGCCCGGTCCGACGAGGATCGGTGCCACCGCCTTGCCGACCTGTTCGGCGAGCCACGCCTGCTGCTCGCCGGCCCATTTGAGCGCCGCGCGCTCGCTGGCGCGGCGCGGCACCGTCAGCCGGAGTTCACCGCGCGCGCCGTCGAAGACGAGGCGGTAGCGGCGCGACTGCGCGTGACGGACGACGCGCACGGGCCAGGCTTCGTCACCGACCCGGACGTGCGGCCGGCCCTCCGACGGGTCAAATGATGCGTTCGACAAGATGATTCTCGAGCGGCCCCGCGACATCCTCGCCGACCGTCCAGCCGACGATCGACTGGCCCGCGCGGTGCACCGCGTCGCGATCGCCGCAGACGAGATAATGCCAGTCGGGCAGGGGCTCGCCTTCGGCGCGCAAGCGATAGGCGCAACTCTGCGGTAGCCATTCAAGGTCCTCGACCTTGGCCCGTGTCAGCGTCAGGCAGTCGGGAACGTGACGGCGGCGATGCTTGTAATCGCCGCAGCGCGCGGTCGTAAGGTCGAGCAGGCGGCACGCGACATTGGTCGGATAGATGCGGCCACTATCCTCGTCCTCCAGCTTGTGCAGGCAGCATTTGCCGCAACCGTCGCACAAAGCCTCCCATTGACCCGCGTCGAGGCTGGCGAGCGGCGCTTCCCAAAAGGGCTGCGCCTCACGGTTCATTATTTGACCCACTTCGCGAGTTCGGCAGCGACCTTGTCGGGCGCCCCTTCGTCGACATCGGTCGAAGGATCGTCGAGCGGCAGCAGCGCGAGCGGCTTGCCCTCGGGATCCATCAGAAAGGCGAGCTGGCTGTGCGCCATCAGATAGCGGTCGGGCGCCGATCCCGGCACCTTGTTATAGGTGACGGCAAAGGCTTTCGCGACACTCGCGATCTGTTCGGGAGTGCCGGTGAGGCCGAGCAGGCGCGGGTGATAGCGGGTGACGAAGGGCTTCAAGGCCTCGGGCGTATCGCGTTCGGGATCGACGGTGATAAACAGCGGCGCGACCTTGGCGCCGCGCGCGGCGTCGGTCTTTTCGAACTGCGACAGGCCGCGCATCAGCTTTTGCAGGTCGACCGGGCAGATGTCGGGACAGAAGCTGTAACCGAAATAGACGAGGCGATATTTGCCGGCGAAGTCGGTGTCGCGGACTGTTTTGCCGTTCTGGTCGGTCAGCGTGAAGGCGCCGCCGATCCGCGCGCCCTCGAGCGGTGGTTTCGCGGGGGCACTGTCGCCCGCGCTATTGCATCCTGCCAGCGCAGCGCCGAAAGCGAGGATCAGGCTTGCACGGACAAGCCTTTGTCCCATATTTGCGATATTCATCATGTGGCCAGCCTTGGTCGGCTAGCTGTCGAAAATCAACCATTGTCGTCGCGGCGCGCGACGGACAAATTGCCTCAGGGGTCGCCCGATCATGTTTCGACGCGCGGAATTCCGCCTCGCCTCTTGTCTCCTCATGCTGTTCGCGGTCGCGGGGATCGTCCATCCCGCACAGGCGCAGTTCCGCGGCGGCTACGCTTTTTTGCAGGCGGTCGACAATCGCGACGGGACCAAGGCTACCGAGGCGCTGAAGGACGATCCGTCGTTCGTCAACACGCGCAATCCCGACACCGGGGAAACCGCGCTGATCATCGTCGCCAAGCGGCGCGATATCAGCTGGCTGCGCTTCCTGCTCGCGAAGGGCGCTGATCCGTCGATCGGCGATCGTCAGGGCGTCACCCCCTTGATGCACACGGCGCTCATCAACTTCACCGACGGCGCCGAAGAGCTGCTCGACGGGAAGGCTCCCGTCAATCAGGCCAACCGGCGCGGTGAAACCGCGCTGATCCTCGCGGTGCAGGCAAAGAATAGCGCGATGGTGCGCCTGCTCGTCCGGCGCGGCGCCAATCCCGACACAGCAGACCATATCGCGGGCATGTCGGCGCGCGATTATGCCAAACGCGACGACCGCAGCGGCCAGATACTCGCGCTGCTCGAAGCCAAGGCGGATGCGCCCGTACGCGAATTCGGCCCGACCTTCGGCCCGGAATGATCAAAGCAATGTGATAGCCCGGTTGACAATCACATTATAGTGTGAGACACGGCAATTATGTCCACACAGCTCATCGATCGTATCCGCGCCATCGTCGAAGAGGGGACCATGTCCCGCTCGGGTCTCGCACGCGCCGCGGGTCTTCACGCCAACAGTCTGCGCGACCTCGACTCGCCCGGCTGGAACCCCACCGCCGAAACGCTGCGCAAGCTCGAAAACTGGCTTGCGAACGGCAGCGACCTGTCACCGATGGCGAGCCCCGAAGAAATTATCGCCGAGGCGCGTAACGGCCGCATGTTCATCCTCGTCGACGATGAGGACCGCGAGAATGAGGGCGACCTCGTCATCCCCGCGCAGATGGCGACCCCCGACGCGATCAACTTCATGGCGACGCACGGCCGCGGTCTGATCTGCCTGACGCTGACCAAGGCGCGCGTCGATACGCTCGGGCTTGAATTGATGAGCCGCCAGAACGGCACGCGGCACGAAACCGCCTTCACCACCTCGATCGAGGCGCGCGAAGGCGTTACCACCGGCATTTCGGCGGGCGACCGCGCGCGCACTGTTGCCGTGGCAATCGACGCGGGCAAGAGCCGCGACGACATCGTCACCCCGGGCCATATCTTTCCGCTGATCGCGCGCGACGGCGGCGTGCTCGTGCGCGCCGGCCATACCGAAGCGTCGGTCGATATCGCGCGCCTCGCGGGGCTCAACCCTTCGGGCGTGATCTGCGAGATCATGAACGACGACGGCACGATGGCGCGGCTCGACGACCTCATCCCCTTCGCGCGGCGCCACGGGCTGAAGATCGGGACGATTGCCGACCTCATCGCCTATCGCAACCGCAGCGACCGGCTGGTGGAATGCGTGTCCGACGACCCGTTCGAATCGGACTATGGCGGCGACTGGCGGCTCAAATCCTATCGCAACAAGATCGACGGCACGGTGAACCTTGTGCTGCAAAAAGGTCCGGTCGATCCCGAGGGCGTCACGCTCGTGCGGATGCACCCGGTGTCGATTTTCGACGACATCATGGGCCGCCCCGGTCCCAAGAAGCGCCGCCTTCAGCGGTCGATGGACGCGATCGGCGAAGCCGGAGCGGGGGTGATCGTGATGCTGATGCGCCCGCTCCCCGGCTCGGCCGACGCCGACGCGCTTCCGCCCCCAACCGGCGGCATGGATCTTCGCACTTACGGCATCGGCGCGCAGATCCTCGCCGACCTTGGCGTCCATGCGATGGAATTGCTTACCCCCACCCACAGCAATATCGTCGGCCTCGAAGGCTATGGCCTGTCGGTCGTCGGCGAACGCCCCATTCCCGGAGAGGCCGAATAATGGCACATATTCTGATCGTCGAAGCCCGCTTCTATTCGCACCTTAACGACATGCTGCTCGATGGCGTGCGCAGCGCGCTTGAGGCCGACGGGCATAGCCACGAGACGGTGACCGTCCCCGGCGCGCTTGAAGTGCCTGCGGCGATCTCGCTCGCCGCCGACAGCGGGCGCTACGACGCCTATGTCGCATTGGGCGTCGTGATCCGCGGCGAGACCTATCATTTCGAGGTCGTGTCGAACGAAAGCGCGCGCGGCATCATGGCGCTGACGCTCGACGGGCTCGCGATCGGCAATGGCATCTTGACCGTCGAGGATGAGGAACAGGCGCTTGCGCGCGCCGACAAGACGCGCAAGGATAAAGGCGGCGAAGCGGCGAAGGCCGCGCTCGCCATGCTCGCGCTCAAGGAACAATTCGGTATTGGTTGACCGCCCGCCTCCCAGCCGTTTCTCCGTCGTCGAACGCGGCGGGCGGCTGGTAGTGATAGATCGCGAAACCGGGCAAACCCCGCCGACGGCGGCCGAGCGGATGGATGCGCATGATCGCCGGATGGGGGTAGAGCCGGTCCGGCCTGCGGCGCAGGCTGCTCTCCATACCGAGACGATCCTCGACCTTGCCGGAGCCGCCCCGGCGCAGCAGCGCGCGCTGCCACGACCGCCGAACGACCGGCAAGCTGCCGCCGTCCCCGCGATGAACCGCAAGCAGCCATGGGGTCAGAAGGCGAAGGGTGCGGGTTCCGCCATCATCCCTCAGCGCCAGCAGTCTCGACCGCAAGCGGGCGACCGGAAGACGATCGTTACGGCGAAATGGTGGGATGCAAAGGGGCCGCGTACGATCGAACTGGGGCAGCAGGCACAGGCCGAACTGACGGGCGGCTTCATGTTCCTGTTCTTCGGGGTGGTGATCGCCGCGATCGTCGTCGCCTTCATCGAACCGCTGCTGTTGTTCGTCGCCGCGTTCCTGCTGTTTCGCTTCGGCGGCCATGTTCTCGGGCCGATCGGCGCCGGGATCATCGACAAGGCCCTCGCCGAAAAAGGATAGCGTTATATCCGTCGCCCCCGCGAAGGCGGGGGCCGCTATCGGCGTCGCGCAAGGCTACCGGCGGCCCCTGCCTGCGCAGGGGCGACGTTTAGCGACTATGCCGGCTGCAGCGCCGGATAGTCGGTGTAGCCGGCCGGCCCAGGTGCATACCAGGTCTGCGGATCGTCGGCCGCCCAGTCGGCGCCGCTCTGGATCCGCTCGACCAGATCGGGATTGCCGATGAAAGGCCGGCCGAAGGCGATCGCGTCGGCGGTGCCGCTGGCGAGCGCTTCCTCGGCGAGCGCCACATCATAGTCGCTGTTGAGGATCAGCGGGCCCTTGAAGGCTTGACGGATCGCGGGCGACTGCTTGGGCACATCCGTCTTGCCGAACGTCCCGTCGGGCCCCGGCTCGCGCAGTTCGAGGAACGCAATGCCGAGTGCATCGAGCGCTGCGGCGGCGGCGGGGAACAATTTCTCGGGCGCGCTGTCGTCGACGCCCTGAGTGTCGCCGTTGGGCGACAGGCGCACCCCGACTCGCTCCTTGCCCCACACCGCAATCAGCGCCTCGGTGACTTCGCGGAGCAGGCGGATGCGGTTTTCGACCGAGCCGCCATAATCATCGTCGCGCAGGTTCGACCCGTCGCGCAGGAACTGGTCGATCAGATAGCCGTTGGCGCCGTGCAGCTGGACGCCATCGAAGCCGGCGCGCTTCGCATTTTCGGCGGCCTTGGCATAATCGGCGATGACGCGCGGGATTTCGCCCAGCTCGAGCGGGCGGGCGACCTCATATTCGCGGCGGCCGACCGGCGTGTGCGCCTTGCCGGGCGCTTGCGTCGCCGAGGCCGAGACGGGCGGCTTGCCATCGTTGAACACCGAATGGACGACGCGGCCCATGTGCCAGAGCTGCGCGACGATGCGCCCGCCGGCTTCGTGCACCGCGTCGGTCACCGGCTTCCAGCCTTCGACCTGCGCGTCGGTCCACAGGCCCGGCGCCGACGGCCAGCCGAGCCCTTCCTGCGAAATGCCTGTGGCTTCGGAAATGATCAGCCCCGCCGAGGCGCGCTGGCGGTAATATTCGCGCGCGAGTTCGTTCGGCACGAAGCCCGGTCCGGCGCGGCCGCGCGTCAGCGGCGCCATGACGATGCGGTTCGGCGCGTCGATCGCGCCCAGCTTGATCGGATCGAACAGGGATACGGCCATATTTCCTCCACATTCACTTTCTGCGCGCGCGACCCCGTCGGTCGCCGCCCTGACCTGCGAAGCTATGGATGCAGCGGCGCGGACACAATGGCGAGTAGCAAAAGAAAATCTAAATGACAGCGAAGAAGGCGCGCGTCGACGGGCGCGGGTGCGGCGCGGTTGCCGAACCGCGCGGCGCGGCCTATCTGACGCTTATGGCCTCCATCCTGCCCGCCGACCCGACCCTCGACGAGATCCGCGCTGCGCTCGCGCCGCTGATCGCGGTATCGGCCGCTTTCGACGGCTTCGGCGACGCCGCGCTCGCTGATGCCGCCGCCCGCGTCGGGGTCGACTCCGATGTCGCGCGCCTCGCCTTTCCCGGCGGTCCGCGCGACATGGTCGACGCCTGGTTCGCTGATATCGACATGGCAATGGAAGCGCGCTGGCCCGCCGAAAAACTCGCGGCGCTCAAGATTCGCGCACGCATCACGACGCTCGTCGAAACGCGTATCGACCTGCTCGCGCCGCACCGCGAATCGCTCCGTCGCGCGCTGTCGCTGCTGGCGCTGCCGACCAATGCCCCGCACGCCGCGAAGCTCGGCTGGCGCGCCGCCGATCATATGTGGCGCCTCGCGGGCGACACCGCGACCGATTATAATCATTACAGCAAGCGCGCGATCCTCGGCGCGGTCTATGCCTCGACGATGGCGGTGTTCCTGAACGACGAGAGCGAGGATTTCGCCGACACGCGCGCCTTTCTCGCGCGCCGCATCGATCAGGTGATGCGCTTCGAAAGCTGGAAGCACCGCCGTGCGGCACGCAGCGTCGAACGGCCGAGTCTCGCGCGCTTCGTCGGGCGGCTGCGCTATCCGGGACGCTGAGCGCCCAAGATAAAGGACTGGCGCTGAGCGAGTGTTATTGATAATCGCTCGCAAATGACTGCTTTGCTCGACAAATCGCCGCTCGGCGTGATGGTGCGAATCGCGCGGATCGACTGGACCGCCATGTCCGACGACGAGGGCCGCCGCCTGCGCGAATTCGGCTTGATGGAAGGGTGCGAAGTCACGCCGCACCACCGCGGCAGCATTTTTTCGCGCGATCCGCTCGCGCTCACCGTCGGCCGCATGAAGGTGATCATCCGCGCGCGGCAGGCCGCGGCGATCGAAGTGGAGCCGGCGGCATGACGGCGGCTATTCCTTCGATCGCGCTCGTCGGCAATCCCAACGCCGGCAAGTCGAGCCTTTTTAACGCGCTGACCGGCGCGCGGCAAAAGATCGCCAATTATCCGGGCGTCACCGTCGAGCGCAAGGCGGGGCATGCGAGCTTTGCCGACGGCCGGCCGCTGTCGCTGATCGACCTGCCCGGCACCTATAGCCTGACCCCCGCGAGCCTCGACGAGGCGGTGACGCGCGACGTCATCCTCGGCCGCCAGGAGGGCGAGACGCGCCCCGACGCGCTGATTATCGTGCTCGACGCCGCGAACCTCGACAATCATCTGAGCTTCGCGCTCGAACTGCTCGCGCTTAACCTGCCCACCGTCGTCGCACTCAACATGGTCGATCTCGCGGCGCGCGACGGGCTGACGCTCGATGCCGAGCGGTTGTCCAAGGAACTCGGCGTGCCCGTCGTTCCTACCGTTGCGGTCCGCAAGCGCGGGTTGACCGAGCTTCTCGCCGCGGTCGATGGTGCGATCCGCGCGCACGCCGCGGGCGCCGCCGTAACCGCTCCGGCCGAAGCCAGTGACGTCGCGCTCCATCAGCGCGCTCGCACGCTCGCGCGCGCCGCGATCGTCAGCGAAACCCCGGTGCGCCGCTGGACGCAGCGTGTCGACAATGTCGTGCTGCACCCGGTCGCGGGCATGATCATCCTGCTCGCGCTGATGTTCGTGATGTTCCAGGCGGTCTATGCCTGGGCCGGGCCGCCCGCCGACGCGCTCGAGGGGCTGGTCGGGACGATGCAGACGTGGGTCGTCGACCATATTCCGCCGAATTTCCTGCGCGACCTCGTCGTCGAAGGCCTGCTTGCGGGGGTCGGCGCGGTCGTCGTCTTCCTGCCGCAAATCCTGATCCTCTTCCTCTTCATCCTGCTTCTGGAGGCGTCGGGCTATATGACGCGCGCCGCCTTCCTGATGGACGGGCTGATGGGCAAGGTCGGCCTGTCGGGGCGCGGCTTCATCCCGCTCCTGTCGAGCTTCGCCTGCGCGGTCCCCGGCATCATGGCGACGCGCGCGATTCCCGACGAGAAGGACCGGCTGACGACGATCCTGATCGCGCCCTTGATGACCTGCTCGGCGCGGCTGCCCGTCTATGCGCTGATCATCGCCGCCTTCATCCCGAATCGCGGCGTCGGCGGCACCGGCATCGGCTTGCAGGGACTCGTGCTCTTCGGCCTCTATCTCGCGGGCATCGTCGGCGCGCTCGTCGTCGCCTATGCGCTCCGCCGCACGGTGGCCAAGGGCGCGGGCGCGGGCTTCATGATGGAAATGCCGCGCTACCAGATGCCGCAGCCGCGCGACATCCTGCTCGGCCTGTGGCAGCGCGCGTGGATCTTCCTGCGCCGCGCCGGCACGATCATCGCGCTGACCACGGTCGTGCTGTGGCTGCTGCTCACCTTTCCGCAAGCGCCCGAGGGCGAAAGCCAGGTCGAATATAGCGTCGCGGGCCGCATCGCGAGCGGGCTGGAGGTCGCGGTCGCGCCGATCGGTTTCAACCACGATATCGCGCTCGCGCTGATCCCCGCGATGGCGGCGCGCGAGGTCGCGGTGTCGGCGATGGCAACGGCGAACGCGATCGATGCGGGCGACGACGAAGAGGCGATGGCCGAATCGCTCGGCGAACGGCTGCAGGGCAAGTGGAGCCTCGCGACGGCGCTCGCCTTTCTCGCCTGGTTCGTCTTCGCGCCGCAGTGCATTTCGACGATCGCGATCACGCGGCGCGAGACCAATGGGTGGAAATGGCCGATGTTCATGGTTGGCTATTTGTTCCTGCTGGCCTATGCCGCTGCTGGTATCACTTACTGGACGGCCGTCGCCTTCGGACTCGGCTGATCCTCCCAATCTTCAAGCGGAGCGGAGCGGCGGATGGCTGGCAGCGTCAACAAGGTAATTTTGATCGGCAATCTGGGCGCCGATCCCGAAATCAAGTCGTTCCAGAACGGCGGCAAGATCGCCAATATCCGCATCGCGACGTCCGAACAGTGGAAGGACCGGATGACCGGCGAGCGCAAGGAGCGCACCGAATGGCATAATGTCGTGATCAACGGCGAAGGGCTGGTCGGGGTGGTCGAGCGTTACCTCAAAAAGGGTTCGAAGGTTTATATCGAAGGGTCCTTGCGCACCCGCAAATGGCAGGACCGCGACGGCAACGACAAATATACGACCGAAGTCGTAATTGCCGGCATGGGCGGCACGCTGACCATGCTCGACGGCGCGCCCGGCGGCGGCGGTTCGCGCGGCGGCGGCGGTGGCGGCGGCGATGACTGGAGCGGCGGTTCTTCGGGCGGTGGCTCGGGCGGCGGCTGGAACCAGGGCGGCGGCGGCAGCTCCTCGGGCGGCGGCGGCTTTGGCGGCGGATCGAGCGGCGGAGGACGCCCGCCCTTCGACGACGATCTGGACGACGACGTTCCGTTCTGAGGACGGATTCTAAGCGATGACTGAGTTGATCACCGCCGCGGATGTCGCGCGCGGCGTGTGCCGGCTGTTCGCGCAGCAGGGGCTGGTCGCGATCCCCGAGGTGCCGCTGCCCAACGGGCGGCGCACCGATCTCACCGCGATCGATGCCAAGGGCCAGATCACCATCGTCGAAATCAAGGTCAGCCGCGCCGACCTGCACGGCGACGGCAAATGGCCCGACTATTGCGACTGGTGCGACCGTTTTTACTGGGCGCTCGCGTCGGGGCTCGACCCCGCGATCCTCGAAACCGAGGGTTATCGCCGCGAAACATCGGGATTGATCGTCGCCGACCGCTATGACGCAGCGGTGGTGCGCGAAGCCGCAAGCTGCAACCTCGCCCCCGCGCGGCGGAAGGCCGAATTGCTTAGAATCGGACGGCTTGCGATGCGCCGTTCGATGCTGGCGGCGGACCCCGAGCTGGCTGCGAGCTGGATGGAAGGTTAGGCGCCGCGCGCCTGCATCCGCGCCAGATAGCGCGCGAGGATATCGATCTCCAGATTGACCGGGCGCCCCGCCGCGGCTTCGTCGAGCGTCGTCAACTCCTGCGTATGCGGGATGATGTTGAGCGTGAAATGCGCCTCACCGTTCGGCTGGTCGGTTACCTCGTTGACCGTCAGCGAAACGCCATCGACGGTGATCGAGCCCTTGGGCGCGATATGCGGCGCGAGCGACGCGGGCGCGGCGACGGTGACGGTCACGCTGCCGCCGACCGGCAGGGCCGACACGATGCGCCCGATGTCGTCGACATGGCCGGTGACGATATGCCCGCCGAGCTCGTCGCCGATCTTCAGCGCACGTTCGAGGTTGAGGCGGCGGCCGGCGTCCCACATCCCCGGCGCTGTGCGCGCGAGCGTTTCGGCGCTCGCATCGATCGCGAACCAGTGGCCTTCGGCGTCGGCCCCCTTGTCGACCACGGTCAGGCACGCGCCCGAGCAGGCGATCGACGCACCAAGGTCGACCGTGCCGGTGTCATAAGCGGTGCCGATGACGAGCCGCGTGTCGCCGCGGTCCTCGCGGCTGCGGATGGTGCCGATGTCGGTGATGATCCCGGTAAACATATGCGTCCTCAAATAATCCTGATCCGCTCGTAGACGTCGAGCCGGTCGCTGCCAAGCATCCGGCTGTCGGCGAGGCGCCAGCGGCCGTGCGCGTCCGCGAGATCGGTCAGGCCGATGTCGCCGAGCGCGGGCTTGCCGCCGCCGATCAGGATCGGCGCGCGATAAAGGAGAAGCCGGTCGACGCGGTCGGCGGCAAGAAATGCCGAGGCGGCGCCCGCACCGCCCTCGACGAGCAGCGAGTCCACATCGTCGATCGCTTCGGGGGAGGCGACGGCGGTCCAGCCCTCGGGCGCCCTGCCAGAGGTCAGCAGCAGCTTCTGCGGGCTGCGATTCTCGAGCCCGGCCAAGCGCACATCGAGCTTCGGCGAATCGGCGTCGAGCGTCCCGCGTCCGACCAGAATCGCCTGATGGCTCGCGCGTTCGAGATGTCCGTGCGCGCGCGAGCGCGCGCCGGTGATCCAGCGGCTCGATCCGTCGGCGAGTCCGATACAGCCGTCGAGCGACGTCGCGAGCTTCAGCGTCACGAAGGCCCGGCTCTCCGTCTGACGTATCCACCAGGGCGCCATCACGGCGCGCGCTTCGGCGGGGTGAACGTTGAACACGACCTCGATTCCCGCCGCTTGCAGCCGCGCTATGCCTTCGCCGTCGGTACGCGGGTCGGGATCCTGCGCGCCGATGACGACGCGCGCGATGCCGGCGGCGATCAGCGCGTCGCTGCATGCGGGCCCGCGTGGACTCGCGTGGGCGCAGGGTTCGAGCGAGACATAGGCGGTCGCGCCGCGCGCGCCGCCGCCCGCCGCTGCGAGCGCCATCGCTTCGGCGTGGGGACGGCCGCCGGGCTGCGTCCAGCCGCGTGCCATCACCTTGTTGCCCTTGACCAGCAGGCAGCCGACATTGGGATTGGGCGCCGAGGCCGGCCGGCCGCGCCGCGACAATGCGATGGCGACCGCCATCCAGTCGGCATCGGCAGGCGGCCGGTGCATGCGGTCAGTCGGCGGCTTTGGGCTGCGGCGCACGCGCCGCGCGTTCGGCGAGTGTCGAGCGTGTCTGTACGGGCAAGGGCTTCGCCTTGACCGCGGCGGCTTCTTCCTCGCCGAGGGTCTCGCGCGTCACCTTGTCGGCCTCGGTCGAATCATATTCGATGCCCAAGCTGTCGGCAAAGCGTTGATATTCGGCGCGCTTTTGGGCGTTACGCCGCGTCGTCTCCTTTGCGCGCGCCACCCAGTCGGCGCGAATCTCGGCGGCGCTGCGATCCGCGGTCCAATTCTCGAAATAGATGATCTGCTCCTTGGGCTTTTCATAAGGAATCAGATATTTCTCTACGCCGTTGAAAATAAGCCAGGTCAGCGCCAGCGCGACGCCCCAGATCGCCCAGCGGTGCGGGCGGGGTTCGCGGATATAGGACCAGAAATCGGACAGGCCGCCGCCGACATCGACTTTGTTGAACATTCCCATGCGCTCAATTTAGGCGATGTCGCGGCGATTTGCGAGGGGCTGGTGCGCGACCGGTGGATTGCGCCAAATGGCGGCTGGGAACCTCCCGATTGCAAAAAATGCAATAGCGGATGCTCTTTTCGCAGTTGCAACATTCATTGTGCACTGCAATATCACACTTGCCTTTTAGGCATCCTCTCCCAAAACTTTCACGGGCCGCCCTCGGGCGGCCCTTTTTTTCGACTTTTTTGGTTGAGAGGGTCGATTCGGCTCGTTCGAATCAGTCTTGGGTCGGCGTTCGCACCTCGAATCGCCGCACTTCCGCAATGAAACTTCCGGGCAGCGGGGTCGGTTGGCCGCTATCGGTATCGAGATGTGCATAGCTGATCTCGATGTCAGTAAGCCGTTCATTATCACGGAAAATCCCGCAATGAAGCGTAAATCTCGTGCGGCCGAAGCGGCTGACCCGCGCAGCGATGGTGATCAGCTCGTCGAGTCGCGCCGGGGCATGATAGTCGACCTCGCAATGCGTCTCGCGAATGTCCGTGCCATATTGGTTAAAGTAGGGGCCGGGCTGACCCTCGCCGATCGCGCGAAAATATTCGGTGACGCCGATGTCGGCGTAGACGAGATAATTGGCATTGAAGACGATATTCTGCCCGTCGATTTCGTTGAAGCGCACGCGCACGCGCTCCTGCACGCGGAAATCGGAGAGCGGCACATCGCTGCGATGGTCGGTCATGCCGGGCTCAAGCAGCGAGCGCAGCGAGCGTGCGGTCGAGCGGCGCGCAGGCGGTCTCCAGCCACTCAAGCTCTTCGCCCGCCAGCCCCGCGCCCAGCTTTGCCAGAACCTCGGCATGATAGGCATCGAGCCAGTCGGCCTCGGCACCCGACAGCAGCGACACATCGACAAGGTTCTGCGCGATCGGCGCAAAGGTGATCGTCTCGAAGCCCAGCATATCCTCCTCGGCGCCCGCGATGCTCAGCGGGGTGACGACGACGAGATTCTCGATGCGGATGCCGAAGGCGCCCGCCTTGTAATATCCGGGCTCATTCGAAAGGATCATGCCCGCGTGGAGCGGCTCCTCGGTCCCCGCCTGCCCGCCGGAGGGCTTGGCGATGCGCTGCGGACCTTCGTGCACGGCCAGATAGCTGCCGACGCCGTGGCCGGTGCCATGCGCATAATCGACCCCGTCGGCCCACAGATATTGCCGCGCCAGAATATCGAGCTGGCTGCCGCGCGTGCCCTTGGGAAAGCGCGCGGTCGCGAGTGCGATATGGCCCTTCAGCACCTGCGTGAAGCGGCGGCGCATCTCCGCGGTCGGCGTGCCGATCGCGATCGTGCGGGTGATGTCGGTCGTCCCGTCATCATATTGCCCGCCCGAATCGACCAGATAAAGCGTGCCGGTCTCGACCGCGCGATTGGTCGTCTCGTCCACCTTGTAATGCGGCAGCGCGCCGTTCGGGCCGGCCGCCGAGATGGTGTCGAACGACAGGTCGCGGAGCGCGCCATTCGCGTCGCGGAACGCGCGCAGCTTCGCCGCGGCGCCGAGTTCGTCGAGCCCACCCTGCGGCGCGACCTCTTCCATCCATTTGAGGAAGCGCGAGACCGCGACCCCGTCGCGAACGTGCGCGACGCGTGTGCCGTTCAGCTCCGTATCGTTCTTGATCGCCTTGGGCAGTACCGCGGGATCGCGGTGGCGCGCGATCTTCGCGCCGGCGCCCTCAAGCGTGGTGAAGATCGCGGCGACGGCCCGGTCGGGATCGACGGCGATATTCTTGCCCGAAAGATTCGCGAGCGCCGCCTCGAACGCGTCGCGATCATGGATCCGCACGCTATTGCCGAGATGCGCGCGCACCGCGTCGGTGATCTTTTCGGGAGCGATGAACAGGTCGGCGGTCGCGTCGGCATGGAGCAAGGCGAAGGCGAGCCCGACCGGCGTGTGGCTGACGTCCGACCCGCGGATATTGAAGGTCCAGGCGATCGAATCGAGCGCGGTCATCACCGTCGTGTCGAGCCCCTTCGCCTTCAGCCAGTCGGCTATGATCTCGCGCTTTTCGACTGCGCCCTGTCCCGCCAGCGCGGCATCGTGGACGGTTACGACCGCCGCGCTCGGCGCCGGCTGCTCGTCCCACGCCGCATCGACCGGGTTCGCATCGACCGCGACGAGACTCGCGCCCTTTGCCGCCAGCGCCTTCTCCAGTCCCCGCGCCCAGTCGATGCCGTGGAGCCACGGATCGTAACCGACCTTCTGCCCCGCGCTGATGTTCGCGCCCAGCCATTCGGCGACGCTCGACTGAGGCACGCCGACATAGTCGAAGAGCGTGCCGTCGACCTGGTCGCGGACCTGGACCGTGTAGCGGCCGTCGACGAACACCGCGGCCTTTTCAGGCAGCACCGCCGCGGTCCCCGCCGAACCGCCGAAACCCGTCAGCCACGCCATGCGCTGCGCATAGTCGCCGACATATTCGCTCATATGCTCGTCGCTGATCGGCACGACGAAGCCGTCGAGGCCGCGCGCGGCAAGCTCGGCGCGGACGCGGGCGAGGCGTTCTGCATGGATGGGGCTGGACATGCTCTATTCCTTGTTCCTACATCACCCGAATACGCCCAGAAGGGCGGACACCGCGGGGGATTTGTGATGCGCGCTATTTGGATGCTTCTGGCAGCAATTGCCACCCCGCTTGTCGCATCGCCCTCGCTGCTCGCAAAAGAGAAAGACGCCGCATTGACCAGCCCGATCCCAGCCCTGCCCGCCGCCCCCGTCGCGGAAAAGCGCCCACACGAAATGACGCTGCACGGCGAAACGCTGTCCGACCCGTACCACTGGCTGAAGGACGAGAGCTATCCGACGATCGATGACAAGGATGTGCTCGACTATGTGAAGGCGGAGAATGCGTATTTCGACGCCGCGATGAAGCCGCACGCCGCGCTCGTCGAGACGCTGTTTCAGGAAATGAAGGGCCGCATCAAGGAAGCCGATTCGTCGGTGCCGCAGAAGGACGGCGATTGGGTGTACTGGGTCGAGTTCGAGGAAGGCGCCGAGTATAAGAAATGGTATCGTAAACCCGTCGCAGGCGGCGATACGCAACTGATCCTCGACGAGGTCGCGATGGCCACGGGCAAGGATTATTTTCGCCTCGCCGAGGTGTCGGTCAGCCCGGACGGCAAGCTGATGGCCTATTCGTTCGACGACAATGGCTCCGAACGGTTCGAGGCGCGCATCCGCAACCTCGAGACGGGCGAACTGCTCCCCGACACGATTCCCGGCACGCTGTCATCGCTCGTCTGGACGTCGGGCAATGACGCGATCCTCTATGGCCTCGCGAACGAGAATTGGCGCACCGACAATGTCCGGCTGCACAAGCTCGGCACGCCGGTGAGCGAGGATAAACTGCTCTACAAGGAGCCAGACATCGGCTTCGGCGTCGGCATCGGCAAGACTGCCGCCGACAATTATATCGTGATCGCGACGGGCGATAATGAGACGAGCGAGGTCTATCTGCTCCCCGCCGACAATCCCGAGGCGCCAATGCAGCTCGTCTCGAAGCGCAAGAAGGGCCGCGAGTACAGCGTCGATGAGCGGGGCGGCACGCTTTACATCCACACCAACGACGAACATCCCAATTTCCGCATCGCCACCGCCGACATCAAGGCGCCGGGGACGTGGAAGACGTTGATCCCCGGATCGGACGCGAATTACATCACCGGCCTGTCGGTCTTTCGCGATTATTTCGTCCTCGAATCGCGCGAGAAGGGCGTCGATCAGGTCGATGTCCGAAAATATGACGCGCCGCTGACCCCCGGCCGAATCCAGTTCCCCGAAGCCACTTACGTGGCGGGGCTCGGCGACAACCCCGAATATCATCAGGATAAGCTGCGGCTCGACTATGAATCGATGGTCACCCCCGACACAGTGTTCGATTACGACCTCGCGAATGGCAAGCTCGAGACACTAAAGGTCCAGGAAATTCCTTCCGGTTATAATCATGATAACTATGTAACCGAATTGGTGAACATGCCCTCGCGCGACGGCACGCCGGTCCCGGTCTCGCTCGTCTACAAGAAGGGCACTCCGCGCGACGGCAGCGCGCCGATGCATCTCTATGTCTATGGCAGCTACGGGTATCGCGTCCCGCCGGGCTTCTCGACGACGCGTTTGAGTCTCGTCGACCGCGGCATGATCTATGCGATCGCGCATGTGCGCGGCGGCGACGATCTTGGCCGCGCCTGGTATCTCGCGGGCAAGACGACCGAGCGCAAGAACACGTTCAACGACTTCATCGACGTCGCGAAGGGCCTGATCGCCGCCAAATATACGAGCGCGGGAAAGATTTCGATCGAGGGCCGTTCGGCGGGCGGGCAGGTGATGGGCGCGGTGTATAATCAAGCGCCCGAACTTTGGGGCGCGGTGCTCGCGGGGGTGCCCTTCGTCGATGTGATCAACACGATGGTCGACGAAACGCTGCCGCTGACCCCCGGCGAATGGCCCGAATGGGGCAATCCGATCACCGACAAGGCCGCGTTCGATTATATGCTGAGCTACAGCCCCTACGACAATGTGACCGCAAAGGCCTATCCGCCGATGCTGGTGTCGGCGGGTCTCAACGACCCGCGCGTAACCTATTGGGAGCCCGCAAAATGGGTCGCCAAACTCCGCGCGACGCGCACCAACGATGCCACGCTCCTGCTGCGCACCAATATGGGCGCGGGCCACGCCGGAAAATCGGGCCGCTGGGGGGCGCTGCGCGAAGATGCCGAGGAATATGCTTTCGTGCTGACGCAGCTGGGGGTGGAGAAGTAGGTTTCTTGAAGTTTCACGCGAAGACGCAAAGGCGCGAAGAGGTCGCGTTTGCCGCGAAGCGGCCTTCTCTTTTCGGCGCGGCGACAAACCGCGCGGGTAAAAGGAAAGAGGCCCGTCGGCCGGAGCCTGCCTCTTCGCGCCTTCGCGCCTTCGCGTGAAACAAAAACAAGCCAGCCTAGCCGGCCAGGAACCCTCGCACGACTAATTCGCGTTCCAGCGTCGCTGCATCGGCAAACCGGTGTCCCGCGATACCCACCGATTCGGCACCCGCGACATTGGCGGCGACATCGTCGATGAACAGCGCTCCCGCCGGGTCGATACCGAATCGCTCGATCGCAAGGGCGTAGATGGCGGGATCGGGCTTCATCAGCTTTTCCGTGCCCGACACGATGATATCGCGGAAGCGGTCGAAGACCGGCTGCGTCGGACGAAAGCCTTCCCAGAATTCATGCCCGAAGTTGGTGATCGCGAACAGCGGCACGCCCCCATCGTTGAGCCGCTCGACCAGTTCGAGGCTGCCCGGCACCGGCCCCGGAATCGTCTCGTTGAAACGCATCGCATAGGCGTCGATCAGCTCGTCATGCCCCGGAAATGCACCCTTAAGTTCGGGCAGCATCTCGGCGAGCGGGCGGCCCGCATCATGCTGGAAATGCCATTCGGGCGTGACGACGTTGGTCACAAACCATTCGAGCCGGTCCTTGTCGTCGATCAGCTTGGCGAACAGATGGCGCAGGTCCCAGTCGAACAGGACGCGGCCGACGTCGAAAATCACGCTCTGGCGAATCATGCGGCCTCCGGACACGCGAAAGCGCCGCCGGAAGCATCCGACGGCGTCACGCGGGCTTGCAAATGCGCGCGGGGCGGGAAACGCCCCGGCAGGGCCATCAGCCCTGGCGCGCCTTGAAGCGGCGGTTGGTCTTGTTGATCACATAGGTGCGGCCACGGCGGCGGATCACGCGGTTGTCCCGGTGGCGGTCCTTCAGCGACTTCAGGCTGTTGCGAATCTTCATCGTTCTGTTCCGTAAAATTTCGAGCGTTGCACGCGAAGCGGCGCACCTATGGGGAAGCGGGTAAAAAGTCAACCGCCGCCTGACGAGAAAACGTCGCCCCCGCTAAGGAGTGAAGGGTCGGATTGGCCCCCGGACAATCCTTGGAATACCGGGGGCATGTCCAACCCTTCACTGGCCGCTGGCATCCTGGCGCGAGGCGATGACGGCCCCCGCCTTCGCGGGGGCGACGGAATTACCCCGCCAAAGCCTTCTGCCGCCGCCTTTGCACCGACGAGCCATAGCCCATCGCCTCGCGATATTTGACGACGGTGCGCCGCGCGATGTCATGACCCTCGGCCGACAGCTTCTGCGCGATCGTTTCGTCGGACAGGATCGCCTTGGCGTCCTCGGCCTCGATCATCGCCTTGATCCGGCTCTTCACCGCTTCGGCCGACACCGCGCCGTCGCCTTGCGTGTCCGAAATGCCCGACGAGAAAAAATATTTGAGCTCGAACAGCCCGCGCGCGCACGAGAGATATTTGTTGCTCGTCACGCGGCTGACCGTCGATTCGTGCATTCCGATCGCCTCGGCGACCTGGCGCAGGGTTAGCGGGCGCATATGCGCGACGCCATTCAGGAAGAAGCCTTCCTGCTGCTTGACGATTTCGCTCGCGACCTTGACGATCGTGCGCTGACGCTGATCGAGCGCGCGGACGAGCCAGTTGGCGCCGGCGAGCTGTTCGGAGAGCCACGCCTTGCTCTTCGCCGCCGCGCCCTGCGCGAGTTCGGTATAATAGCGGCGGTTGACGAGCAGCCGCGGCAGCGTGCCGCTGTTGATCTCGACCGCCCAGCCCTTCGCGGTCTGGCGGATATAGAGATCGGGAACGACCGCCGGTGCACCTTCGCCGCCGAATTTGAGGCCGGGTTTCGGATCATAGCCGCGCAGCTCGCGAATCATGTCCGCCAAATCCTCGTCGTCGACGCCGCAGATACGCTTCAGTTGCGGAAAGGCGCCCTTGGCGACGAGGTCGAGATGCGCGATCATCGTGGCCATCGCGGGGTCGTAACGGTCGGCCTCGCGCGCCTGGATGGCGATACATTCGGCGAGGTCGCGTCCGCCGATGCCCGAGGGGTCGAAGCATTGGATGATCGCGAGCACCGCTTCGAGCAGCGCGAGCGGCACGCCCAATTGCGCTGCGAGTTCGGGAAGGTCGGCGCGCAGATATCCCGCTTCGTCGATCAGCGCGACGAGCTGTCCTGCGACGATGGCCTCAATCCCGCTGAAGCGTTCGCCGACTTGCGCGAGCAGATGGTCGTGGAGCGTGCCGTCATGCTCGGCGAAGCTGTCGAAATCGATATCCTCGCCGCCGCCCGACAGGCCGACATTGTCGCTCGCGCTGTCGTGGTGAAAGCTTTCGGTCGCGAAGTCGACGTCGAGGTCGTTTTCGCTCCCGCCATCGGCCGACATCGCTTGATCTGTATCGAGCGACGCTGCTTCGGCCGCGGGGGTGTCACCCGCCAGTTCGTCACCGCCTCCGCCGTCGCCATCGGCCGAGGCCGCGTCCAGCAACGGATTGCCTTCGAGCGCTTCGGCCAGATAGGCCTCGAGTTCGAGGTTCGACAGCGCCAGCAGCTTGATCGCCTGCTGCAACTGCGGCGTCATCACCAGCGATTGCGACTGGCGGAGATCGAGACGCGGAGCGAGCGCCATTGGAACTAGGCTATCTCGAAATCAAACCCTGCGTGCCCCTGCGAAGGCAGGGGCCCATCTCCCGCCGGTGCTATTTGGAACCCACCGGAGATGGGTCCCCGCCTTCGCGGGGACGCACGGAAATTTTTGGCGCAACAGGCCGCGATCACAGCGAAAAACCCTCGCCCAGATACAGGCGGCGCACCTCGGGATCGGCGACGAGTTCGGCCGGAGAGCCGGCAAGCAGCACCTTGCCGTCATAGATGATGCACGCCCGATCGACGAGGTCGAGCGTCTCGCGCACATTATGGTCGGTGATCAGCACACCGATGCCGCGCGTCTTCAAATCCGCGACGAGATCGCGAATGTCGCTGATCGACAGCGGGTCGATGCCCGCGAAGGGTTCGTCGAGCAGGATGATCGAAGGGTTGGCGGCGAGAGCGCGCGCGATTTCGGCGCGGCGGCGTTCGCCGCCCGACAGCGCCATCGCGGCGGCATCGCGCAGCCGCGTGAGGCCGAATTCGTCGAGCAGTTCCTCGAGCCGCCGTTCGCGCGCAATCTTGTCGGGTTCGGCGAGTTCGAGCACCGCCTCAATATTCTGCGCCACCGTCATGCCGCGAAAGATCGAGGTTTCCTGCGGCAGATAACCAAGGCCGAGGATCGAGCGGCGGTACATCGGCAGCGCGGTGATGTCGGCGCCGTCGAGCATGATGCGCCCGGCGTCGGGCTTCACCAGCCCCATGATCGAATAGAAGCAGGTCGTCTTGCCCGCGCCGTTCGGCCCCAGGAGCCCGACGACCTCACCCTTGCCGACCGATAGCGACACGTCGGAGAGAACGGTGCGCTTGTCATAGCTTTTGGCGATCGAAATGACCGCCAGTCCATTGCCCGCCGCGGCATCCTCGCGGACATGCGCGCGGTGCTCGGTGACGCCATGATCGTCATCGGAAAGCGTCGCCACGGTGGATTCGTCGTCGGTCATAGGTCGGTAGGTTCCGTTTCTAGCCCCCGAGCGGCGTTACCCTAGCGACGCGGCCAAGGTCAATCTGGCAAGATTTTTGCATCTCGGTTTCGCCCTCCCCTGAAGGGGAGGGGCTTTGACGCTCAATGCCCCACGCTTTCCCCGCGCACGATCCCCGACAGCGCCAGCTGCTCGTCGATCGCGGCGAGCAGCCGCGTCAGCGCCGCCTCGTCTTTCGCCTCGGCGCGCGCGACGAGCACGTCCTGCGTGTTCGAGGCGCGGAGCAGCCACCAGCCGTCGTCGGTGAGCACGCGCGCGCCGTCGGTGCGGTCGACCTCGGCGCCCGAAGCCGCGAGCCGATCGAGGACTTCATCCACAATGGCGAATTTGCGGCTCTCGTCGACCTGGAAGCGCATTTCGGGGGTGTTGACCATCGGCGCCATGCCGCCGCGCAATTCGGTGACGCTCTGCCCGAGCTTCGTCGCCGCCTCGATCAGTCGCACCGCAGCGTAAGGCGCGTCGTCATAGCCGTAATAGCGGTCGGCGAAAAAGATATGCCCGCTCATCTCGCCCGCCAGCGGGCTGCCGGTTTCCTTCATCTTTGCCTTGATCAGGCTGTGACCGGTCTTCCACATGAGCGGCTGGCCGCCAAGCGCGGCGACGCGGTCGAACAGCGCCTGGCTCGCCTTCACATCGGCGATCACCGTCGCGCCCGGATGGTCTTGCAGCACCGCCGCGGCATAAATCTGAAGCAGCTGGTCGCCCCAGATTACCCGGCCCTCGCCGTCGATCGCGCCGATGCGGTCGCCATCCCCATCGAAAGCGACGCCGAAATCGAGGCTCTTCTCCGCGACGAGCTTGCGCAGATCGGCGAGATTCTTTTCCTCCGTCGGATCGGGATGGTGGTTCGGAAAATGGCCGTCGATGTCGGTAAACAGCAAGTGATGCTCGCCGGGCAGGCGCGCGGTGAGCTTTTCGATGACAGTGCCCGCGGCGCCGTTGCCTGCGTCCCAGCCGACGCGGAAGGCGCCGCCGACGAAGCCCTCGACCAGTCGGTCGACATAGGCATCGACGATGTCGATGCTCTCAGACGTGCCTTCGCCCGCATCCCAGTCGCCCGCGGCGGCCATTTCGCCGATCCGCTGAATATCGGCGCCGAAGAAGGGACGCCCCTGAAACACCATCTTGAAACCATTATAGTCGGGGGGGTTGTGGCTGCCGGTTATCTGTATGCCGCCGTCCACTTGCTTCGTTGACGCGGCATAATAGAGCATCGGCGTCGGCCCGAGTCCGACGTTCAGCGCGTCGACCCCCGCGCCGTTGATTCCGGATATCAGCGCGTCGGCGAGCATCGGCGACGACAGCCGCCCGTCATAGCCGACCGCGACGCGCTTGCCGCCGGCGCGGCGGATCATCGTCGCGAAGCTGCGGCCGATGGCATAGGCGTCCTTGTCGGACAGCGTATCGCCGACGACCCCGCGGATGTCATATTCGCGAAGCATCGTCGGATGGAAATGGTGCGTCATCTTTGAACCTCTTGGGGGAGAAAGGTTGGGGTCCGTACTCAATTGCAGCGCCGTCGAGGCGTCCAAATGGCGAACAGCTCGGGTCGAAAGACGCGCAGCAAGGGCTGGTTGCCCTTTCAAGCGGCTTTCGGCCCGAGATGGAAGCCATTTGGACGTCCCGAAGGGATTTGATCAAAATGGCCCAGTGCTTCGTCGAGAAGTCTGGAAATATCGACATATTCCTGCGCCTTCTCTCCTCGCACTGAGCCATTTTGCTTCAAACCTCGACGGCGCCGCAATTGAGTACGGACCCCTAGGCGGCGGCGAACAAGTCTCCGTCCGGATGCAACCGCTCGCGCGCCGGAAGGTTCAGTCCGCCCATCGCCTCACGGA
>CBINGC010000033.1:0-41989 GCA_966250105.1 uncultured Sphingopyxis sp. | reverse complement strand
CTGGAGTGGCGCAAGGCGTTTTAGGCTGGGGTAGGGATGGCGGCTTTGGGGTGGGAGCGAACCTGGCTTTTTTCCACTTCCGTCATCCCGGGCTTGAACCGGGATCCCGCTTTTTGAGGCGTCGACCGGTCTTCGGCTTCAAGCGGGACCCCGGATCAAGTCCGGGGTGACGAAGAAAGAAGCGGCAGCTACCGGTCGCTTCCTGCCGTCCGCCACCTACGCCAGCCGCGGCATCCCGACCGCGTCCACCGCCGGCCCGGCCGGCAGGAACGTCAGCGCCTTCACGAACTGCGCGGTGCAATTGGGCCAGCTGTAGCGTGCGCCGAGCGCCACCGCGTCATTCCGGTCGCATAGCAGCGCGGCGTCGATCGCGCGGCCCAGATCCTTATCGAGCGCGCCGGCCCCCTCGCGGACGATGTCGCCGGGGCCGGGCACCGGATAGGCGGCGACAGGCGTGCCGCAACTCAGCGCCTCGATCACCACCAGCCCGAAGGTGTCGGTGCGGCTGGGGAAGACGAAGACGTCGGCGCCGGCGTAGGCGGCCGCGAGCGCTTCACCGCTCAGCTTGCCGAGGAACAGGGCATTCGGGTGCTGCGCCTCGAGTTCGGCGAGTGCGGGCCCCTCACCGACGACGACCTTGGAGCCGGACCGGTCGCTGTCGAGAAAGGCGCCGATATTCTTCTCGACCGCGACGCGGCCGACATAGAGCTGGATCGGCCGCGCCAGCCCGGCATAGGCCGGGTGCGGCGCGCGGTCGGGACGGAACAGGTCGTGATCGACACCGCGTTCCCACATCATCGTCTGCGCGAGGCCCTGCCCGGCGAGTTCGCGTGCAAGGCTGCGCGTCGCGACCATGATGTGCCGCGCCGGGTGGTGGAACCAGCGGATGAAGCGCCAGACGAAGCTGGGCGAAATGGGCAGCCGCGCCGCGACATATTCGGGAAAGCGCGTGTGATAGGCGGTCGTGAACGGAAAGCCGTTCCGCAGGCACCAGCGCCGCGCGGCGAGTCCGAGCGGCCCTTCGGTCGAAATATGGATCGCCTGCGGAGCAAAGGCGCGGATGCGGCGCCCGACCGCGCGCCGTCCGGCGAAGGCGAGGCGGATCTCCGCATAAGAAGGGCAGGGGATCGAGCGAAAAAGGTCGGGTGAGATGACGCCGACATCATGCCCTGCAGCGCGCAGTTCGCCGATCGTCGCCTGCAATGTGCGCACGACGCCGTTGACCTGCGGCTCCCACGCGTCGGTGACGATCAATATCCTCATGCGGCGGCCGGCAGCGCGAGCTTCGTCGGCGCGCTCCGCGCCGCGACCTCTTCGGCCCAGTGGAGGATTTCCATCGTCCCGTCGTGATGCTCGACGAGTGCGGTGCAGCCTTCGACCCAGTCGCCGTCGTTATAATATTCGGTGCCCTCGATCTCGCGCATCTCGGCGCTGTGGATATGGCCGCACACCACGCCATCGACCCCGCGCGAGCGCGCGGCATGGGCGACGACTTCCTCGTAACGTCCGATGAACTGGACGGCATTCTTGACCTTGTGCTTGGCGACCATCGACAGCGACCAATAGGGCAGGCCAAACGCGCTGCGGATGCGGTTCACGACCACATTGCACTTCATCAGCGCGGTGTAGGCGGCGTCGCCGACGAAGGCGAGCCAGCGGTGCGCGAGCATCACCGCGTCGAACTCGTCGCCATGAACGACGAGCAATTTGCGGCCGTCGGCGGTCTCGTGGATCGCCTCGCGGCGGATCTCGACCCCGCCGAAATCGAAGCCGTCGAAGGGCTTCACCATCTCGTCATGGTTCCCGGGGACATAGACGACGCGCGTGCCGCGCTTCGCGCGCTTGAGCACGCGCCACACGACGTCATTATGCTCGGGCGGCCAGAAATGCCGCTTCTTGAGCCGCCAGCCGTCGATGATGTCGCCGACGAGATAGAGCGTCTCGCAATCGACATGGTCGAAGAAGTCGATGAGCATCGCGGCGTTGCAGCCGCGCGTGCCGAGGTGGATGTCGCTGACCCACACCGCGCGATAGCTTCGCCGTTCGCCGATCACGCGCTCGGGGATATGCGGGTCGGTGGTGAAGGGATCGGGAAAACGGGCGGGGATGGGCAGGGTGGAAATCGATGCCATGTCGCACTCCGAAGCAGCCTTTAGCTGCCCTCGGCGTAGACACGCGAAATGTTACATGCGGGGAATCGGAGCCGCGACAGTTTGAAGAAAGTTCGGGGGCGGTTTTGTGACGTTGCCGAGGAGCGACGGTCAGGTTCGCCTTATCACCAAGTTCCTGATTTCGCTCATATCTTCCATCGCAAAGCGGACCCCCTCGCGGCCGAGGCCGCTGTCCTTGACCCCGCCATAGGGCATATTGTCGACGCGATAGGAGGAGACGTCGTTGACGACGATGCCGCCGACGTCGAGATGATCCCACGCGTCCAGCACCTTGTGGATGTCGCGGGTGAAGAGACCGGCCTGCAGCCCGAATTTGCTGTCGTTGATCTCGGCGAGCGCCTCGTCCCAGTCGGTGAACTTCGACAGGATCGCGAGCGGACCGAAGGCTTCCTCGCGATAGACCTTGGCGCCGCGGTCGACCTCTTCGAGCAAGGTCGCCTCGAGCATCGCACCCTCGCGCTTGCCGCCGACGAGCAGCTTCGCGCCATTCGCGACCGCTTCCTCAATCCACCCGTCCAGTCGCGCGGCTTCCTTTTCGGAGATCATCGGGCCGATGAAGGTCTTGCGGTCCTTCGGATCGCCCGCGACCAACGTCTTGGTCTTTGCGACGAGCATGGCGCGGAATTCGTCATAGATGTCGGCGTGGATGATGATCCGCTGCACCCCGATGCACGACTGGCCCGATTGATAGAAGGCGCCGAAGATGATCCGCGCGAGCGCATGATCCAGGTCGGCGTCCTTGTCGACGATCACCGCGGCATTGCCGCCGAGTTCGAGCACGACCTTCTTCTTGCCCGCCTTGGCTTTGAGATCCCAGCCCACGCCCGGCGAACCGGTGAAGGAGAGCAGTTTCAGTCGCTCGTCGGTGGTGAACAGGTCGGCGCCGTCGCGCGTCGCGGGCAATATGCTGAATGCGCCCTCGGGCAGGATATCGCATTCGGCGAGCACTTCGCCCATGATGATCGCACCGAGCGGCGTCAGCGACGCCGGCTTCATCACGAACGGACAACCCATCGCGATCGCCGGCGCGATCTTGTGCGCGGCGAGATTGAGCGGGAAGTTGAACGGCGAGATGAAGCTGCACGGCCCGATCGGCACGCGCTTCCACATCCCCATATAGCCTTTGGCGCGCGCCGAAATGTCGAGCGGCTGGACCTCGCCATAGTTGCGCGTCGCTTCCTCGGCGGCGATGCGGAAGGTGTCGATCAGGCGCGTGACCTCACCCTCGCTGTCGGCAATCGGCTTGCCCGCCTCGACGCACAGCGCATAGGCGAGCTCGTCGAAGCGTTCCTGGAACCGCGTCACGCAATGGGCGAGGACGTCGCGCTTCTCGAAACTCGCGAGCCGCGCCATCGGCTCGGCGGCGCGCACCGCGCCGGCGATCGCTTCGTCGATGACGTCGGGGGTCGCGAGCGCAGTGCGGAACGCGATCTCGCCGGTAAACTTGTCGATCACCTCGAGGTCGGTGTTCGGCTGGACCGCCTTGTTGTTGAGATAGAGCGGATAGACGTCCTTGAGTTTCACAATCATTCTCCAACGCTGTCATCCCCGCGAAAGCGGGGACCCAGGGGCGGCATCAACCGTTCAGTTGATCATATAAGTCGAGCCATTGCGGATTGCCGCGTTCGATCAGTTCCAGTTTCCACGCCCTGCGCCATTTCTTTACCGCCTTCTCCCGCGCGATGGCTTCGTTCACGTCGGCGAAGGCTTCGGCGTGTACCAACCGAGGCACGCCGTATTTCGTGGCAAATTTCGAGCCGTCGCCGTTCCGATGCTGTCCCATCCGCTGCGCCAAATCTCCGGTCACGCCGGTGTAGAGCGTGCCGTTCCGCCCGCTGGCGAGAATATAGACGTGATAGGTTCGGCTCATCCTACTCCTGGGTCCCCGCTTTCGCGGGGATGACAAAAAAGGGCGTACTGTCCCCTACAATTCCTTCGACAGTCTCTTGATGTCGTTGTTCAAAATCTGGTCATTCTCGGAATAATCGACCGGACAGTCGATCAGGTGCACCCCGGGAGTATCGCGCGTGTGGGCGAGAAGTTCCTTCAAATGCGCCGCGCTTTCGACGCGGTGCCCCTTGGCGCCATAGCTTTCGGCATATTTGACGAAATCGGGGTTGCCATAGGTCAGGCCCCAATCCTTGAAGCCCATGTTCGCCTGTTTCCAGCGGATCATGCCATAGCTGTTGTCGTTCAAAATCAGGACGGTGATGTTGAGGCCGAGGCGCACCGCGGTCTCCATCTCCTGGCTGTTCATCATGAAGCCGCCGTCGCCGCAAATCGCCATGACCTTGCGACCCGGATAGACCATGGCCGACATCATCGCCGACGGCAGGCCGGCGCCCATCGTCGCGAGCGCATTGTCCAGCAGCACCGTGTTCGGCTTGTAAGCGGTATAGCCGCGCGCGAACCAGATCTTGTACACGCCATTGTCGAGGCAGATGATCCCGTCGTCGGGCATCGCATCGCGCACCGACTGCACCAGATGCGGCGGGAAGATCGGGAAGCGGGTATCCTTCGCCAGCGGCGCGGTGTGATCGACCTCGCCCTGACGATAGGCGAGCAGATGGTCGAATTTCCAGCCGCCGTTGGGGACGATGTCCTCCTTCATCTGCCACACGGCATTGGCGATATCGCCGATCACTTCGATGTCGGGGAAATAGACCGGGTCGACCTCGGCGGTCTTGGTCGAGACGTGGATGACGGTCGGGCCGCCGCGCTGCATGAAGAAGGGCGGTTTTTCGATCACGTCGTGGCCGAGGTTGACGATGCAGTCCGACGCCTCGACCGCGCGATGGACGAAATCGCCCGACGACAGCGCCGCGCAGCCGAGGAATTTCGGATGCCGCTCGTCGATCACGCCCTTGCCAAGCTGCGTCGTGAGAAAGGGGATGCCGGTCTTTTCGATAAATTGCAGCAGCATGCGGCCGGTCATCGTCCGGTTCGCGCCGGCACCGATGACAAGTACGGGCGAGGTCGCATTTTCGAGCGCCTTCACCGCCTCGCGGATCGACTTCACATCGGCGGTCGGCCGGCGCGAGTGGCTGCGCTTCAGCGGAAGGCTGTCGGTATGCTCGTCGGCGATATCTTCGGGCAGTTCGATATGAACGGCGCCGGGCTTTTCCTCCTCCGCAAGACGGAAGGCTTCACGCACGCGGCTCGGGATATTGTCCGACGAGGCCATCTGATGCGTATATTTGGTGATCGGCCCCATCATCGCGACGACGTCGAGAATCTGGAAACGGCCCTGTTTCGATTTCTTGATCGGCTTTTGCCCGGTGATCATCATCATCGGCATACCGCCGAGCTGCGCATAAGCGGCCGCGGTAACGAAGTTGGTCGCGCCGGGCCCGAGCGTCGCAAGGCAGACGCCGGTCTTGCCGGTATGGCGGCCATAGGTCGCGGCCATGAAGCCCGCGCCCTGTTCGTGGCGGGTCAGGATCAGCTTGATCTTGGTCGAGCGTGACAGGCTGTCGAGAAAGTCGAGATTCTCCTCGCCCGGAACGCCGAAAATATATTCGACGCCTTCTTCCTCCAGGCATTCGATGAACAGGTCGGATGCTTTTTTCATGCGTCAGTCGCCCCCCTCAGCCTCGCACCACCCCGGTGCGGCTCCACGTCATGCCGGCGACCCTTCAGCATATATCAGTTGCAGCGGCGCTCGTCATAGGCCGCGAGTCCCTGCTGCACCGGGAGAGTTTGTAACGAGAGGGGCGGGGGTTGTCACGCGGGGCTAAGTTGTCAAACTTGTCATTCCCCTCGGGTATAATAATACCCGTCGCGGCGAAAGCCGCGCTGCGAGGATGTACCCTGCGGTCGCGGAAAGAGAAGGGCGCGGTGGCGGTCATCGGTATCTTAAAGCATGGTGATGCTTTGTAGGACAGCGGCTTTTTGGACGGTGCTGTTTGGGGTTGCTTGCGCCTGTTATCGCAATAGCCGCAATGACGGAAATCAATCCACGTCGAACAATCCCGCGAGCTGCTCGACCATCGTGCCGCCCAATTGTTCGGCGTCCATGATCGTCACCGCGCGGCTGTAATAGCGCGTGACGTCGTGGCCGATGCCGATCGCGCATAGCTCGACCGGCGAGCGGTTTTCGATCCACTCGATGACCTGACGCAGATGCTGGTCGAGATAGGCGCCGTGGTTGACCGAGAGCGTGCTGTCGTCGACCGGCGCGCCGTCGCTGATCACCATCAGGATGCGGCGTTCCTCGGGACGGTTGATGATGCGCTGATGCGCCCACATCAGCGCCTCGCCGTCGATATTCTCTTTCAGCAGCCCCTCGCGCATCATCAGCCCAAGCGACTTGCGCGCGCGGCGATAGGGTTCGTCGGCGGGCTTGTAGATGATGTGGCGCAGGTCGTTGAGGCGGCCGGGATGCGCGGGGCGGCCTGCGGCGAGCCAATCCTCGCGGCTCTGCCCGCCCTTCCATGTCCGCGTCGTGAAGCCGAGGATTTCGGTCTTCACGCCGCAGCGCTCGAGCGTGCGCGCGAGGATGTCGGCACTGATCGCCGCGATGCTGATCGGCCGTCCGCGCATCGAGCCTGAATTGTCGATGAGCAGGGTCACGACGGTGTCGCGAAAGTCGGTATCGCGCTCGATCTTGTAGGAGAGCGACTGGCCGGGCGAGACGATGACGCGCGCGAGGCGCGCGGCATCGAGCTGGCCTTCCTCCTGATCGAAATCCCACGCGCGGTTCTGCTGCGCCATCAACCGGCGCTGGAGCCGGTTCGCAAGCTTGGTCACCGCGCCCTGCAGATGCGTCATCTGCTGGTCGAGATAGGCGCGCAGCCGCGTGAGTTCGTCGGCATCGCAGAGTTCGGTCGCGAGAATGATCTCGTCATGCTTTTCGGTGAAGCGGAGATAATTGAAATCGGGAATGTCGCTCGGCAGACGGTTGGGCCGCACGGGCAGCATGCCTTCGTCGCCTTCGCCGCCCATTTCGGGTTCGCCGTCGGCCTCCATTTCCTGCGCGTCGGGATCGCTGTCGCCGTCGTCGGCCTGATCGCCGGCCATTTCGGCGCGCGCGTCGACCTGGCTCTCGCCGGCCCCGCCGTCTTCGCTTTCCTGCTCTTCCGGCGAGTCCTCGGCTTCGGTTTCGTCCTGCTCGCCGCCGTCTTCGCTGCCCTCTTCGAGCGGCTCGTCGCTGTGGATGAGGTCGAGGTGGCGCAGCGCCAGCTTGGCGGTTTCGGCGAAGGCAACCTGATCGTCGAGCAGCATCGACAGCGCGGTCAGGTCGCCGCCCGCCTCTTTACTGATCCATTCGCGCACCAGCGACAGGCCGGTTTCGGTCCCCTGCGGCGCCTGTTCCCCGGTCAGCGCCTCGCGCAGCATCAGTTCGAGCGCGCTCGAGAGCGGCACATCCTCGCGGTTTTGCGCGCGGCTGATCGGGTCGCTGCGCATCCGCATCATCAGGCTGGCGGCCAGATTACCGCGCATGCCGTCCATATGGCGCGCACCCAGCGCCTCGATCCGCGCGCGCTCCATCGCATCGAAGGCGGCGGCGGCGAGCGGTTCGGCGGGGCGCGCCGCGGCGTGGAGCTTCTCGCTGTGATGCTTCATGCGCAAAGCGTAGGAATCGGCAAAGCCGCGGGCCTCGGCGACCTGATCGGCGGGCAGGGTGCGCGACGGCGTCGGCACCTTGATCGCCTTGCCGACCTGCGCGGGCGCGTCGGCGGTAAAGCCGACCTCGACCTCGGCATCGCGCGTCACCGCGCGCGCCACGCTCGACAGCGCGGCCTTGAAATCGTCGAGGGGAGAGGAGGCGGTCATTGCGAAGCGGCGTTTCCGGAAGCCCTCCCCCTCAAAGGGGGAGGGTTGGGTGGGGGTGATGTCTCGTCCAACGCCTTTGTCAGAAGGGTGGCGACACCGTCAATATTGGTGAACACATCATGGTTCCATAAACGAACCACGCGATAACCGTCATTCTCGATGATCGCGGTGCGCGGCGCGTCGATTTTCTCATTATGCTGCCCGCCGTCGATTTCGATCACCAGCCGGGCGCGGTGGCTGGCGAAGTCGGCGATATATTGCCGGATCGGGACTTGGCGGCGGAAGCGCCAATCGGGAAAGGCGGTGCGGAGCAGCGTCCAGATTTTCCTTTCGGCGTCGGTCATATTCGACCGCAAGTTTCGGGCGCGCTTTGTCGCGCCATCGGGCGGAAGTCGTTTCATCGCGCGATGTCGCTCGGTTCGCTACAACCCGGAACGACCGAAAACCTTCCCCCTTGATGGGGGAAGGATACGCAGCCTTGCCGCGAAGCGGCTAGGCGGAGTTGGATGGGGGTGATGGTGCGGCCTTGTGCCGTCGCGTCAGTCCGAAAGCGCACCCCCTCCGCTGCGACTAAGCCAGCAAGCTGGTAAGTCTCGCTGCCTCCCCCATCAAGGGGGAGGGGGCAAGGTCGGCTCACGGCCGCGCGAGGATGGAATGGCATCATTACGGAAAAGCTTAGTGAGCTTCTGCTTTGCAGGGAATATAGCTATGCTCGCTTGACCTGCCGCGGGCGCAGGCGCATCGCCGCCCTATGTCCTCTCCCGCACTCTCCCCCATGAAACGCCCGTGGATCGTCATCGCCTGCGCGGCGTTCATCGTCACGCTCGCGATGGGCGTGCGCCAGTCGTTCGGGCTGTTCCTGCCGCAGATGAGCGTCGATATCGGCATCAGCCGGTCGGACTTCGGGCTCGCGATGGCGCTCCAGAACCTGCTGTTCGGGCTCGTTCAGCCCTTCGTCGGCGCGCTTGCCGACAAGCATGGCGCGGGGCGCGTCGTGCTGGCGGGCGCGCTGCTCTATGCGCTCGGACTGATCGGCGCGGCGTTCGCGACCGACGCGATCGGGCTGCATATCAGCTTCGGTATCTTCATCGGCATGGCGCAGTCGGCGACGACCTTCGTCGTCGTGCTCGGCGCGGTCGGGCGCGTCGTCAGCCCCGAAAAGCGCAGCGGGGCGTTCGGCATCGTCACCGCGGGCGGGTCGCTCGGCCAGTTCCTCGTCGTGCCACTCGCGTCGATGCTGCTCGGCGATATCGGCTATCACCAGACCTTGTGGATCATGGCCGGGCTCGTCGCGCTGTGCGGGCTGCTCGCGATCGGCGTCGCGGGGCGCACCGACACGCCCGGCACGCTCGCGGTCGAGGAACAGACGGCGCGCGAAGCGCTGCGCGAGGCGGCGGTCCACCGCGGTTACTGGCTGCTCAACGCGGGCTTCTTCGTCTGCGGCTTTCACATCGCCTTTATCGCGACCCACTTGCCCGCCTATCTCGACGACAAGGGACTCGGCATCGAGATCGGCGCGCAGGTGCTCGCGCTGGTCGGGCTGTTCAACATCCTCGGCTCCTACGTCTTCGGCCGCGCGGGCGATTTGTTGCGCGAGAAATATGTGCTGTCGGCGCTCTACACCGCGCGTTCGGCGGTGATCGCGCTGTTTCTCTTCCTGCCATTGAGCCATGCGAGCGCGCTCGTCTTCGCGGGCGCGATGGGTTTCCTCTGGCTCGGCACCGTGCCGCTCACCAGCGGCATCGTCGGGCGTGTTTTCGGGGTCCGTTACCTCTCGATGCTCTATGGCATCGTGTTTTTGAGCCACCAGGTCGGCAGCTTCTTCGGGGCGTGGATGGCGGGGCTGATCTTCGACGCGACCGGCAGCTATAATATCGCCTGGGGCTTCTCGATCGCGCTCGGGCTGTTCGCGGGGCTCGTCCATCTGCCGATCGCCGATGCGCCGGTCAGACGGCTGCAATCGGCGTGAAGCTGGCGCGGCAGGACTGGATCGCGCTCGCGCTGTTCGTCGCTGTCGCGCTCGGCGGGCTGTGGCTGTGGACCGGCGAGGGGCCGGTCGTCTGGCTCGCCAATTTCGCGATCATGTGCGGCTTTTGAGGCTCTACAGCGGCTCTTCCACCTCGGGCGTCCGGTGGCAGATCGCGTCGTCGCCATCCTTGGGCAAGGCGGGATCGGGGAGCAACCGGAAGACATGTGCCCACCGCGTCGCGACGCGCTCGGGCCGCGTGCGCTTGTTCGCGACGACGTCGATAAAATCCTGGCAGGCGGCCGCGCTGCGCAGGAAATTGCTGTGCCCCGTCGATCCGCGCGACACGTCGGTGGTGTCGATGACGGTGAATCCTGGGCGCGCGGCGGGGTAGCAACGTTCGGGAAGCCCCTGGGCTTTCAACTCTGCCGCCTCGAACGGGTTGAAGCAATAGGGCGAGCCGAGGCGCGGATAGCCGTGGATCGCGCGCGACGCGGCGAGCGCCTTGTCGGCACGCGAGACATAGGCGGTGATCCGGCGATCGTTGGCGACGCGCCGCGCCGACAGCACTTCCTCCTCGATATCGCGCTCGAACGTCTCGCGGTCGATGTCGGGCGAGGCGAGGATGATGTTCGAGATATTGCTGCTGTCGGCGCGGCTCGACGTGCGATCGACATAGGCGACGGCGGGCACGACCAACCGCGCGCCGAGCGAGTGCGAGACGAGGACGATCTCCTTGACCCAGCCCTGTTCGGCGAGTGATTTCAGGAAGTCGCGGAAATTGCGGACGTCGTGATACATGTTCGTCTCATCGACAACATAGCTCAGGACCTTGCCCTGCGAGGGCCAGCTATATTCGATGATCGGCCCGTCGAAGCCGGTCATGCGCGCGATCTGCGCCGCGTCCTTCGAGGTGGTCGAGAAATTCTCGCGATAGCCGTGAACATAGAGGAGCACCCGGCCCTGCCGGCGGTCAGTTTCGGCTTGCAGCGCGCGCCACCAGTCGGCGGGCGCCTGGAAGGCAATCGGCGTGAGGAATTTCTCTTTCTTGCCGACCTCGACGTCGCGCGGCGCGTTGAAGCGCCCATAGCGGATGCGGTCGCCGCGGTGGTGGAGCAGCTGGATTTCGGGGGTACGGCAATCGGGCAGGCGGCTCGTCGCGAAAAAATAGGGCAGCGCCTCGCCATCGACGACCGCGTCCGGTTGCGGCGTGCAGCGCGGATCGGCGACATAGTCGGTGTGGCGGATCTCGCCATAGTCGACCGCCGCGATGCTGCAACCCGACAATGCCAGTGCGGCGCAGGACGCCACCGCGAGGTGGCGCATCCGCATCACTTGCCGATCACGCCTTCGGGCAGGTCCTCGCCGAACACGCGCTGATAATATTCGGCGACGATCATCCGCTCGGCCTCATCGCACTTGTTGAGGAAGCTAAGGCGGAAGGCGAAGCCGATATTATTGAAGATCGCGGTGTTCTGCGCCCAGCTGATCACGGTACGCGGCGACATCACGGTCGAAATGTCGCCGTTGATGAAGCCCTGGCGCGTCAAATCGGCGACCTTGACCATATTGGCGACGGTGGTGTCGTCGGTATCGGGCACCTTGGCGAGGATGATCGCGCTTTCGGTGGCGGCGGGCAGATAGTTCAGCGTGACGACGATGTTCCAGCGGTCCATCTGGCCCTGGTTGATCTGCTGCGTCCCGTGATAGAGCCCGCTCGTGTCGCCGAGTCCGACGGTGTTCGCGGTCGAGAAGAGGCGGAAATGCGGGTTCGGGCGGATCACGCGGTTCTGGTCGAGCAGGGTGAGCTTGCCCTCGGTCTCCAGCACGCGCTGGATCACGAACATCACGTCGGGCCGGCCCGCGTCATATTCGTCGAAGACGAGCGCGGTCGGGGTCTGCAGCGCCCAAGGGAGCAGGCCTTCGCGAAATTCGGTGACCTGCTGCCCGTCGCGCAGCACGATCGCATCGCGGCCGACGAGGTCGATACGGCTGATATGCGCGTCGAGATTGACGCGGATGCACGGCCATTTGAGGCGCGCCGCGACCTGTTCGATATGCGTCGACTTGCCGGTGCCGTGATAGCCCTGCACCATCACGCGGCGGTTATATTTGAAACCGGCGAGGATCGCGAGCGTCGTGTCGCCGTCGAAGACATAGGCGGGGTCGAGGTCGGGCACGCGCTCGTCGGCCTCGCTGAATGCCGGCACCTTCATGTCGATGTCGACGCCGAACAGCTCGCGCGCATCGACCTCGACATCGGGCGCCGCAAGCAGCGTCGAGCCGTGGTGATCGGGAAGGCTGTTCGGGATATCGGTCATGGTCAAAGTCCAGCAAGCAAACGGGGAGAGTCGCCGCCGGGCGGCGCTTCGGCTGTCGCGGTATAGCGACGGGTTGCGCCTTGCAACGCCTTTTCAGAAGAGCCCGAGCGCCTTCATCACCGCCGACTGGTCGTAATAGGGGCGCTCGCAGACGATCTTGTCGCTGCCGGAGGCGAATTCGAAGCTCGCGGCCATGCGGATGCGGAAGGCCTTGCCGGTCGGTTCGATCGTCCGGAGGCCGAGCTTCAACGGGCCGGTGTGCGTGCCGGTCAGCCAGAATTCGACGAGCACCGTGTTCGTCGCGGCGTCGGCGGCGATCGCGATCACCTCGTTCGCCTGATCGGGAAAGGGTTCGCGCGACGAGGCGAAATAGGATCGGACCGCGGCCTCGCCGTCGAAGATCGTACCGGGGCCCATCAATTCGTAACGCGGATGGTCGAAGGTCGCGAGGACGCCGTCCCAGTCGTGCGCGATCTCGAGCGCCATATGCCGGCGCACGACTTCGATCCGTGCTTCGTCAAGGTCGGTCATCGTGCGTCTCCCTATGCGAAAGCCTTTGTCTTCCTCAGCAACTGATACGCCTGGACTACCTCGCCCAGTCGTGCTTCGAAACTGCGATCGCCGCCATTGCGGTCTGGATGATATTTGCGCACGAGCTCGCTGTAGCGCCGCCGCAGCGCCGCGCGGTCGGCATCGGCGGGCAGCGCGAGCAATTGCATCGCCGCATGCTCCTCGCGCGACAGACCGGGATTCTTCGCCTCGCGCCGCGCCTCGTCCATCCGCTGGCGAAAGCGCGCGCCGAGCGCGTCGATCGGGTCTCTGAAATCGGCCCAGCGCGGCGGCAGGTCGGCGCTGCCCGCGGGGCGGAAGGTGCGGCTTTCGGTCTCCCAGCCCGCGGTCGGCGATTGCGCCTCCATGATCTGGTCGGCGGTCATGCCGTCGAAGAAATTATAGCCCGCGTTGAATTCGCGCACATGATCGAGGCACAGCCAGCGATATTGCGGCGGGCCGTCGGGCGAGCGCGTCCATGCCATCGGCGCGCGGAACTCGCCGGGTTCGCGGCATCCGGGCGCGGCGCAGGGTTCCTCGCGCGGGACGCGGCCATGAAAACGGGAAGGGCGTGCAGAAGAAGGCACAACTGACTTTCGATGGGTGTTGGAGGTCTTATAATTTGGCGACGAAGCGCTTATGGTCAACCCATGAGCAACAAAGGCCCCGTACAGCAAGAGATGGAAAGCCTGCTCGCCGCAGCCTTTCCCGACGCGAATTTCACCCTCAGCAACGACAGCGCGAGCCATCACGGCCATATGGGCGACGACGGCAGCGGCGAGTCGCATTTCAGCCTGGCCATAGAATGGGCAGGCTTCGCCGGAATGAACCGCGTCGCGCGCCAGCGGGTCGTGAACAAGGCGCTCGGCGACCTGCCCGGCCAGCGCGTCCACGCGCTCGCGATCCGCGCGACCGCGCCGGGCGAATGACGATCTCGGACAAAGTGAACCTCGCCAAAGCCTTGGCCGAAACCGAAAAGACGAAGAAAACACTGGAAAGGCCCGATTGATGTTCGACATCATCACTCCCTCGACCCACGACCTCGGCGCCTTCGAAGTGCGCCGCACCTTGCCGAACAAGGCGCGGACGATGGTCGGTCCCTTCATCTTCGTCGACCAGTTCGGGCCCGCGCATTTCGACATCGGGCGCGGCATGGACGTGCGCCCGCACCCGCATATCAACCTGGCGACGGTCACGTACCTGTTCGAGGGCGCGATCGATCATCGCGACAGCCTCGGCACCTATGCGACGATCCGGCCCGGCGCGTGCAACCTGATGACCGCGGGGCGCGGCATCGTCCATTCGGAGCGCACTCCCGCCGCCGAACGCGCGACCGGATCGGGCATTTCGGGGATGCAGACCTGGCTCGCCTTGCCCGACGGCAAGGAAGAGATCGACGCGGCGTTCGAACATGTCGCGAAGGACGACCTGCCACTGATCGAGGATAATGGCGTGTCGGCGCGCGTCATCATGGGCAGCCTGTGGGGCGCGACCTCGCCGATCACCCAGCACGCCGCGACGATCTATGCCGATATCTTGATGAACGCCGGCGCGACGATCCCGATCGATGCCGAGGCCGACGAGCGCGCGGTGCTGGTGGCCTTGGGCGACGCGAGCCTCGATGGCGAGGCGCTCGACCGCTACAGCCTCTATATCCTCAAGCCCGGACAGGCGATGACGCTGCGCGCAGAAACCGGCGCACGCGTGATGCTGCTCGGCGGCGAGGCGTTCACCACGCCGCGCCATGTGTGGTGGAATTTCGTCAGCTCGTCGCGCGACCGCATCAACGAAGCGAAGCATGAGTGGAAAGAGCGCAAATTCCCGCTCGTTCCCGGCGATAGCGAGGAATTCATCCCGATTCCCCAAGTGCCGAAGACGGTGAGCTATCCCTGAGGTCGGCGTTTGGCCGATTGCGGCCGGAAGCGGACCCATCAATCCTCGTCACCCCGGACTTGATCCGGGGTCCCGCTTGCGGTCGAAGTCAATGAACGCGTCAAAAAGCGGGATCCCGGGTCAAGCCCGGGATGACGAAAGGGGAACGTCCGCTTCCCACCCCCTAGGGACATTCCAGCGATCCTCCCCCCTTCATCATGCACCCATCACCTGTTGCAGCTTGCCAGCCGCGATGATCCCCGCCAGATTGGTTTCGAAAAGAAACCAATGAAGCCCAAGGGAGCAATTCGATGATCGGCGATTTCGCACAGCAGCGCGTAAAGCTTTCGATCGGGGTCGAACTCGATGTCGTCGACATGGGCCCGAAAGGCGCCCCCGTGCTGATCTTCCTCCACGGCTTCCCCGAATCGCACCGCACATGGCGCCACCAGTTGCCGCATTTCGCGGACCGTTTTCGCTGCATCGCCCCCGACCAGCGCGGCTATCGCGGATCGTCGAAGCCGCAGGATGTCGAGTCTTACACCCCCGACAAGCTGATCGCCGACATCTTCGCGCTCGCCGACGCGCTGGGCGTCGGCGAATTCACCATCGTCGGCCACGACTGGGGCGGGGCGATCGCGTGGGGGGTCGCGCTCGGCGGCCAGCCGGGCGGGCTGCATCCGGCGTGGGCGGGCCGCGTCACGCGCGCGGTGATCGCCAACGCGCCGCATCCCGGCATCTTCCAGCGCCTGCTCGCGGTCAACGAGGAACAGCGCGCAGCCAGCCAATATATCCGCACCTTTCGCGACCCCGCGAGCGACAAGATCATCGAGGAACATGGCATTGCCGGTATTCTCGCTCACGCCTTTGCCGGGCGCGTGCCGAGCGGCGGTCTCCAGCCCGCTGACGAGATCGGCCGCTTGCTCAAGGATTGGGAGGATCGCGACGCGTGCCGCGCGATGATCAACTGGTATCGCGGATCGACGATCAATGTGCCGGCGATGGACGAGCCCTATGCCGAACCCCCCGCGGCGCCCTTTCCGAAACTCGCCATCCCGACGCTGGTGATCTGGGCGCTCGACGATGTCGCGCTGCCGCCGTGCAACCTCGACGGCATGAAGGATCTGGTTCCCGACGTGACGATCGTCCAGGTTCCGGATTGCGGCCACTTCGTGCCGTGGGAGGCGCCGGACGCGGTCAATCGCGCGATGGATGCCTTCCTCGTCCCAGATTGAGATAACGGCCTCTATTGATCGTGGAAAAGTGGCGGACGGCGATCGCGCCGTCCGCCTTCGGGGGGGTCTGTGTCGGCGTGTTTTGGGGCACGCGTCTATAGTCTTGCCCGCACTATATTTGTCTTGGCTGCGATTGGGGCCGAGTATTTTGGATGGGGCGATTTAACCATATTATCGGGGAATATAGCAGGCTTTCACATTCTCCCATTCTTGCCATACTTCGGGCATGGAAGTGGGAGGACTCAGGGTCGCCTCGATCACTGACCGGATCGATGGCCCTTCGAACTGGACGATCGAGCGTGATGTCCATGCGCTGATCCTTTACGAGGCGGGCGGCTATCACTGGCTCGAAACCTGGCTGGGCGACATGCGGACGTCGCTCGGCGATCCGCTGCCGGGCGAGATGTGGCTGGTCCCGGCGGGGCTTGTTTATCGCGCCGCGGCAAAGGGCGGTGCGGTCCGCTATAGCGAGATCGAGATTCCGGTGCCGCGGCTGTCGATCGCGCCCGGTACGCGGGCGCTCGCGGCGCACCACGATCTCGCGCTCGCGGCGCTCGTCCGGGCGGTCGCGGCGGGCGATGCCTCGGCCGCCGATCCGCTGATCGCGATCCTCGCGAGGACGCTCGATCATATGGTCGGGCATAGCGAATCCCCGGCCATGATCCGGCGCATCAACGAGTTGATGACCTTCATCCAGACCCAGCTCGAAGTGCCGCTGACCGTCGAGGATATGGCGGCCGAGGCGGGCATGTCGGTGAACAGCCTGATCGTCCATTTCGCCCGCGCGACCGGGCGCACCCCCGCGCAATATGTGCTGCGTCAGCGGCTGCGCCGTGCCTGTTGGTTCCTGATGAACCGCCCGCTGTCGATCGCCGAAATCGCCTTTGCCACCGGATTTTCGAGCCATGCGCATCTGTGCGCGGTCTTCCAAAGCAAGATCGGCATGTCGCCCGGCGAGTGGCGCCGCAGACACCGGTCGGCGACCCTGCCAGCGAGCGAGGAAGAATAGAACCGGACCCTAATTATCCGGTTGCATCAGACAACCGCTCGCGCCGGCATGGCGCGCGCTACGCGATGCGAGCAGCGGGACGCTGCCGGTAACGGTTCGGGTCGCCGGATCTTCGCTCAACGACACCATCTCCATCCCCGGCTCGAAATCGCTCTGACAGCTTTCGAGGCTGCGGCCCTGGACATAGCGGCACGAACAGCCGACGCGCGCGGCATAGGCGGACCCCAGTTCGGCCTGCGCCTTGAACGACGGAAATTTCCAGATCGCGAAGATGGTGAACAGTACCGCGCCGATGATCGCCCACGGCAGGCATCCGCCCCAGCGGCCCCGTTTTTTCCGCGATGGCACCGCATTCGCGGGCGGCGGCCCAGAGGGCGACCCGGAGGTCGGCTCACTGGGCGGCGCGGCAGGCGGCGGTGGAGCGGGGGGCGGCGTATCGCCCGTTGAAGCGCCGGTCGGATTGATGTTATTCACTTGGTCCATGATCACGAAAAAACGGCTTCTGGCAAGTGCCGCCCTCGCGATGCTCGGGGCGTGGACGCTGACTCAAGCGGCGGGGCAGGCGATGATGGCGCCCGCGTCGCCGGCGCCGAAGTTCGGCGCATCGCTCGGCGACGTCGAGGTGGCGGAGACGCCGCGCGCGCTACCCGCCTTGCCCGCTGCGATCAGGAACCGCGCCGACGCGCTGTTCACCGATGCCGACGATGTCGGGCAGACGCGCGCACTACTCGTGCTGCGGGGCGGCGAATTGATCTACGAACGCTATGGCGCCGGTTTCGGTCCCCGAACCAAGCTGATCAGCTGGTCGATGGCGAAAAGCATCACCGCGGTGCTCACCGGTTTCCTCGTCGCCGACGGGCAATTGTCGCTCGACGGCCCGGCCCCCGTGGCGGCGTGGCAGCGCAGCGGCGATCCGCGCGGCGCGATCACGCTGCGGAGCCTGCTGCACATGTCCTCGGGGCTCGAGCATGTCGAAAATGGCGATCCGATCTGGCAGGGCGATACGGTCGAAATGCTGTTCGGCGACGGGGCGGGGGACATGGCGGGCTTTGCCGAAGCCAAGCCGGCGGCGGCGCAACCCGATGAAGTGTTCAATTACAGCTCGGCGACCAGCGTCATCCTGTCGGATATCCTCGCCGACACGCTGACTCCTTCGCCCAATCCCGAGGCACGGCGCGACGCGATGCTGGGTTTCATCGACGGGCGGTTGATCGAGCCGCTCGGCATGGCCAGCCTGACCCCCGAATTTGACGCGCAGGGCACGATGATCGGCGGATCGGTCATGCACGCGACCGCGCGCGATTACGCGAAGTTCGGCGAGTTTCTGCGCAATCGCGGCGTCGTGAACGGCCAGCGGCTGCTGCCCGAAACCTGGCTGCGTTTCATGCTGACGCCGTCGCGGAACGACGCCGGCTATGGCGGCCATATCTGGCTGAACCGCAAGCGTCCCGCCGGTGTCACGCCGGCGCTATGGCCCGATCGCGGTCCGAATGATCTCTTCGCCTGCATCGGCCATCAGGGCCAATATATCATCGTTTCGCCGTCGCAGCGGGTGACGATCGTGCGGCTCGGCGTCACCCGCGACGACCAGTTTCCCGCGCTGCGGGAGCATCTCGCCGATCTCACCGAAAGCTTATAGCAGAAAATCGCCCACCAAAGTCGTCACGCAGGTGCCGGTAAGCTCGACCATGTCGCCGTCGAGGCGGCAGCCGACGTGGCCGCCGCGCGCGCTCGCCTGATAGGCGGCGAAGGCGTCGCGGCCGAGGCGCGTCGTCCAATAGGGGGTGAGCACGCTGTGCGCCGACCCGGTCACCGGATCTTCCGGGATGCCGGCGCCGGGCGCGAAGGCGCGGCTGACGACGTCGGCTCCCGACGGGTCGCCCGCGCCCGGCGCGGTCGCGATATAGAGAATGTCGCCCTTGCTGAGAGCCGCGAGGTCGGGCGCCAGCGCCCGGACGTCTTCGGCGGCATGATAGACGATCAGCGCATAGCCGCCCTCGTGCCACAGCGTTTCGACGACATCGCCGCCCATCGCGCGTGCGATATCGGACAGCGGCTTCGCTTCCGCCCGATAGGCGGGCAGCTTCATGCGATAGCTCTGATCATCGCCATCACGTTTGACCTGCAATATCCCCGCCTTGCGCGTGCGAAAGCGCATTTCGCTCCGCCACTGCGCCGCCGACAGCAGCACATGCCCGCTCGCCAGCGTCGCATGACCGCAGAGCGCCACCTCGACCGTCGGGGTGAACCAGCGCAGCTCATAATCGGCCTCGTCGCTGTCATCGGGAACGAGGAAGGCGGTTTCGGCGAGATTATTCTCGGCCGCAATCGCTTGCAGCGTCGCGTCGTCGAGCCATTCCTCGAGCGGCATTACCGCGGCGGGATTGCCGGTGAATGCGCGGTCGGCAAAGGCGTCGACCTGCGTGATCGGAAGGCGGCGGGCTGCGCTCATGGATACAGAAATCCTTTCGTCCAGCTGTCGCCGGCGCGCCGGAACAAGGTGCGTTCGTGCAGCCGGTGCGCCCGGTCCTGCCAGAATTCGATCGCCGAAGGATTAACGCGCCAGCCCGACCAGCGCGGTGGGCGCGGGACGTCCCGCCCGTCGAAGCGCGCCTGCATTGCGGCGAAACGCGTCTCGAACGTCGCGCGGCTGTCCAGCGGGCGCGACTGGTCGCTCGCCCAGGCGCCGAGCTGGCTGTCGCGGCTGCGCGTCGCGAAATAGGCGTCGGCGGTCGCCTCGTCGACGGGCGTCACCGCGCCTTCGATACGGATCTGCCGGCGCAGCGACTTCCAGTGAAAGAGCAGCGCGACATGCGGGTTTGCCGCCAGATCGCCGCCCTTGCGGCTGTCGAGATTGGTATAGAAGACGAAGCCGTCGGGGCCATGGCCTTTCAAGAGCACCATACGCAGCGACGGCCGTCCGTCGGGTGTCGTCGTGGCGAGCGCCATCGCATTGGCGTCATTGGGCTCGCCGGCGCGCGCTTCGGCGAACCAGCTGTCGAACAGGGCAAAGGGATCGTCGCTCATCGCCGCGGTCATAATGCGCGCGGCGCGCATGGTCGAGCGGGTTGTATGTGGAACTTGACCGATCCCCGGCACATTACCACATGGCGCACGCAATGGGCCTTCACGGCCAGTCACTTATCGGGCTACAGGAGCAAAATGGCCGATCCCTATTCCACCCTGGGCGTTGCGAAGACCGCAAGCGATGCGGAGATCAAGTCCGCCTATCGCAAGCTCGCCAAGGAACTGCACCCCGACAAGAACAAGGACAATCCCAAGGCGTCGGAGAAATTCTCCGACGTCACCAAGGCCTATGACCTGCTGTCCGACAAGACCAAGCGCGCGCAATATGACCGCGGCGAGATCGACGGCGAGGGCAATCCGGCGATGCCCTTCGGCTATGGCGGCGGAGGCGGCGGCTTTCGCGGCGATCCGCGCGGGCAGGGCGGTTTCGGCAATGACGGCGCAGATTTCGGCGATATTTTCGAAGGGCTGTTCGGTGGCCGCGGCGGCGGCGGGCCGTTCGGCGGGTTCGGGGGGCGCAGCGCCCCGCCGCCCAAAGGCGCCAATGTCGCTTATCGCCTGTCGGTCAGCTTCATCGACGCCGCGACCCAGGCGCCGCAGCGCATCGCGCTCGCCGACGGCGCGACGATCGACCTCAAACTTCCCGCCGGCGTCGAGACGGGAACGCAGATGCGCCTCGCCGGCAAGGGGCAGGCGGGACCCGGCGGCACCGGCGACGGCATCGTCACGATCACCGTCAAGGACCATCCCTTCTACGAACGCGAGGGCGCCAACATTCGCCTCGACCTGCCGGTCACGCTGAACGAGGCGGTCAAGGGAGCGAAGATCAAGGTGCCGACGGTCGACGGTCCGGTGATGCTGTCGATCCCTGCGGGTTCCTCGTCGGGCAAGGTGATGCGCCTGAAAGGAAAAGGCTTCAGCCAGAAAAGCGGTGGACGCGGCGACCAGCTCGTGCGGCTGATGGTCGACCTGCCCCCCGACGACGAAGCATTGATCAAGCTGCTCAGCGAATGGACCGATCCGCGCAACGTGCGGGCGGAACTCGGCGTGTGATGCGTGGCTGAAACCCACGATAAAAAGATCGTCGCCGCGCTCGAGCGCGAGGTCGCCGACGAGGTCGGCAAGGAGTTTCTGGCCGAGGGCCATTCGCCGCATTCGCCCGAAGCGCGCGCCGAACACGCCAAGCGCGTTCATTTGCGCGCGCGCGCCGAGGGCCTTATCGAGCGCGGGCGCGAGCAGCTGGGCCCGGGGACGCGCGCCTATCATATCGTCCGCCGCGTCGTCGTCGGCACCTATACCGACGGCTTCATCCACGCGGGCAATCTCGCCTATCTCGCGCTGATCGCGCTTTTCCCCTTCTTCATCCTGCTCGCCGCCGCGCTGTCGATCTTCGGCGGCAGCGTCGGCGGCGAGCGGGCGGTCGAGGCAGTGTTCTCGACGATGCCGCCGACAGTCGCGAAAGCCTTGTCGGGGCCGATCCGCGAGGTGATGACCGCGCGCACCGGCATTTTCCTGTGGCTCGGCGCGCTCGTCGCGCTGTGGACGGTGGGCAGCCTGATCGAAACCGTGCGCGACATTCTGCGCCGCGCCTATGGCACGCATTTTTCCAAGGGCTTTTTCCATTATCGTTTGCTGTCGATCGGCATCATCACCGGCGCGGTCGTGCTGATGCTGCTGTCGTTCAGCATGCAGGTGCTGATCGTCGGGATCGAGCAGTTCGTCACCCGTGTGCTGCCCGAACAATATCAGGCGTGGGGGGTTGTCCTGATCTCGCGCGGGGTGTCGGGCGCGGGTCTGTTCCTTGCCATCTACATGCTCTTCTACAGCCTGACCCCGTCCAAATACCGGCGGCTCAAAAAATGCCCGAAGTGGCCGGGCGCGCTGTTCACGACGCTGTGGTGGATCGGGGTGACCCTCGCGCTGCCGCCGCTGCTCGCCAGCCTGCTCAGCTATGACGCAACCTACGGCAGCCTTGCGGGTGTGATGGTCGCGCTTTTCTTTTTCTACCTCGTCGGATTGGGTATGGTGATGGGCGCCGAACTCAACGCCGCGCTCGTCGAGGTTGAGGATTTGGGCCACGACGCTATTGGGCGCGTCGACGACGTAATTATTGCAAAGGCCGGAGACAAAAAATGACGGGTCTGATGAAGGGCAAGCGCGGGCTGATCATGGGCCTCGCCAACGATAAATCGCTTGCCTGGGGCATTGCCAAAGCGCTGCACGCGCACGGTGCCGAACTGGCGATTTCGTATCAGGGCGACGTGATGCTGAAGCGCGTCAAGCCGCTCGCCGACGAACTTGGCTGCGATTTCCTGATCGACTGCGACGTGTCCGACATGGACAATCTCGACGCGGCGTTTGCGACGCTTTCGGCGCGCTGGCCGACGATCGACTTCGTCGTCCACGCGATCGGCTATACGAACAAGGAGGCGCTCCGCGGCCATTATGCCGATGTGACGCTCGACGACTTCCTGATGACGATGAATATCAGCGTCTACAGCTTCACCGCGGTCGCCAAGCGCGCGGCGGCGATGATGACGCCCTTCGATCCCGAAACGGGTACGGGCGGCGGTTCGCTGCTGACCTTGAGCTATTATGGCGCCGAAAAGGTCATCCCGCATTATAACGTCATGGGCGTTGCGAAGTCGGCGCTGGAGACCAGCGTCAAATATCTCGCCAATGATTATGGCCCGCAGGGGGTGCGCGTGAACGCGATCTCGGCCGGTCCGATCAAGACGCTCGCGGCGTCGGGGATTGGCGACTTCCGCCTGATCCTCAAGTGGAACGAGCATAATGCCCCGCTGCGCCGCAACGTCACGATCGACGATGTGGGCGGCTCGGCGCTCTATCTGCTGAGCGACCTCGCGAGCGGGGTGACGGGCGAGACGCATCATGTCGACGCGGGATACCACACCGTGGGCATGAAACAGGAAGATGCCCCGGACATCGCGCTTGCCTGACGGGCTTATCGTCCGTCCCGCCAGCGCGGAGGATGACGAGGCGATCGACAGCGTCATCCGCGCCGCCTTCGCCGGGACGGACTTCGGTCATCAGGGGGAAGCCGAACTGGTGCGGATGATCGATGCCGACGGCGACGCGCTGGTGTCGCTGGTCGCCGAGCGGGGCGGCGTGATCGCCGGGCATGTGCTGTTCAGTCGCATGGACGTCGAAGCCGACGGAGCGCCGCTGGCGGCCGCCGGCCTCGGTCCCGTGTCGGTCGCACCCGAAGGGCAGGGACAGGGGATCGGCGACGCACTGATCCGCGCCGGGCTGGAAGAATTGCGCGCGCAGGACGTAGCGATAAGCTTCGTTCTCGGTCATGAAAGCTATTACCCCCGCTTCGGTTACTCGCCCGAACTCGCCACGCGCTTCGCCTCGCCCTTCGCGGGGCCGCATTTCATGGCGATGATGCTGGACTCGCGCGCGCCTTGGCCGCTAGGCGGACGCGCGGACTATGCGCCCGCATTTGGCCGGATGGGGTGAAAGCCCTCTCCCCTTGGGGGAGGGGGAGGGGCCCGTCGCGAAGCGATGGGAGGGTGAGGGCGTGACGAAAAGCCGGTTCGAACTTCGGGATGGCACGGTCGATCGCGCTCGCCGCCTGCGCCGCGATGCCACCCCCGCCGAGAAAAAGCTCTGGTCGGCTCTTCGCGGAAGCAACATCGGCGGTTTCAAATTCCGTCGCCAGCAACGGCTTGGCCCATTCGTCGCCGACTTTGCCTGTCAATCGGCGCGACTGGTGATAGAGGTCGATGGTGATAGCCATGCGGCGCAAATCGACTATGACGCGCGGCGAACGCAATTTTTGGCGAAAGAGGGATATCGGGTGCTGCGTTTCACGAATTCGGACGTGATGAATAATCTGAAGGGCGTTTGCCGGGCGATAGAGCTTGCTCTGGTCGGCGGACCCTCACCCTCCCACGCGGCTACGCCGCGCGGGTCCCTCCCTCTCCCCCAAGGGGAGAGGGAAGTATGAGTTTCAACAGCTTCGGACGCGTTCTTCGCTTCACGACTTGGGGGGAAAGCCACGGCCCTGCGCTGGGTGCGGTCGTCGATGGTTGTCCGCCGCGCCTCTCGCTTTCCGAAGCCGATATCCAGCCCTTCCTCGACAAGCGCCGCCCGGGCCAGTCGCGCCACACGACGCAGCGGCGGGAGCCCGATCAGGTGCGCATCCTGTCGGGCGTGTTCGAGGGCAAGACGACCGGCACGCCGATCAGCCTGATGATCGAGAATGTCGATCAGCGCTCGAAGGATTATGGCGAGATTGCGCAGGCCTATCGTCCCGGCCACGCCGATTACGCCTATGACGCCAAATATGGCATCCGCGATTATCGCGGCGGCGGCCGGTCGAGCGCGCGGGAGACCGCGGCGCGCGTCGCGGCGGGCGGGGTGGCGAGGCTCGTAATCCCGGAGGTCCAGATCCATGCCTGGGTCGCCGAGATCGGGGGCGATGCGATCGACCCTGCGAACTTCGACCTCGAAGAAATTGATCGCAATCCCTTTTTCTGTCCCGACCCCGCCGCGGCGCAGCGCTGGGAAGGGCTGATGGACGCCGCGCGCAAGGCCGGCAGTTCGCTGGGCGCCGTCATCGAATGCGCCGCGAGCGGGGTTCCCGCCGGCTGGGGCGCTCCCATCTATGCCAAGCTCGACAGCGACCTCGCCGCCGCGATGATGGGGATCAACGCGGTGAAGGGCGTCGAGATCGGCGCGGGCTTTCATGCGGCGCGGCTACGCGGCGAGGAAAATGCCGACCCGATGCGTCCTGCGACCGACGGCAGCAACCGTCCCGATTTCCTGTCGAACAACGCGGGCGGCATCGCGGGCGGCATTTCGACCGGCCAGCCCGTCGTCGTGCGCGTCGCGTTCAAGCCGACAAGCTCGATCCTGACTCCCGTCCCGACGGTGAACAAGGCGGGCGAGGCGACCGACATCGTCACCAAGGGCCGCCACGATCCCTGCGTCGGCATTCGCGGCGCGCCGGTGGTCGAAGCGATGATGGCGCTCGTCCTCGCCGACCATAAATTGCTCCACCGCGCGCAGAACGGCTGATATGATCGAGGCCGTCCGAGCCTTCATCGAGGCGCATCAGGCCGTCCTGTCGCTGCTCATTCTCGCCGCAATGTTTGTCGGCTTCCTGATGGAGCGGCTCCCCGCCACCGTCATCGCGATCCTCGGCGCCTGCGCTTGTCTCGCGCTCGGCATCCTCGACGCCGAGGGCCTCTATTCGGTCTTTTCCAATTCGGCGCCGATCGTCATCGGCGCGATGTTCGTGCTGTCGGGCGCGCTGATCCGTACCGGGGTGATCCAGCGTGTCGCCGACGCGATCATGAAGCGCGCGGAAAAGCATCCGCGGCTCGCCATCGTCGAAGTCTTGGTGGGCGCGCTCGTCGCCTCGGCCTTCCTCAACAACACGCCCGTCGTCGTCGTGCTGATCCCGATCATGATGAAGCTTTCGGAAGTGACCGGGGTCAGCGCGAAAAAGCTGTTGATGCCGCTGTCGATCGCCGCGGTGCTCGGCGGCACGCTGACCCTGATCGGCACCTCGACCAACCTTGTCGTCGACGGCATCGTGCGTCAGGCGGGGATGGAGCGTTTCGGCATTTTCGAAATCACCCCCATCGGCCTGGTCACCGCGGCGTCGGGGATGATCGGTCTCGCGCTGATGTGGTGGCTTCTGCCGTCGGACAAGCCGGTCGAGGGGCCCGCAGGAACGCACGACACGCACCCTTATCTGACCGAATTGGTGCTGGACGACGACGACGATCTGGTCGGCATGACGGTCGAGGCGTTCCGCGACCTGCCACGGACGGGGCGCATCGTCGGTGTGCGTCGCGGCTCGGTCATCGTGCGCGGCGCCGACCTGGAACATTGGACGCTCGCGGCGGGCGACCGGCTGATCGTCCGCGTCGATGGCGCGACCTTGATGACCTGGCGCGAACAGGGCCGGTTTCGCCTGGGGATCGGCGGCGGCGAGCCGGCCGAGGGCGACATGGTCGTCGAAACGATGATCGCGTCGAACCATCCGGCGATAGGCCAGCGGCTGGCCGATATACCCTTCCTGCAAAAGGTCCGCGCGCGCATCATCGGCCTCGATCGTCCCGCGCACGAACCCGGCCCTGATCTCGCGAGTGTCCGCATCCGCCCCGCCGACCGCCTGCTCGTCGCCGGCGGGCCGCGCGAGGTCGAGGCGCTGCGTGACAATCCGCACCTGATCGGCGCCGATCTTGCCAAGGTCCGCGCGTTCCGGCGCGGCAAGGCGTGGATCGCGATCCTTTGCATGATCGCGGTCGTCGCGCTCGCCGCGCTCGATGTGATGTCGATCGGGGTCGCCGCGATCATCGCGATCGGGGTGATCCTCGTGACGCGCTGCATCGACAGCGAGGAGGCGTGGGGGACGATCGACGGCGACGTGCTGATCCTGATCTTCGCGATGCTCGCGGTCGGGCTCGCGCTCGAACAGAGCGGGGCGGTGACGATGATGGTCGGTTGGGTCAAGCCCGTACTGGCGGGCCAGCCCATGTGGGTGCTCGTCTTCGGAATATATTTCTTTGCGCTGATCCTTTCCGAATTGCTCAGCAACAATGCCGTCGCGGCGCTGATGACGCCGGTGACGCTGGCGATCGCCGCCGAACTGGGGGTCGATCCGCGGCCGCTGGTCATCGCGCTGATGATCGGCGCCTCGGCCTGTTTCGCGACGCCGATCGGCTATCAGACCAACACGATCGTTTATGCCGCGGGCGATTATCGCTTCGTCGATTTCGTGAAGATCGGGGTGCCGCTCAACATCATCACCGGGGTTTCGACCTGTCTCGCAATCTCCTTCTTCATAACCTGACGGCATAGCGGGCGAACCGCCAGCCCCCTTGACGCTGCGGCCTGCGGCGGGTCAAAGGGGCGAAGAATCCAGCCGGTCACGGCGCGCCAAAATGAATATTCGGGGGACGGCCGCATGGACCGCAAGCTTACATTATATATTCTCGCGGGCATGGTGCTCGGGATCGTGGTGGGATATGCGGTCCGCGTCGCGGTGCCCGCCGACAGCCAGGCGTTCGAATATTGGCTGCGCAGCTTCGGCACGCTGGCCACCATCTTCCTCAACCTCATCAAGATGCTCGTCGCGCCGCTGATCCTGGGCACGCTCGTCGCGGGCATCGCGCATATGGGGGACAGCTCGGCGCTCGGGCGCATCGGAACGCGCGCGATCACCTGGTTCATCATCGCCAGCCTGATCTCGATCAGCCTCGGCCTCGTCATGGTCAACCTGCTCCAGCCCGGCGTCGGGATCGACATGACTGCCTCGGCGCAGTCGGTCGGCGAGGTCAAGAAGCTCGATATGTTCGAGTTCATCGAGCATATCTTCCCCAAGAACGTCATCGCGGCGATGGCGGAGAACAACGTCCTCCAGATCCTCGTCTTCGCGCTCTTCGCCGGCGTCGGACTGACCGCGCTCGGCGAAAAGGGCAGGCCGCTGGTGCGCGGCGCCGAAGCTCTTGCCGAACTGATGCTGCAGATCACCGGCTATGTCATGCGTCTCGCGCCGCTTGCGGTGTTCGGTGCGCTGGCCAAGGTGGTCGCGGAAAATGGTCTCGGCATTCTGGCCACCTATGCCGAACTGCTGGTCGAATTCTATATCGCGCTCGTCCTGCTGTGGGTCTTGCTGCTCGCCGCCGGCGCGATCTTCCTGCGCCGGCGCATCTTCCAGCTGATCCGTTATATCCGCGAACCGCTGCTGATCGCTTTTTCGACCGCCTCGTCCGAAGCCGCGATGCCGAAGCTCTTCGAACAGCTCGACCGTTTCGGCGTGCCGCGCCGCATTTCGGGCTTCGTCCTGCCCTTGGGCTACAGCTTCAACCTCGACGGCTCGATGATGTACGCAAGCTTCGCGACGATCTTCATCGCGCAGGCCTATGGCATCGAGCTGTCGATCGGCACGCAGATATTGATCCTGCTGACGCTGATGGTGTCGTCCAAGGGAATTGCCGCGGTGCCGCGCGCCAGCCTTGTGGTCATCACCGCGACGCTCGCGATGTTCGACCTGCCGGTCGAGGGCGTCGCGCTCGTCTTCGCAATCGACCATTTCCTCGACATGGGCCGCACCGCGACCAACGTCGTCGGCAATGCGGTGGCGACGAGCGTCATCACCAAGTGGGAGGGCATGCTCGAAGTGCCCGAACCCGCCGACGCCGAACGGCCGCACGCACCGGCGCATACACCGCATCATGGAACCCGCGGGCTCGATCTTCGTGATAGTGATGCGGCGGGGGATAATAAGCCAGCGGCCGATAACGTGTAACGCGCGAGCTGCCGGCCGCCCCTTCCGGGGGCGAACAAGGAGCTGAGACATGGCCGAAGCGGCCGCAATCGACGAGGCCGGACGCGACGAGGCGCGCGCGCGGCGGCTGCGCTGGCGAATGCTTATCGGCTTCCTCGCCGGCCTCGTCATCGGACTCGCCGTCCATTATGGCGCGCCGGGCGCGGCGTGGGTCGAAACGGTTACCACCTATGCGACGGGGCCCCTGGGGCAGATTTTCCTGCGCCTGCTCTTCATGCTCGTCATCCCGCTGCTCGTTTCGGCACTGATCGTCGGGGTCGCCGAAATGGGCGAGATGCGCGCGCTGAAATCGGTGGGCCTGCGCACGCTTATCTATACGATCGCGGTGTCGACGATTTCGGTCGTCATCAGCCTTCTCGTCGTCAACCTGATCCAGCCGGGCGCCGGGGTCGATCCCGCATTGGCACGCTCGCTGATGGCCGAGGGCGCCGCGGGGGCGCAGGCGATCGCCGATCGCGCAGGCGAATCCAAATCCGGGATCGACGCCGTCGTGGCGATCGTCCCCGACAATATCTTCGCCGCGATGGGCGCGAACGATGTGCTCGCGGTGATGTTCTTCGCTCTGTTCTTCGGCATCGGGCTGATGCTGGTCAGCACCCCGCGCACCGAGACGCTGAAGACCACGATCGAGGGCATTTTCGAAGTGGTGATGAAGCTGATCGGGCTCGTCATCCAGCTCGCGCCGATCGCCGTCTTCTGCTTCATGTTCAACCTCGCCGCGCAGTTCGGCTGGGACCTGATCATCCGTCTGTCGGCCTTCGTCGGGGTCGTGCTGCTCGCGCTCGCGCTCCAGATGTTAGTCGTCTTCCCGCTACTCCTCAAGACGCTCGCGCGAAAATCGCCCGTGGCCTTTTTTCGCGAGACGCAGGAGGCTTTCGTCATGGCCTTCGCGACCGCCTCGTCGAATGCGACGCTGCCGACCGCGCTGCGCGTCGCGCACGACCGCCTGCGCCTGCCCGACAAGGTCGCGCGCTTCGTGCTGACCATCGGGGCGACGGCGAACCAGAACGGCACCGCAATGTTCGAGGGGGTGACCGTGATCTTCCTCGCGCAATTTTTCGGTATCGACCTGACGCTTCAGCAACAGATCGTCGTGATGCTCGTCTGCATCCTCGGCGGGATCGGGACGGCGGGGGTGCCCGCGGGATCGCTGCCGGTGATCGCGCTGATTCTCGCCTCGGTCGGCGTGCCGCCCGAAGGGATCGGCCTGATACTCGGCGTCGACCGCTTCCTCGACATGTGCCGCACGACGCTCAACGTGATCGGCGACCTCGTGGCGGCGACGGTGGTGTCGGCGGGAGTGAAGGACGGGGCGCCGGCAAGGGCCGCCCCGCCAATCTGACCTCAATCGGGGCGGGTCCTGTTCGCCCGGTCGCTGCGTGAGCGGCCGGCCGGCGGCGTCGCGCGCGGCGCGGGCGCGCTGCGCACCGCCGGTGCGGGGCGTGGGCCACGGTCGGGCCGCGCCGACGGAGTGGGACGCCCGGGCGAGGAGATGTCGCGTCCGGGGCGCGGGCGGACCGCGCCGGGGCCGCGATCGGGACGTCCCGGATTGCCCGCTACCGGCGGTCTGTCCGGACGAGCTGGGCGCGTGCCGCGCGGGCCGTCATTGTCGCGGTCGCCGCGGTTCCAGCCACCTGGGCGGCCCGGACGACCATCGCCCGGTCGCCCATCGCGGTCGCCGTGATTCCAGCCGGGGCGACCCGGCCGGGTGCCGCGCGGACCGTCATCGTCGCGATCGCCGCGATGCCAGCCGCCGGGGCGCCCCGGCTTCCAGTCCTTGCGCCCGCCATGATGTTTCCACCAGGCGCGGCGCCCGCCCCAATAGTCGAGATACTGGCCGCGCAGCGGGTAGCGATTGCGGTAATTGTCGAACATCCACATCCCGTAGCCGGGATAATAATAGCTGTCGTACCAGCCGCCGCCGAAACCGATCTGGGCGAAGCCGCCGCCATAATCCGACGCGTCGTAACAGTCGTAGCCATAGCCATCGTCATAGGCATAACCGTCATAGTCGTAATAGGCGTTGCCATAGCGCGCGGCGCAATCGCCGCCCGACGCATAGCTCGCGCCATAGACGTCGCCATAATAGCAACCGCCGAGCGTCGTCGCCGCGAGCGCGCCGAGCGCGATGGAAAGGGGACGCTTCAAACTCTTCGCCATGGCTTTGTCCTTTGGGGTCCAACGGTTGCGACCCGTCACTCGATCAGCAAATTGCGCGAGTCGAGTTGAATTTGCGGTGAATGGTGTTTCACGACCGGAAAGGCCTTACTTGCATCGATGTCAGTAGTTGGTTACGCCTATGCCCGAACATATTGGACGAGGATCGACCGATGAATGCGCCGACGAATATCCAGCCTGCCCATAGCCAATGGTCCGAAAAGCGTTTCGGGCCGGAAACACGGCACTGGCTGCCGCGCAATCCCGATCAGGCGCTCGATCATATTCCGGGCGAGGATGGCATGCCCATCATCGGCAACACGCTCGAACAGCTTGGCGATTATCGCGGTTTCACCGACCGCATGGTCGCCAAATATGGCCGCGTCTATCGCAACAACAGCTTCGGCGGGCGCAGCGTCGCGCTCCACGGGCCCGAGGCGAACGAACTGATCATGTTCGACCGCGAGAAAATCTTCTCGTCCGAACAGGGCTGGGGGCCGGTGCTCAACCTGCTCTTCCCCCGCGGGCTGATGCTGATGGATTTCGAAAAGCACCGCGCCGACCGCAAGATACTCTCGGTCGCGTTCAAGCCCGAACCGATGCGCCACTATGCCGATTCGCTGAACGAGGGGATCAGGAGCCGCATCGGCCAGTGGAGCGGCAAGACCTTCAAATTCTATCCGGCGATCAAGGAACTGACTCTCGACCTCGCCGCGACGAGCTTTCTCGGTATTCCCTGGGGGCCGGAAGCGGACAAGGTCAACAAGGCGTTCGTCGACATGGTGCAGGCGTCGATCGGCGTCGTGCGCGTGCCGCTGCCCTTCACCGCGATGGGTCGCGGCGCGAAGGGGCGTGCCTTTCTGGTCGACTATTTCAGCAAGATGGTCCCCGAACGGCGCGAGGGCAGCGGCGAGGACATGTTCAGCCAGATCTGCCGCACCCGCGATGACGACGGCGAATATATGTCGGTCGAGGCGATCGTCGATCATATGAACTTCCTGATGATGGCGGCGCACGACACGATCACCAGCTCGATCACGACGCTCGTCTGGGAACTCGCACGCCATCCCGAATGGCAGGACAAATTGCGCGAGGAGATGCTGAGCGTTGCGCCGGCGGGCGAGGGGGTCGGGCACAACAGCCTCGGCCAGCTCGAAATGACCGAATGGGCGTTCAAGGAGGCGCTGCGGCTCGTGCCCCCGGTGCCGAGCTTTCCGCGCCGTGCACTCAAGGATTTCGAATATGGCGGCTATCGTATCCCCGCGGGCACCTCGGTCGGCGTCAGCCCCGCCTATACGCATATGATGGCGGAGCATTGGCCCGAGCCCGAAAAGTTCGACCCGATGCGCTTTTCGCCCGAAGTCGCGCGTGAGCGGCACAAATATGCGTGGGTGCCCTTCGGCGGCGGCGCGCACATGTGCCTCGGGCTGCACTTCGCCTACATGCAAGCGAAGATCTTTTTCCACCATGTCGTTACGACGCATCGCATCGTCGTTGCCGAGGGCTATGCGCCCGAATGGCAGGTGCTGCCGATCCCGCGGCCCAAGGACGGGCTGACGGTGAGTTTCGTGCCGCTGTAGGGTCGTGGCTATGACTGCTTTGGGGTGGGGAGCGGACGTTGCCCGCCAAAGGGAAGCTGAAATAGACCGCATCCCCGAGCGAAGACGAGGGGCTATGCCGAGCGAAGTCGAGGCAGCGTGGTTACGCGGTTCTCGCTCCGCTCGAACGAGCCCCTCGTCTTCGCTCGGGGATGCGGATTCTAAGTTGGCTCACCGCTCGAGGCGACGGCAACTACCGGTCGCATCAGGATGTTACGTTCGCGGCCGACCCGATTGACTTCGCCGACGCTTCGGAGGATATCGGCGGCAACGGGCCGGCGCGGACGCCCGTCGAGGCGAGGCGCTCGCCCAAGTTCCGCTCCACCCGCCGCGCTTCGCGGCGTTCGGAGCGTTGATATGACCACCGACCTTGCCCAGACCCGTCCCTCCGACCTTGGCCTGATGGCCTTGTTCCTGAAATTCCTGCGTTTTGGTTTCCTCGCCTTTGGCGGCCCGGTCGCACAGATCGCGATGATCCGGCACGCGCTCGTCGAGGAGGAAGGCTGGATCGACGCGGCGCGCTTCAACCGCCTGCTCGCGGTGCTGCAGGTTCTGCCGGGACCCGAAGCGCACGAGCTTTGCGTGCACCTCGGTATGGTGGCGCGCGGGCGGATCGGCGGTCTGCTCGCGGGGCTGGGCTTCATGCTGCCAGGGCTCGCGCTGATGCTGGTCGCGGGCTGGCTATATGTGGGCTGGATCGCGGGACAGGCCGGGCTGGCGGGCGTGCTGCTCGGGGTGCAGGTCGCGGTGCTCGCGATCATCCTGCGCGCCGTCGTGCGGATCGGCGAGCATATCGTCGAGGATGCGCTGCTCGCGCTGGTCGCCGCGGCGAGCCTGCTCGCGACGCTAGCGGGAGTGCCCTTCTGGATCCCGCTCGTCGCCGGGGGGCTGGCCTATGCCGTTTCATATCGTCCCGCCGCGGCGATGCTGATCGTCGCGGCGGCCGTCGGCGCGGCGGTGGCGATCCATCTGACGACGAGCCCTGCCGCTTCCGGGGCTGCGGCGGTGGCGGCCGCCCCGGTCACGCTCGCGGCTTTATTCTTCGCCGGGCTGAAAGGCGGGCTGTTGACCTTTGGCGGCGCCTACACCGCGATACCCTATGTGCGCACCGACACGGTCGGGCGCGGCTGGATCGGCGACGGGACGTTCCTCGACGGCATCGCGCTGGCGGGCGTGCTGCCGGCGCCGCTCGTCATTTTCGCGACCTTCGTCGGCTATGTCGCCGGGGGGCTGGGCGGTGCGCTGGCGATCACCGCGGGGATGTTCCTGCCCGCCTTCGCCTTTTCGCTGATCCTGTTCGAGCGGCTGGAGGCGATCGTGGAGAATCCGGCGCTGCACCGCCTCCTTGCGGGAGTTGCGGCGGCGGTGGTGGGCATCATTGCCGCGACCTTCGTTCAATTGGGACAGGCGACGGGCGCGCGGGTTGCGGAGCCGTGGTTTGCGCTGTTGCTGTTCGCGGCGGCGCTGGCGGTCGTGTGGCGCGTCAAGGGCGCGTGGGTCACGCCGGCGGTTGTGGCGGGGGGGGGAATTGCGGGGTGGCTGGGGATGTCGGTTTAGGGGCGACGGCTGGTTTCGGCCGAAATCTGCCACCCGCTGATCGTTCGTGCAGCACTTCCCTTAAGCGATCACCCCCGAATAAACAGGTTCCGGATCCACGGCGACCGCCCGCGCGTTGCCTCGCGCCAGTCGCCCTCGTCGCCTGCATCGGGCGCGGCACGGTTGGGATCGAGCAGCTTGACCCGCGTCCCGCGAAACGCAGCCGCGCGATAGGTCACGAACGTCAGTCCATGTTCGAGCGCGGTTGCGGCGAGCAACGCATCGCGGTCGTTATCGAGCGCCAACGCTGCCCGGCGACGCACAACCGCGAGATTGACCGGCAGCACGCGCCCTTCGAACGCCGGCAGCAATTGGCCGTCGATCCAGTCACGCCACGCCGCGCCCGCCGCCTTGCCCTGCTTCGCGGCCAGCGCGGCGGCATTGTCCAGTTCGACGAGCGACAGCGCCGACAGGAACATCGACTGGCGCGACGTGCGCTGTGCCCATCCGGCGAGCGCCGCGCCTTTGCCATCGGCGCGAGGGTGGCGGAGGTCGAACAGGATTTCGGCGTCGAGCAGGAACATCAGCCGCGGCCCTCCAGCGCCTTGCGCAGATGCGCGCGGTCAAACACGGGTTCGCCGGGCGGCGCGGCGAGCAGTTCCGCCATATTCTCGCGCTCGCCGCTCAGCTGCCGCCACGCCTCGATGCTGATCAGCACATGCGTCGCGCGTCCGCGATCGGTGACGAACACCGGTTCGACCAGCGCGAATCGCTTGGCACGGCTGACGTCCTGATTGAGTTCGCGGCTCGTGACACGCTTCATCACCCTCTCCTGCGGTGCAAAATCAGGATATAATGTGATCGTTCACATGTAGGTATGTTACTACACTGTGGCGACCCGGCAACAAAAACGATCGCCGCCCCGGAAATCGACAGCGGCGGGCGCGCCCAATCGCGTTTCCGCCGTTGCACCGGCGATGCTTTCATGGCTCCTGATGCGGGGAACAGGCGAACCGCGGCGTCATTCAGATCGCGGGCGCTCCGGTGGGAGAGGGAAATTGGTATCAAATATGCTGGATGAGCTGGCCCGCGCGATCGGCGATGTCCTGGGCGCGCACGGACCTGCGGTCAATTCGGCGGCGAGCTATACGCCGACCGATTTCAGCATCCATTTCTTCCTCCAGATCGCGGTCATCCTGCTCGTCTGCCGCGTGGTGGGCTGGGCGGCGAAACGCTTTATGGGCCAGCCGCAGGTGGTCGGCGAAATGATCGCTGGCGTCGTGCTCGGCCCCTCGCTCTTCGGTCTCTTCTTTCCCGAATTGCAGGCCGCGCTGTTTCCCAAGGAAACGCGCAACATTCTCTATGTCGGCGCGCAATTCGGTGTCGGCCTTTACATGTTCCTTGTCGGGACGACGCTACGGCTCGATCATTTCCGGTCGAAGGCGAAAAGTGCGGTCGGCGTGTCGGCCGCCGGTATTGTCGCCCCCTTCCTGCTTGCGGCAGCAGTCACGCCGTTCCTGCTCGATATCCCGGGTCTGTTTACCGAGGGACTTGGACAGGGGGCTGCGACGCTGTTCATGGGCGCTTGCATTGCGCTCACCGCCTTCCCGATGCTGGCGCGGATCATCAACGAGCGCGGTCTCGCCGACACGTCGCTCGGCACGCTTTCGCTTACGGCCGGCGCATTCGATGATGCCGTGTCATGGTGCGTCCTGGCGATCGTGCTCGCGACCTTCGGGGGCGGGCCCGGCATCGCGTTGCTCGCCATCGTCGGCGGGGTGGGTTTCGCGCTGTTCATGGTCTTCGTCGGGCGAAAGCTGCTCGTCCCGCTGAGCCGCGCCGTCGAGGCAAAGGGCGAATTGACGCACAGCCTGTTGGCGGTGGTTCTGATGCTCTATGCGATGTCGGCCTTCTTCATGGACGCGGTCGGCATCCATGCGGTCTTCGGCGGCTTCTTGCTCGGCGCGTGCATGCCGCGCGGCCTCCTGACAGAGGAGATCAAGAAGAAGATCGAGCCGATGACCGTCGTCTTCCTGCTGCCGATGTTCTTTACCTACTCAGGGCTCAATACGCAGCTTACGACAGTGAACAGCCTGTCGATCCTCGCCATTGCGGTCGGCATCCTCCTGGTTTCGGTCGCGGCGAAATTCGGCGCCTGCTGGTTTGCGGCGCGGCTCGCGGGTGAGGATAATCGCACTGCGATGGGCATCGGCGCGCTGATGAACGCGCGCGGGCTGATGGAACTCATCATCATCAACATCGGTCTGCAAAAGGGGATCATCGGCCCGACACTGTTCGCGATCATGGTGCTGATGGCGATCGTCACCACCGTGATGGCCGGACCGCTGTTCGAACTTGTTTATGGCCGCAAGGCGCGCGAGATAGGCGAGCTCGGCCAGTTGGGCACCGAGGGGCCGGATGCCGCGCCAGGTGGCAGCCGCCTGGAGGCGAACCCGGCCTGAGATCAGGAGGTAGCCGCACCCGCGTTGATCTGATCGATCATCGCGCGGTGCGCCGGCAGTTCGCTCGCCGCGCGGTCGCCGAAATTCCTGATCCGGGCAAAGATGCGCTCGGCCTCGGCGATGTCGGGGAAATCCTCGCGCACTGGCGACAGGTCGGTGTGAAACCCCATGCCATAAAGGATATATTGATAGTTGAAGGGCGCGAAGCTTTCGAGGTCTAGGATGAAATCGAAGCGGCTCGGCGGGCGATAGCGCCATTCCTCGAGCAATCGCTTCAGCCGGTCGGGGATCGACGCCGGATCGCCATTGTCGCGCCAAAAACCTTCGCGGCGCTGGCTCAGACAATAATGCAGCTTCAGGAAGTTGATGATATTGTCGTAGCGCGCCGCCATCAGCTCGTTGAACCGCCGCGCGGGCGCGCCAACGGGGCCGTTCAGCGGGAACATCTCGGCGATCATCGCCGCCGCCGTCTCGATCATCACCAGCCCCGTCGATTCGAGCGGCTCGAGGAACCCTCCCGACAGCCCGACCGCGACGCAATTTTTGACCCATGATGCGGGGCGATAGCCGGCCTCGAACGGGATCGACCGGACCATGACGTCATGGCTGCGCCCGCCGGTGTAATCGGCCAATATCTCCGCGGCGCGATCGTCGCTCAGATGGTCGCTCGAATAGACGCAGCCGATCCCGCGTGCGCCGGCCAGGCCGATGTCCCACGTCCACCCCGCCTCGTGCGCCGCGGCGATCGTATAGCTTGCGATCGGCACGTCGGGACGGTCGTAGGGCAGCTTGCACGCTAGCGCTCGGTCGGTAAACAGCTGGTGCTTCACGCCCCGGAACGGCGATTGCAGCGCGCCGCCGATCAGTTCGGCGCGGAAACCCGAACAGTCGATGTAAAGGTCGGCCGCGAGCGCGCCATGTTCGGCGGTGACGACATGATCGATCGCGCCGCTTTCGGAATTGAGCGCCACGTCGGTCAGTGTCCCGCCGAGATGCGCGACCCCCATCGCGCTCGCCTGCGCCGACAGGATTTCGGCGAGCCGCGCGGCGTCGAAATGATAGGCATAGTTCAGCGGGCCGGTGAACTCGCCCTCGCCGGGGCGCTTCGGCGCGCGCTGCGCTTCGGCGACGCGGTTCTGGATCGTCATCGCCTCGGCGAAGGGCCGCCGCGCCTTTTCGTCCTGAAGCAGCCAATAGGCGACGAGGCTGTGTCCGTCGCCGTGGAAGGGCGGCTCGAAGGGGTGGAGAAAATGGCTCGACCGGCCGGCTTCGGGTGCGCGCACCCAATCGTCGAACCGGATGCCCTGCTTGAAGGTCGCCGAGGTCGCGCGCACGAAGGCGCTTTCATCGATGCCGATGAAGCGCAGCGTATCGCGGATCGTCGGAAAGGCGCCTTCGCCGACGCCGATGCTGCCGATCTCGTCCGACGCCAGCAGGGTGATCGACAGGCGCGGGTTGCGCGGCAGGTCGAAGAAGCGCGCGAGATAGGCGGCGGTCAGCCATCCCGCGGTGCCGCCGCCGACGATCAGGATCGAACGTTTCGCCATGTGGAACCTATCGAGCCGCAAAATGCTTTCGCCAAGCGGTAATTTGCGCCACGCAGAAACGGACAAGATGAAGACTCTCCGCCCCTATCTGATCTGGTTCGCCGTCGCGGTGCTGCTGACTCTCGGCGCGATTTTCGGCATGCAATGGGTGCGCGACCATCCCGAGCATTTCCCCGGCGCGCGCTTCGAGCTCGCGCATCCGCAGGGCTGGGCGACGCACGGCAAGCTGGTCGCGCTCGCAAGCGACGATGCCGCCTGCTTCGCCGCCTTCGACCGCGCGGAGGCGGGCTATCTGCGGCGGCCGCCCGTCGGCAATGGAATATGCCGCGCGAGCCAGCGCATGATCCTGACCGGCAATAAATTCGCGCCGACCATGCGGCCCGCGGGCGCGGCGCCGGGCTGTGCGGTGACCGCGGCAATGGTGCTGTGGGATCGCGACGTGGTACAGCCGCTGGCTGAGCGATATTTCGGGCAAAAAATCGTCGAGCTGGAAAATCTCGGTAGCTATAATTGCCGCAAGATCGCGGGGCAGCAGGCACAGAGCGAGCATTCGACCGCCAACGCGATCGACATTTCGGCCTTTATCCTGGCCGACGGGACGCGCATCACGCTGATCAATGATTGGGAGCCCGGCGACCGGCGCAGCGAATTCCTCCACGCGGTGCGCGACCAGACGTGCGGCCTGTTCAGCACCGTCCTGTCGCCCGACCATAATGCGGCGCACGCCAATCACTTTCACTTCGACATGGCGGCGCGCACGGCGGGTTGGACGGTCTGCCGCTAGCGGCGGCCGACGCGGGGAATGAGCATGCCGACGCGCCTGCGATAGCCGGCATAGGCCTCGCCGAAGACGTCGATGAGGTCACGCTCCTCGAGCCGGATCGCGATCAGCATATAGAGCGAAAAGCCGGTCGCGAGCAGCAGATGTCCCGCGGTCATCGCGGGCGTCGCCCAGAAAGCGAGGAAGAAGCCCGCATAGAGCGGGTGGCGGACGAACCGATAGAAGAACGGCTGGCGCAGCACGGGCGGCGCGGCCGCCCTTTCGCGCAGCGCAAACCACGCCTGCTGCAGCCCGAACAGCTCGAAATGGTTGATCAGGAAGGTGCTGACGAGAACGATCAGCCAGCCGAGCCCGAACAACGCCCACAGGATCGCGGCGCCCAACGGATTGGTGACCGTCCACACCGGCGCGGTCAGTTCGTGCCAGAACAGAATCAATATGATCAGTGCCGCGCTGGCGAACAGCACATAGGTGCTGCGCTCGATCGGCGCGGGGACGATGCGCGTCCACGCCGCCTTGAACCCCGGCCGCGCCATCGCGCTATGCTGGACGCCGAACAATGCGATCAGCGCGACATCGATCAAAAGCGTGCGCCCGGGCGGACCTTCGCGCGCGAAATCGACCGTCGGCTGGACAATGGGAAGATTGCCGACGAAGGCGATAAGATACAGGAATGTCGCGAAGAATATCGCATAGCATATCGCCGCATAGGCGAGGTAGAAAGCACGAACCATGGCAATGCCCCTGCTTCAGACGGAGCATTATAGCAGGTTTTTCGCGAAAAAGCGCGTTTAGACGGTGAAGCTCTCGCCGCACCCGCACGCGCCCTTGGCGTTCGGATTTTCGAACACGAAGCCCGCGGCGAAGTCGTCCTCGACCCAGTCCATCGTGCTGCCGATCAGATACAGCACCGACGCGCCGTCGATGTAGAAGGTGCCGCCGGGAGTCTCGATCTTCTCGTCGAACTTCTGCTCCTCGGTCACATAGTCGACCGAATAGGCGAGCCCCGAACAGCCGCGGCGCGGGGTCGACAGGCGAACGCCGATCGCGCCCTCGGGCGCCGATGCCATCAGCTTGGCGATACGGGCTTCGGCATTCGGCGTCAGGGCGACGGCGGCGGGGCGTGCGCGGGTTTTCGTTTCGGTCATCACAGCATCCCCAGTTCCAGCCGCGCTTCGTCGCTCATATTCTGCGGCGACCAAGGCGGATCCCAGACGAGATTGACCTCGGCATCGCCGACGCCCGGCACCGCGCCGACACGCAGTTCGACCTCGGCGGGCATCGATTCCGCGACCGGGCAATGCGGCGTCGTCAGCGTCATCGTGACGAGCGCATGGCCGTCGTTGATCTCGACATTATAGATCAGGCCGAGGTCATAGATATTCACCGGGATTTCCGGATCGTAAATGTCCTTGAGCGCGTTGATCACCGCCTCGTAAAGGTCGCCGCCGATCGCATGCGGGTCGACCGCCGCAGGCTTGGCCGCAAGGAAGCCTTCCAGATAGTCGCGCTTGCGTTCCAACTTCTCGGGCGCGCTTTCCACATCCTCGACGCGCGCCTTTGGCGGCGCCGCGACGCTTTCCACTTCTTCGACCTTGATCCCGGTCTCGCTCATGCGGTCCTCGCTCATCCGAAAATCCTCTCGACGCGGGCGAGGCCATCGATCAGCGCCGCCACATCGTCTTCATTGCTGTAAACGCCAAAACTCGCGCGCGCGGTCGCCGGCACGCCCAGATGCTCCATCAGCGGCTGCGCGCAATGGTGCCCGGCGCGGATCGCGACCCCGCTTTCGTCCAAGATAGTGCCGATGTCGTGCGGATGAACCCCCGCCATCGCAAAACTGACGATTCCGGCGCTGTTTTCAGGGCCGAAAAGCGTGATGCTGTTCTTGCGGGCGAGTGCTTCGCGCAATGTGCCGACGAGCGCGCATTCATGCGCGTGGACCCTGTCGATGCCCAGCGCCTCGACATAATCGACCGCCGCCGCCAGCCCGATCGCCTCGATAATCGCGGGCGTGCCCGCCTCGAAACGCGTGGGAGCGGGGGCGTAGGTGGTCTTTTCGAAGGTCACGCGGTCGATCATCGACCCGCCGCCCTGCCACGGCGGCAGCGTATCGAGCTTGTCGCTCCACAGCACGCCGACGCCGGTCGGGCCGTAGAGTTTGTGCCCCGAGAAGACATAATAGTCGCAGCCGAGCGCGGCGACATCGACCGGCAGGCGCGGCACCGCCTGGCAGCCGTCGATGAGCAGCTCGGCGCCGACGCGGTGCGCCAATTCGGCGGCACGCGCGACGTCGAGGGGGCTGCCGAGCACGTTCGAGACATGCGCGAAGGCGACCATTGTGTGTTCGCTCGTCAGCAGCCTCTCGGCGGCGTCGAGATCGATGCGGCCGTCTTCGGTTAGCGGGCACACATCGACCTGCCAGCCCGCAAGCTGCCAGGGCACGATATTGCTGTGATGCTCGAGCACCGACAGCAGCACGCGGCCCTTGTTCGGGTGTGAATAGGCGACAAGATTGATCGCCTCGGTCGCGCCGCGAACGAATGCGATCTGCTCTTCCTTCGCGCCGATGAACGCCGCGATCCGCCGCCGCGCCGCTTCATAGGCGAGCGTCATGTCCGCCGAGCGGGCGTAAACGCCGCGATGCACGGTCGCATAGTCGCGGCCCATTGCGTTCACCGTCGCGTCGATCACCGCCTGCGGCTTCTGCGCGGTCGCGGCGGTGTCGAGATAGTGCCAGCCGGGGGTGAGGCCGGGGAAATCGGCGCGCACATCAGGAAAGGTTCGGAGCGCGGTCGCGGTGCTCACACCAACTCTCCCAGCTTCGCCAGCGCGAGCGCCTGCAGCTTTTCCTCGTCGTCGGCGCCATCGAACACGCCCGCAACGAACGCCTGCAGCATCAGCTTTTTCGCCTCGCCCGGCGGCAGCCCGCGCGATTGCAGATAATAGAGTGCCATGGGATCCAGTTCGCCGATCGCGCAGCCGTGCGCGCATTTCACATCGTCGGCGAAGATTTCGAGTTCGGGCTTGGCGTTGGCGGTCGCGCTGCGGTCGAGCAGCATCGCCTTCACATCCTGTTCGCTGTCGGTCTGCTGCGCATCGCGCGCGACGGCGACCTTGCCGAGATAGGTGCCGGTCGCCGTGCCGCCGAGCACCGAACGCACCACCTGCCGCGACGTCGCGCCGGGTTCGGCGTGAGTGACCGTGGTGACGATCTCCAGATTCTGCTCACCGCCGCCGATCTGCGCCGCGCCGAGATGGAAGTCCGCGTCCTCGTGCAGCGTCACGGCCAGTTCGATGCGGCCATAAGCCCCGCCGATGTTGAGGATATGCAGCGATGCGGTCGCACCTTTGCCGACGCTCATTTCGATCCGATGGATCGCACCTTCGTCCTGAATGATCGCGCGGCGGAAGTCGCCGCCCGCAGACACGATGATGCTCTCGGGCGCGGGCAGCGGCCAGGCCGCGGTCACCGCATCGATGTCGCTGTAGCGCCACGCTTCGTCGCGCCGCGAGGGAAGGTCGCTGACGGTCAAGCCGCGATCTCCGCATAGCCTTCGCGTTCGAGTTCGAGCGCGAGTTCGGGGCCGCCCGATTTGACGATGCGGCCCGCCGCCAGCACATGGACGAAATCGGGCTGCACATAGTCGAGCA